>NZ_AYVN01000014.1:0-176883 GCF_000502815.1 Mesorhizobium sp. LSJC269B00
CGGGCTGCGCTCTCCTCCCGCCAAAGACCCAAGGATCGCAAAGCCTTGGATCCTTGCACACTTCCTCATCGCGCTTGTGACCGAACCCCTCTCGCAGGAGTTGGGTGTCTCTCCCCCTTGAGCGACGGGCGCCCGCTGCTGTGGCGCGCCACCCGCCAGATCGTCGCCCCTCTGATCGCAGCGATCTTCGCTCAACCTCCCTTGGCAACCCTGCGCCACAATCTCCGTGCCTTGCGATATCGCTGGCGTGAGCCACCACGAAAGCGCAAGTTTCAGTCCATGCCAAAGCTATCTTAGCGCCTATGCCCTTGAGGGGGAGATGCCCGGCAGGGCAGAGGGGGTCGGTCCGACCGGGCTCGACCTACTGCGGCGGAAGGAGGTTGGCGCTCTACGAGAGGCGACCCCCTCTGTCGCCTTCGGCGACATCTCCCCCTCAAGGGGGGAGATTACGCACGCCGCTTCCTAGATCAACTTCTCCAAGATCGGAAGAGCGTCGTGTANCGACCCCCTCTGTCGCCTTCGGCGACATCTCCCCCTCAAGGGGGGAGATTACGCACGCCGCTTCCTAGATCAACTTCTCCAGCGTGATCGGCAAATCCCGCACTCTTTTTCCCGTCGCATGGAACACCGCATTGGCGATCGCTGGCGCTACGCCGACGATGGCCAGTTCGCCGACACCCTTGCCGCCGAGCACCGAAGAGTGCAGGTCGGGAATGCCGACCGAGATGACCTCGATATCGGGGATGTCGGCATTGGTCGGCACCAGATAGTCGCCGAGATTGTTGTTGACGATGCGGCCATGCCTGCGGTCGACAATGCCTTCTTCCAGCAGCGCCTGGCCGATGCCCATGATGATGCCGCCCTTCCACTGGCTTTCGGCCAGCTTGGGGTTGTAGAGCCGGCCCGAATCCAGCGCCGATACCACGCGCGACACGCGCACCGTGCCGAAATCCTCGTCGACGCGCACCTCGATGAAATGCGCGCACCAGGAGTGGCGCGAGTAATCGCCCTCGGTGTGCGGCAGCGCCGCCGCGATGGTGGTGTAGTTCTTGTAGCGATCCTCGGCGGTCGAGTTCGCCGGCATGGTGTCGCCGGTGGCCTCGATGCGGTCGCGGCCGACGCTGGCCAGCAGTTCGGCAATCGAGACATCGGGACCGTCGCCGCGCGGCGACCTGATGCGGCCATTGGCGATGACCAGCGTGTTGGCCTGCAGCGCGTGGAAGGGCGAGCGCGGATCGCTGATCGCCAGTCCGACAAGCTGATCGAGCGCCGATGTCGCCGCCTTGTAGACCGCGCCCGTCATCACGCCGGCCAGCCGCGACCCGCCGGCCACGCCGGCGCGGGGATACCGGGAATCGCCGAGCTTCACGACGACATGGTCGGCCGCCACGCCGACCGTTTCGGCCGCCGTCTGCGCCAGGATCGTGTACGTGCCTTGGCCCATGTCGATCGAGGAGCTTTCGACCTCGACCGAGCCGTTGGCAAGGATACGCACGATGGCCTCGCCATAAGCGCGCCGCACCGGATAGGTGCCGGCGGCGACGCCCCAGCCGATCAGCTGGTTGCCGTCGCGCATCGAACGCGGTTTGGACGTGCGCTGGGCCCAGCCGAAGCGTTCGGCGCCAGCCGCGAAAGCCTCGCGCAACTGCCGCGTCGACCAAGCCTTTTTTGCGTGCGGATCCTGCTCGGCGTAATTCCTCAGCCGGATCTCCAGCGGATCGATGCCGACCTCGTAGGCGAGCTCGTCAATGGCGCTTTCGATGCCGAAGGCGCTAGGGTTTTCGCCCGGCGCGCGCATGGCGCCAGGCACCACCGAATTCACCCGCACGACATTCTGCTTCGAGGAGAAGTTGGGCGTCGCATACATGATCGAGGTGACCACGCCCAAAGGCTCGACCCACATGCCGTCGATCGACGTTTCATTGACGCCGCGATGCACGATCGACTGGATTTTTCCGTCACGGTCGGCGCCGATCGTCACCGTCTGGCGGGTCGCGGCGCGGCCGCCATAGCCGGTAAAAGTCTGCGGCCGAGTCATGACCACCCTCACGGGCCGTCCCAGCATCTTGGCTGCGGCAGCCGCTACCGCGCCGTGGCCGAGCGCCAGCGCCTTGGAGCCGAAGCCGCCACCAATATAGGGCGAGACCAGCCGTACATTTTCGAACGGCACGCCGAACCATTCGGCATAGGTGCGGGCCATACCGTCGAGCCACTGGCTCGGTTCCCACACGGTCAGCCGGTCGCCCTCCCAGCGGGCGATGAGGCCATGCGGCTCCATCGGCGCCTGGTATTCGCGCGGCGTGTTATAGGCGCCGCAGACGCGCACCGGGGCAGCGGCGAAAGCGGCCTGCGCATCGCCCCATTCCTTGGTCATGGCGGCGATCGGAATGCCGTCGCCGGCCTTGGCGTCGCTGAGGTCGACGATGGCCGGCGTCTCGTCATAGCTGACCTTGACCATCGCCGCTGCCGCGACGGCCTGCTCGAAAGTCTCCGCGATGACCGCGGCGACATGCTGGCCCGAAAAGGTGATGTCGCGCGCCAGCGGGCAGTAGGGTTTGCCCGGCGGCGGCGTGCCGAACCAGTCCGATGCAGTCTTCAGCGGCATGATGGTGTCCGGCGTCAGCACCTTGAGCACACCAGGTGCCGCCGCCGCGGCTGACGTGTCGATCGAGCGCACCTTGCCTGACGCGATCGTGCTTTCGACCAGGACGCCGTAGGTTAGCCCGTCGAGCTGCTGCTCGACGGCATATTTTGCCGCACCGGTAATCTTGGCCGGGCCGTCGACGCGCGACAGCCGCCCGCCGACCTGATCGGCAGTGCCGTCCGAAGCGTCGCCGTGCCGTGTCCTCGGGTCGTGAATGGTCATGACATGGCTCCCGTCTTGAGGATGGCGCGGGCAACGACGCGCGGCGCCAGTTCGATCTTGTAGTGGTTGGCGCCGTGGTCGATCGCCCCTTCCATGGCGAGCAAGCTGGCTGCCCGCACCCTGTCTTCGCTGAGCACCTTGCCCTTCAACGCCGCTTCCACGGCGTGCGCCCGCCACGGCTTCGTCGCGACGCCGCCCAGCGCGACGCGCAGGTCGCGAATGGTGCGGCCATCGGCTTCGAAGTCGATGCCGACTGCGGCGCTTGCAGCGGCGAACTCATAGGACTGCCGGTCGCGAACCTTGAGATAGGTCGACTGCCGGGCGGCGACTGAAGCCGGGATGCTGATGGCCGTGATCATCTCGCCCGGTTGCATGGCATGTTCCCTGTCGGGCGTGGCGCCGGGCAGGAGAAAGAAGTCGTCGACGGCAACCTGGCGTTCGCCAAGGTGAACCACGGCGTCGAAGGCGACCAGCGCGGTGGCGAGGTCACCGGGATACATGGCGATGCAGGCGTCGCTGGTGCCGAGCACGGCATGGCCGCGGGTGACGCCGCCGATCGCCGAGCAGCCGCTGCCGGGCGAGCGCTTGTTGCAGGCGGAAAAATTCGCGGGATCGCGGAAATAGGGGCAGCGCGTGCGCTGCATCAGATTGCCGCCGATGGTCGCCATGTTGCGCAGTTGCGCGGAAGCCGCCTGCCACAGCGCTTCGGAGACCGCGGGAAAGCGGCTCTTGATCTCGGCATGGTCGGCGACGTGGCTCATCTTGGCCAGCGCGCCGATCATGGCACTGTCAGCGTCGACCTTGATGGCGTCGAGTCCTTTGAGATGGGTGATGTCGACCAGGCTGTCGGGTTCGGCCACGCCGCATTTGGCGAGATCGACCAGCGTCGTGCCACCGGCAAGCAGCATGGCCCCAGGCAGGGCGGCCGCCTGTCGTGCCGCATCGATGCTATCGGCGCGAACGTAGGAAAAATCCCTCATGACGCGACCTCCAGTGCCGCCTGGCGCACGGCGGCAACGATGTGCGGATATGCGCCGCAGCGGCAGAGATTGCCTGCCATGTATTCGCGGATCTCGTCATCCGAGCCGGCATGGCCCTCGCGGATGCAGCCGACCGCCGACATGATCTGTCCCGGCGTGCAGTAACCGCACTGGAAAGCATCCTGGTCGAGGAAGGCGGCCTGGACCGCGTTAAGCGTGCCGTCGTCGCCGGCCAATCCTTCGATGGTGGTGATCTCGCGGCCTTCGACCTGTGCTGCAAGCGTCAGGCAGGCCAGCACGCGCTGTCCCTCGACATGCACCGTGCAGGCGCCGCACTGGCCCTGGTCGCAACCCTTCTTGGTGCCGGTCAGGTCGAGGCGATCACGCAACGTATCGAGCAGCGTGACGCGCGGCTCGATCTGCAGTTCATGGTCGTGCCCGTTGATGATGAGATGGATGGTGGTCTGGCTGGTCATGGGCGTCTGGCTCCAGTTGCTTGACGCCAGGGGAATGAAATGGCGTCCGGGTAGGAGAGGGCAAGGGCGGTGCGCCTAATCTCCCCCCTTGTGGGGGAGATTGGCAGCTCTGCCGCCCCGACTCTCCAGCGGGCAGGGGATGCTTCAGTCTTCACAATCTCAACACGTGACATACCGGCTCCCCTGATTATATGATCAGGCTGCTCCACTAAAACGGAGGCGCCTCCGTTTATCTAGTTGGGGGCTTACCCCTTTGGGTTCAAGCCCCCATATATCGACAGTGGAGAAAAAATTGACCGAGCAGTCGCAAGCAATTGCCGACGAGAAGCGCGAAGCCGCAGCGCCAAGGCAACTGCGCGCCGATGCGCAGCGCAACCGCGACCGGCTGGTCGAGGTTGCGGCAGCGGCCTTTGCCGCGCACGGCGTCGATGCCTCGCTGGAGGAGATCGCGCGCCAGGCCGGCGTCGGCATCGGCACGCTCTACCGGCATTTCCCAACCCGCGAGCATCTGGTCGAAGTGGTCTACCGGCGTGAAGTCGAGGCGCTCTGCGCGGCTGCCGATGACCTCGCCAGCCACCATTCGGCCGACATGGCGCTGGAACAGTGGATGCAGCGCTTCGTCGACTACATCGCCACCAAGCGCGGCCTGGCGGCCAGCCTGCGCATCCTGTTCAACACCAATTCCGCCGTGTTCTCCGACATGTCGGGCCGGGTGTCGCTGGCCTTGCGGCAACTGGTCGAGGCGGCGGTGGCCGAAGGCTCGATCCGCAGCGACGTCGACGCCTCCGATGTGCTGCACGCACTCGGCGGCATCTACTCGGCCCCCGACACCAAGGACTGGCGCGACCGCTCGCGCCGGCTGGTTAAGCTGCTGATGGACGGGTTGAGGTTCGGGGCTGCCAAGGCGAGGTGAGGGACGGTCCCGCCACCTCGGCCCAGGCAATCATCTCCAACCCGATGCGGTGGCTACAACCAGAGCCGCCGTCGATCAGGCGCTGCAGGAACATTTCGCGGCGTTTGACGCTTCAAGCCAAAAAACCTGCAAAAAAACTGCCGGTTCTGACAAGAACCCGGAGCCGGCTACCCCTTCGTGCCGGTTAGGGAGGACAGACGCGCCACCTCGTACCTGACGACTTTCGGCTCCTGCGACCGGCGGAACCTCAAGCGCCGGCAAGACGCGCTGGGCCGCTGGGCGGGCGTCGCCCCTTGATTGACGATAGTAGCGTCACCAACTGTTGCCGCCACTGCCCGTGCCTCCGCCAGCGCCGCCGCTGCCACCGAGGGCGGGAATCACCGGTGGCTTTTGCGGTGTCTCCTCGGCCGGCGTCACCACTTTGCGGGCGGCCGCCTTCTTGTATCTGACCACCTTTGGCTGAGGCGTCATGCGAACCACTTTGCGATGCTTCACCGGTGGCGCCGGCTCAAACATCGGCGACACCGAGGTGCAGCCCATGAGCCCGGCCAGAACCCCGGATAAAATTGTCCCGATGAATATCTGCCCGATGAATGTCTGCTTGAATGCCTTGCCCACCATGGCCTCCTTTGTTCAGAACAAATCCCGACGCGGATTGGCTTCTTCCCAGACCCCCCGGGCCGCATTGACCAGTTGCGTGTCCAGCGAACCGGACGGGGGGATCTTCGACTTGAGCTCTTGACGCAGCGCGTCCAAAGCTGCCGTTTTCGGCTTCGTCCCGAACTGCGCCAGGCCCTTTTTGGCGTCCGGAAGCTCCTTGCGTAGATCGAGCGCGACGGCGAATGCCAGGAAGCGCACCGCGACAGCCTGATCGGCCTTGTCGCCTTTCGCCATTTCGAGTGCCGCGCGGTCATAGGCGCTCGACGGATCGCCGCGCGTGGTCGCCAGTTCGAACAGCCTTTGCGCTTCCGCCGGGTCCTGGCGCACACCGGCGCCATCCCTGTACATGCGCGCGAGGCTGCCCGGCGCGTAGGGCTGGCCGAGATCGGTGGCTTGCTGGAACAGCGCCTGCGCCGTCTTCGGGTCCTTCTCGACGCCTTGCCCGTTGAGGTAATTGCGGCCGAGCAGGTTCATCGAATACATGTCCTGCCGCTGCACGCCGGCCTCCAGGAAGGCAACGGCGCGGGCTGCATCGGCTGTCACGCCGTTGCGGCCTTGGGTGAAGATCGAGGCGAGTTCATTCATGGCATAGGTGTGGCCCATCGCCGCTGCCTTGAGCAGCAGGTCCAAGCCCTGACCGGTATCGGGCTTGACGCCGTAGCCGTTGAACAGAGCGCGGCCCCACGCCATCATCCCGTAGGGATCGCCCTTGTCGGCCGCTGCCTTGTAGAGGGCGTTGGCTTGCGTGTGATCGACGCCTGTTCCAACGCCAGTTGCGTAGAGATAGCCGAGTTCGAAGACGGCGCGCACATGGCCTTTCTTGGCGGCGTTCTCGATGGCTGTCCTGGCCTCGCCGACCTTGCCGGCCGCAAGCAGTGCGCGGCCGAGTTCGTAGCGGAAGCGGGCGACATCGGGATAGGTTTTCACCGCGGCCTCGCAGGCCGCCACCGCACCGGCGCCGATCTCGTTCGGCAGCAGGCCGGGCACCACACCTTGCAGGTCGAGAGGCTCGCCGGCGGCGGTATCGCAAGCATCGACCGTCGGCGACAGCTTCATCGTCGCGGGCTTGGCCGAGCTGCTGTCGGCGCGGATTTCGAAGCCGACCTCGACCGGCGCGCCGGCGCCGATCTGCGGCTCGTAGCGAAGATAGTCGACTTCACCGGCCAGAAGGCTGGATTGCGGCGACAAGGTTCGGTCCGGCAGCGACAGCGTTCCCGTTGCCGGATACCCCGAGACCTTCAGGCTGACCGCCGGATCGTCGGTCGGGAAATCCAGATTGAGCGCAACCGGGCCGACGCCGACGGCAACGTCGATGCTGCGGTTCTCGATCGCCTCGGCGGCACCGGTGATGTGGATGCCGCGCTCCAGCACCTGCTGCTTCTGCTCGGCCTCAAGCGAAGCCATGATCTGCTGGCCCGCTGCACCTTCGCCGCTCTTGACGCGGAACACCAATATGCCCTGGCTTCCGCCGCCCCAATTGTCATGCGTGGCATAGGCCAGCATATCCACCTCGTCCTGCGTGGCGGCCCCTTTGGGGATATCCATCTGCAGGCGTGGCAGGTCCTTGCCGGCGATCGGTTCGCCCACCGCGACGTCTTTGCCGTCCAGCATCAGGCGGCCCATTGCGGGCGGCCTTTCGATGCTGACGGTAATAGCGCCGCCATCGACATCGACCGGCTCCGGCAGGCCGAGAGCGACAGGACCGACCCCCGACAGCACTACCTTCTCCAGCACTGGCGGCAGCGAAGGCCGATTGTTGCGGCGCACCAGCACCACGTCGTCGATCAGCGAGGAATTTTCCCAGGGCACCTGCATGCCGTTGGTGGCTTGCACGACATCGCGGCGCACCGCCGACATGACCGCGCGGATCTCCTGGTTCGGCGCCAGCGCGCGCCGCGAAAACGCCGATGAAAACGGGCTCAGGTCGCCGCTGCCGTCATAGGCGACCGCACCTGGTTCGGTGGCGAAGGCAATCAGCGTGTTGAGCGAGCTTCGCACCTGCGCCAGCCCGGTATTGCCGGCGGTGACAAGCTGGTCGCGCAGCCAGTAATTGTTGCGCGGGAAGGGGTTGTTGCGGCAGGCATCGAGGATGATCACCTGGATCTTCGACTTCGAGCGCAACTGCTCCAGCACGTCGTTGAGCTTGATGGCCTGGACCTCGATATCGGCCGCCTTCTTCAACGAGGCGTCGACCGGTATCAGGAAATTCTCGCCACCGATCTGAAAGCCGTGCCCGGAATAGTAGACGACGGCGAGATCGGCGCCGTCGGCGGCGGCCAGATAGTCCCGGAACTGGCCTTCGAACTGCTGCTTGGTGAGATTCTCGGCGACGAAAACCTCGAAGCCCGCCAGCCGGAACGCGGCCGATACGTCCTGGGCATCCTTGGCCGGGTTCTTCAGCGCCGGAATGTTGCGGTATTCGGAATTGCCGATGACAAGCGCGACCCTTCGATCGGCGCAGGCCTCGAAGCTTGTGAGGCCGGCAAGGATGAAGGCCGCGATGAATCCGCAAAGTCGGAGCATGACAAAACTCCTGGTCGCCGCCTGACGCCGACGAGAACACCGCTTGCGGCATCAAGGTCCGTTGAGAGTATGCAACCTGCCACAGCATAAAGTGAAAGGCCCGTCACCGCCAGACCATGGCAGGCGATTTCTTTCGGCGTCGACCGACCGCAGAGTGCAAGTAGCACGCGCTTCACGAGCAGGTATGTGACAAGTCTCACAGTTCGCTGTTTTGGGGGAATGCCTGGTGCCGGCGGCTGCGCGCCTATTCCTTGAAGAGCAATTCCTTGTCGTTCGAATATTTCACCAGCAGCGGAATGCTGGCGCCGCCGATGACGGGGCCGAGATGGCCAAACGTCCCCTCGATGACGGAGAACGGCTCGGGGCGATCGACAAGGATCCGTGCCAGCTTTCTGCGCATGGCCTTGGCGATCTCCTTGCGCACGCCATTCGGTATGGCGCCATCGATCACCACATTGTCGATGTCGAGCAAGGCAACGGCACTGCGGGTGGCATAGGCAAGCCCGTCCGAAACCTCATCGATCCACGCGGTGAGCGGCTCTCCAAGGTCGCCCCAGTCGTCGGGCGACGACCAGATGCGGCCGGCGCCCTCGTCCCCATTGTCCTGGTCGTTGAGCTTGCCGGCCAGCGAATGCAGCGAAGCGACGCGCAGCAACGGGGTCATCCGGTCGCCCTTGCGCCCCGGCGCGGGCACCGGCATGTCGCCCAGCGCCCCGGCCAGCTTGTTGCGGCCGGGGAACAAGTGATGATCGAGCACCAGGCCGCCGCCGATGAAGTGCCCGACATAGGCATAGAGAAAGTCGGCGCGCGATCCGCCGGCGCCAAACATCAGTTCGGCCGCGGCCGACACCGTGGCGTCGTTGTAGAGGAACACCGGCCAGTCGAACGCCCGGTCCAGTTCGGCGCGAATGTCGATTTCCCTCCAGGCATCCAGCCTGCTCGCCGGCACCGCGCCCTCTTCGCTCAGGTTCCACTGATGGAATGGCGAGGCGATGCCAAGACCCGCGATGCGGTCTTGCTCTATCGATCTGTGCTTGCGGCACATGCGCGCGATGGCGCCCTTGGCGAATTTCATCACCTCGACGGGCGTCGGATAGTCGAACAGTGTGCGTTCGAACGCCATCACGTCGCCGACGAAATTGACCAGGGCGACATCGGCGCTGCGATGGTCGACCTTGAGGCCGAAGGCGTACGCGGCTTTCGGGTTCAACGCATAGGGAACCGAGGGTTGCCCCAGCCGTCCGCGCAAAGGCTCCAGGCGCAGCAGCAGCTTGTTGTCGGCGGCGCGGTTGACGATGGTGGTGATGGTTTGCGCGGCCAGCCCGGTCAGCCGCGTCAAATCGGTCTTTGCCAGCTGGCCGTGCCGGCGGATCAGCGAGACGATCAGGCGTTCGTTGTAGACGCGGCTCTCGGCCTGCGTGGTTCCGCCGCTGCGGCCCTCGGCGATCTTTTCGAGACTGAAGAAGCTGGTGCCGGTCACGCTTTCCCCTGCGCAAGGAGGTTGGCCGCAAGGCGAGCCGATCAAAGCGCTGACGTAGCAATGCGGGCCTGGCAAGGCAACACTTAAATCCACCCGATGGAAAAATGTAGTTGACGCCGGCCGGCCTGCTGTCGTTCAAAGTATGCAAGCCTGGAGGAGCAATGCCGTGACGCAGACCCGGACAATCATGTGCTTTGGCGATTCCAATACCTATGGCGCCATTCCCACCCTGGCCCGCGTCGGACGGCGCCGCTTCACGCCCGACCGCCGCTGGCCGGGCATCATGCGCCGCCAGCTCGGCAGCGGATGGGATGTGATCGAAGAAGGGCAGGGCGGGCGCACCACCGTGCACGACGATCCAATCGAAGGTCTCCACAAGAACGGGCTCAAATCGCTCCCGGTGTGCCTGGAAACGCATATGCCGCTCGACCTTGTGATCCTTATGCTCGGCACCAACGATCTCAAGCATAGGTTCTCGGTAACGCCGAACGACGTCGCTGATTCCGTTGAGATTTTGGCCAGAATTGTCCTGCGCAGCGAAGCTGGCCCCGCGGGCGTGGCGCCCGCGGTCCTGATTGTTGCGCCGCCGCCGATGCTGGAGGTCGACTGGTTCGGCCAGATGTTCCTGGGCGGCGCCGCAAAGTCGATGCACTTTGCCGGCCTGTTCCGCGATGCCGCCCGGCGCGCCGGCGCCGCGTTCTTCAACGCCGGCGACGTCGTCGAGTCGAGCGCGGTAGACGGCATTCACCTCGACAGCGACGCGCATCGCGTGCTCGGCACGGAATTGGCCAAAGTCGTCCAGTCGCTGATCGGCAAGGCGTGATCGCGTGGGCGAGTCACCCGACTATCTCTGATTAATTAATTCCACTGGAAAAAGTTTTGACTTGCGAGCGGGAAGGTGGGTATCTGGGGAGACTGGGAAGAGTAGCGACCGCGAGGCTTGCGATGCGCGGCAACAATCAACGACAGGGAGGAAGTGAAATGCGATCTGACAGGAACATGATGCTGGCGACGCTGCTCGGCGTTGCCGGTGTGCTCGCGGGCGGTACCATTCTGGCAGGCGCGCAGGACGGCCCGGCCGGGCTCACCAAGCCGGCGGTATTTGCGCCGTTCGATCCGAAGGCGCCGGCCTGCAGCCCACCGCCCGGCCTGAACAAGGTGCTGGCCTTCGCGCAGGATAACGAGCGTGAATTCATGCAGGGCGTCGACCGCGGCCTGGCCGCCGCCGCCAAGGATCGCGGGCTGGGATATCGCCGCGCGCTTGCCAACAATGACGCCGCCAAGGGGGTCGAGCAGGTGCAATTGTTTCTCGCCTCCAAGATCGGCGGTCTGGTGGCGGCGCCTGTGGACCCGGCCTCCATGAGCCGCAGCCTGCAGGAGCTTATCTGGTCGGGCGCCTATGTCGGCACCATCGTGCCGCCGCCAGCCACGTCGCTGCTCAATGCGCCGCAATACGAGACCGGCAAGGTGCTGGCCGAAGCGGCCGCAGCCTACATAAAGGACAAGCTCGGCGGCAAGGCCAATGTCGTCATCCTGTCCCATGACAGCATGGAATTCCTGGCGCCGCGCTTTGCCGCCATGCGCGACATCTTCAAGGCCATGCCTGATGTCACCATCGTCGCCGACATCTCACCCAATCCCGTCAACAAGGAAGGCGGCTTTGCCACGATGAGCACCATTCTCCAGGCCCATCCCGACGTCGATGTCGTGCTCGGCGCCGACACGGTCGTGCTCGGCGCGCTGGCTGCCCTGGAAGCGGCGGGCAAGGCGCGGCCGGACCAGTTCCTTGGCGGCATCGACGGCGAACCGGAGGCAGTCGCCGCGATCAAGAAAGGCGGCGGTCCCTACAAGGCAAGCATCAGCCTGGCGTCGCCGGTCTTCGCTTATGCCATGGGCCAGCACGCGGCCGACTGGCTGGAGGGCAAGAGCATCCCGCAGGCGATGGATATCCTGCCCGTGGCGCTGACCAGCGACTACATGGCCCAGTACGAGGCCGATGTCGCCGACCCGGCCGCGGTCTACAAGGACCCGAAGCGCCGCGATATCTATCTCAGGATGTACGGCAACATCTGCTACGATACGCGCGACCAGTATGTGAATTTCCCCTGGTCATCCGAGGCAAAGTAGCGCCTGTTTTTCCCGCGCGATACGGGCGGTTCAGCCTGACCTGAAACCGCCCGCTTCAGTGAGAGGCAAGCATGAGCACAGACAGCCTTCGAACGGGGACGACACCGCTGCAAACGGGCCGGTTTTCATCCTTGCTGCCGGGCGTCAAGGCGCCGGGCGAAGCGTCTGGCCGCATCGGGCTGGCGCTGGTCGCGCTCGGCTTGATCGTCGCCTTCTCGCTGTTGAACAAATCGTTCTTCAGCCTCGACAATTTCGTCGTCATTGGCGTCAACTCGACCTCGATCCTGATCGCCGTGCTCGGCACCTCCGCGCTGCTGATCGCCGGCTATGTCGACCTCTCCATCGGCAGCATGGTCGCCTTGATCGGCATCATCACTGCCAAGGTTGCGGTGGCGACGCAGAGCGCGCTGCTGGCAATCTGCGTCGGCCTGGGTCTGGGCCTTTTACTCGGTCTGCTCAACGGTCTGCTGGTGCGCAGGCTGAGCATCTCGCCGTTGATCGTCACGCTGGCGATGCTGGCGCTCTATGGCGGCCTTGCCTTCGTCGTCTCCAGCACCGCGGTCTATGGTTTTCCCGAGGCTCTGCTCGAATTGGGGCGGGGCAAGATCTTCGGCATCCAGTACACCGTGATCATCGCCGCGCTGGTCTTTGTGATCGGAGCCTTTGTTTTGACCAGCACGGTCACCGGCTTGAGGCTCTACGCCATAGGCGGCGACCCGCGCGCGGCCGAACTCTGCGGCATTCCGGTGGGGCGCACGGTGGTCGGCCTCTACGCCGCCAATGGCTTGCTGATCGGTCTGGTATCGGTGCTGATCGCCGGCCGCCTCGGCAGCATCACGCCGACCATCGGCGTTCGCTTCGAGCTCGACGTGCTCACCGCCGCGATCCTTGGCGGCGTCGCTTTTTCCGGCGGCTCCGGCCGGCCGCTCGGCATCGCCATCGGCGTTGCCACCATCGGCATCCTCAATGCAGGACTGATCTTCGTCGGCCTGCAATCATGGTGGCAATCCATTTCGGTGGGAAGCATGCTGTTGCTGGCGCTGGTGGCCGACCAGGCTGCGATCGGTTTTCGCGGCCGGCGCGCTCGGGCCGCCGCGACCAACTTCACGGTGGCGGACAATGGTGCCGTCGCCTCGGCCGGCCCTGCCGTGACGGAGGGCAATGGAGAAGCCCCGCAAGGTCCGGCATTCTCGATTGCCGGCGCCCGCAAATCCTACGGCGCGCTGACGGCATTGGAAGAGGCGAGTTTCACGGTCGGCAAAGGCGAGATCGTCTGTCTGCTCGGCGACAATGGCGCCGGCAAGTCGACGCTGGTGAAGATTATTTCGGGCGCCATCCGGCCCGATGCCGGCGCGATGACCCTCGAGGGCCAGCCGATTTCCTTCAGGAGCCCGCAGGATGCACGCGGCGCCGGCCTGGAGACCGTCTATCAGGATTTGGCGCTCTGCCCGAACCTCAGCGTCGCCCACAATATGATCCTCGGGCGTGAGGAAACGCGGCGTTGGCTCGGTGTCTTCCCGGTTCGCGACGACCGAAAGGCCGCCGAGCAGTGTCGTGCCCGGCTTGCCGCGCTGGGCGTCACGCTTCGCGACGAAAACGTTCTGGTGCGCTCGCTGTCGGGCGGCCAGCGGCAGTCCATCGCCATTGCCCGCGCGCTTGCCGATCACGTCAAGCTTATCTGCCTCGACGAGCCCACCGCCGCGCTCGGCGTCAAGCAGACCGCGCAGGTCGTCAAGCTGATCCGTTCGATCGCCGCCAGCGGCACCGGCGTCATCCTGGTCACGCACGACCTGTCGACGGTCAGGGCGCTGGCCGACAGGATCGTCGTGCTCAGCCTCGGCAGGGTGGCTTACGACGGCTCGGCCAAACAGCTGACCGCCGATCAGCTCTGGGGCCTGATGGCAAGCGGGACGCTGGCGCCGGCCGCTGGGTAGGAATGCCGATCGCAGGATCTAAAGCTCGAGGCAGACCTTGCCGAAATGCCTTTGCGCTTCGTAGTGCCTGAAGGCGGCGGCGATATCCTGCAGTGGAAAGCTGCTGTCGATGACAGGCTTCAGGCGGTTGACCTCTATCGCACGGATCATGTCCTGCTGGTCGGCTTTGCTGCCGATGGAAATTCCGCTGATGCGGATCTGGTTTGAAAACAGCGCCGGGATCGAAACTTCTGCTGCAAAGCCGGTCAGGACGCCGATGAGTGCGATATGCCCGCCTGTCCGGCAGGCCGCTATCGACTGCGCCAGCGTCGCCGGTCCGCCGACCTCGATCACATGATCGACGCCGCGTCCGTCCGTCAGTTCCCTGGCCCTGCCGCCCCACTCCGGCACCGCCTTGTAGTTGACGACGCTGTCGGCCCCGAGTCGTCTGAGCTTCTCCAGCTTCTCTTCGTCGGACGACGTGGCGATGACCCTTGCGCCGGCGGCCTTGGCAAATTGCAGCGCAAACAATGACACGCTGCCGGTGCCAAGGATCAGCACGGTGTCGCCGGGCTTTACCTTGCCGCATGTCACCAGCCCGCGCCAGGCGGTGACGCCCGTACAGGTCAGCGTTGCCGCCTCGAGATGCGTATAGCCCGCCGGCGCCCTGGTGAAGGCGTGCGCCGGCATGCACACATACTCGCTGGCGAAGCCGTCGAAACTGTCTCCGGGAATGTCGCGGCTTGTATCGGATCTCATGTCGCCGGCCAGCCACCAGGGGTAGAAAACACTGACGACGCTGTCGCCCGGCTTGAACGTGTCGACGCCGTCACCGATCGCGATCACCTCGCCGGCGCCATCCGACAGCGGCACGCGGCCGTCGGCGAGCGGCACCTTGCCTTGTACGGCGAAATCGTCGCGCATGTTCAGCGCGCAGGCGCGAATCCTGACCAGCATTTCTCCCGGCCCAGGCCGGGGCTGATCCTCCTCGACCAGGTCTAGCTTGTCCAACCCGCCCGGCGCTCTCAGCCTGACCAGCTTCATAGTCTCTCTCCGACGTAAAGAGCGTTAGCATGGCGGCGGCGGTCCAGCCTATCGCCGGACCGGCCGGCCGGAAATCACGCGCAGCCAAGGCGCCAGATGGACGGCGCTCATCAAGAGATACATCAGCGGCATGCCGGTGAGCGGGGAGGCATCGGCCCCCAGGCACGACATGACGCCGTCGCCAGCGTGAATGCAGGTAAGCAGCGCCATCACGGCGAAAACAGGGGCCGCGGCGAGGCACAGCCAGTCGGCGGTGCGGAGAGAAACTGCATCGGAGCGTTGAGGGACCTCACTGCCGGTGCCTGTGCCGATATCGCTCATGGTCGTAATCCCTTGATGATCAATGCCCGGGTTTCCTGTCCCGTGAGGCACAGGAAACCAAGCTGGATGGGCGCCGCTCCAGGTCCTTACTTGCCGTCCTTGTTGCGGAACGCGGCTTCGCCGGCCGCCGACACTTCCTCCCACGTCTTGTCGGGTGCGGCGTCGTAATTGTCGTGCCAGTTCCACCAGCTGTAGAGCTCGGTCTGCGGATAGCCTTCGGGCGAATCCTCCCAGATTTCCTGGCGGCCGAGCGGCGTTGCGTCGAGGTAGCTCCAGACCGTGCCCATCTGCTCGTCGCCGCGGTTGTTGATGAAGTAGGTGCGATAGACTTTCTTGCCGTCCTGGATGAACACGTTGTGGCCGTGCCATTCGTCGACGCCGAAATCCTTGTCGAAACTGTCGGTGATTGTGTACCAGGGCATCTCCCAACCCATCCGCTGCTTCAAGCTGGCAATGTCGGCCTGCGGCGCGCGGGAGGCATAGGCAAGCGTGGTGTTGCGGGCGTTGAGATGGGCGAGATGGCCGACCTGGTCGGCGCCGAGCGAACAGCCGCGGCAGGCATGTTCGGGCCAGCCGTGGACGCCGGGTTCGTAGAAGGCGCGGTAGACGATCAACTGGCGCCGGCCCTCGAACAAATCGAGCAGGCTCGCTTTGCCGTTGGGACCTTCAAACACATAGGCCTTGTCTACTTCCATCCATGGCATGCGCCGGCGCTCGGCCGACAGCGCGTCCCTGGCGCGCATCGTTGCCTTTTCCTTCACCAGCATCTTTTCGCGCTCGGCTTCCCATTCCTGCCTTGAAACGACCGGTGGGGTCTTCATTGCCACGTGCTTGGTCATTGCTTTGTTTCCTTTGCCAGTTGTTGAGCCGTTGTGGCTTGTCGTTGACTGTTGATCGTGAGGCAGGCTAGGGCCGCGAGGCGGCGAGGGCGGAGTTACAAATGTGACGGCATTTGCAGGCGGGCCACCGCAGCAGGGGTGGCGAGGCCGCACGGTGGGCTCGAAGTCCTCGGAAGCAGGCATGGTCGGATTTTCCCTATTGAGAAGCTTAATACGACTGTCTGAGATGCTCAGGCTAGCGAATGCGAATATTGCCGTCAACGCAGGCCTGGGCGTCTTCAACCAGTCCAGATGGCTAGGTCGCCGTCCGCGGCTTGCTGCTTGGCGGTGGTGACTTAAGTTAGGGCCGGTAAGGGGAGCGGTGGGAGTTACAAATGTGACGGGATTTGCATGGACTCGCTGATCACCGCGGCAGGGCTGGCGCTGGCGGCGGGCAATCCGCTGGCGGCACTCGACCGCGTCGCCTTGCGCGAGGATGCCCCGGCGCTGGCGTTGCGCGGCATTGCCATGGCGCAGCTCGGCGATTTCGATCGCGCCAAAGTACTGTTGCGTAGGGCCGGCCGTGCCTTCGGTCCAAAGGAGGCGGTGGCGCGCGCCAGGTGCGTTGTCGCCGAAGCCGAGATCGCGCTTGTTTCGCGTGATCTCGGCTGGCCGTCCAAGGCGCTCGACGCGGCGCGGTCGACATTGGAAAANATCGCGCTTGTTTCGCGTGATCTCGGCTGGCCGTCCAAGGCGCTCGACGCGGCGCGGTCGACATTGGAAAAGCATGGCGACCGGCTGAACGCGGCGCATGCCGGGCATCTCAAAGTGCGCCGCCTGCTGCTGATCGGCCGCCTCGACGAGGCTGAAGACGTGCTGGCTGGGCTCGATCCGTCGCCGCTTCCGCCGGCCTCACGCGCCGCGCATGAACTCGCGGTTGCCGGCATCGCCATGCGGCGCCTGAAGACGAAGGCCGCGCGCGCAGCCCTTGAGTGGGCGCGCCATGCCGCCCGCCGGGCCGGCATTCCGGGTCTCATGGCGGAGGTCGACAGCGCCTTCCTGGCGCTGGAGACGCCGGCGGCGCGGCTGATCGCAGGCGGCGAGGAGCATCCGCTGTTGCTCGAAGAGGTCGAGGCGCTGCAGGCGTCGCGCGCGCTGGTCGTCGATACGTTCCGCTATATCGTGCACAAGCAGGAAACAACGATCTCGCTAGCAACGCGGCCGGTGCTGTTTGCGCTGGCGCGCGCGCTTGCCGTAGCCTGGCCGGCGGATGTGCCGAGGGCGACGCTGATTGCCCGCGCCTTTGGCGGCCGGCATGCCGATGAATCGCATCGCGCCAGGCTGCGGGTCGAGATCGGCCGGCTGCGCGCCGAATTGCGGCCGCTGGCGGGCATCGGCGCGACCAGCCAGGGCTTTGCGCTAAAGCCGCGCGAAGCAGGCTCCGTGGCGGTGCTGGCGCGGCCGATCGAGGAGCGGCACGCCGCGGTGCTGGCCTTCCTGGCCGATGGTGAATCCTGGGCCAGCTCGGCGTTGGCGCTGGCGCTGGGCGCCGGACAGCGCAGCGTACAGCGGGCGCTCGAGCAGTTGGCCGAGACCGGCAAAGTGCAATCCTTCGGCCACGGCCGGGCGCGGCGCTGGATGACGCCACCGGTCGCTGGTTTCACGACCACCTTGTTACTCCCGTCGCCGCTGCCGAACGGCTAGGAAAGGTGACCATGATCGAGGACCAGGACATGAAACATTCAGCAGCGGAAATCCTGCGCGAATACGGGCCCTTTCCTGATGTCGACACCGTGCACGGCGTGAGCTTCGACGGACAGAATGTCTGGTTTGCGACGGGCGAGCGGCTGACCGCCTTCGATCCGGCAAGCGGTGAGACGCTGCGCTCGATCGATGTCGCCGCCCATGCCGGCACCGCCTATGACGGCCGGCATCTGTTTCAGCTCGCCGGTGACCGCATCCAGAAGATCGACCCGGATACCGGCAAGGTGCTCTCCACCATCCCGGCGCCCGGCGGCGGCCGCGATTCCGGCATGACCTGGGCCGAGGGCACGCTCTGGGTGGGGCAGAACCGGGAGCGCAAGATCCACCAGATCGATCCCGAGACCGGGAAAATCCTGCGGACCATCGACTCGAACCGCTTCGTCACCGGAGTGACCTGGGTCGATGGCGAGCTCTGGCACGGCACCTGGGAAGGCGACCAGAGCGATGTCCGGCGCGTCGATCCGCAAAGCGGAAAGGTGCTGGAACGGCTCGACATGCCGGCAGGGGTGGGCGTTTCCGGGCTCGAATCCGACGGCGGCGACCGCTTCTTCTGCGGCAGCGGCCCCGGCGGCGTGGTGCGATCGGTGCGCCGGCCCAGATCGGCCGGCAGCGTATAAGGCCGCGGCCGGCGGCGTTCGCTTTATGGTGCGAAACGTCCCGCCGAGATCATATCCCGGAGCCGTCGAGCAGCGGGACGTCTTCGCCTTGCCACGGACTTGGCATTGAAGCCCGGCTCAGATTGGCCGTCGGCAGCGGCATCCAGCATTTCAACTCCGGTTCGGGGTATTCGATCACCCGTCCTGGCGACGAATCGGAAGAGCGCCAGCCCTCCGTGCCGAACTGGTCGGCGCGCGACCAGTAAGCGAGGTCGACCTCGGCCGGCCCCTGTTCCGATGGCCTGACCGTGACCAGGATGCGGCTGCCGTCCTTGGGCGCGCTCGCCATGTGCCGCCAGCGATCGGGTTCGTCCATTCTCATGTCCTCCTGCACGTTGCAGGGATAGTCGCCGCGCGCTTGGCAGCGGTCAACCCGAACTTTGCCCAAGCACGAGATCTGTTTAGCACTCCCGCGCCGTCGGCCGAAACAAGATCTGGTTCATGTCGACCTCGTCGGGCTGGCTCACGGCGAACGCCCCCATGGCGAAAGAATCCGGATGCCGGGCCGCAACAGGAAAATCGAAACCGGCATGTGAACGGGCTCACATGCCGCCACTGCAAGGAACGCTATGGGACGTCCGGCCATGACAGGGGTTTCGGATGACACTTGCTGATCTGTCTTTTTATCTTTTCACTATTTTCAATGGCTTGCGGGTGGTGTCCTACCTGCCGCAGATCGTGCGGGTGGCCCGGGACAGGCACGGGGCGTCGGCGATTTCCTACGCGACCTGGCTGTTGTGGACAGGCGCCAACGCCACGACGGGACTCTACGCCCACATCAATCTGAACGATCCCGCTCTGGCGGCGATCAACTGGCTGAACGCCGTATGCTGCGTGCTGGTCATCGCGCTCACCGCCTACAAGCGCCATCGCGCACGGCTTCCGGTTGAGGAAGCCGCAAGCCGGTCGGAAGCGACCGCTCTGATGGTCGACAATGTCTGCTGAAGATCACCGCGGCAGATTGCGCTTTTCGAGGCCGCTCTCAGACATGCACGGTGCCATGCGAAAGCTCGCCCTCGTCGCTTGAGATGAGGAAAGCGGCTGCGAGTAGGCCGACATAGAACAGCCCGACCATGCACACGACATAGATGCCTGGAACCGGGCCGAGCTGCGCCACGCGCGCGGCGTCGAGAAATGACGCGCCCAAGCCTATCGGCGACCCTTCGCGCTGCAGACTGGGCGTCGTGATCTTCAGCACCCACGCCAGCATCAGGATCGTGTACATGAAAATGTAGTTGCGGCGCAGCCGGCGCACCAACGCCGCGCGTTGCGAGATCAGGAAGCGCGGCGAACGCAGGCCTTCGCCGACGATGGCCAGCCAGTTGGAGGCGTAGTCGGGCTGCGGCGAGAAAATCTGCGCGAAATAATAGCGCTCGAACTGGCGCACCCTGGCCCGGTAGACGTCGAAGAAACGATAGCGCCGCGCCTCGATCCATAGCAGCAGCGTGGTCAGCAGCATGGCAAAGAGCAGCACCCCATGATGGGCGCTGGGCGTCGAGAGTGAGACTGAGAGCATGGCGGCGACGACAGTAATCGCCCAGTTGCTGGTACGGTCCAGCCGGTCGCGCCAGCCGGCCATGCGGGCGATTTCGGCGCGGTGGAAATGCGACATGGTGGCCACGAATTCCGATGAGGTGAGCTTCAGCGCGAACGCATCAGAGGCCCGCGGCGCTGCAGCCGCTTCGTCGGTTTTCACGGTCTTGACCTGGGACATCCCTTGCCACGCGCCTCCCAACGCCATGGCCGGCCGAAACGACGCCGGTCATCCCCATCCGCGCAACGCGCAATCGGTTGAAAATGTTCCGTCGCCGGCCCGGGTCTCGGCGGTTTATCCGCAGTCAGATAGGCCCGTTATGCGATTCAGGTAAGGAGGAACCTGCGGCGCGCCAAGGGAGCGTGGCGTGCAACCGATCTCGCCCGCAAACGTTATACCGGGCACGATGAGGGGGTGCATGTCCTTCGTGGTCAACCGGCGCCGGTCGGTCGCGCTTGCCGCGGCAGCCTTCGCATTCATGCCGGCCGCATCGTTGGCAGCCGAAAAGACCGGCATGTCCAGCGAGGGCATTTTCGTTCTCGAAATCCTCCTTCTGCTTCTCGTCGGCCGCGGCATCGGCGAATTGCTGGAGCGTCTCGGCCAGCCGGCGGTGATGGGTCAGCTCATCGGCGGCATCCTGCTCGGGCCATCGCTGCTCGGCTGGCTATTGCCGGAAGCAGAACGCGTGATCTTTTCAGGCGACGCCACCCAAAAGAGCATGATCAGCGCCATCGCACAGCTCGGCGTGTTGATGCTTCTGTTGCTCACCGGGATGGAGACGGATCTGCGGCTGGTGCGCAGGGTCGGCCGTGCGTGCTTTTCCATCTCCGCCGCGGGCGTCGCCGTGCCTTTCGCGCTCGGCTTCACCGCCGCACAGCTCATGCCGGCCTCGCTGCTGGCCGACGGAACCGAGCGCATTGTCGCCGGTCTCTTCCTCGGCACGGCGCTGTCGATCTCCTCGGTCAAGATCGTCGCCATGGTGGTGCGCGAGATGAACTTCATGCGCCGCGATCTCGGTCAGACCATCGTCTCGTCGGCCATCATCGAGGACACGATCGGCTGGGTGATCATCGCCATCACCATCGGCATCGCCACCAAGGGGCGCTTCGAGCTCGGCAGCCTTGCCTTCACCATTGTCGGCGTTGCCGCCTTCATGGGGTTTTCCTTCACGATTGGCCGCCGCATCGTCTTCGACGCCATCCGCTGGACCAACGATACGTTCCGCAGCGAATACGCCGTCGTCACCGTCATTCTCGCCATCATGGGCGCAATGGCGCTGATCACCGATCTGATCGGCGTCCACACCGTGCTTGGCGCCTTCGTCGCCGGCATACTGGTTGGGGAATCGCCGATCCTGTCGCGTCATATCGAAGGGCAATTGCGCGGCGTCATCATGGCGCTGTTCATGCCGGTTTTCTTCGGCGTCGCCGGCCTTTCGGCGGATCTCACCGTGCTTGTCGACCACGAGCTTGCGCTACTCACGGCCGCTTTGGTGCTGATCGCCAGCTTCGGCAAATTCGCCGGCGCCTTCATCGGCGCCGAGCTTGCCGGCATGAGCCGCAAGGAAGGCATCGCCGTCGGTTGCGGCATGAACGCGCGCGGCTCGACCGAAGTCATCGTCGCCTCGATTGGCCTGTCGATCGGCGTTCTGTCGCACGATCTTTTCACCATGATCGTGACCATGGCCGTCATCACCACGCTCGCCATGCCGCCGACCTTGCGTTGGGCACTCGGCCGCTTGCCGATGGGCGAGAACGAGAAGAAGCGTCTGGAGCGCGAGGAGATCGACCAACGCGGCTTCATCGCCAACCTGGAACGACTGCTGGTGGTGACCGATGAGGGCGTTGTCGGCCGCTTTGCTGCTTACCTCGCCGGAGTCGTGGGCGCCGGCAGGCCGACGACGGTGCTGCATGCCCGAGGCGAGGGGGAGGAGGCCGAGCCCGGCACGGATGCGAAGCTCGAGCCGATCGAAAAGGGTGCCGAGGACAGCCGCGAGGCCGCCAGGAGTTCGGACGAGGAGCTGGCCCGCGCGGCGCCTGTCACGCGGCGCCACGAGGCCGAGCTTTCGGCCGAAACGGTTGCCAAGGAGGCGCGCAAAGGCTATGGGCTGCTGCTGATCGGGCTCGGCCGCGCGGTCACCTCGAAAGGTGGGTTTACCCGCCGCATCAACGAGATCGCCGGCGCCTTCGAGGGTCCGCTATGCCTGGTGCTGAAGGCGACCGGCGCCGGCCGCCAAATGCCAAGGCTAGGACCTGAAGGCGGGAAGATTCTGGTTCCGGTCAACGGCACCGCGATCGCCCGCCGGGGTGCCGAAATGGCACTGGCGATTGCAGCGGTCACGGGTGCGCGGGTCAAGATACTTTATGTCGCGCGCGTCGGCCGCGACGAACCGCGCGACACTGTCTCGCATCGCCACAGGGAGGCGGTGCTGAAGGATACCGTCGCGCTAGCCGACCGCTATGGCGTCGAGATCGAGACGGCCATCCGCAGCCGGGCCGCCGCCGCCGATGCCATTGCCCGCCAGGCCGGCAGGGCGGCGGCGCTGATCGTCATGGGCGTGGCGCGGCGCCCTGGCGAGGAACTCTTCTTTGGCGAGACGACCACCGGCGTGCTGCAGCGCTGCCAATGCCCGGTGGTGCTGATCTCGGACGCCAGGCTCAGCCGCGACGACGAGGGCAGGGAAGAGCTGCGCTCGGGAACGGGGACAGGGTGATGAGTATTTCCCCTCGAGGGGAAATTTCGCTCATGCCGCCTGCAGCCTCTCTCGGCCGGGCTGCGGCGGGAAGCCGATGGCGATGCCGGCAGCACCGAGTCCGATCAGCGCCGAGCCGATGAACAGCCAGGAATAGCTGGCATAGGCGTCGAAGATCATGCCGCCGGCGAGCGGGCCGAACGACATGCCGAGGCTGGACAACAGGGTCGCGGCGCCAAGTATCGTGCCGATGATGCGCGGCCCGAAATAGTCGCGCGCCAGAACCGCATAGAGCGGCATGACGCCGCCATAGGTGGCGCCGAAAATGATCGCCAGGAGATAGAACTGCTCGAGATTGCCGACGGCGAGATAGGCGGCGATCACCACCGCCTGGATGGCGAGGCCCACGATCAGCACCGGCTTGGCGCCCAACCTGTCGCCGAGCACGCCGTAGAGCACGCGCCCGCCAAGGCCGGCAAGGCCCTCGACGCTGTAGATCGACACGGCTGCCATCGGCGCCACGCCGCACGACATGGCATAGCTCACCATGTGGAAGATCGGCCCCGAATGCGCCGCGCAGCAGGCGAAGAAGGTCATGCCCAGCACCAGGAATTGCGGCGAGCGCAGCGCCTGGCCGACTGACATGCCGGGGGCCGCGGCAGGCGCGGGCGCGCTGCCATCCGCTGCCGCGACCGCCGCCGACGGCTGGCGCACCAGGAAGACGGCCGGCAGCAACAGCACCCAGGCCATGATCCCGATGTCGAACATGGCGGTACGCCAGTCATAGGCCGTGATCAGCCAGCGCGCGAAGGGCGAAATGGTCATCGGCGCCACGCCCATGCCGGCCGAGACCAGCGACACGGCCAGGCTGCGATGGGTCTCGAACCAGGCGGTGGTCAGCGCGATCATCGGCGCGAAGAAGGCGCTGGCCGCCAGCCCGACGATGACGCCATAGCTCAGCTGGAAGACCAGCAGCGATTGGGCTCGGCTCGCCACCACCAGCGACAGGCCGAGCAGCACCGCGCCGGCAAAAACCACCGGGCGGGCGCCGACACGGTCGTAGATGGCGCCCCAGGCGAAACCGCCTGCACCCATCACCAAGAAATTCAGCGTCATGGCGCTGGAAATGCCGGTTCGCGACCAGTTGGTGTCGAGCGCCATCGGCTCGAGAAAGATCGCCAGCGAAAACATCGCGCCGAGCGCCACACAGGTCATCAGCGCGCCGCACGCGACGATCACCCAACGGTAGGAACTGTTCATGCTCTTCTCCCGAGATCGGTTTCGATGCGGCGCCACTCGCTCCAGCTCCGTTGCGCCGCTTGCGTCCGAAGGACGTTGGCGGGATTTCGAATCCGACAATCCGGTTGCATTTTTTATCCGGTCTGCGTGGAAGTCCATCCGGATATGACAAAAGCAGGGGTGTAAGGCTGCCAAGCGCGCCGACAAGATAGACTGCCGAATTGACGAGCCGCTCCGCGGCACTAGCTTTGTGGTCTCGCGACGGGAGATATCGCTCATGGAACTGCATCGCGGCCGCCTCATCGACCACGTCCAGCTGGTGGTCAGGGACCTCAAGGCGAGCCGGCGCTTCTATGAAGCCGTCTTCAAGGTGCTCGGCATTCCGATCGGCGGCGAGGCCGAGGACTATTTCTGGGCCGACGAGCTGTTCATCTCAAGCCTCGACAGCCGGGCGGCGAAGGGACAGCTGACCGGGCGCCATCATCTGGCCCTCCAGGCCAGGGACAAGGCCATGGTCGATGCCTTCTACAAGGCCGGCCTCGATGCCGGCGGCGCCGACAATGGCGCGCCGGGTGAGCGGCCCTACCACCCCGGCTACTACGCCGCCTTCCTGCTCGACCCCGACGGCAACAACATCGAGGCGGTGTTTCACGGGCCGGCAAAGCGAAGTGCCGCTTCGGTCGAGATCAATTTCTAGCGCAGGTTCACGAGGAGCGGGTTGCGGTGATCCGTCCGGAGTTCTCGTAAAAACAAAGAGTTGAAGCGGTCCACGGATTCAATCGCTGAACTGCTTCACATTGCCGGCGCGTAGCGGTTCACCACCATTCCGCAGGCATAGGCTTTAGAGCCGAGCAGGCGCAATTTCCGGAAGCCGCCACGGTCGAAAATCCGCTCGCCGTCGCCCAGCGCGGCCGGATTGATGAACAGCTGGAACTCATCGACCAACCCCGCTGCAATCAGCGCCGAGGCAAAGCCGGCGCCGCCGAATACCGCCATGTCGCCTTCACCTTCAGCTTTCAGGGCCTTGACCTCGCGCGGCAGGTCGCCGCTGGCAAGCGTCGTGCGCTCCCACCGCGATGCCGCGAGCTTGTCGCTCAGCACCACCTTGCGCGCCTCGACGATGCGCTGCGCAAAGGCGTAGAAGGGATCGCGCTGATAGTTTTTTGCCGCATTGCCCCAATGGGTTAGATAGCCTTCTTCGGCCATCTTGCGGCTGAGCAGAATGGTATCGATGCCGGCGAACACCGCGTTGAAATCCTGCTTCAAGTCGTCGTCCCACGGGCAGTTGGCGCCCCATTCCCAGAGCTGCCAGTGCTCATCGCCGGCCGCGCCGACAAAACCGTCGACCGACATCTGCATCTGCAGGATCAGTTTTCTCATCGTCGTTCTCCTGATTGAGCTCTGGTGTCACCAGCGCCAGGTCAGGCGGCGTTGGTTATTGCTTTACTTTCGGAACCATTGACACGAGAGAAAAATGATGTCAATAGTAAAGTGATTTAGAAATGGAAGCATTGAAATGTCGACCAGGGAAAGATCCGGCTGCCCCATCAGCCTGTCGCTCGAACTGCTGGGTGACCGCTGGACGCTGCTGATCATCCGCGACATGATTTTCGCGGGAAAAAGGCACTTCAGGGAGTTCCTGCTATCAGGCGAAGGCATCTCGTCGCGCACGCTGGCCGAGCGGCTGCAGAACTTGCAGGATGAGGGCATCGTCACCAGAAGCGACGACCCCACGCACAAGCTCAAGGCGATCTACAGGCTGACCGAGGCCGGCATCGACCTGTTGCCGGTGCTGGCGACGCTCGGCGCCTGGGGCAGCAAATACCGCAACGCCGACGACAAGCTGGCCAGGATCGCCGACGAACTGGCGGCCGGCGGCGAGGCAGCGCTCGAGCAGATAAAGAAGAAGCTGCGCGCCGAGCATGTCGGCTAGGGAGGAACGCCTCCCTTCGCGCTGGTGGCGGGCTAGATCGACACGACATCGCGCAGCCTCACCCTTCCCATCCCGCAAATCGCTGTGGCCGGAGCCATGTCTGCTTCGGATTGCCATCGCCCGAACCACGGCCTCCTCCAGCCAGCGCGCGGTGGCGGGGGCGGCATGCATGCCGATTGGGCCTATGCCGCCATGCACGTAGAGCTCTTCGACCGCGGTGCGGCCGGCGACAGGCAGCCCGTCCGACAGCATGGGGCGATTGCCGGGATAGACATTCGTCACCGGGGTGAGCCGAGACCGGACAGGATGCGTAGCGTGCGCGCCGCGATGCGAAGGCGTCTCGGCGCTAGCGCGCCGTCCACCTTCTCCAACAAGGGGAGAAGGTGAGGCGCGCCTTGTCCCGCCTGCGCTTCTACGCGTAGCCTAAGGAGCTAGCGGGAGGAGAATCGCTTGGACACCACTGTCGTTATTGTCGGCGCCGGGCCCGCCGGCCTTGCGGTCGGTGCCTGCCTGAAGCGGGCAGGAGTGGATTTCATCCTGCTCGAAAAATCGCAGGAGATCGCGCCCGCCTGGCGGCGGCACTATCGGCGGCTGCATCTGCATACGGTCAAGTCGTTCTCGTCGCTGCCGTTCCTGCCCTTTCCCAAAAATTATCCGCGCTACGTGCCGCGCGAACTGGTGGTCCGCTATCTCGACGACTACGCGGAAAAATTCGATCTGCGCCCGCGCTTCGGCGTGACGGTGAAAGCCATTCGCCTCGGGGACGGCGGTTTTCTGGTCGAGACAGGATCGGACAACCTCAAGGCGCGCCATGTCGTTATCGCCAGCGGTAACAATGCCGAGCCGATCGTCCCCCGGCTCCCTGCCATCGAGGCTTTCAAGGGCGAGGTGCTGCACAGCGCCGACTATACGCAAGCGGCGCCCTTTGCCGGCCGCTCGGTGCTGATCGTCGGCATGGGCAACACCGGCGCCGAGATCGCGCTCGACTTGGCGGAAAGTGGCGCGCGTCCGACCATTTCGGTGCGCAAGGGCGTCCACATCGTGCCGCGCCAGCTGTTTGGCGTGCCGATCCAGATGGTCGGCATCGCCAGCCGGCCAATGCCGCAGGCGCTGAACGACTGGATGTTTCCGATCATCCTCGATTTCGCGCTGGGCAAGCTCGAGAAATACGGCATCGTCAGGCCGAAACAGGGCATCCTGCAACAGATCGACGAAGTCGGCCGCATCCCGGTCATCGACGTCGGCACGGTCGACGCCATCACCAAAGGCGCCATCAAGATCGCGCCCGACATAGCGGGCTTCACCGAGCGCGGCGCTGCGTTCACCGACGGCAGGCAGGAAAATTTCGACGCCGTCATCCTCGCCACCGGCTATCGCCCGGGCTACGAAAAGTTTCTGCCCGTGGAATTGCAGCCGGAGCGCAGTGGCGTCAACGCCCGCGCCTCGCAACTCGGCCTCTACCTCGTCGGCTTCTACAATCCGGTCACCGGTCTGCTCAGGGAAATTGGACGCGAGGCGAAGGCAGTGGCGGCCGACATTGCTCGGCGAGGCTGAAAGGGGCGGCGTCGGCCAAGCTGCGGATCTCCCGCCTTGCGGGGAGATCGGCTATCCATCACAGCCCCGCCGCGTCGCCCTCATCGAGCAGCCATTGCCGCACGGCTTGCGTCGGTTCTGGGTGCCGTTGCTTGCGCGGCATCACGACATAGAAATCGTGCGTCCCACGCATCTCTGCGTTGATCGGCTGCACCAGCCGGCCGGCGGCAATGTCGGCAGCGACGAGAAACCGGCTGGCCAGCGCGATGCCCTGGCCGGCAATGGCGGCGTCGATCGCGAGGCCTGTCTGGTTGAAGCGCATGCGTTTGGCCTCGGTGGCCATCTTCAGCCCGAGCGCTCTCTCCATGAATTCCGGCCACAGATTGTGCGCGTCGTGCAACAGGACATGATGCTGGATATCGGCCGTCGCGATCTCGTTCGCCTCGGTTGGCAGCAGGGCAGGGCTGCAGATGGCGACGATCTGCTGTGGGAACAACAGGTCGACCATCAGGCCGGCGCCGAAGGGCGGGCGGCCTTGCCTGACCGCAATGTCGACGCCGTCGGCCTGAAAACTCGACAGGCTTTGGCTGGCCAGGATGCGCAAATCGACGAGCGGGTTGTGGGCGACGAACTCCGGCAGTTTGGGGATCAGCCATTTGGTGGCAAAGCTCGGCGTGACGCTGATCGTCAGCCGCGCCGGCTCGGGCCGCAACAGCAGCGTTGCCTCGGAGATCAGCTCGAAGGCGCGGCGAATGTTCGGCGCATAGGCACGTCCCTCATCGGTCAGCGCCAGGCCGCGCGGCAGCCGGTCGAACAGCTTTGCGCCGAGATCCGCCTCCAGCCCGCGTATATGCTGCGCCACCGCCCCTTGCGTCACGTTCAGCTCCTGCGCGGCGATGCGGAAGTTGAGATGACGCGCGGCGGCTTCGAAGGCACGCAGCGCATTCAACGGCGGCAGGCTCAGGAAGGCTTCGGGCATGCAGGAGTTTTTCTACAGCTTGATTTCAGGCTTTCTGGTTCGAACCAGATGGCAAGACCGGCTATATCATCCTTTGAAGTCGCGAGACACACGCCGCAAAACCCCAAGGAGAGAAAAATGAGTGTAGAAAAAGTGGCAGTCGTCGTCGCGGGTGGCAGCGGTATGGGCGCGGCGGCGGCCAAGCGGCTGGCGGCGGACGGGTTCAAGGTCGCGATCCTGTCGTCCTCCGGTAAGGGCGAGGCTCTGGCCAAGGAGATTGGCGGCCTCGGCGTCACCGGCTCCAACCAGTCGAATGACGATCTGCAGCGGCTCGCCGACCTGACGCTCGAGCGCTTCGGCCGCATCGACGTGCTGGTCAACAGCGGCGGCCACGGGCCACGCGCGCCGATCCTCGAAATCACCGACGAGCAGTGGCACACCGGTCTCGACGTCTATCTGATGAACGTCATCCGGCCGGTGCGCATCGTGGCGCCGCAGATGGTCAAGCAGAAGGCCGGCGCCATCATCAACATCTCGACCGCCTGGGTGGTCGAGCCGAGCCCGATGTTCCCGACATCCGCCGTGTTCCGCGCCGGTCTTGCCGCCTACACCAAGATCTTCGCCAACACCTACGCCGCCGACAATGTGCGCATGAACAATGTGCTGCCCGGCTGGATCGACAGCCTGCCGGCCACCGAGGAGCGCCGCGACAGCGTGCCGATGCAGCGCTACGGCACCTCGGAGGAAATTGCCGCGACCATCGCCTTCCTCGCTTCCGAAGGTGCGGGCTACATTACCGGCCAGAACATCCGCGTCGACGGCGGCATCATCGGCGCGATCTGACCGCGCCGGTCGCCTCGCGTGAGCCGGCGCGTCACTCCTTCACCGCGCCGGTCATCGACGAGACATAGTGCTCGACGAAGAACGAATAGAGCACCACCACCGGCAGCGAGCCGATCAGCGCTCCCGCCATCAGCGCCCCCCATTCGTAGACGTCGGAGCGCACCAACTCGGTCAGCACACCCACCGGCACGGTCTTGTTTTCCGAGGACTGAATGAATGTCAGCGCATAGATGAACTCGTTCCATGACAGGGTGAAGGCGAATATGCCGGCGGAGATCAGGCCGGGCACCGACAGCGGCAGCACGATCTTGGTGAGGATCTGCCACCGGCTCGCTCCGTCTATCAGCGCGCATTCTTCCAGTTCGAACGGGATGGAGCGGAAGTAACCCATCAACAGCCACGTGCAGAACGGCACCAGGAAGGTCGGATAGGTAAGGATGAGCGCGAAGGGCGTGTCGTAGAGCCCGAGGTTGAACACCATCACCGACAGCGGAATGAACAGGATCGAGGGCGGCACCAGATAGGCGAGGAAGATGCCGAGGCCGACCTGCCGCGCCCCGGAGAAGCGCAACCGCTCGATCGCATAGGCGGCGAACACCGACGCCAGCAGCGACAGGAACGTGGCGGCGGTCGAGATGATGATCGTGTTGAGCAGCCAGCCCGGATAGGAGGTCTCGAACAGGAGATAGCGGATGTGCTCCAATGTCGGATGCACCACCCAGAACGGATTGAACTGCGCATAGTCGGTCATCTCGAGATTGGGCTTAACCGCCGTGATCGTCATCCAGTAAAACGGAAACAACAGCACGAAGACGAACACCAGCAGCGGCAGATAGACCGTCACCACGCGGCGCGGCAGGCTCTGCAGGTAGCCCATGCCGCCTTCGTCGATATCCCCACGTTTCGCCTTCCTTGTCGCGGCCGTCTTGACCATGTCAGTCTCCGCCGCCTTGTTGCCATTTGCGGCGTTGCAGGCCGAAATAGCTGAACAGGATCGCCGCCAGCAGGAACGGGATCATGGCCACCGCGATGGCCGCGCCCTCGCCAAGCTGGCCGCCGGAAATGCCGCGCTGGAAAGACAATGTCGCCATCAGATGCGTGGCATTCACCGGTCCGCCCCGGGTCAGCACGTAGATCAGCTGGAAATCGGTGAAAGTGAACAGCACCGAGAAGGTCATGGTGATGGCGATGATCGGCGTCAGCAGCGGCAGAGTCACATAACGAAACAACTGCCAGCGACTGGCGCCGTCGAGCGTGGCCGCCTCGTAGAGCGACTGCGGAATGGTCTGCAGGCCGGCGAGCAGCGTGATGGCGACGAAAGGAATGCCGCGCCAGACGTTGGCGGCGATAACCGAAGCGCGCGCATTCTCCGGATCGCCGAGGAAATTGATGCGGTGGTCGATCAGGCCCATTTGCTGCAGCGCCCAGGACAGGATGGAGAACTGCGAATCGTAGATCCACCAGAAGGCGATGGCTGACAGTACAGTGGGCACCACCCAGGGCAGCAGGACTATCGCGCGGAAGAACGATTTGAACGGCAGGTTTTCATTGAGGATGAGCGCCAGCCACAGGCCGAGCACGAACTTCAGGATCGAGGCGCTGACCGTGTAGAGCAGCGTGTTGAAGACGGAGAGCCAGAAGACGTTGTCATTCCAAAGGTACTGATAATTCTCGACGCCGATGAAGATGCCGGGGCGGCCGATCCGGGCATCGGTGAAACCGAGCCAGACGCCCAGCCCGAGCGGATAGGTCAGGAAGACCAGCAGCAGCGCCGCCGCCGGCAGCATGAAGCCGAAGCCCAGCGCGTTGCGGCTTTCGGAGATCCGCGAAAGCATCGACGGACGCGGCTGGGCGGCAACGGACGGCACGGCCATGGAGGGCTCCTCATCGGGGAATCAGGTCACGGCGTCAACGGCCGCCATGGGATTGTGCGACGGGCCGGGCAGCGCACTAGACGCTGCCCGGCGGTGCCGTGATCAAACGCGGTAGTAGCGGTTGGCGCGCTTCTCCGCCTCCTCCATCGCCTCCTGCGGCGTCGCCTGGCCGGTCACCGCCTTGGCAAACATGTCGACCAGGACATAGTCGGCCATGGTCGCCGCCGAGGCATAGCCGAGCGGCCCGGCATAGCCGTTGGGGCGCAGCGTCGCCGAGGCCTTGGCATAGGCGGCATTGTTCGGGTCGGCCGTCCACACTGGATTGTTGTCGAAGGCCTTCAGCGTCTGGCAGCAATAGCCCGCCGAGGAGGTGATCCAGTCGGTCATCTGCGGATCCTCGAACATGAACTGCAGATAGGCCTTGGCCGCATTGGGGTAGGGCGTGTAGTTGAAGATGACGGCGGTGGTCACCTGGAACAGTTCGACCGATTTCCCGACGGGACCGATCGGCAGGTTGGTGGTGCGGATGTCCTTGGCGATCTCAGCCAGCTTCGGATCGTTGTCCTTGTTGATCTTGGCCGTATTGTAGGCGGAAATGCCGTTGGCGATGACGCCGAGTTCGCCGGCCAGGAAGGCGCGGTTGTTATTGACGTCGAGCCAGCTTTCGGTCCCGGGAATGAAGGTCTTGTAGAGTTCCTGCGCGTATCCGATCGCCTTTAGCGTCTCGGGGCTGTTGATCGCCACCTTGCCGCTCTCGTCGACCATCTGGCCGCCATGGCTCCACAGCAGCCAGTGCGCGTAATTGTTGCCGTCGCCGACGCCGTGGCCGTGCGTGAAGCCGGCCGGATGTCCCTTCGCCTGCAACGCCTTGCAAAGCTCGAGGAAGCCTGCCGTGTCCTTCGGAAATTCGGAGAAGCCGGCCTCCTTCACCCAGCTTTCGCGATAGACGATGGCATTGCCGATCGTGGCCAGCGGCAGGCCGACGAACTTGCCGTCCCGCGTCGCATATTGCTTTGGTCCGTCGTGCCAGCCGCCATATTTCGAGCCCAGATAGTCGCCGAGCTCGGTCACGTCGTGCAGCTTGTCGGGATATTGATGCGGGTCGTCGAACCAGACGAACATGAGGTCCGGCCCGGAACCGACATTGGCGGCGACCGCTGCCTTGGGGCGAATGTCCTCCCAGCTTTCCTTGTCGACACGAACCTCGACACCTGTCGCCTCGGTGAAGCGCTTGGTGTTGGCCAGCCATTGATCCTCATCGCCCTTGACGAAGGGCGACCAGCGCAGCAGCCGCAGCTTTGCGCCTTCCTCGGGCTTGTATTTCAAGCCCTCCTGGGCAAAAGCCGGCGAGCCGACGAACCGGCTTCCCAGAGCTCCCGCCGCGGCACCTGCGGTCGTGCGGATTACATCGCGTCTCGTGAATTTCATGGTCGTCTCCTCCGGTTTATCTTCCTTGCTATGCGGTCCTTACCATCCGTTACGCGTTTCAAATCGTGTTCCGGTCTTGCCGTCAAAGAGATGAATCAGGCCAGGCGCGGCAGAGAGCCGTATGGATTCGCCCGGTGTGAAGGCATGGCGTTCGCGGAAATTGGCGACGATCTCGTCGCCGCCGGCGGTGCGGCCGATGATCTGCACTTCCGACCCGGTCGGCTCGACCACCGCGACGGTGACTGGAATGCCTTGGTCTGACGATAGCCGCAAATGCTCGGGCCGTATTCCCAGCACCACCGGATGACCGTTGCCAACGGCCGGCGCGCCGGCCAGCGGCACGGAAATTCCCCCGGCGCCGCGAAAGGACGGAGACCCGTCGGTGACGATCTCGCCCTTGATCAGGTTCATGGCGGGCGAGCCGATGAAACTGGCGACGAAGAGATTGTTTGGCCTGTCGTAGAGCTCCAGCGGCGGTCCGATCTGTTCGACGATGCCGTCATGCATGACGACGATCTTGTCGGCCATGGTCATGGCCTCGATCTGGTCGTGGGTGACATAGACTGTGGTCGTCTTGAGCCGCTGGTGCAGTTCCTTGATCTCGGCGCGCATCTGCACCCTGAGCTTGGCGTCGAGATTGGAGAGCGGTTCGTCGAACAGGAAAACCTGTGGATCGCGCACGATCGCCCGGCCCATGGCGACGCGCTGGCGCTGGCCGCCGGAAAGCTGGCGCGGATATCGCGTCAGCAATGGCACCAGCCCGAGGATTTCGGCGGCGCGCTGGATGCTGGTAGCGCAATCGGCCTTCGAAACACCTTTGAGCATGAGCGAGAACGCCATGTTCTCGGCGACCGTCATGTGCGGGTAGAGCGCGTAGTTCTGGAACACCATGGCAACGTCGCGCTCTTTCGGCGCAACGTTGTTGACGACCCGATCCCCGATCGCGATCTCGCCCCGAGATATCTTTTCCAGGCCGGCGATCATCCTGAGAAGGGTCGATTTTCCGCAACCCGACGGGCCGACCAGCGTGACGAATTCGCCGTCGTCGATATCCACACTGACGCCATGCAGGACCTCGACGGTCCCGAACGATTTGTAAACATCGCCGATCGCGACAGACGCCATCGATCTCCTCCCGAATGCTTCTTGCGACGCCCCGAAGGAAACCGCTCCTCTCCGCCTCGCGACCGTCTCCCATTCCCCCAACAGGTCGCGTGACGATCAGACGGTAGCGCTACCAAGCCTGCCTGTAAAGCGGCCATGCGGCCGGTGCTCTTGTCGTTCGGAACACCGGCGCAATGACCGGTTCGCCGGCAAACTACCCCCCATTCACAAAAGCCAGCACCAGCTTCTGCAGGTTTCCGCCGGGGCCGAATTCGACCCGGTCGAAGTCGCGGCTCGCCTGCCGCTGAGCCAGCGAGATCTGGGCGAGTTGCCTCGTCAGCTCGGTTCTGATCTTGCTGCAGGCGGGGTCATCAGTAACGGTCAGGCCGACGCTCACCGCCTCGATCTTGCGCACCATCTCGGCGATGGCTGCGCCATGCACTCTCTCGTGGGCGGCGAGCCCGGCGATGAACACCGTCCAGTTCTTCTGGACGGAAGCCGGCAACGGTTCGGCCGGCTTCGGCAAGGTGTAGGTGATGATCAGTTTCGGGCGCGCCGATTTGAGCACGCAGGCGTCGCCTTTCGACCTGTAGTCTCTGGTCCAGGTCAGCTTGAAATTGGTGTGCGCAATGACCCGACCCTTGCCGAGCAAGGGGCCGGCTTCGCCGATCGCGGCATAGAGTTCCGGGCCGGTCTGTCCTGCGATGGCGTAGTTCTCGACCTTTTCGACCGGCTTCCAGTCGGCGCGTGCCGGCGACGCCAGCAGAGAGGCCGCGAACAGGAGAAAGAACATGACTGGTTTCATGGAAACGTCAGAGACACTGGGCTGAGGCAAAGATCAACCCGGCGCAAATGCACTCAGGTCCCACGGCAGGCCGCGTCATAATCGGCCAGCACCTGATCGACAGCTTCGAGAAGAATAGCCTCGGGATTGCCCGCCGGCCCGAGTTCGGCTGGCAGCGCCGGCAGGAATTGCCGAATCAGCGTTTCGGGAATGGCAACGCCGTCCAGCGCCTTGCGCAGGCGCTCGACGGCCGCGACAGCGGTGGGGTTGCTCCAATAATAGCGGATGCGGTCGCTGTAGCTGTAATGCCGCTGCACATAGAGCTCTGCTTCGTTGCCGTGATAGTGGCTGTGCCAATGGCCGGGTGCTGCCAGCATCGCGCTTTCCATGGTCCGGGCGAGCGACCGGTCGCCATAGTCCCTGGCCATTTCGGAGGCGATCAGGTCGAGCCCGTAAAGCGCCTCGCGCAAGGCGAAGGTCAGGCCGGGGCCGACCTTGAGGATAGGAAAGCCGTTTGCGACCAGCGCGGTCAAAGCCGCACGGGTCTGGTAGTCGGTCGAATGCGCCTCGTAGACGAGCGACGGCTGCTCATCGAGCAAGCCGGTCAGGCCCTTGGATTTTTCGGGCGCGTAGGCGACGACATTCTGGCTGCCGAATTCCACGCCCGGCTGCACCACCACGGCCATGACGCGGCCGAACGCCTCGGTCAGGCCTTCGCGGGCAAAGATCTCCCGGTGAACCTCGATCGTGCGCCGCGCCGCCGCCGCCTCGGTCGGCTTCAACTCGCTGATCGCATGGTCGACTCCGCCGGGGGCGGGGACTTCGGTGCCGATGATGTAGACCGGCAAGGTGCTGCCTGCGGCGTGCGCGGCCGTTTCGGCCGCCTTTGCCAGCCGCGCCGCCCGGGTGGCGATGGTCTCGTCGTCCAGGGCCGCCGGCTCGCCGGCGCAGCCCATCGATGCGTCGAGATGGATCTTGGTGAAGCCGGCCGCGATATAGGCGCCGACCATGGCCTCGGCCTTGTCCATCGCCTGCGCCGCCGGCTCGGCGCGCCACGGGTTCGGTCCCAGATGATCGCCGCCGAAGATGATGCGCGAGGCTTCCAGCCCCTCGCGGCAGGCGATCTCCAGCACGAAGGCGACGAACAGCGCCGGGGTCATTCCGGTATAGCCGCCGAACTGGTTGACCTGATTGCAGGTTGCCTCGATCAGCAGGTTTTTCTCCCTGTCGGCAACGGCGCGCCGTATCGCTGTCTGGATCACCAGCGGATGAGCCGAACAGATGGACGTGATGCCGTAGGGTGCTCCGTTCCGGCGGGCCGCCGCGAGACCGGCAAGGGGATTGGCCATCATCTCGCTGTTCCCTTGATGAATTGATCGAGTCCGTCGAAGCTGGTGACGCCCTCCATCGGGCCGCGCCGGGTGACGTTGCGGGCGCCGGCGGCATTGGCATAAAGCAGCGCCTTGCCGGGCTCCATCCCCTGGCGGCGGCAGGTCAGGTAGGTGGCGCCGAAACAATCGCCGGCGCCCGTGGGGTCGACTTCCTCGACCTGAAAACCGGCGCAGTCGATCCTGGCGCCGTCGGCGCCGAACCAGGAAGAGCCGTCAGCACCGCGCTTCAGCACGATCTCGCCGACGCCCCTGGCAAACAGCGCCGCCACCGCCCGGTGCTCGTCATCGACGCCCGCCGTAGCGAGCAATTCGTCGCCGGACGGCAGCAGCAGGTCGGCATCGTCGATGAGTGCGGAAAACAGTGCGCCGTCGGAGCCGTCGATCAGCTCCTTGCGCACATTCGGGTCGAATGAGGTCGAGCCGCCGCGGGCACGAACCGCCTGCACTGCGTAGCTGACGATCTCCTTCAGCCCTGCCACCGACAGCGTCGATCCCATGATATGCAGATGGCCGGCCCTGTCCGCCAGCAGGCGCGCAGCAGTGGTCAGGTGGATCTGCCCGGCGGCGGATTCGGCGATGTTGTAGACGAAGTCCCTGATACCATCGGGCCGGTAGCGCACGAAGGCGCATCCCGTCGGGAAGCGGTCGCTGATATCGACGGCTGAGACGTCGACGCCGTCGCGCTCCAGCCTGTCCAGGTTGAGCGTGCCGAAATCGTCGCGGCCGACGCAGCCGATAATGCCGGCGCCGCCTCCCAGCCGGGCGACCTGATCGATGAAGATCGCCGGCGCGCCGCTGGGGAATGGCCCGACAAGCGATTGCGGCTCGAGGAAGCCGAAACCCCGTTCCGTCGCCATGATCTCGACCAGGATTTCGCCGGCGACAATCGTTGGCCCCACGGCCTCGGCGGCGATCTCGCTTCGGCGCGAAAGGCTCATGCTTGCGATTCCTCTCACACGCAAACTGATTGCTTGCCCGCGCAGTTATCCGACGCAAGTGTTTATCGGGTAAATCGCACATACAGCGAAGTCAATAAAACTCTACATGCGTATAGTTTATCTGTTTCCGCGCGTACACATTGCAGGATTCGGGTGGCTGGTATCGTGGCACCGTGCAAATCAGGCGTCGACCGCAGCGAAAGGACAGCCATGCTCACGCTTCATGATTATTTGCCGTGGCAAAACGGTTGGAAGGCGAGGGTCGTGCTCGGCCTGCTCAACATTCCCTATGAAAGCCGCCTGGTGTCGATTTTCGAGGGCGAGAGCCACACCGACGCCTTCCTGAAGCTCAACCCGGCCGGCGCCGTTCCTGTGCTCGAACTCGAGGATGGCCGTGCGATCGCCGAATCGAATGCGATCCTCATTTATCTCGCCGAAGGCACGCCCTTGCTGCCGGCGGATCGCTATGTCAGCGCGAAAGTTCTGCAATGGCTGTTCTTCGAACAGTACCATGTCGAGCCGGTCATCGGCTCCCTGCGCTTCTGGACGCTGGCCGGAAGGCTGGAGCGCAACCAGGCGACGCTTCCGGCCAAGCGCGAAGCCGGCGCCCGCACGCTGGCAGCGCTGGAGCGCAGCCTGAACGACACGCCGTTCCTTGTCGGCGACATGCTCACCATCGCCGACATTGCTGTCTATGCCTACGGCCACCGTGCCGAAGATTGCGGCTTTGCGCTGGCGGCTTATCCGGCGGTTCGTGCCTGGACGGGCCGGGTACGCGACGCCATCGGTCCCGGCTATCCCGTGCATCTCTACAGCATCGATCGGCATTCGGCTGCTTGACGGCAAAAGGCGCGCGTTCACCTTGCTTAGTCGAAAAGAAGACCCAGATTCTGCTTTGTCGGCGGCTTTCGCTCGCAATCCGTTGACTGGATGGCCGGATCCCGGCATCAACTCGACGACCTGCCGGCACTTAGCATGGAGGTGACCATGACACGCGACGACATCATTTCGGTGTTGGGGCCGGTAGACGAGGCGGTCATAGCCGACATCGCGCTGACCGGCGCCACCCTTCAAGAACTGCGCGAGGCGTTCGCCTGGCTCGGTGCCGACGAGGCGCTGGTCAACGAGGGCCGCCCCTTGCCGGGAACGAAGGTGGCGCGGCTGATCGAACTCCTCGATATGCCGGACGACGAGGACGGTCCACAGGCGGTGGCGGCGCAGGGGTTAGGGCAGTAGGGCCCTGACTACTGCGGTTTCCCATTCACTTCATGCCCTCGACAGCAGCCGGCGCATGATCAGCGAGGCATGGCCGGCGACGCCGTGCGCGGCCGGGCGGTGTTCGACCACCTCGAAACCGTGCTTGCGATATAAGGCGATCGCCTGGTCGTTGCCCTCGATCACTTCCAGCGCAATGCTGGGGATGCCGGCATGCGCGACAAGCACCGCGTGCAGCAGGTCGGTGGCGAGCCCGCTGCCGAACTCTGACTTGTCGATGTGCAGCCGGTCGAGCAGGACATCGCCACGATCGTCCATCGCCGCCATCGCGTAGCCGGCGATCGAACCGTCCGGCCGTTCGGCCACGAACGACATCTTGTTGTCGTCCAGAAGTTCGGCTGCCAGCCGCTCGGGCGCATGCTTGTCGTCCGAGAGGCGTGCCGTGGTCTCGGGTCCCAGGATCGGCGAATAGGTGCGCCGCCAGGAGTCTCCCAGCAGCCGCGATACCGACGCTACATCGTTCTCTGTCATCGCCCTGATCTGAACCATGGCCGATCCCTCACCGCCTCACCCGCGACTTCAGCCAACGATCGAAGGCCACGGCCAGGATCAGGATCAGGCCGATGACGATGCTTTGTGTGTAGGAAGAGACATTGTTGAACTGTAGCCCGTTCTGCAGCACGCCGATCAGTGCTGCGCCCACCACCGTGCCGCCGACCGAGCCGATGCCGCCGAATAGCGAGGTGCCGCCGATGACCACGGCCGAAATCACCGTAAGCTCGTAGCCGATGCCGGCCACGGCTTCGGAGGAGTTGAGCCGTGCTGACAAAACGAAGGCGGCCAGCCCGGCGAAGAAGCCGACGATGACATAGACCGAGATCAGAATGCGGTCGACGCGCAGGCCCGAAAGGCGCGCGGCCTCGGCATTGCCGCCGACGGCATAGACGGCGCGGCCATAGCGCGTATAGCGCAGCACGATGTGGCACAGGATGGCCGCCACCGCGAAGATGATCGCCGGCACCGGCACCGGTCCGATGAGCCCGGTGCCGAACCAGCGCATCGAGGCGTCGAAGCCGGAGATCNGCACGATGTGGCACAGGATGGCCGCCACCGCGAAGATGATCGCCGGCACCGGCACCGGTCCGATGAGCCCGGTGCCGAACCAGCGCATCGAGGCGTCGAAGCCGGAGATCGGTCCGCCATTGGAGATGGTCAGCGTCAGGCCGCGAAACACGGTGAGCCCACCCAGCGTGACGACGAAGGGCGGCACTTTCAGCCGGGTGATGGCAAAGCCCTGGACGCCGCCGGCCAGCGCCCCGACGATGACGGCGGCAAGCAAGGCGGCGAACCAGCCATATCCTTGCGTGCCCGTGGTCGACAGCGACAGCGTGTTGGCGGTGCCGCCCTTGGCCACCACCGCCGCCACCATGCCGCAGAAGGCGAGCAGCGAGCCGACCGACAGGTCGATGCCGGCAGTGAGGATGACGAAAGTCATGCCAAGCGCGATCAGCCCGGTGATCGAGATCTGCCTCAAAATGTTGAACAGGTTGATTGGATCGATGAAGCTCGGCTTCAGCACGGTGAAGATGACGATCAACACCGCCAGGAACATCAGCGGCCCAAAACTCATCAGAAGCCGCGCGATGTTGATGCCGCTGCGCTGGGTCTGTTCGGTGGTGCTGGTCATTGCATCGCGTCCTGCTTGCGGTCGAGCGCCATCAGTTCCATCAGTTTTTCCTCGGTCGCTTCGATGCCCGGCATTTCGCCGGTGATACGGCCGCGCCGCATGGTGACGATGCGATCCGACACCGCCAGTACTTCCGGCAGCTCCGACGAGATCATCATGATGGCGATGCCGCGTGCGGCAAGCTGCACCAGGATCTGGTGCACTTCGGCCTTGGCGCCGACATCGACGCCGCGCGTCGGCTCGTCGACGATAAGTACTTTCGGGTCGCGCGCCAGCCAGCGGGCCAGGATGACTTTTTGCTGGTTGCCGCCGGACAGGCCCTCGATCGCCTGGTCGGGCGAGGCCATGCGGATCGACAGTGCCTTGCGATAGCCGGCCAGCGCCTCGCGCTCGCGCCGTTCGGCCATGAAGCCGGCCCCATTGCTGTAGCGGCCGAGCGAGGCGATCGAGAAATTGTTGAGAATGCCCAGTGCTGCAAAGATCGCCTGGTGCTTGCGGTCTTCCGGCACCAGCCCGATGCCGAGTTTGATGGCGTCTGCGGGGGAGGCCGGGGCGATCGGCTTGCCGTCGAGCGCAATCGTGCCGGCGGCGATGCGGTCGGCGCCGAAAATGGCGCGGGCAAGCTCGGTGCGGCCGGAACCGACGAGGCCGGCAACGCCGAGGATTTCGCCGGCCTTCAGATCGAGGTTGACGCCTTCGAGTACGATGGCATGCGGCGCCAACGGGTCGCGTACCGTCCGCAGCCCGCGCACCGAGAGCCTGACCTCGCCGGCGACATCGCGCTGCGTCGGCCGCGCGTAGAGCTCGGAGGCGGCGCGGCCGACCATCTTCTCGATGATCTTCGGGATCTGGATCGGCTGGCCGTCACGGTCGAGATGACCGGCCAGCCTGCCATCCCGCAGCACGGTCATGCGGTCGCAAATGGCGGACGCTTCCTCCAGCCGGTGGGTGACGAACATGATGGCGACACCGTCCTTGCGCAGCCTGTCCATGATCGACATCAGTTTCTGCACCTCGGTCTCGGTCAGCGCCGAGGTCGGCTCGTCCATGATGATCAGGCGGCTTTCCAGCGACAGAGCGCGGGCGATTTCGACCAGCTGCTGTTCGGCTACCGACAGCGAGGACACCGGCGTCGCCGGATCGATGTCGAGACCGACGCGGGCGATGATCGCGCGCGAGGCGTCCTCCATCCTGCGCCAGCTGACCAGCCCGAGCGGCCCGAGCGGCGCGCGGCCGATGAAGATGTTTTCCGCAACCGTCAGCGTCGGGATCAGGCTCAGTTCCTGATAGATGGTGACGATGCCATGCCGCTTCGCATCCTGCGGACTGGACGGCGCGTAGTCGGCGCCGTCGAAGACGATGCGGCCGCTTGACGGCGGCATCACGCCGGACAGGATTTTCAGCAGCGTCGACTTGCCGGCGCCGTTCTCGCCGAGCAGGCCAAGGATCTCACTGGGCCGCACCTCGAGCGAAACGTCGATGAGCGCGGTGACGCCGGAAAAATGCTTGGTCACGCCTTCGACGGAAAGGAGCGGGGGCGATGATGCGGTGGGTTCAACGGCGGACAAGCATTGCTCCCGGATTGCGATAGGCAGCGGGACAGCGCCCCCCTCTGTCCTGCCGGACATCTCCCCCACACGGGGGGAGATCAGCAGTTTTGCCGGCAGCACTATTTCTATAACGTTGGCGATTGGCGAAAGCAGACGTGACGGCCAATCTCCCCCCAAGTGAGGGCGATGTCCGGCAGGACAGAGGGGGGCGCGACAGAGCGCGACCTCCACCCGTCATGGGCCCTACTTTCACTTCGTCTCGTTCAACCTCTCCGCCTTGTCGAGATTGTCCTTGCCGATGACGATCGGCGTCAACAGCACCAGCTTCTCCTTCGGCTCGGTCTTGTCCCTGGCGAAGGCGACCGCGATCTGCACCGCCTTGCGCGACTGTTCGCCGGGGAACTGCTCGACCGTGCCGGCGAGCTTGCCGTCGCGCACGGCGACCAGCGCTTCCGGCAGCGCGTCGAAGCCGTAGATCTTGACGTCGGTGAAGTTGCGCGCGGCACAGGCTTCGAGCGCGCCGAGCGCCATGTCGTCATTGGCGCAGATGATGGCGTCCGGCTTGCCGTTGGCGGCAAGCCCGGCCTCGGTCACCGACAGCGCTTCGGCGCGGGCGAAATTAGCGGTCTGCTCGAAGATGATCTGGTACTTGTCCTTGAGCGGATCGAGCACATTGTGGACGCCTTTGTTGCGGTCGATCGCGGGCCCGGCACCCGGCTGGCCCTGCAAATGGAACAGCTTGGCGCCGTTCGGGAACGCCGCCACCATGGCCTGCGCCTCGGCTTCGCCACCCTTGACGTTGTCGGCGCCGACATGGGCGAGAATGCCCTCGACGCCGTCGACGCGGCGGTCGATCGTCACTACCGGAACGCCGGCCTTGACCGCTTCCTCGATCGCCGGCGCCAGCGCGTTGACGTCAAGCGGCGAAATCACGATGGCGTTGACCTTCTGCACGAGTGCGGCCTCGATGTCGGCGGTCTGCTTCGGCGCCGAGTTCTGGCCGTCGCTCTCGGTCAGGTTGACGCCTTGCGCCTGCGCCTCCGCCTTGATCTCGTTCAGCATGTGCACAAAGAACGGAAAGCCGAGATTGGGCACCGAGCCCAATATGGTCAGTTTGTCGGCGGCAAAGGCCATGGGCGCGGCCAGCGCCATGGCGCCGGTCGCCACGGTCGACAACAGGAATTCGCGTCTGTTCATCAGATATCCTCCACATGAACGCAGGAGCCCGAAACCGGGAGCGGCTCGGGACGGTCCTTGCGTCAATTCAAAAATGGAGTGTCCTGTGAACGCCCCGAGGGGACGCGAGGCGCTCCAGCCGGTCCGCCGCAACGTTCTCCTCCGCACGGCGCCGACCCGAGGATGCTAGCCAAGGAAAATCGATTACGCAAGGTGAGGCGAGGGGCTGAAACTGCTAATCTCCCCCTGCGGGGGAGATGTCCGGCAGGACAGAGGGGGGCGCTGTCCCGCCGACATTGGCCAATTTCACTTACATCTTTGAGCTAACCCCTACGCAGAATACTTGATGCGGGCGATCCTTCGCGCCCCCTCTGCCTTGCCAGGCATCTCCCCCACGAGGGGGGAAATTGGCAGCTTAGACGCCTCTACCTGTCGATGGTCGTCGTCACCCGCTCATTGTAGCGCGGCCCTGAGACCTTGCCCGGCGCGAGTGCCGCGTCGAGCGCAGCCATCTCGGCGGCTTCGAGCGTGATCGCTGCGGCAGCGACATTTTCCTCCAGATACTTGCGCCGCTTTGTCCCCGGGATCGGCACGATGTCGATGCCGAAGCCGTCGCCCTTGCCGAGCACCCAGGCCAGCGCGATCTGTGCGGGCTTTACCCCTTTGGCCGCGGCCACCTCTTGCACCGCAGCCGCTGCCGCGACATTGGCGTCGTAGTTGGCGCCCTGGTAGCGGGGGTCGCCGCGCCGAAAATCGCCTTCCGGATAATCCTCGGCGCGCTTGACATCGCCGGCGAGGAAACCGCGGCCGAGCGGCGCGAACGGCACCAGGCCGATGCCGAGCTTTTTGAGCAGCGGGATGATTTCCGGCTCCAGATTGCGCTCCCACAGCGAATACTCGCTCTGCAGCGCCGAGACCGGATGCACGGCATGTGCGCGGCCGATGTTGGCCGCACCAGCCTCCGACAGGCCGAAGAAGCGCACCTTGCCCTCGGCGACGAGCCGGCCGATCGTGCCGGCGACGTCTTCCATCGGCACGGCCGGATCGACGCGATGCTGGTAGTAAAGGTCGATATGGTCGGTGCCGAGCCGCTTCAGCGAGCCCTCCAGCGCCTCGCGGATATGGTCGGGCCGGCTGTCACGCTCCGTGCCGACCTGTCTGCCGTTTTCGATGCGGAAGCCGAATTTGGTGGCAAGGGTCACCTCATCGCGCCGGCCCTTCAGCGCCCGCCCGAGCAGTTCTTCATTGGCATAAGCGCCGTAGACTTCCGCCGTGTCGAGGAAGGTACAGCCGAGTTCGATGGCTCGGTGCAGGGTGGCGATCGATTCCGCCTCGTCGGCAGGGCCGTAGGACTGGCTCATGCCCATGCAGCCGAGGCCGATTACCGAGACCTGCAGCCCCTGGCTGCCGAGTTTGCGGGTGCTGAGGGTCATTGCCGTTCTCCTTGGGGCTGAGGAAAACTATAGCGGCCGCTCCTCCAGTTTCCATAGCTGTTCGGCGGAAGAACAGCGCTTCCCTTGACAAAACAAGCCGCAAGCGCCTTTGCCGGCGGCCATTGGGGGCCATGGGACACCAATGAAGAAGATCTACGAGAAGCCGACGCTGAACCGGCGTCAGCAGCTCTCGCGCGTCACCGCGCTCATAATTCCTTCGGACCACTAACCGAATATTGTCGTCGCCATTGCAAAGTCCGCTGCCGAGGCGCAGCGGTTTTTTGCTGCCGTTGGATCGTAGCGCTGCCAGAAGCAGGCGGTCAAAATTGACAGAGCGGCCGATCTCCAGCATCCTTATGCCGCCGCCATGTCTTGCGGTCTTGTGTATGAGTGAGCCATGGCCAGTTCCGTCACCAGCCAGAATTCCAAGCGCGCCGCGGTGCGCAAGGCGCTCGACCGCCACAAGGTGTACGTCACCGCGCAAAGCTTTTCCGGCGGCGTCTACTCGGCCCGCGTGCTGGTCGACGGCGAGGCCTACTGGGTCGACGAATTCCGGCTGAGCCAGCTGCAGCAGGGGCTGTCGCCGGCCGAGCTTGAGTTGATGCCGGCTGCTGACGATTGAGCGTGATCTTCGTTCCTTCGCACCGTGCTGGGAAATCTGAAATGTTGGCNGATGCCGGCTGCTGACGATTGAGCGTGATCTTCGTTCCTTCGCACCGTGCTGGGAAATCTGAAATGTTGGCGGGACAGCACCCCCCTCTGTCCTGCCGGACATCTCCCTCGCAAGGGGGGAGATTGGCAGCTTCATCGACGGCGCCTCTCTTGCGACGGTGGGGATTGGCGAAAGCATCAGCGACATCCGATCTCCCTCCTTGCGGGGGAGATGTCCGGCAGGACAGAGGGGGGTGTGACGGAATGCGGCGCTGGGAAAGCGCCGCTCCTACCTGATCCATGCCAAACCCGCCCAAGCTCAAGGCCTATCGCGCCAAGCGCGAATTTACGAAGACGCCGGAACCGGCGGGCGGGGTCATTTCAGGCGACGGCAACCGCTTCGTCGTCCACAAGCATCACGCCACCGCCGACCATTACGATTTGCGCCTGCAGGTCGGCGGCGTGCTGAAAAGCTGGGCGGTGCCGCGCGGGCCCTCGCTCAACCCGGCCGACAAGCGGCTCGCAGTTGAGACCGAGGACCATCCGCTCGAATATATCGACTTCGAGGGCGTCATTCCTGAAGGCGAATATGGCGGCGGGCCGATGATCGTCTGGGACACCGGCACGTGGGCGCCGATGGACGATGTCGACAAGAGCCTGCGCACCGGCGCCTTCAAGTTCCGGCTGGCCGGCGACAAGTTGAATGGCGGCTGGATGCTGACCCGTCTGAAGCCCAAGCCCGGCGAAGACAGCGAGAAGAAAAACTGGCTGCTGTTCAAGGAGCGCGATCTCGCCGCCGATACCGGCCTCGACATCCTGGAAGCGCGGCCGGAAAGCGTGAAGTCCGGCAAGCGCATCGAGGAGCTGGTGGCGCCGCCGAAAAAGCCGGCCCGCCTGCCCCCCAAACCCGGCGCGCTGAAACCCGGTGCGTTGCCCGGTGCGGTCAGGGGCGATCCGCCGTCGCGCATCGAGCCGCAGCTCGCCACGCAGGTGCCGAAGCCACCGGGTGGGCCAGTGGAAGACACAGGTGAACTCTGGTTGCACGAAATAAAATTCGACGGCTATCGTACCATGGCGCATGTCGGAGATGGCGAGGTCAGGTTGATCACCCGCGGCGGCATCGACTGGACGAAGCGTTACGGCGACCTGCCGCAAGCCTTTTCCCGGCTACCGCTCAGCCAGGCGATCATCGACGGCGAGATCATGGTGCTGGACGAGAAGGGCATCTCGCGTTTCGCGCTGCTGCAGGATGCGCTGTCGGCGGGTGCGGGCAGCAAGCTCCATTTCTATGCCTTCGACCTGCTGCATCTCGACGGCTGGGACCTCCGCAAGGCGCCGCTCGCAAACCGCAAGGCCCTGCTCGCCGAACTGCTAGCCGGGCAGGGCGCTACCTCCGCCATCCAGCTGAGCGACCATGTCGAAGGCGACGGACAGGGGCTTTACGATCAGGCCTCGATCCTTGGACTGGAAGGCGTCGTCTCCAAGCGCGCCAACGCCATCTACCAGAGCGGCCGCACGAAGAGCTGGACCAAGGTCAAAGCGCTTGAGACCGGCGATTTCATCATCGCCGGCTACACCGTTTCCGACGCGGCCGAAGGACTGGCGGCAATCGGCATGGCTGAATTCGCGGATGGTGAACTGCACTATCGCGGCAAGGTTGGCACCGGCTTCGATGCCGCGACGGCGGGCGACTTGCTGGCCCGGCTGCAGCCGCTGCGCGACGGCGCGACAGCACCCGAGGGTGTGCCGCGCGAGATCATGCGCGAGATGAAATGGGTGCGGCCGATGCTGTCGGCCCGCATCCACTACGCCAACCGCACGGCGGACAATTCGCTGCGCCACGGTGTGTTTCGGGGCTTGCGCGATGTCGGCCTGTCGACGCCGGTGTCGCCGAAGCGCAAGCGGCTGATCGCCGAAGCCGATCTCGCAACCATCTGGGTGACCAATCCGGAGCGGCGGCTGTTCGGCAAGACCGGACCGACCAAACTCGACATCGCCGTCTATTACGCGCTGGTCGGCGATTTCATGCTGCCGCACATTATGGGCCGCCCGGTGTCGCTGGTGCGCTGCCCGACGGGCCTGCCGAAGGACTGTTTCTTCCAGCGCCACGCCTTCACCGGCATGCCGCCGTCGGTGGTCACTTTTGACGCCACCAACTCCGAAGGTGAAACCAAATCCTATCTGTCGGTCGAGGGAGCAAAAGGCTATCTGGCGCTGGCGCAGTTCGGCGTCGTCGAGTTCCACACCTGGGGCACGCATCGCTTGAGCCTCGACAAGCCCGACCAGATCGTTTTCGATCTCGATCCGGGTGAGGGCATCGCCTGGCGCGAGGTGGTCGAGGCCGCCGTCCACATCAAGGGCGAATTGGAACGGCTCGGCCTGGTGCCGTTCGCCAAGACATCCGGCGGCAGCGGCATCCACATAACCGTGCCGGTGACGCAAAAGCAGAACTGGAAGAAGCTGCACCAGGCGACCAGCGCCATCTCCACGCACCTAGCGGCCACCGCGCCCGACACTTTCACCACCACAATGGGCAAGGAAAACCGCAAGCGCCGCATCTTCATCGACTATCACCGCAACGCGCGCGGCCACACCTCCGCGGCGCCTTATTCGCTGCGCGCCCGCACCAACCTGCCGGCGTCGACGCCGGTGAGCTGGAGCGACCTTGAGACGATCGATGCGCCGCAGGATCTGAACTATTCCTCGCTGCCGGGGTTGTTGGCGACCTCGGGCGACCCCTGGGCGGACATGGAGGATTTCGCGAGGGATTTGCCGGCCTTCAAATAAGGTTTTTCTCCCCATTTCATGGGGGCGAGGAACCCAAGTCCATCGACGCTTCGGACAATTTGAATTATTCTCGGCCTTGGACCTTCAGGGCGACTGGAAGATTTCGCTAGGGATTTGCCTGTATCGTGCCCGGTCGGTGTAGGATTTCCGCAGCACCATTCGTCCTTTGGACGAAGCGCTGCAGTAAGCATGATCCCGAAAAGTGGCAACCGGTTGTCGGTAAGATCATGCTCAGTCTGAAATGTCAGTGCGTGGCCGCGTAGGAGAGTATCATGGCGCCCAGGGCAAGTTGGAAAGGTTACCTCAAGCTCAGCCTCGTCAGCTGTCCGGTCCGGCTCTATCCGGCAACGACGACCAGCGAGCGCATATCGTTCAACCAATTGCACAAGAAGACCCACAACCGCATCAACATGAAGCCGGTCGACCCTGAACTCGGCCTCGTCGAGCGCGCGGACTTGGTCAAGGGTTACGAATACGAGGACAAGCAGTACATCATCATCGATGAGGCCGACCTCGAAGCAGTGCGCATCGAATCCAATCACACGATGAACATCGAGGCCTTCGTCGACGAAGACGAGGTCGACGTCATTTATCAGGATGCGCCGTACTACATGGCGCCGGATGGCGCCATGGCGGAGGAAACCTTCGCCGTGCTGCGCGAGGCAATGCGCAAATCCGGCAAGCTGGCCATTGCCCGCCTTGTCCTGTCCAGCCGCGAGCGCGTGGTGACGATCGGCGCGCGCGAGAACGGCATGTTCGTGTGTACGTTGAGGAACCCGAACGAAGTGCGCGGCACGGCTGAATATTTCGGCAACATCCCGGCTGGCAAGCCGGATCCCGAAATGCTGCAATTGGCCGAAGCGCTGATCAAGCAGAAGGAAACCACCTTCGATCCGAAGAATTATGAGGACCGCTACGAGATCGCGCTGATGACGATGATCCGCGAGAAACTGAAGGGCCATAAGCCGATCATTGCGGCGGCGCCCGAGCGTGGCAATGTCATCAACCTCATGGACGCGTTGAAGGCGAGCCTGTCGCAATCAGCCAAGCCGCCGGCCAAGTCGAAGAGCAAGGCCGACGACGCTGAAAAACCTGCCGCCAAGGGTAAGGCGGGTGCGGCCAAGGAAAACCCGTTGAAGGCCAATCTGCTCAAGGCCGTCGGCAAGAGCAAGGGGTGACGGCGCCGACCGGTATAATCCCGGGCGCCGTCTTCGGNCGTCTTCGGCGCCATCGGCGCGCTGGCGGCATTTCCGCTGCGGCTCGCGGCCCGTGAGGTGGAGCGTCAGCACGGCCAGTTGCGGCGCGGCGTCACCAGGCGCACCAGCCATGTTGTGTTCGGCCGAACGCTTATCGCCAAGGCCGGCACGGCGAAGGGCGGCGATGCCGAGATCGAGCGCCGGGTTGCAGCCGAGGGCTCCGCTGGCCGAACACTCCTTAGCGAAAATGGCTTCCTGCGCCTGCTTGGTCTGATGAAGGCGCCGGAGGCGTCTTCGCTGTCCAGGCAGTCTCTCGTCGACCAGTCCAGACTGTCCGGTGCCGACCTCGACCTGCTCAGCCTGTTCGACGCCTTCGAGCACGATTGTGAACCCTACTCGTTCCGCGATCTGATCCTTGCCCGCAAATATGCGGGGCTGGTTGCCGGCGGTGCATCCTGGGGCGCGATCGCGCGCTCCGTGCATCGCTCCGGTCCGGTCGCTTCGCTCACCGCCAAATCGCTCAATGTCGGCTCGCAGCATGGCCGGCCCGATCAGATCTATCTCGAGGATGGCCAGAGCGAACTCGACGGCCAGCTGCTGTTCGATCTCGGCAGCGCAAGCGCCGCCGGCGACGACACGCTGGAAGAATTGTTCGCCGAGGCTGAAAGCGCGGAAGAGGAGGGCCGGCACGACGATGCCGCGGCGCTCTACCAACGCTGCCTCAGCATCGATCCGAGCGACGCCATCGCCGCGTTCAACCGCGCCAATTGCTTGCGTGGCGCCGGTCGCGTGGCCGACGCGGCGCACGACTATGCAAGAGCGATCAAGCTCGATCCGGCGTTCGTCGAGGCCTGGTTCAACCTCGCCGGGCTGATGAGCGACGAAGGCAAGATCGCCTCGGCGCGCCGGCATCTGGTCAAGGCCATCGCGCTCGACAAGAGCTACGCCGATCCGGTGTTCAACCTTGCCCGGCTGGAGTTCGACGCCGGCAATCTGACCGAAGCCCGCCGCCACTGGGTGCGCTATCTCGAACTCGATGCTGACAGCGAATGGGCGCGCACTGCGCAAAAGGGGATACAGTTCGTCGATCTGCAGCTGGCGCGGACGGCGGGGTGAGGCTGCCGTGGATAATCTTGTTCAGATTTCGAGTATGGGATTAACCGCGTGCTTCATCGTTTTGGCGGTGCAGGAGGCCCGCGAGCTGCTCTTCTACTGGAGCAATGGCTGGAATTTTTTCGAAGACAGCAAAATCAATTGGGCCACATATTACAACCGCAGAACTTGGCCATTTCCCCAGCGCCCCGAGGACCGTATGTCGAACAAACAGCGCGTTTGCTTCGGCCGGCCATTCTTCATCGTGCTCGTGGGGTTTTTTGCAGCCATTTTCACCCATGTTACCCTGCATCCGGAGCAGTGGCGTAAGGAAGTTCACGGTTCCAAAACCACCTACCACTATATCGGGGTCCCGCAGCCTGATGCCCACTAGCTTCCTCTTCGACGGCTTTGACACAGCCCCGGTCACCATCGTGCTGGCCCACGGCGCCGGCGCGTCGATGGATTCCCCCTCGATGACCGACACCGCCAAGGCGCTCGCCACAGCCGGCTTCCAGGTTGCGCGCTTCGAATTCCACTATATGGCGGCGCGACGCTATGGCCAGCGCAAGCCGCCGCCGCGCGCCGAGACGGTCAACCCGGAATACATCAAGGCCATCGCCGATCTGAGGGCGAGGGGCGTCGCTGGTCCGCTCATCATCGGCGGCAAGTCGATGGGCGGGCGCGTCGCCTCGATGGTCGCCGACGAGATGTTCGCCAAGGGCGAGATTTCGGGCCTCGTCTGCCTCGGCTATCCCTTTCATCCGCCGGCCAAGCCCGAGCAACTCAGGACAAAACATCTCGCCGACCTCAAGACGCCGACGCTGATCTTCCAGGGCACCCGCGACGAGTTCGGCACGAAAGAAGAGGTCGCGACCTACGGCCTTTCCAAAGCCATCGAGGTGATCTGGCTGGAGGATGGCGACCACGACCTGAAGCCGCGCAAGAGCGTGTCGGGGTTTTCGACCGCCGATCATTTGAAGACGCTGGCCGGCACGGTGAAGGCGTGGACAGGGCGGATCGTTTCCTGATCGCCAAATGAAAATCGCCACCTTCAATATCAACAACGTCAACAGCCGGCTGCAAAACCTGCTGGCGTGGCTGGCGGCAGCCAAGCCCGATGTCGTCTGCCTGCAGGAGCTGAAGGCGCGCGACCTGCAGTTTCCGCGCACGGCACTGGCCGACGCCGGCTATGGCGCGGTGTGGAAGGGCGAGCCGACCTGGAACGGCGTAGCCATACTGGCGCGAGGAGCCGAGCCGGTGCTGACCCGTGACGAACTGCCCGGCGATACCGCCGACAAGCAGAGCCGCTACATCGAGGCGGCGGTGTCGGGCGTCGTCATCGCCTGTTTCTACGCGCCCAACGGTAACCCGCAGCCGGGGCCGAAATTCCAGTACAAGCTGGCGTGGCACGCGCGGCTGGAGGCGCATGCCGCAGAACTGTTCGACACCGGCCTGCCGGTGGCGCTGGTCGGCGACTACAACATCGTGCCCGAGCCGCGCGACATCTACGCCACCCGCTCCTATGACGACAACGCGCTGGTGCAGCCGGAAAGCCGGGCGTCGTTCCAGCGTCTGCTCGAGCAGGGCTGGACCGATGCGCTGCGCAAGAAGCATCCGAAGGAAACGCTCTACACATTCTGGGATTATCGCCGCAACCGCTGGCCGCGCGATGCCGGGCTGCGGCTCGACCACATCTTGCTGTCGAAGAAACTGGCGCGCCGCCTCACCGCTGCCGGCATCGACCGCGATGTCAGAGGTGAGGACGGCGCCAGCGACCACGCGCCGGTATGGGTCGAATTGAAGTGAATTTGGCTGCGTGATCGCGCCCACTTTCGTGGGCGCAGTTTTGCGCTACTTGTTTCGCTGCGGCGGCCGCATGATGAGCAAGGTGCGGCACCGGAGGGGGAGTCCGATGGAAAGGTTGGCCGAAAGGCTGTTTGCGCTTCCGCTGCTGGCGGCCGCTTTGGCTTGTCTGGTGCGGGCGTATCTGCTGCTCGGCGACAGAGATTTCAGCTGGAGCGGGATCGACCACATGCTGCACGGCCCAGCCACGCTGCGACCGGTGGTGTTCCTGACCGTCGGCGGGTTTTGCCTGCTTGGCGCCCTGTTGTTCTGGGCCGGACTGCTGCCGGGTCGGCGAAGCCAGCCTGCTGGAACGCCGCTTTTTGGCCGCGACGCCGAGATGGAATCCAAGGGTCGCCCGGGCTGGCGGCGCGCCTTCCTCATGTTGCCGGTGCTCGCCGTGTTGGCGCTGCTGGCCGACCACTTCCCTTGGGCGCGTGACGCCGGCCCGGGCGCTGAGGTCGTCGCCCCGAGAGAGCCCAAAGCCGAGCCGAAGGGCCAGGATATCGCCGGCGTCCCACCGGACCTGGCGACGCCGGCGGTTCCACCGAGTTCGCCGCCGCTCGCCACGCCTCCCGAGCCAACCCCGCCTGAGCAGGCTGCCAAACCGCCGGAACCGGCGCAGCCTACGCCTCCGGCTGCTCCCCCTCGGCCGCCACAAGTCGCACTCGCTCCGGCGACACCGCCACCGCAAACCGTCGCGCCGTTGCCGCCGCCTCCGCCGGCGCTGCCGACCGAGCCCGACGGCCATCGCGACGCCGTCGTCTGGCTCGCCGTCTCGGCCGATGGCCGCGACATCATGAGCGCCAGCACCGACCATATGATCAAGCTCTGGGACATCGCCGGCAAGCGGCTGATCCGCAACCTTGGTGAACACAAGGACATGGCGCGCACGGCGCTGTTCATGCCCGACGGCGCAACCGCGCTGACCGCCGGCGACGATGGCGAGATCGTGCTGCGAAAGCTTGCCGACGGCGCGGTGCTGCATGTCTTCTCGTCGGGCGCGAATGGCGGCGTGCGCAAGCTGGCGATCAGCCCGGACGGCAAGCGCGCCGTCAGTGGCCACGACACCGGCAACGTCATCGTCTGGGATCTCGTCAACAAATCGGTGCTGCATGTGATGACCGGACATGACTGGCCGATCAGCACGGTCGCAATCTCGCCCGACGGCACGCGCGCGCTCAGCGGCTCCATCGACGGCACGCTGAAATTCTGGGACGTCGAAAGCGGCAAGCAATTGCGAAGCTGGCACGGCCACGAGCAGGGCACTTACGGCGCTGTCTTCACCGCCGACGGCCATCATGTCGTCACCGGCAGCGGCGACTACACGATCAAGCTCTGGGACCTCGACACGTTTAGGGAATTGCGCCGCTTCGAGGGCCACGAAGGCACCGTCTATACGCTGGCCCTGTCGGCCGACGGCGAGCGCCTGGCCTCCGGCTCGCTCGACGGCACGGCGCGGCTGTGGGATGTCGGCACCGGCGACCAGATCGCCATGTTCGACAGCCGCACCGGCCCGATCTACGCCGTTGCCTTCGCCGCCGACGGCACACTGCTCACCGGCGGCAACGATCGCACCATCAGGGATTGGCCGGCGGCTGGCGGCGATGGCGAGATCCTCTTTGCCGGCGCGGCGCAGTAGCGATATCAAATGCTTTGGATATTCCAGAACAGCCTGGCTTGCGCTATGGATTACTGGTGGCTGCAAATGGATTGGGGACGGTGAGCAACAACGACTGGGCGCCCAAAGTGGATACACCTGTCTACAGCCCGCCCAAGTCGCGTCGCCGAGGGGTCCTTACCGTCGTTCTGGTGTTGCTGGCGGCTTTTGTGCTGCTCGGTCCTGGCCGAAATTGCTATGTGCAGTGGTCGGCCATTAAGAAGATTCAAGCGGCTGTCCTGGCAAAGGATTATCGCGAGCAATTCCATCAGATCTCCGTGCTGGCCGACCTGGGAAATGCTGACGCACAGTACAATCTGGGATTAATGTACTGGCGTGGCCAGGGTATTGCCCAAAATGACAGGCAGGCGACCTACTGGTGGGGCAAAGCAGCCGAGCAAGGAAATGCAGATGCGGCATCCTTGCTCGCCCAGGCCTATTCCCATGGCCGAGGTGTCGAAAGAAACGACCAGCTGGCGTTAAAATTTGCCACACAGTCGGCCGACAAGGGCAACGCGAATGGTTACTATGCCATCGGCACCCTGTACGCGCAGGGCCAAGGTGTTCCGCAAAGCTATGAGCAAGCTCTCTCCTGGTGGCGCAAGGCAGCCGATGGCGGCAGTACCGAAGCTGCCTACTGCATCGGTCGATCCTATTATCTCGGTGAAGGTGTTGAGAAGGACGATCAGCTCGCCGTGACGTGGGTGCGAAAGGCGGTCGACAAGGGTGAGCCGAATGCCCAGTCTCTGTTGGGCACGCTGTATTCGCTTGGCCACGGCGTCGGTCAGGATGACCGCCTGGCCTTCGAATGGTGGATGAAGGCCGCGGTCGCCGGTGTGCCGGAAGCGCAATACTCATTAGCAAATGCGTATGAATTGGGAAAAGGCATCGGCAAGGACGACGCCCAGTCGTTCGCCTGGTTGGTCAAGGCGGCGGAACAGGACAATGTCCGGGCGCAGTCTGCGCTGGCCTATGCCTATGCTACGGGCAAGGGCACTGCCAAAAGTGATGCCGAAGCATCGTCCTGGTGGCTGAAGGCGGCGAGCCAGGGAGACGCTTATGCGCAGGCGAACCTCGGCCTTGCATATTGGACGGGCGTCGGACTGACCCAGAGCGACGCTGATGCCGTTTCGTGGTGGCTCAAGGCCGCAAAGCAGGGGGACGTTTCGTCTGAACTGTACCTGGCTGTTGCCTATGCCCGCGGCAGAGGGATAGCCAAGGATGACAAATCCGCCGAATTCTGGTTGCTGGAGGCAGCCAAGGTGGGAAATGTCGAAGCAGAACTCAACCTTGGCAAGCTTTATTACACCGGGATCGGCGGCAAGCCGAACTATCCGGAATCTGCCAAGTGGTTTTCCACATCGGCAAGCCACGGAAATGCGGAGGCCAGGACCTTCCTCGAAATGATGAAGGAAAAAGGCCAGTTCGACAGCAAGACGCTGTGAGCTCAGGGTCAGGCAACGCCGATGACGTCGGTGAGGTCGTGTCCATAATGGACATCGGCAGCGGATACCAAAACTGTCTTTCATCAGTCAATTTCGGAGGCCACTTATGCCTGCCGGCCATCTCCCCACTTGGGGGAAATCAGCAGCGTCGCCGTCACGCCTTTCGTTTGCGGCGTGACACTCGCATCGCACGATGCGAAGACTCATTTGCCGCTGCATCTCGAGAATCCCATGCCCAACCTCCAGCTCGTCGAAGCCACGATCGCCGACCTGCGCCGGGCGCTGGAGGCCGGCACCGTCACCAGCGTCGAGCTGGTGGGCGCTTATCTCAGGCGCATCGCGCATTACGACCGCCATGGCATCGCGCTCAATGCCGTGCCGGTGCTTAACCCGGCAATGTTCGAGGAGGCGGCGGCGTCCGACCTGCGGCGGCGCAATGGTGCCACCCTCGGGCCGCTCGACGGCATCCCCTACACCGCCAAGGACAGCTATAAGGTGAAGGGCCTGACGGTGGCCGCCGGCTCGCCCGCCTTCGAGCATCTCGTCGCCAACGAGGACGCTTTCACCATTGCCAGGCTGAGGGCCGGTGGTGCTGTGCTGATCGGGCTGACCAACATGCCGCCTATGGCCAATGGCGGCATGCAGCGTGGCGTCTATGGCCGCGCCGAGAGCCCCTACAATGCCGACTATTTGACCGCCGCCTTCGCTTCCGGCTCGTCCAACGGTTCCGGCACCGCGACCGCTGCGAGCTTTGCCGCTTTCGGGCTGGGCGAGGAGACATGGTCTTCCGGCCGCGCGCCGGCGTCCAACAATGCACTTGTCGCCTACACGCCGTCGCGCGGCGTCATCTCGGTCAGGGGCAACTGGCCGCTGGTGCCGACCATGGATGTGGTGGTGCCGCACACGCGCGGCATCGCCGACATGCTGGAACTGCTCGACGTGATCGTCGCCGACGATGCCGAGACGCGCGGCGATTTCTGGCGTGTGCAGCCCTGGGTGTCGATCGCGAAGAGCGCTGCTCTCAGGCCGCCAAGCTACACTGCGCTCCAACTGCAAGGCTCATTACAAGGCAAACGCCTCGGCGTGCCGAAAATGTATATCGGCCGCGATGGCGGCGCGCCCAAACCCATCGAGACCCGCGCCTCGGTGCTCGACCTCTGGCGGCAGGCGGCGCGTGACCTTGAAAAGCTCGGCGCGGAGGTGGTCGAGGTCGATTTCCCCGTCGTCTCGAACTATGAGCGCGACCGTCCGGGCACAAAAACCATGGTCGAACGCGGGCTGGTGCCGGAAGCCTTTGCAGAGCGCGAAATCTGGGATCTCTGCATCTGGGGCTGGGACGATTTCCTGCGCGCAAATGCCGATCCGGCGATCCCCGATCTGGCTGCGGTCGACGGCCCAAAGATTTTCCCGCAGCCGCCGGGCGCGCTGCCGGACCGCTATGGCGACGACGGTTTCGATCTGGCCGACTACGTCACGAGCGCCAAGCAGGGCGTGATGCCATTGCTGGATATCCCAACGCTGGCGGAAGGTCTCAAGGGATTGGAGGCGACGCGGCGCATCGACTTCGAGGACTGGCTGGACGCGAACCGGCTCGACGCCGTCGTGCTGCCGGCGGTCGCCGATGTCGGCCCGGCCGATGCCGACGTCAACGAGACCTCTGCAGCAATCGCCTGGCGCAACGGCACCTGGGTTGCCAACGGCAATCTGGTGTGGCGTCATCTCGGCATTCCGACCGTCACCGTGCCTATGGGAACGATGGCCGATATCGGCATGCCGGTCGGGCTGACCTTTGCGGGCAAGGCCTATGATGATGCGGAGTTGCTGCGGCTCGCCGGCGATTACGAGCGCGCCACCCAACGCCGCACCAGCCCGCCGCGCACGCCGGAATTGCCGGACGATGTGTTTGCGGGGCGGCCTGGTGGATTGCGGGCCAGCGATGCGCCGGCGCCGAGGCTTACGCTTGTTGCCGAGACGACGCGGCGAGGAGACCAGGCCGAGATCGCCGTGACGGTTGAACTCGATGCGGAGACCGCTGGCGTCAAGGTTCACGTCAATGGCGAACCGGTCGCTCTGCGGCGCAGCGGCACAAGCTTTCACGGTCGCATCCTGGTGCCCGCCGGCGAGCACGAAAGAATGCACAGTGTGTGGCGAGGCGCTTACGGCTCGATCGTTACGGCCGTCATACGGCTGGAGGATGGACGCACGGCTGGTGCTTACGTGGTCGCGGGTGGAATCGGGTGAGGTACATGTAATCTCCCCAAGGGGGAGATCAGCAGCTTCGCCGTCTTGACCCTCCCATCGCCCGCGTTATCTTCTCGCCATGCCAAACCTCGCTCCCCTCATCGTCATCGATCTCCAGACCAACATGTTCGACGGGCGCGTCGAGCCGCCGATCCATGATGCGCCGGGCATAGCCGAGCGTACCCGCTCATTGATCGACTGGGCACGGCGCAGCGGGCGAAAAATCGCGTTCGTGCGGCATGACGGGCCGGCCGGCGATCCGCTGGCGCCGGGCGAGCCGGGTTGGCCGGTATGGCCGGAACTCGGCCAGGCCAAGGACGAGCCGACATTCTCCAAGACCGTCCGCAACGCATTCTCGAATGCCGAGCTTGGCGCCTGGGTGGCCGGGCAGGGGGCCGGCGAAGTCGTGCTCGCCGGAGCGCAAACCGATTTCTGCATCGCCGGCACCGTCAAGGGCGCCCTGGCCGAGGGCCTCGGCGTCACTGTCGTTTCCGATGCGCACTCGACGCTGGACACTGAAGGCGAAACCGCGACCGAGATCATCGCCCGGTACAATGCTGATTTCACCGATGCCGGCGTCACGCTGGTGACGACGAAGGCGCTGACCGGCGACTGAAGCACCGCGCTTCGAAGAGTGGGAGACTGCCGTGCCAACCCTGAAATTGCCGGCCGAAGGCGGATGCCGCTGCGGACGCGTGCGGCTCAAGATTTCCGCAAAGCCGCTTTTGACCATGGCTTGTCATTGCACCGGCTGCCAGACCATGTCGGCCAGCGCCTATTCGCTAAGCGCCGCCATTCGCTCCGACGGCTTCGAGATCACGCTAGGCGAGCCGGTGATCGGCGGGCTGCACGGCGCCTCGAAACATTTCTTCTGCCCACATTGCATGAGCTGGATGTTCACGCGCCCCGAAGGGCTCGACTGGTTCGTCAATCTGCGTCCGACCATGCTCGACGAGCCCGGCTGGTTCACGCCGTTCATCGAGACATGGACCAGCGAGAAGCTGCCCTGGGCGACGACGCCTGCGGTGCACAGTTATGAGGCGCTGCCGGCCTTTGAGGAATATGAAGGGCTGGTGGCGGAGTTTGCTGAAACCGCGAGTCTCCCCACTTGAGGGGGAGATGGCGGCAGGCCAGAGGGGGTCGGTGCGACTGGGCTCGACGTCCTTGCTGCAGATGGAAGGTTGGCGCTTCACGCGCGGCGACCCCCTCTGTCGCCTTCGGCGACATCTCCCCCTCGAGGGGGGAGATTAGCCGCNCACGCGCGGCGACCCCCTCTGTCGCCTTCGGCGACATCTCCCCCTCGAGGGGGGAGATAAGCCCCGCTAAAAATTTGCATCGAATCGATTGCGCAAACGTTTCGATGGCCCTAAACTCCCTCAAAATCCGCCATCAGAGCGGACGGGAAACGCATAGGGAGGAGCGCTTGCAGGCGCTTATTTGTCTTGCCGACAATGGCTGAAGTGGCGCGGCGCGCCGGTGTGTCGGTGTCGACCGTCTCGCATGTCGTCAACAACACGCGCTTCGTTTCGCTGGAAAAGGCGAGGCTGATCAACGACGCCATTGCCGCCATGGGCTACCAGCCCAACGAGCTGGCGCGCTCACTGAAGGCCTCGACCACCAACAGCGTCGGCCTGGCGATCTCGGCGATCTCCAACCCTTATTTCACCGACATCATCTGCGCGGTCGAGGCCGAATGCGCGCGGCTCGGGCTGATGGTCTTCCTGTCGGACACCCAGGAAGATCCCGACCGCGAGCTGCAGGTGGTGCGCGCTTTCCATCAGCGCCGCGTCGACGGCGTCATCCTGGCCCCGTCGGGCTCGCCGCAGCGCGCCATCGATTACCTCGCCGACAAGAAGATGCCATGCGTTCTGATCGACCGTTTCGCCGACGAGCGCTTCGATCAGATCGGCGTCGAGAACGAAACGTCGATGCGCGCGCTGATCGACCATGTCGCCTCCTTCGGCCACAAGCGCATCGGCTATATCGCCGGACAGCCCGGCCTGACGACGACGCGCGAGCGCATCGAGGCGTTCCAGGCTTCGCTCGCCGCCAATGGACTTGAAAGCGTGCCGCACTATCTCTCGGCCGAGAATGTCGACACGGCGGCGGCGACCGCATCCACCCACGCCATCCTGTCGCTGCCGTCGCCACCAACCGCACTGGTCACCGGCAACAACATGACGACGATCGGAGCCGTCCGCGCCATCCGCGAAAAAGGCCTCACCATTCCGGGCGATCTGTCGCTGGCCGGCTTCGACGATTTCGAATGGGCCGATTGTTTCGAACCGCGCCTGACGCTGGTCGCGCAGCCCTGCACCGAGATAGGCAGGCAGGCGGCAGCCCTGCTCAGCGCCCGCATCGCGGCGACCGGTTCAGAGCCACGTTCGGTGCGGCTGCAGGCGACGCTGCGGGCGCGCGCCTCCTGCGGGAGGCCGAAATGAAGGCGCCGCTTCTGGTGATGACGGGCGCCGTCAAACGCTTCGGCGGCGTGCAGGCGCTGCGCGGCGTCGACTTCGACCTCAAGGCGGGCGAGATCCATGCGCTGCTCGGCGAAAACGGCGCCGGCAAGTCGACGCTGATGAACCTTCTGTCGGGCGTCTACACGCCGGACGAAGGCATGATCGAGATCGACGGCAGACCCGTGCGCTTCAACAACCCGCGCGAGGCGCAAGCGGCGGGCATCGCCACCATCTTCCAGGAGCTCGACCTGGTGCCGTCGCTGGATGTCGCGGCCAATCTTTTCCTCGGCCGCGAACTGATGCTTCCGGGCGGCTTCCTCGACGTGCCGGCAATGCGCCGTGAGGCGAAGAAGCGGCTGGAGGCGATCGAGATCGCCATCGATCCGTCCGCCATGGTGGCGGACCTGTCGATCGGCCAGCGCCAGGTGGTGGCGATCGTCAAGGCGCTGTCCTACGCCTCGCGCGTGCTGATTATGGACGAGCCGACGGCCGCACTTACCGTCGGCGAAGTCGAGCGGCTGTTCGACATCATGAGAAAACTCGCAGCCACCGGCGTCGGCATCGTCTATATCTCGCATCGGCTGGAGGAAGTGCCAGGGATTGCCGACCGGGTGACGGTGATGCGCGACGGCCGCGTCGCCGGCATCACCGAGCCGCACGCGCCGCAGGCGGAGCTGGTCAGGCTGCTGGTCGGACGTCCCCTGGACGAGCTCTATCCGCAGCGCGCCAAAGCGGCGGGCAAGCCGCTGCTCAGCCTGAGGAACGCCAGCTTCAGGCTCGCCCGCGATAGCGCCGGCTGGCAGGCGCCGCAAGGTGTTTCGCTCGATGTCCATGAAGGCGAGATCGTCGGCCTGGCCGGCATTATGGGGGCAGGGCGCACCGAACTGCTCTCCGCGCTATACGGCACCGGCCTGTCCGGCCGCTGGGAGGGCGAGGTCGCCATATCGGGCAAGCCGGTGAAACTGGATTCGATCAGTGCTGCCCGCCACGCCGGCATCGCCTTCGTCACCGACGATCGCCGGGGCTCGGGCCTGATGCTGCGCATGGCGGTCGGCCTCAATCTGGTGATGTCGGTCATATCCAGAATCTCGCCGAACTGGCTGGTCTCGCCGCGCCGCCAGGCCGAGGCGGTGAAGGAATCCTTCGGTCAGTTCGACATCCGGCCGAAGAACCCTGATATCGCCGTCGGCGCACTGTCCGGCGGCAACCAGCAGAAGGTGGTGCTGGCAAAAGAAATCCTCGGCAACCCCCGCCTGTTGCTGCTCGACGAGCCGACGCGCGGCGTCGATGTCGGTGCCAAGGGCGAGATCTACCAGCGGCTCAGGGCACTCGCCGCGCAAGGGCTCGGCATTCTGGTGGCGTCCAGCGAGATGCCGGAACTGATCGGTCTGTGCGACCGCATCGTGGTGCTGCGCCAGGGGCGCAATGTGGCGGAATTCTTGGGCGGCGTCGACGAGCACACGGTGCTGGCCGCGGCTAACGGCAGGGAGGCCTGATGTCTCAGGACAACAACCCAGTGGCAGCGAGCCCGGTGATGGCGGCGCCTCAAAAGCATCGCGACCCGCTGGCGCTCATCGTGCGCTTCCAGAGCCTGATCGGCCTGGTGCTGGTGGCGATCGGCGGCATCATCTTCTCGCCGCGCCGCCACGGCGAAATCCTGTTCCTCAACCCCGACAACATCGCCAACATCGTGCGCGCCGTGTCGGAGACCGGCATCATCGCCATCGGCATGACCTTCGTCATCATCACCGCCGGCATCGACCTGTCGGTCGGCGCAGTGCTTGGCCTGTCCAGCGTCGTCACCGCATCGATGATGATCTCCGGCGGCTTCGGCCTGATCCCCACCATCCTCGCCGTGCTCGCTTTGGGCATCGTCTTCGGCGCCATCCAGGGCACTATCTCGACCCGTTTCCGGCTGGAGCCGTTCATCGTCACGCTGGCCGGCCTCCAGGCCGCGCGCGGCCTGGCGCTGGTCGTCTCCGGCAACCAGTACATCAACATTTCCTATGGCGAAGGGCCGGGCCTGGCGCCGCCGGTGTTCGCCGTGCTGGGCGAGCGGCTGTTCAACAACACCGTGCCGGTGGCAACGCTCGTCTTCGTCGTCTTTGCCGCGATCGCCACCATCGTGCTCAACACCACGCGCTTCGGCCGCTATGTCTTTGCCGTCGGCGGCAATGAGCGCGCCGCGCGCATATCCGGCGTGCCGGTGTCGATGGTGAAAATCTCGGTCTACGCCATCACCGGCTTTGCCGCCGCCCTTGCCGGCATCGTCCATGCCGGCCAGTTCAATTTCGGCAGCGCCAATGACGGCATGGGCTATGAGCTGACGGCCATAGCCGCCGTGGTCATCGGCGGCACCAGCCTGTTCGGCGGCGCCGGCTCGATGGTCGGCACCGTAGCCGGCACCATCATGCTGGGCGCGCTCGCCAACATCCTGCAGCTCAACAACATCACGCCCGCCATGCAACTGCTCGCGACCGCCGCGATCATCGTTCTGGCGGCAGTGCTTCAATCCCTCGTTCGCCGCCGCGAGGGGTTGGGTCGTTAGTGCATGTCGCGCAAAAGGTTTTGCGATGACGACATGCACAAACAAACAAGGAGGAGACGGCAACACGTGAACGTCAAACCAAGATCTGGCCCCCCGGCCGGACGAGGAGGAGAGTGAGTTATGAAAACGACACTAAGAGGATCGACCCTCAAGGCCGTGCTGCTGGCCGGCGCGGGCCTGTGCATTGCAGGCTCCGCTTACGCCGCCGAGCCGCTGGTGAAAGCCTGCGCCAAGGACGGCCAGTTCGTCATCGGTTTTTCGCAGGCCAACAATGCCGAGCCCTACCGCCAGCACGTCAATGACGAGCTGGAGGCGGCGGCCAAGGAAGTACCTGGCTTCACGCTGCAGATCGCCGACGGCGCCGGCAACGTCAACACGCAGACCTCGCAGGTCGACAATTTCATCACCCAGAAGGTCGATATCCTTTTGATCTCGCCCTTCGAGGCGGCGCCGCTGACTCCGGCGGTGAAGCGCGCCATGGATGCCGGCATCCCGGTCATCGAGCTTGACCGCAAGACGGTGGGCGACCCCGGCAAGGACTACACCGCCTTCATCGGCGGCGACAATTTCAAGATCGCCGAGGAAGCCGGCAAATACACCGCCAAGACGCTGCTGCCCGATGGCGGCGAGGCGGCGGTGCTGCAAGGCCTGCCGAGCTCGACGCCGGCCGTCGAGCGCCTCAACGGCTTCAAGGAAGGCGTGAAAGGCAACCCGAAGGTCCAGATCGTCGCCGAGCAGGCCGCCGACTGGGTGCCGGACAAAGCGCAGGTCGCCTTCGCCGCCATGCTGCAGGCGCACCCCGACATAAAGGTGCTCTACGCCTCCAACGACATGATGGCCGCCGGCGCGCTGCTCGCCGCCAAGGGTGCAGGCAAGGACGTCAAGATCATCGGCACCGACGGCCTGCCGGGCCCGGCCGGCGGCATCGAGGCCGTCGCCAAGGGCGACTGGGTCGCAACCTTCACCTACCCGACAGGCGCCAAGGAAGCGATCGAGATGTCGAAAAAGATCCTGCTCGACTGCGCCACCGAGGTGGACAAGACGGTGACGGTGGAGACCACCGCGATCACGGCCGAGAATGCCAAGCAGCTGATGGGGAAGTGAGGGGCGGGCAGAGCGCGTCTATTGAGGTGATGCGCAAGGCCCCGAGGGGCCTTGTTGCATTGCGGCAACGTATGGGAACGGCCGCTTCGCGCCTCATCTCGGTCATCGAAGTCATCCCGGCCGCCCGCCAAAAGCGGTCACAGTTGGTGTCAACGCCATGGGGAGTTTGCGCCGTGAGCATTTCTCTCCATAATGATCCCAGCATCGGCTTTTTCCTGCCCTCCCTACTGATCAAGTGTTTTGTGAACAGCATCGCACTTTGCTAATATTGCCGTCACTGTGCTCGGCGAGGAAATCCCAGCATGTCGGAGAAGAGTCCGGTCGCGTTGCCGGCGGCGTCGGTGGCAACAGGTTTTCTGGGCGGCAACGGTAACAATGCGTCGGAAGCCCGGCATGAGCGCCGGATCCTGACCGCGCTCTGCTACGACCTGGTCGGATCGACTGACCTTCTTGGCATCCTGGACATTGAAGAGTTCGAGGAACTGATATCAGCCTTCCAGCGGGCGGCGAGACAGGCGGTCGCGTCGTGCTCGGGTGCCGTAGAGGTCGAGGTCGGCGATGGCGGCGTTGCTTTGTTTCCTGCCGAAATAGACGCCAAGGATGCGGCATCGCTGGCGATCCGGGCCGGGCTCGAAATCATCGACGCCTGCAGGCGCGTCGGTTCGAACCAAGGCCGCGCCGATTTGCATGTCCGGGTCGGAATCGCGACATCGATGACCCTGATCCAGAAGGGTGACGCCGAGACGGGTCGTGACAATGTCACCGGCCCTGCCTTCGCGATGGCCACGCGGCTCCAGGCCATCGCGCAGCCGGATACGGTGTTAGTCTCGGAGGCGACACGCAACCTGGCGCGACGGTCGCATGTGTTCAGCTTTAGGGGCAGCCATACGATCAAGGGTTTTGCCGAGCCGGAGCTGGTCTGGCGCGCGCTGAGTCACAAGCGCGAGGTCGACCGCTTCTTCGCCTTCGGGCGGCTGAGCAGTCCGCTCGTCGATCGCGAGGCCGAACTTGCCACGATCGCCGAAGCATGGGACAGCGCCGTTGCAGGAAACGGCGGCGTGGTGGTGATCGAGGGCGAGGCCGGGATCGGCAAGTCGCGCATTCTTCACGAAGTGCGCCGGCGCACGCGTCACCAGCGCGCGAAACTGCTGCTCTTCCAGTGCACGCCCGGCGGCTTGCGCTCGGCGCTGCATCCGCTGCTACAGAACGTACGCGGCGATTTCGCCGGCAACGAAGGACAGCTGAGCGCTGCCGCTGTGGCAGAAGTATTCCGCGATCATGACGTCCGCGATCCTGAAATCATAGACGTCTTCTCGTTCCTGCTCGGCGCTGCGGGAGCCGATCCGATGCTTAAGGAAATCGACGCCGAGGCGATGCGCGCGAAAGCCAATTGGGCGGTTCGCCACTCGCTCGAAGCCCTGTGCGCCAGCGGACCGATCGTCCTGGTGGTCGAGGACATCCATTGGATCGACCTGACGTCTAGACAATTGTTGGCTGAGCTTGCACAGTCGGCCCGTCACTTCCGGGCGCTTGTCATCGTGACCACGCGCCCTGAATCCGGGAGCTGGCTGGCAGCATCGAATCCAAGGCATATCTCGCTAAAGCCGCTCAACCGCGAGCAAACGCGGCTGGCGATCGCGGCCATGTGGCCGCAAGGCAAGCCTTCAACTTCCCCGGAATTGCTCGACGTGGTGGAACGCGTGACCGGAGGCGTCCCGCTGTTCATCGAAGAAATCTGCCAGTGGATGGCCGAGAACGCGGCCTCGGCAACGGATCGGCTGGCGCAGACCGCGACGCGTAGTCATGCCTCGGTGTTTGAAAGCGTGATCGAGGCCAGGCTCGAAACGCTAGGGCCGGCACGCGAAGTCGCGCGCGCCGCGGCCGTCGCGGGCAATCGTTTCAATCAGGAATTGTTGCGCGCGTTGTTGCCGGAGCTCGACGGCGAACTCATCGCAAACGCGCTGGATTCACTGAGCGAGGCCGGGTTCCTGATCCGCGTGCGGCCTTTTGGCGTTCCGGTCTATGGCGTGCGCCATGCGCTTATCCAGGAGACGATCTACAACGCAACGCTGCGCAAGAAACGGCAGGCCTTGCATCGCCACCTGTTTGCCGCGGTGAGCCGCAACCGAAACCTGGCCGGGTGGCTGAGCACCGCCGAGGTCGCCGAGCACGCCGAGCGCGCAGGCCTTATGGAGGACGCGATCGCTCAGTTCGTGATCGCAGGCACGGAAAGCTCGTCGCGCTCGGCAATGGCGGAAGCGAGGCAGATACTCGAGCATGCATTGGCGCTCTGCGAGCACGTTGCGGCAGCCGACAGGCGAGACGCGCTGCGGCTATCGGCCATGATCGTGCTCGGTCCCATCCTGACCGCTGTCGAAGGTCCGAACTCGGGGCCCGCCCGCAAATTGTACGAGGACGGCGTGGTGATAGCCCGGCGGCGGCCGGTGGCCGAGCGGGCCAAGTGGTTCCCGATCTACTGGGGCTGGTGGTTCACGGATACCGTCATGGACGGCGAGCGCGCGGAAGTGGTGCTCAGCGATCTCAGGGATGTCGAGGATGCCGAAGTGCAACTCCAGGCCAGGCATTGCGTGTGGGCAATCGACTTCAATCTTGGCCGCCACGACCGCTGCATCGCGGCAGTCGACGCAGGACTTTCGCTCTATGAGCACGGCCAGGGCAAAGCCAATGCTGCGTTGTTCGGCGGGCATGACGCGAGGGTCTGCGGGCTCGCCCACCGCGCCTTGTCGCTTTGGTTTGTCGGAAAGCCGGCAAGCGCGATCCATTCGATGTCGGAAGCTAGGAGCTGGGCGCAGCAAACCGGACATGCCGGCAGCATCGCACATGCCTATCTCAACGAGGCGATGCTGCATTGCTATCGCCGAGATTTTTCGAGGTTACGAAGCGTGATAGCGGATCTGCGCCACTTGACGGAGCGCCATTATATGCCCGCTCTCGCCGCCGCAGCGCAAATCTTCGAAGGCTGGTGCGACGGCAACGCCGGCCAGGTCGAGAGCGGCAGGGAGAAAATGCGGCAAGGCCTTGGCCTCCATGGCGAGTTCCAGACGCCTGAGGACGAACCGGTCTATTGCGGCATGCTGGCAGAGCTTTTGACACGAACTGCCGAGGTCGATGAGGCGCTCGCGTTGCTGGGCTCGGCTGTGGCGCAGGCCGAGGCCGGCGGCAGCCGCTTCTGGCTGGCAGAGCTCTACAGGCGAAGGGCGGAGCTACTTCTTCTCCAGGGCGATGCGGAGGCGGACGTAATCGCTGCCCTCGAAAAGAGCATCGCCATAGCCGCGGAGCAAAGTGCCGTGCCTTTCCTCGTCAGTACATACGAGACCCTTCAATCATCAGGCCTGTCGCCTGAACTGTCGTCGCGCTATCGCGATCGGGTCGAACGTGCGAAATCCGCTCTCGAGCCGGGCGCCGCGCTGATCGTCAATCCCGAATCGGCCGTTCGGCACTAGCGGGCCCTGCAAGAGCATCCGCGATGCTGGAGCGATATCAACGCCTTGGTCCGCCGCCCGACGAGGCGCTGGCGAGGCTGATGAAGATGCGCGAAGGCCTGGGCATCACGCGGATCGCCGACATCACCGGGCTCGACCAGCTTGGTATCCCGGTCGTGCAGGTGACAAGACCTTTCTCGCTCTCCAACGCGGTCGCGCAAGGCAAGGGCGCCACCCTGGTGCAAGCCGGGATATCGGCCATGCTGGAATCGGCCGAGAGCTTCTTTGCAGAGCAGGTGGCGAATTTCGAACCAGTCGTCGGCTGCGCCGATCAATTGGGCATCCCGCCAGATCGTTTCGAAAGGTATCTCCAAGGGGGCACCGCGCCGGGATGGCGCGGCAGGGAGACCGCGTGGGTAGCCGCAGACAATCTTCTTACCGGCAGCCGCGACCTGGTCCCGTTCGAGCTCGTGCACACCGCCTATGTGTTGCCGTCGCTGCCCCATGACGGCATTTTCGCGGCATCGACGAGCGGTTTGGCAGCAGGCTTCGCGGAGCCGGATGCCATCGTTCATGGCATGCTTGAATGCATCGAACGCGACGCGATCGCCACGGCATACCGGACCCACGGGTTTTTCCACCGTCAACGCATCGATCCCGAGACGATCGATGATCCGTCGCTCCGCGATCTCCTGGAAACTTTGGCGGCCAAGAACGTGCTGGTTGGCCTTTGGCAAGCTTTGTCGCCGTTGGGCATACCGGTGGTGTGGTGCCATCTGCTGGAAGACGAACCGACAGAAACGGTCCTTTTGGATCATCCGGCTGATGGCTCGGCTGCCGGTTTCAGTCCCGCCGGCGCGGCGGTGCACGCCATCTACGAAGCGGCCCAGGCCCGTCTGGCGGCGATCTCGGGCGCGCGCGATGACCTGACGCGCGCGTCCTATCCGAAATACCCCGATCGGCAGGTGATTGCAGCGCATCGCCGGCTCCTCCGCGACGGCCCGCGCAGCGTGGATTTCGGCGCGTTCGCCGAGCAGAAGTTCAACACGGCGTCGGACGGGCTGTCGGTCCTCTTGGCAATTCTCGAAGAGAGAGGGTTCGATGCGGTTCACCTAATCCGGGTGGGAACGAAACCGTTCGACGCCCTGTCGGTTGTCAGGATTGTCATCCCTGCCTTGCAGCCGCTCTTGCAGGGGTAGGGATTATGCGCCCGAAACTCGTCTTCACTGGCCCTACCGTGTCCCATTCCGACGCGTTGAAGGTCGTCGATGCGGTATGCCTTCCCCCGGCCGTGCAAGGCTCGATCGTTTCGGCCGTGCAGCATTTCGACCCGAGTGCGATCCTTCTCATAGATGGCGGTTTTCAGACCGAGCCGGCGGTTCGGCACAAGGAAATCCTGTGGGCCCTCAGCCGCGGCATTCATGTCGTCGGCGCGGCCAGCATGGGTGCCCTTCGAGCAGCCGAGCTGTTCCCCCATATGCAAGGCGTCGGGCTTATCTACCGATGGTATCGCCGCTGCGCCTTTGCACCCGACGACGCAGTAGCGGTATTGCATGGACCGGCCGAGGTGAATTTCGCTCAATTGACGCATGCGCTGATTGACCTGCGCCGGACCCTTCGTGCTGCTTGCCGGCGCGGCGTGATTTCACCCGAACAGCAGGCGAGGCTCGAGGGTGCGGCACAGGCCGTCAATTTTCGCGATCGCACCCTGGCACGGATGGTCCGGGATGCGCACGACGGCAAGGACGACGTCGAGAAATTGTGCAGGGACCTCGGCGCCGCTTTCGTCCAGCAAAAAAAGCAAGATGCCCTGCGGGCACTCGAACTTTTGCGAGAGCAAGCATTTGAAAAAGCATACCCCGTGCCGGAATTACAGCTAACCACGGCCTTCTCCAAGGATATGGATGATGCGGGGCTGGCGCTATAGGCCCTGACCTCTTGGCGGCCGACGATTTACGTAACGTAAGCACCGTGATAGCGTGGCATCGTCAGAGGGGGCCAAGCAATTGGACGCGGTCGATCGTGCCGTTGCGCAAGGTGTGCTGGGTACGCGGTTCCTGGTCTACCCGCAGGTCCCTCACCTTTCGGGTTACGGAACACCCGAAACAGTATGGATTTCTACTCCACCCGATCTGATCCGCTCCGGCCCGGAAGATCACCGCATCTACGTTCGCGATCCGCTCCTCGACAAGGAGCCTTACGACTACCCTTATCTGCCACCGTTTGTCGGCGAAACCTTTCCACCTGCACAGGCTGGCTTTGACGGCCATTTCGATCAGCTTTCCTTGACCTCGCGGCAGTTCCTTTCTGCGCACGCTTTCGCCTCGGTCAGCCGCGTGCTGGACATCTGGGAAAGCTACCTCGGCAAACCGATTGTCTGGTATTTCGCCGAGACGTTCGAGCGGCTCGAAATCATCCCCTTCGTCGACTGGGAGAATGCGCAATCGGGCTATGGCTATCTGGAACTCGGCCGAGAGCGCGGCATCGACGGAGGCAACTATCCCTATGCGCTCAACTTCGATGTGATCGCACATGAGGTCGGCCACGCAATCTTGTTTTCGCTGTTCGGGACACCAACTGGCGGCCTGACTCAAGGCGATTTCGGACCGTTCCACGAAGCCAGCTCGGATCTGGTCTCGCTCTTGTCCTTCCTGAATTTCGACAGCGGCATGGACCGGCTGCTGCGGCACTGCAATGGCAACCTGCTTGTTCTCAATGAGTTGAACCGGATTGCCGAGCTGACTGGCGATCGGCAGATCCGCCTCGCCAGCAACGCACGCCGCATGTCGGAGGTGACGGCGGAAATCCATGACAGGTCACGGCCATTCACGGGGGCTGTGTTCGACACGATCGTCCACGTCTACCACGCGGCACTGGTGCACGAGGGGTTGGCCGACGAGCGGCTGCTGGGGATCGATATCAAGGATGTCGACCAATCCGACATGCAGCGCATTTCGGATTTCACGTCCCGCGCCTTCCGCGCTCGGCCCTTCATGTTCAAGAGCATGCTGATCAGAGCAAGGGACGAGGTGGCTCTCGCACTTGCTCAGGCATGGCCACGCCTCGATGCGGACGACCTGTCGTTCGAAAAGGCCGCGGCGTTGGTGGTGGACTCCAGCGATCGCGTCGCGCCGATGCTCGCGGAAAAATTCGATGAGAATTTCAGCTGGCGGGAGATCTTGTGAACTGAAGGATGCAGCAAAAAGGAGCGAGGAAAATGAGCGACGACTATCACCGACCGACACTAACCTTTCCGTCAGGCGCTTACAACGCAACACAGGTTAGGCTCTATGGCTTGGGGGCGGAAATTGGACTCAGCGTGCCCGGTGCGCCAGCACCCTTTGGTGACACCGGCATGTATGTCGAAACCGCGCCTGGGGAACCTATCACCGACGAGCAACATGTCAACGCACTTGAAGTATTGAAGAAGTATGACAGCAACAAAGGCCGCCAAGATATAATAAATGGAAATATCCCATTTCCAAAAATACCAATCAGAGTCTCCTACCATTTCAAGATCGACCTGAAGAATTTTGGCGCTGCGGTCCTTTCAACGGTAGGCAGTACCTTCATGCTCGGATCATCTCCAGAACAGAAAACATCGTGCGGGATAATTGTCGGTTATGCCTATGAGGGACATACCTACGATTTGCCAAAGCCCAAGATAATGATCATCCCGGCGTTTCCGGAACCCAAGATTCCGGCGGACGATTCGGAATTTGACGCCAAGGAACCTGAAGGCTACGCGGTTTGGCTCGTCGATAAGCTCAACGAATGCGTGGAGTTGGAGATGAACCAGGGCTTTGTCGAACAGATCGTCCTCGAGGCGAACCTTCCAGGCAAGCGTTCACCGACGATGTACGCATCCAAGATGACGATGGGACACCGTGGCGGAAAGCTGAACGACTAGTCTCTCATGTTCCCTGTCAAAGGTTGAAGGCAAGAAGGCTCGCCTGCTTGGCAGGTTTGCCATGCAGTCGGATCGGCTGAAGCTGCACAGGGCTGGGGGTGGAGCTCAGAGACGACGGTTGATCAGACTCTCATTCCGCGGGTTGGGTACGGCCTTCCGTGTCTTGGTCTCGGGGCTGTCCTCGGTCTAGAGGGCGGGCGTGGGGCGCATCGGCTCGGCGACATAACTGGCGACGGGAGTTCCGCACGATGGCCATGTTGTGCGCCCTGGTTGTCACCGCCGGCCGAGATCCATTGAATCCTGTCGACACGAACGCGAAAGGCTTCATCACATCGATATCCGAGAGGCCCTCGGCATCCTCGCCGTGTCCGGCAAACGGGATTTAGCTGTCGCGCCAGTCAACGAGTGTGTCCGCTTTCCGAATGCTACCACCCGAAACCGGACAGGCAGGAAGCGGCCCAAATGCGACATTCAATTTTCGTCGTGCCCCTGCCAGGGATTTGGCGTGCCCCAGCCGCTTACGTTGCGTCTAGTCCCGCCATGTAAGCCTTCGCGCCACGAGGGACCGCACGCCACTGACGGACAACTATGATGTGGACCACCAGTTTGGCGCACCCAATCGGCCACGCCAGCCCGCAGCCTCATTCACGGCGCAGCCGTAAACCCGCACTGCTTCTGTTCCATCTCGATCTGCTTCGTGATGCGGATGGCGTTCTGGGCGTAGGCTTGCGTTACCGAGCCGCTGTTGACGGTCTTGTCCTTCAGCGGGCTGACCGCTGCGCAGAGGTGGAAGACATGCTCGGTGTCGGACTTGGCGGCGCCGTTTTCCGGCGCGATCCAGTAGACGATATCCTGGCCATTGGGGTGCGCCGCGTCCTTCGTCGCCGCGGCCACCGTGGTGGAGTCGGTGGCGATCGCCTGCGCCTGGGCGGCGACTTCGGGCGAACAGGCCGTGGTCGGCTGCCCCGCCTTGATCTGTTCCGCGCAGGTGTTCATGTCCTGCGTGTACTGCTCGACCGATGGCGGCTGGTAGCTGACCCCGATCAGCGTCGCCAGCACGGCCAGCACGGCGCCGATGCCGCCGGCCACCTTCTTGCTCTTCGGGTCCATGTTCTTGTCGTTGAGGATCAAGATAACCAGCGGCAGGAAGGCAATCAGGGTGATGATCGCGCCGAGCTGGTTCTGGACGAAGAACCGGAACGTGTCGGATTCGCGGGCCGGGTCCTTCCGGTTGGCCGCCTTCCAGAGCAGGCTGCCGGCGATGGCGAAGATCGCGATGCCGACCAGGATGCCGATCAGCAGCGGCAGGTTGCCCTGGTCGAACTTGTGCTTGTAGAGCAAGACGATCCCGGCGATCTCGCCGCCAATGGCGATGACCCACGACAGCACGGCGAACAGGCGCAGCCGCGTGGCGCCGGACTTCTGGCCCTGCGTTGCCTGCCAGTCCTTGGTAACGTCTACGGTCGGCTTGTTTTCGGTCATGACCAGATCCCCCGGTATCGACACGTTTGCGGAGCGGCATCAAAGGCGCCCGGCGCAGCGTCATTGATCGAACGTCGCCTGCCCCGGCGCGAAAGCGCCACGGCAGACCCCATCCTTATTGCGCATGATGGGATTCGTCCATAGCCGAGCGGGCGGACGAGGATGCGGGCAATGGTGCGGAGGAGGGCAGGGCAATCGCATAAGGCGGCGCCAGCCCCACTCCGTCCGCCGCGGCCACCTCCCCCATGTCCATGGGGAGAGGGAACCCAAGCCCATCAAGGCCGCGACCTCGGTGATTGGCATTTCCTCTCCCTCCGCGGAGCGAGGCAATCGCATATGACGGGTTTGCGCTCTGCGAACACCCCCACCCTTGGGGGAGGGAGACTTGGTAGGCGCTGATCGCCGCAAATCGCCTAGGTTCCACGCCAGAATGGGTGGCTTGCGGCAGCGTTCCCTCCCCCTTGTGGGGAGGGTTAGGGTGGGGGTCCTCTTCGTAAGAACTCATATGTGATCGCCTTGCGCCGACGAAGGGAAGGTGGGTCGCCGAATCCGAGGGAGCGCCATATGCGGTCGTCCTGCCAAAGGTCGGATCACGCCACCGCGGGAGCGCAACTAATTTGTATACAAATGTTTCTGGGCGGCATCGGTTTGTGAAGCGCTTCACCGTTGCCGCGCAATCGATCGGTTACAGAGGTGGCGCAAGAGCGGGCCTGAGGCAGCGCTCTGCTGCTGCATGGAGGTAACCGATGTTTGAAAGTCTCAGCAGAATTCGCGCTGCCCTGGCGCGCGCCAGCAAGCACAGGAAGACCGTGCGCGCACTGAATGCGCTGCCGACGGAGATCCAGAAGGACATTGGCTGGACGGAGTCGAGGTCGATCGATGAGATAAGGCTGCCGTTCTAGGGCCGCATCCAGCGTCGCTAATATATCGCTCGCCATCGATTGTTCGGAAGCGTACAGTATAGCATCGTCAGCCACATCAATGGGCGCTGACGCTTGGGAGCGACCATCGCACTCCTGCCCCGACAGGAGGCATTGGAGCCATGGCGGAGCAACCGAGACAGTCCGGTCTGAGCGCCGAGGCGCTCGCGGCCTTGGCGCGGGAAACCGGGGCCTCCGAGCAGCAGATACAAGAGATCGCATCGCTGATCGGCAACGATCGCTCGTCCATCGTGCGCGAAGCGCGCATGGTTGCGGCTGACCGCCCGAAGCGCTGATCCAGGAAAAAGCTGCTGGATTGATCCATGGGGCGTCGCCCCTGATTTGTCGGTTTTGTACGAAGTACAATGGCTGAATCCGAGTCAGCTATCGTCCAATGACCGTTTGCATTTGGGCAGGGCGCCGACGGCTGGGAGATGACATGTGCTCTTGCCCTTGGGGAGAGAGCGATGGACCAGTCGGTCAGCAAGGAGAAAAGCGGCCTTTTGCGCCGCATGAACCCGGCCGACTTCGCACTGCTTGCGCCGCATTTGCATCATCGTGTGCTCGATCTCAAAGCCCCGCTCGAAATGGCGGGCGAGCCGGTCGCCTCGGTATGCTTCCTGGAAAGCGGCCTGGCCTCGGTGGTGGCGAGGAACCGGCCGGGGCTCGACACCGAGGTCGGCATCATCGGCCACGAAGGCATGTCGGGCTCCGCTCTGGTGATGGGCGCCGACTGGGCGCCCCATGATTGCTACATGCAGATGCCAGGCGAGGCGGTGTGCATCGATTCCGAGCCGTTCAAGGCAGCGCTGCAGAAAAGCCCGACGCTTCGCGCCTTCCTGCTCCGCTATGCCCACTACCTGCACGGCCAGACCAAATCCACGGCGCTGAGCAATGCCCGCGCCAAGCTCGAGGATCGGCTGGCCCGATGGCTCCTGATGTGTGACGACAGGGTGGTCGGCCACCAGATCCAGATCACGCATGAGTTCCTGTCCGTCATGCTCGGCGTCAGGCGTCCCGGCGTCACCATCGGCCTGCAGATCCTGGAAGGGCGCGGCCTGATCCGGTCGAGGCGCGGCGAGATCGTCATTCGCGACCGGGATGGCCTGATCGCCGTCGCCGACGGTTTCTACGGCCAAGCCGAGGCCGAATACGAACGCCTGCTGGGCTGAGCCTGGCACGGGCTGGAAATGGCCGACGCGAATGCCGGTGAAAGCATGTTGCCAGAGCCGCGCCGGCCATTTGCGGCCATCTGGGGAGAGGCCGCCCGGCAAATCTAGCATCGGCGCAAAAGCGGGCAACGAACCGCAATCGCTTGGTAAAAACCGTACAATCGAATTGTGTTGAACCTTGGTTCGGCAAGAGTATGAATCTGCTGTCGTCGACCATGTATATGGGGCGCTGGCGCCTGAGGCTTCGACAGGCTCGCGCGCCCGATGTGAACGGGGAAAACCGAAATGGCAGAACTGCTTTTCGATGTATCCGCCTTCGATTGCGCCATCCTGCGCGCCGCCTTCATCAAATCGGTGATGGAAGACAATGTCCCGGAAAAGCGCTGGCGCGCGCTCGCCGCCTCCCTGGTTCGCGACCTGACCGACCACGAAGACGTCGAGCCGGATCTGCTCGGCTGGATCACGCGCAAGTAGCAATATTCTGACGGTCCGGCGGCTACCCCAGCCACCACCACAGCGCCGCGATCGCCGCAAGCACCGCCGCCACCGACAGCCCCAGCATGATGTAGCTGCCCTTGATGATGTCGCGGATGATCTTCTTCACGCTTTCGCGGTCGTTGAGGTTGGGGAAGGGCTCGTTGGGCAGCGCCACGCCGAGGAAGCCGCAGAGCGGCGCCCAGCCATCGCTGACCTTGAACACCAGAAGCTTCTCCGGCGGCACGGCCGCTATCACCTCCTCGGTGTAGGCGTTGTAGCGCGCCACCGCCTTGGCGCGGTCGTCCATCACGCCGGCAAGCGTGCGGCCCCAGATCAGTCTGTGCGACATGTCGCCGAATTTGCGGCCGAACGGCGTCAGCCATTCCAGCACCTTGAACTGCCACAATGTCTCGGTGAAGTGGATGGTGTCGATGGTGCTGTCGTACCAGGCCTCGGCGCCGCGCGGATGCAGCGTCAAAAGCACCTTGGCGTCGGGATAGGCGGCCATCAATTCGCGCCACACGCAGCATCCCGGATTGTCGACCGTCGCCTTGTAGTTGGCAAACACTCTGGTCCAGTCGTGCTGGCTGCCGGGCGGGCTGTTGGCCACCTTGCGCCAGAAGTCGAGATGGCCGTTGTTGGCCTTGTTGAGGATGACTTCCTGCATGTGATAGCTGGGAAGGCCCAGCCTGTTCAGCGCGGCAAAGGTCGACCATGTGCCGGTGCGGCCGAATCCGGCCCCGATGAGCTCAAGCGTCATTTTAACCCCCCTTGTTGAGACCGCTTTTCTTTTTATGCCGGTCCGCTCGGAATGAGGTTGCATCCGCGCCCCTCGGCGCGCAACAATTTTCCCTGTCCAGGGCAGAAATGTGTTTGCTTTTTCGTCTGGGCCACGCGGAATGAGGGTTTGGCTATTCCAGCGGGTGAGGGAGCCTGATAATAGGTCAGTCAGATTGACCTAAATCGCATGGCCAGAACGGTCATGCTGGACCAGATGCCGTATCCCGGGAGGTGGGCTCGTGAGTTTGATGGACCTGTTGGCGTCGCGCGCCTCGCGCATGAAGGCGTCGGAAATCCGCGAGCTGCTCAAACTGCTCGACCAGCCCGACATCATCTCCTTTGCCGGCGGCATCCCCGATCCGGCCTTGTTTCCGGCCCAGGCGATCGCCGATGCCTATGCCTCGGTGCTGGGCGGTGCGGAGGCGAGCGCAGCACTTCAGTATCAGGTCTCCGAAGGCTATCTGCCGCTCAGAAAATGGCTGGCGGGCCAGATGGGCAAGCTTGGCATCGCCTGCGACGAGCACAACATCTTCATCACCTCCGGCTCGCAGCAGGCGCTGGATTATCTCGGCAAGCTGTTCCTGTCGCCGGGCGACACAGCACTCGTGACATGGCCGACCTATCTCGGCGCGTTGCAGGCCTTCAACGCCTATGAGCCGCGCTACCACCGGCTGACGCCGGATGGCGGCAACATGACGCCCGCCGCCTACCAGGCGGCGGCTGCCGCTGCAGGCGGCAAGGTGAAATTTGCCTATCTCGTGCCCGATTTCGCCAACCCGACCGGCGAGACGCTGAACCGCCAGCAGCGCGAGGCGGTGCTCGACCTTGCCGGCGAGCTCGACATTGCCGTCATCGAGGACGCCGCCTATCGCGCGCTGCGCTATGACGGCGAGGGCCAGCCGCCGATCCTGGCGCTCGACTGCGAACGCTCCGGCGGCATCGAAAACGCCCGCACGCTCTATTGCGGCTCGTTCTCAAAGATTCTGTCGCCGGGCATGCGCGTCGGCTGGGTCTGCGCGCCGCGCCGTGTCGTCGAGCGGCTGGTGCTGATGAAGCAGGCGTCGGACCTGCACAGCCCGTCGATCAACCAGCTGGTCATGCACCGCGTCTCCGAGGCCGTGTACGACAGCCAGGTGGAAAAGCTGATCGGCGCCTATCGCCAGCGCCGCGACGGCTTGCTTGCAGCACTCGAAGCGGAAATGCCGGATGGCGTCAGCTGGAGCCGACCGGAAGGCGGCATGTTCGTTTGGCTGACGCTGCCCGAAGGTGCGGACGCCACGGCACTGCTCGCCCGCTCGGTCAAGGAAGCCCGCGTGGCGTTCGTGCCGGGCAACGCATTCTACGCCGACGGTTCGGGCCGCAACACGATGCGGATGAGCTTTACGCTGGCTGATGAACGCGCCGTGGGTGAGGGCGTGCCGAGGCTGGCGAAATTGATGGGCTAATCTCCCCCCTCGAGGGGGAGATGTCGCCGAAGGCGACAGAGGGGGTCGCCGCGCGTGGAGCGCTAACCTTCATCAGTCGCAGGAGGTCGCGCCCAGTCGAGCCGACCCCCTCTGGCCTGCCGGCCATCTCCCCCTCAAGGGGGGAGATTAGCTCACTCCGCCACCACCAATTTATCCTGCGTCTTCGTCTCGAAATCGCTGGCGTCGTGGCGCTCGTGCAGTTGCATGGCGGGGTCGCCGAAGGCGCGGTTGACCATGCGGCCGCGTTGCACGGTCGGGCGGGCGTCGATCGCCCTGGCCCAGCGTTGTACGTGCTCGTAGTCCTGCACCGACAGGAACTCGGCGGAATCATTGTACATGCGGCCGAGCGCCAGGCCGCCATACCAGGGCCATACCGCCATGTCGGCGATCGAATAGAAGGCGCCGCCGAGGTATTCGGTCTCCGCCAGCCGCCGGTCGAGCACGTCGAACTGGCGCTTGGTCTCCATGGCGAAGCGGTCGATGGCGTATTCGATTTTTTCGGGCGCATAGGCGTAGAAATGGCCGAAGCCGCCGCCGAGATAGGGCGCCGAACCCATCTGCCAGAACAGCCAGGACAAGGTTTCCGCGCGCGCCGGCTGTTCGGTCGGCAGGAACTCGCCGAACTTTTCCGCGAGATAAAGCAGGATCGAGCCGGACTCGAAGACGCGGACAGGCGTCTTGCCGCTGCGGTCGAGCAGCGCCGGGATCTTGGAGTTGGGGTTGACCTCGACAAAGCCCGAGCCGAACTGGTCGCCATCGTTGATGCGGATCAGCCAGGCGTCGTATTCGGCGCCCTTGTGGCCGAGCGCCAGAAGCTCCTCCAGCATGACAGTCACTTTGACCCCATTCGGCGTCGCCAGCGAATAGAGCTGCAGCGGATGCTTGCCGACCGGCAGCACCTTGTCATGCGTCGGACCGGCAATAGGCCGGTTGATGCTGGCGAACGTACCGCCATTGGCTTTCTTCCAGCTCCAGACTTTCGGCGGGGTGTATTCGGTCATGCGGGAAATTCCTTGGTTTGGCGGGCGAAACGACTTGCGCGACGGCGCGAGACTGATGGCGGAAAAGTCGGCGGAACCTAGATACGGGAACACATAGGTGCAATTCAGAAAGGTTCAACTTGTGTTGAACTATTATCGATGTCGGCGCCGCCCCTCATCGCCCTGCCGGGCACTTCTCCCCGTATAGTGACGGGGAGAAGGACGCTGTCGCCTACTGATTTCCCCAATTGCCAGCGTTGCCAAGAGCGCCGATGTTGCGGCCATCTCCCTTCTCCCCGTCACTATACGGGGAGAAGGTGCCGGCAGGCGGATGAGGGGCAGCGCCAGCCTCTGAAATGATTGCCTTGTTGCCTAAGCCCTTGCGCCCTGTGCAGCGCGGCATACCTATAGAGGATACTGCCCACGCATATCTGCCAAGGATGACCGCATGCCGATCGATCCCGTTTCCCCGCTCTTGCGCTCCGTCGTTGGCGTGCGCGCCATGGTTCCCGACGATGCCTTCACGGCCAATGCCCTGGGCACGCGCCGGGAAGGCAGCGGCGTCGTCATCCGCGGCGACGGGCTGGTGCTCACCATCGGCTATCTCATCACCGAGGCCGAGGAGGTCTGGCTGACCGACCAGGACGGCCGCGTCGTGCCGGCGCATGCGCTGGCCTATGACCAGGAGACAGGCTTCGGCCTAGTGCAGGCGCTGGCGCCGCTCGGCCTGCCGGCGGTGGCGCTGGGTGACGCCTCGAAGGCCAAGATCGGCGACCCCGTGGTGTTTGCCGACGGCACCGGCCGCTCGGTCAAGGCACACATCGTCACCAAGCAGGAATTCGCCGGCTATTGGGAATATCTGCTCGACGAGGCGATCTTCATTGCCCCGGCGCATCCGTCCTGGGGCGGCGCGGCGCTCATCGGCCAGGATGGCAGCCTGCTCGGCATCGGTTCGCTGCTTTTGCAGATGAGCCGCAACGGCGAGGTCGCCGACATCAACATGGTCGTGCCGATCAACCTTCTGACCCCGATCCTCGACGATCTCCTGACGCGCGGCCAGGTGGCGAAGCCGCCGCGCCCATGGCTCGGCGCCTTCTCGGCCGAGAGCAACGGTGCGGTCGTGGTGATGAGCGTCGCCGAAGGCGGCCCCGCCGCCAAGGCCGGCCTGCGCCAGGGCGACATCATCTCCGACGTGCGCGATGGCGAGGTCGACGGTCTCGCCGATTTCTACCGCAAGCTATGGCAGAATCCGGCGGGTTCGGAGATTCCTCTCAGGGTCGTGCGTGACGGTCGTGAGACTTGGCTGCGAGTGAAATCCGCCGACCGAAACAGCTTTTTGAAGAAACCGCATCTGCAGTGAAGCCAATCTCCCCCCAAGTGGGGGGGATGCCCGGCAGGGCAGAGGGGGGGGCGCGAAGGATCGCGACCTCTCGATCTATTTTCTGACAAGAATCGCGGGATAAACGTGGCTGACACTGGCCGGTGCGTTGGCGGGACAGCGGCCCCCCTGCCGGCCATCTCCCCCACGAGGGGGGAGATTGGCTGCCCCCTCAATCCCCGCATACCCTAAAAGGCGTCCCCGTGTCCCACTCCGCGAAGGGCACGACCTGGCCTTCGACAGACACGATACTGTTCACCTTGCTGTCATCATCCTGCGTCTGCATACTTTTGCCCTTGCCGGTCAGCACGTCGTAGTCGCAGCTGCTGTAGACGACAACAGACTGGTATTTGTAATGGTCATAGGCAACGCCGGCGACGACGAAGGCCTCGTTGCGCCAGGCGATGGTCAGCGTCATGTCGGTCCGCTCGCCGGGGCCGATCAGCCCCGGCAGATAGATCTTGATCGAGCCGTTGGGCAGCAAGGTCAACTCCGGTTCGATGCCGGAGCCCTCATAATGCGGCTGGTCGTAGTCGTTCCATTCGCCGTAGACCTGCTCATGCACGACGCCGGCGGGTTTCAGAAAATTGTACTTTTTGTCCCTCAGGAAGAAATGCATGTCCATGGTGCTATCTTCGGGCTCGGTCTCGACGATCATCGCCAGATCGGCGGCGCCGTCCCCATTGAAGTCGCCGGTCAGCGCGGTGATGATCTTCTGGGTTTCGATGGGTTCGGCGAGCGCCGAGGCCGGCAGCAGAAGGATGAGGCCGAGTAACATCGATCGCATGGCATTTCCCCCGAATTGCAGTCTGCCTTGCCCGGCTCGACCAGCCGGGAAACTGCCATGACCGCCGGCTTGGGCGCAAGCCGGCTCGCAATAGGCTAGGGGGTATCGACGCCGATGACGGAAACTGGCATCGACAGCCGATACAGCCGGCCCGGCAACAACGAGGTGATGATGGCGCCGTTCAAGGTCGATCCCGACAAGGTTCATGAATTCCCCGATCCCGACAGTTTTTACGCCTGGCTGCGCGAAAATCATGCCGGCGAGAGCGAGGTCTGGATCAAGGTCCACAAGGTCGGCTCGGGCCTCGCCTCGATCACGCCGAAGCAGGCTATCGACGTGGCGCTGTGCTTCGGCTGGATCGACGCCATACGCAAGCCGCTCGACGACAAGAGCTTTCTGCAGCGCTACACGCCGCGCGGCAAGAAGAGCATCTGGAGCAAGATCAACATCGACAATGTCGCCCGCCTGGTCGAGGAGGGCCGCATGACTGAACACGGGCTGAAACAGGTCGAGGCGGCCAAGGCCGACGGCCGCTGGGACCGCGCCTATGCCTCAGGCAAGGACATGAAGATCCCTGACGATCTGCAGGCCGCCATCGATGCCGAGCCAAAGGCGAAAGAGATGCTGGCGAAGCTTTCCGCCCAAAACCGCTTCGCGCTCGCCTTCCGCACCCACAACATGAAGACGGAGGCGGGGCGCAAGAAGAAGATCGAGGCTTTCGTCGCGATGCTGAAGCGCGGCGAGAGGATCTATCCGCAGAAGCGGTGAGGCGACGGCAAGCGGCTGCCATGGTGCGCGCAGCTAAAAACCCGCTTGTGAGGTTCTGGCCTCGCTTGCACGGACATAACATATTGTCTTTACGGTATTTTCCACTCGTCGTGCGGATGATAGCTGCGATAGTGGAAAAAAGTAACAACATATTGTTAATTAAGAGTTTTCCACTATGTTAACTTGATCCTGGCTTAAGAGTGGAAAACGATGCTGAGAGAGTTGACCGGCGAGCAGCGGCGCCAACTCATAGATACGCAACAGGTCTACGAGGCCTGGCAGCGTGCTGATGACCAGCGCCAAAGGCGCTTTGCAGGCAGCATGCGCTGGGTTGAGCGCAGCGGTGCTGAATACCTGCTGCGGAAGGTCCGGCAGGTCGAGAATTCACTCGGGCCGAAAAGCAGCCAGACGGAGAAGGCGTTCGCTGCGTTTTCCGAGGGCAGGGTGCAGAACAAGGATCTGCTGGCAGGTCTGGCCGATCGCCTGAACGGCCTGGCGAAAGTCAATGTGGCAATGGGGTTGGGCAGGGTACCGGCCATCGCCGCACGGATATTGCGGCGGTGCGCCGAAACAGACCTGCTGGGCAAGCAGTTGCTGGTTGTCGGCACGAATGCGCTGTTCGCTTACGAGGCTCTGGCGGGCGTCCAGATCACCAGCGGTCTCACGGCAACCGGCGACATCGACCTGCTCTTCGATTCGCGACGTCGCATCAGCTTCGTGACCGGCGAGAGGGTAAGCCAGTCCGGCCTGATAGGCGTGTTGCGTAAAGTGGACAGGTCCTTCAAGCCGCTCCAGCCCCGGGCCTTCAGGGCAGCGAACCGTGATGGCTATCTGGTCGACCTGATCCGTCCGCAGGCAAGACATGTCCTCAAGGACAACGCCACTACCTCGATTACACAGCATGCCGACGATCTCGACAGCGCACCCATGGAGGGGCTGCAATGGCTCATCAACGCCCCGAAGGTGGAGGCTGTGGCGATCGATGAGCGTGGCTATCCCGTAAGCATGCCGACGGTCGACCCTCGAATGTTCGCTCTGCACAAGGCTTGGCTGGCCACGCTGCCTGATCGGTCTGCGGTCAAGGCAATGAGAGATCGTGAACAGGCGGAAGCGGCTGCACGCATTGCCACCGCCTATCTTGCCCTTCCGCTGGACAGCGAACATCTCAAAAGGCCTCCGGCGGCATTGCGAGACGCCGCGGCCGCAACGCTGTCCCTTCCTGGCCCGAGCGGCTTTTCCGAAGACCTTCCAATTGAGCCGGACTGGTAGCGCCCACACGCCATGCTACGAAAATAGCATTCTCCCCTTGCGAAATGTGATGCTACGGTTCCCGGCGCACCCAGGGCGGAGGGGTTGCCAAGAGGAGAAGTGGCGGGCGCTGGCCCGGATTTCAGCGAGTACCGGACGGAGCTGTTGAACCATTGCAAGGCCGCCGCGTTTTCCAGCGTCGGCCACAAGGGAGGAACCACCTGTGAAAGCATCCTATCTCGTCTCAGCCGCGCTGCTTGCGGCGACTGCGATGCCGGCGGCGGCCGGCGAAATTTCCGACGGCAAGGTCAAGATCGGCATCCTCAACGACCAGTCGGGCGTCTATGCCGATTTCGGCGGCAAATGGTCGGTCGAGGCCGCCAGGATGGCGGTCGAGGATTTTGGCGGCAAGGTGCAGGGCGCGCCAATCGAGATCGTCAACGCCGATCACCAGAACAAGCCCGACATTGCCTCCAACATTGCGCGCCAGTGGTACGACACCGAGCAGGTCGACGCGATCATGGAACTGACGACATCCTCGGTGGCGCTCGCCGTCCAGGGGTTGTCCAAGGAAAAGAAGAAGATCGACATCGTCACCGGAGCGGCATCGGCCGACCTGACCGGCAAGCAATGCTCGCCCTACGGTTTCCACTGGGCTTACGATACCCACTCGCAGGCGGTCGGCACCGGCGGCGCGCTGGTGCAGCAGGGCGGCGACAGCTGGTATTTCATCACCGTCGACTATGCCTTCGGCTATTCGCTGAAGGAGCAGACCTCAAAGGTTGTTGAGGCAAGCGGCGGCAAAGTGCTGGGCGAGGTGCGTTACCCCTTGGGATCGACGGATTATTCCTCCTTCCTGCTGCAGGCGCAGTCCTCCGGCGCCAAGGTTATCGGCCTTGCCAATGCCGGCCTCGACACCTCCAATACCATCAAGCAGGCGGCCGAGTTCGGCATCGTCGCCGGCGGCCAGCGGCTGGCAGCACTTCTGTTCACGCTTGCCGAGGTGCACGGCCTCGGCCTGCAGGCGGCGCAGGGCGTGGTGCTCACCGAAGGGTTTTACTGGGACCGCGACGACAAGAGCCGCGACTTCGCCGGGCGCTTCTTCAAGCGCACCAACCGCATGCCCAACATGATCCAGGCCGGCACCTATTCGGCGGTGCTGCAATATCTCAAGGCCATCGACAAGGCCGGCACCGACGAAACCGAGGCGGTCGCCAAGCAACTCCATGAAATGCCCGTCGACGACATCATCAACGCCAACGGCAAGGTACAGGCCGACGGCTCGATGGTGCACGACATGTATCTCTATCAGGTCAAAAAGCCCGAGGAGTCGAAGAAGGACTGGGACTACTACACCTACCTTGCGACCATTCCGGGCGACAAGGCCTTCATCAAGGCTGAAGACAGCGGCTGCCCGCTCGTCACCAAGTGACGCTGGCGCAAGCCGTGGCCGTCCAGCCGGACGGTGCCGAAATCAAGCCGCGGGTGGTGCTCTCCGCCCGCGGCCTGCGGCGCGATTTTGCCGGTTTCGTCGCCGTCAACAATGTCGACCTCGACGTCCATCACGGCCAGATCCATGCACTGATCGGGCCGAACGGCGCCGGCAAGACGACGATCTTCAACCTCTTGACCAAGTTCCTGCAGCCGAGCAGCGGCAGGATCGAACTGTTGGGCAACGACATCACCCGCACCGCGCCGGCCAGGGTGGCGCGCATGGGTCTCGTCCGCTCGTTCCAGATATCGGCGATCTTTCCGCATCNGCGTCGCCTTGCAGCGGCCGAGCGGGCTCGGCTTCCAGTTCTGGCGCTCGCTGGCCGCGCTTGACCAACTGACTCCACGGGCGCGCGAACTGCTTGCCGTCGTCGGTCTCGACGATGTCGCGCATCGTCCGGCCGGCGATCTCTCCTATGGCCGAAAGCGCGTGCTCGAGATCGCCACCACGCTGGCGCTCGACCCGAAAGTGCTGCTGCTCGACGAGCCGATGGCCGGCATGGGGCACGAGGATGTCGGCGTCATTTCCGGCATCATCCGCTCGCTGGCAACGGACCGCGCCGTGCTGATGGTCGAGCACAATCTCACCGTCGTCGCCGACCTCTGCGACTGGATCACCGTCATGCAGCGCGGCCAGGTGCTCGCCGCCGGCGACTACGCGACGGTGAGCAAGGACGAGCGCGTCAGGATCGCTTACATGGGGACCGAGCAGGGGGACCGAGCATGAGTGAGCCGCTGCTTGCCGTGCGCGATCTCCATGCCTGGTATGGCGAGGGCCATGCGCTGCATGGCGTCAACCTCGACGTTTTTCGCGGTGAGACCGTGACGCTGCTCGGCCGCAACGGCGTCGGCAAGACCACAACGCTGCGCGCCATCATGGGGCTGGTCCGCAAGCGCAGCGGCAGCGTCGCCTTCGACGGCAGCGACCTGATGCGCCTGCCGCTGCATCGTGTTGCCCATCGCGGCATCGGCTTCGTGCCGGAGGAACGCGGCATCTTCGCCACGCTCACCGTCGACGAGAACCTGATCCTGCCGCCGGTGGTGGCCAAGGGCGGCATGAGCGTCGACGAGATCTTCGATCTCTTTCCCAACCTCAAGGAGCGCCGCAACAGCCCCGGCACCAAACTCTCCGGCGGCGAACAGCAGATGCTGGCCATCGCCCGCATCCTGCGGACGGGCGTGCAGATGCTGCTGCTCGACGAGCCGACCGAGGGCCTGGCGCCGGTCATCGTCCAGCGCATCGGCGAACTGCTGGCGACCTTGAAAAAGCGCGGCATGACCATCCTGCTCGTCGAGCAGAATTTCCGCTTCGCCGCCCGCATCGCCGACCGCTTCTACCTGATGGAGCACGGCAAGGTGGTGGAGGGTTTTGCCGTAAGCGAGCTTGCCGCTCACACGCAACAGCTGCACGAGGTGTTGGGGGTATGATGACGACAGCCCACGGCAGTACCCCCACCCCGCTGCTGCGCAGCGACCCTCCCCATAAGGGGGAGGGTGGAGGGCCACCGCCCTACCTCCCCCTTGTGGGGAGGTCGGACCGAAGGTCCGGGTGGGGGTACGTGCGCACAGACGCATCCCCCTTGCAACACCATCGGTGACGCCATGACCATGATCTTCGGCATCCCCGTCCAGGCCTTGCTCGGCCAGATGCTGGTCGGGCTGATCAACGGCTCCTTCTACGCCATGCTGAGCCTCGGCCTGGCCGTCATCTTCGGCCTGCTGCGGATCATCAATTTCGCCCATGGCGCACTCTATATGCTCGGCGCCTTCATCGGTTACCTGCTGCTCGTCCATCTCGGCATCGGCTACTGGCCGGCGCTGCTCCTGGTTCCGCTCATCGTCGGCGTCTTCGGCATGGCGGTCGAGCGCGTGGCGCTGTCGCGGCTCTACCGCCTGGATCCGCTCTACGGGCTGCTGTTCACCTTCGGACTGGCGCTGGTCATCGAAGGCGTGTTCCGTTTCTACTACGGCGTGTCGGGCAACCCTTATGCCGTTCCGGCGCAGCTTGCCGGCGGCACCAATCTCGGCTTCATGTTCCTGCCCAACTATCGCGGCTGGGTGGTGGTGGCCTCGCTCATTATCTGCATCGGCACCTGGCTCCTGATCGAAAAGACCAGGCTCGGCTCCTATCTGCGCGCCGCGACCGAAAATCCCGAGCTGGTGCAGGCCTTCGGCGTCAACGTGCCGCTGCTGCTGACGCTCACCTATGGGCTCGGCGCGGCGCTCGCCGGCCTTGCCGGTATTCTCGCCGCGCCCGTCTACCAGGTCAGTCCGCTGATGGGCTCCGATATCATCATCGTCGTCTTTGCCGTCGTCGTGGTCGGCGGCATGGGTTCGATCCTCGGGGCCATCGTCACCGGCTACATGCTCGGCCTCGCCGAGGGCCTGACCAAGGTGTTCTATCCCGAGGCGTCGAACCTCGTCGTCTTCGTCATCATGGCGGTCGTGCTGCTCCTGCGCCCCGCCGGCCTGTTCGGAAGGGACGCCTGAGATGAGCGAGGCAACCCTTCACCAACAGCGCACCGCCGCCTCCGTGCGGCTGGAGCGGGTATTGCTGGCATTGGCCATACTGGCGCTGATAGCCGCGCCCTTCTTCGTCTATCCGATCTTCCTGATGAAGATGCTGTGCTTCGCGCTGTTTGCCTGCGCCTTCAACCTGCTGCTCGGCTACACCGGGCTGTTGTCGTTCGGCCACGCCACCTTCTACGGCGCCGCCGCCTATTTCTGCGCCTACGCCGTCAAGGCATGGGGCTGGCCGCCCGAGGCCGGCATCCTGCTCGGCACCGCCGGAGCGGCCGTGCTCGGCCTGGTCATGGGCTTCCTCGCCATCCGCCGGCAAGGCATCTATTTCTCGATGATCACGCTGGCGCTGGCGCAGATGTTTTATTTCTTCTGCGTCCAGGCGCCGTTCACCGAAGGCGAGGACGGCATACAGGGCGTGCCGCGCGGGCATCTGTTCGGCATCGTCGATCTCAACGTCACGCTCAACATGTATTTCGTCGTGCTTGCCGTCTTCCTCATCGGCGTCTTCGCCGTCTGGCGCATCGTCAACTCGCCCTTCGGCATGATCCTGCGTTCGATCCGCGAGAACGAGAACCGCGCCATCTCGCTGGGCTATTCGGTCGGCCGCTACAAGCTCGCCGCCTTCGTCATGTCGGCAGCCCTTGCTGGGCTTGCCGGCGCCACCAAGGCGATCGTCTTCCAGTTCGCGACGCTGACCGACGTCACCTGGCAGATGTCGGGCGAGGTGATCCTGATGACACTGCTCGGCGGCATCGGCACCATGGTCGGTCCTGTAGTCGGCGCCGGCCTGGTAGTCGGGCTGGAAAACACCCTCGCCACCTCCGGCTTCCCGGTGACCATCGCCACCGGCCTGATCTTCATGATCTGCGTGCTGGTCTTTCGCCGCGGCATCGTCGGCGAGATTTACGCGCGCTGGCTGGCGCCGGCCAACGGCGAGGAGGGCCGCGATCAATAGGTGATGGTCACCACCACCGTGTCGGTGTAGACGCCGGCCGAGGGCGTCGTCTGCGGCGGCACGCGGCCATAGACGGTGAGCGCCTGGGCCGTACCGGTTCCGGTGCCGGCCACCGTGCTTCCCGGCGTTCCGGCATCACCCCAGGGCTGCGCGCGCGCAATGTCCTTGTAGAGGCCGTAGGTGACCCGCTCGCCGCCCTTCGACATTTTGCGATTGGTCGGCGTGCCGCCTGTCGTGCCGCCATTCAGGGAGACCGTATAGGCGGTCGACGGCGTGCAGGTGACCGAGACCTGGCCGGTGGCATCGGCATTGGCGTCGAGCACGCCCTTGGAGCCGAAATCGATGTTCTGGGTGGCGACCAGGCAGTTTGCCGCGACCGTGGCGTTGATGGTGAAGGTCGGACTGGTGCCCAAGTTGCCCGCGCCGGTGTTGCAGCTGCTGCTCAACAGGGTTGTCCGGGAGCGGAACTCGAGTTGCCCGCCCGAAAATGTCGACAGATAAGTGCCCGGCGGAACGGTCGCCTGGCCGCCGGGAACCCGGCCATAGAGCGTCAGGGTGTCGATTGAGTTGCCGAAGAGATTGGGGCTCAGCAGCAGCGGTGGCGGGCGCGAGGCATAGGCCCAGTTATAGGTGCCCCAGACAACGCTCATTGCGGGGTCCGAATAGAGTTGATAGTTGAGGCTGTTGACGCCGCTCGCCATCTGCCGGGCCGCCGCCGAGGTTGCACCGCCGGTGCCGGCGGCAATATGCGGACAGACCAGGACGGGCAGCAGCAATGGCAAACTGCCGCTGCAAGTCGCGGTGAAGGTGGCTGTCGATGTCGCCGCGGTGCCCGACAGCGTGTCGATGAGGCCGAAATTCAAACTGGTGACGGTGTAACTGCAGCTCTGCGCCCGGGCGAGCGACGGGAGCAGCACCAGCAGCAGGGCGATGATTACGGCGCGCAGCATTTTTCCTCCAGCTCTCATTGGCACACCACGTTCCCGATCACCACTTGCCGGCCGCGCGCCGCCTCGAAGGGAAACTCTGCCCGGCATGAACCGCCGTCAGCGCGCTCGACCTGCACTGAATTCTGCTTGCCGAGGCCCTTGATGTAGGCCTGCCCGTCATAGCCGACGACAAAGTCTTCAGTGCCGCCATCGACGCGTCCCGACAGTCCGGCTTCGAGCGGCGTTCCGCTCGAGTCGACCAGCGTCACCAGCGCGGCCTGCGCCGCCTCGGACACGCCGAACTTCAGCACGACGCCGTTGCGGTCGGCTGGGACGACGGTCTCCTTGGTAGCCGGGACATCCGCGTCGACTGGTAGATTCTTCGGGTCGATGGAGACCGTGTTCAGCTCATAGGAGTTGAGCCCGGTGACCAGGATGCGGCCTTTGCTGTCGGTCCTGCCTACCGGCCGGTTCTGATGCAAGACCTCGACATCAGGCGTGCCGACATCGACAACGGCAAAGGCATCGTCGATGCGGTTGGTGGCGAACACCCCGCCGCCTGCGACCGCAATGGCGCCGTCCATCTGGCCGGTCACGCGAAAGTCCTTGTCGAATTGCTGGGCGCCGGCCTCGAAACGCGCAAACGGCGCGCGGTAGCTGACCGCTGCCGAACGATTGGGGACCTCGCCCTCCGAGGTGCGCAGCCGCCAGCCGATGCTGCCGTCCTCGGCCCGCTCCGATTTGGCGAGGTCGGCAGTGACATTGAGGCCCTCAGGGCCTTGCTCGACGCCTGTCGACGCCGAGATCTCGTCGTTGAACGGGATCGAAATCCCGGCGAACACGCCATAGCTGCTGTCGTCGTCGAGATCGGCGAAGGCGGTGGCATAGAGCGTGCTGCGCTTGAAGATCGCCTGGCTGTAGGACAGGCCGACGATCTGGCTGTTTTCGCCCTCGGCGCTCTTCAAATGCGTATAGGACAGGTTAAGGCTGGAGAAATCGATCGGCATCGGCACGCTGAGCGTCACCTGGTCGACCGAGCGCGGCACGCCAGCGCTGAAACGGGTGAAGTCGTCGGGGTCGAGAACCGGCTCCGCCGTCACCGAGGCGATGTCTTCATAGCCGCCAAAGGCCCGCTGCATGTGGGCGTTGATCGCCCAGCCGTCATAGCCGAATTCGACACTGGCATCGACCAGCGAGCCGGTGCGCCGGTCATGATGGCTGCCGGCGACCGCCAGCGAAGCCGCGCCATATGCCCCGAGCGGGAAGGCAGCACCTATGCCGCCATTGATCAGATCGGCGCCGCCCTCGGCATGGGCTTCCAATGTCAGCCGGTCGGTCACGCCGTAACGCGCGCTGGCGACCCCCATGACGCGGCCGTCATAATCGTCGGAGGAGATGCCGAAATTGCGCCGCGCCATCCCTGCCTCGACGGAAAAGTCGAGCAGTCCCTGGCGCAGCAGCATGCTGGAGGCATAGAACGGCAAGGTGGCCGTGGTCTCGCGGCCCAGGCTGTCGCGCAGCACCACCTGCGCCTGTCCGGCGCCCGTGAACACCGGCAGATTGGTGACCTGGAACGGCCCGGGCTGGATGTCGCCGGAATAGGTGCGCACGTTCTGCGTATAGACCTCGAGCGTCGACGGCACAGCCGCCGTGCCGCCGAAGGAGGGCAGGGGCAGCGTCACCAGGTCCGATCGCAGGTGGAAGTTGCGTTGCGCCTGGATGCCGCCGAGATAGACCGGACGCGTCCACGACAATCCACCGGAGATGAAGTCGCCGGCCCGATAGGTCATCAGCCGGTCGGGGTCGGAATAGCTCCATGTCGTGTTGAGCCGCGTGAAGCCGCCCAGCCTGCCGTCGGAATAGCCGGCGATGAAGGATTGGCTGAGCGTTCCATAGGGGCTGAACGCGCGCGCATCGAAGCCGCCGGAAACGCCCTGGAACAGCTCGACGTCCTTGTCGAACAATGTGTTGGAGCTGGCAAACAGCGAATAGTTGAGAACCGCTCCCAAGCCCGATTGCGGCGCCGGCCGGTCCTGCAAGCGCAAGCCGAGGTCCACCATGCGCGCCTCGCGGCTGTCATTGGCGGCGGTGACGTAGAGGCGCTGGGCTACCTCATCGATCCGAAACGAAACGTCGGCCAACTGGTCGAGCCTGACCAGGCCGCCGGCGTCGGCTATGTCCTCCGGCGGTTTCAGGCCGACCTCCTTCAGCTCTTGGGGCGCCGCCGCCAGCCCACCATCCGGCATCTCGATAAAATTGCCGACCAGCTTGGTCGAAACGTCGTTGATGAACACCTCGAGATAGAGGCTGCGGCCCGCTGGCAAAACGGAAGCCGGCTGTTCGAGGTTCGTCACGGCCGGAAATTCCTGCGAACGCACCGCCAAGCAAGGTGTGAAAGTCGCAACCGCGACGATGACAGCGACGCTACTTGCCCTTGACGGCAACGTTGGCATCGAAGGGTCCAAGATCGCTCTGTGCCTTCAAAAGCACGGAGCCCGCGGACAGTGATTTGCCGCTGCCGATCGGCCACTGCATGGTCGCGCCGCCCAGGACATAACCGACGAGCCCGTTTCGGTTGCCGAGCTTTTTGCCGTTCTGGGTCAGGGATAGGTTGGACAAGCGGAGACGACTTTCACCGGTATTGCTGGCTGTCAGCACAAGACTGCCGCCCTTGCGCGAAACACTCCAGGCGACTGCCGGCGCGGCCGCATCGGCGTCGCGGAAAAACACCGGCACGGAGTAGCGCAGCGCGAGCGCGACCGTACCGGCCTTCTTGCGCGACGGGTCGGGTAACTCGTCGACGATGACGCGGTAGCTTTCCTCGGCCCGCACCGGCGCCTTCGACACGCGCACGACGCGAACCACGTATTGGGCATTGGGTCCGAGTTTGGTCGATGGCGGGCTGGCGACGACGTCGGTAGTCGGCGTCAGCGTCTCGATCCCGCCAGCCTGGCTCCAGGCGAAGACGCGTATCTGCACATTGATCGGCCGCTTGGGGTCATCGTTGCTGAGGTTGAGAACCGCCGAGGCGTCGGGCGAGATCAGCTCGAGACCTGTCGGCGCCACCCTGAGCGAAGCGGCTTGTGAGAGACCGGCGCACAGCAACAGAACAGCCGTGGCTCCGATGCGTGAAAGCATGGATCGCATGATCGTCCTCGTGTTGGTATCGATTGTCAGTACGTTATGGTGATCGCAACGGTGTCGGTGTAGAGGCCCGCCGCCGGTGTCGTCTGCGGTGGAACACGCCCGTAGACCGTCAGCGGCTGAATGGCGCCGTTGCCGGTTCCGCCGACCGTGTCGGTGGGGATCGTGGTGCCCCAAAGCTGCGTCCGGGTGCTTTCCCTGTAGATGGTGTAGTCGATCGTCGCCGACGCCGGCCCGGTCATCTTGCGAACAGCAACCGTTGCGCCCGCGCCCGCTCCGGCGCTCAGACCAACATTGTAGGACTTGCCGGTCGTGCATTGCACGTTGATGGTGCTGGTCTGGTCGACATTCGCATCAATGACACCGTGCGAGCCGAAATCGAGATCGCTCGCCGTCTGCACCTTGCATTCGTCGGTAATCGTGATGCGGACATTCATGCTGCCCGTCGCGGTCGCGGCGATCGCGGGCAGGATGGGAAGCAGCGACGCTCCCGCCAGCAGCGCATATTTCAGCAATCTCATGCGTGTTTCCTCCGTCGGGCAGACCGTTCCTCGCAACACAGTCTTGACCCGGATTTCACTCCTACAGCTCCTCCGTTGCATGCTTCGCAAGACATCAACGATACAGTAATGTCAGAAGCGAACTGTGCAATGATTATTACAACTTAGATTCGGATTACGACAGCGAATAACTTCGGTATGTATCGGATAATTTTGGTTAATATTTGGTTAACAGAGATGAAATGGACATTTTCCCGAAGTGAAAGTTCATCTGTCGAAAATTTATTTTGCTTCTCGTGCCGAAAAGGCGAAAATATCTGGCAAATCATCTTGATTTGTAGAGTCTCACCTGTCGTCCTTTATTATCGATATTTCGCGGCGTGCACCGGCGCCAAGCAGCCATCGCCATAGCCGCGCCGGTAGCTGTTCGCGCCTGTCCAAGCCTTGCGGTCGTGCTGACAGGGCCGCATTCGCCAAAACCGTGTTCCGCCCGGCCCAAGCATGGCCGTCCCGGCTGAGATAAATCCACCGCCGTCGGATCGCGGCGAAACACATGCGAATCGTTCTTGCCACGCTGGCCCGGATTTCCTTCGGCGGCGCATCGGCCGGACGGGAGATGCGCCTGTTGTCCCTTGGAGCCATGATCCACGACCGGCAGCCGCGCGGACCGGCTGCCAGACGTCAGAAAAGGAAGAACGATGAAGAAGACCTATGAAAAGCCACAGCTCGAAAAGCGCCAGAAGCTGTCGCGTGTGACCGCTGTCGCCGGCCCATCAGTGACCAGTGAGAGCTGACGCCGTCGACCGGCATCGAACCACCAGCGGACGAGGAGAGCAGTCATGGATCAGCATGCGAACCCGTCACCCGGCTTCAGGCGCAATCCGGGCAAGGTGATCACCGTCGAGCCCTTCAACGGGCGTGTCGTCGTGTTTGCAAACGGCACCATCATCGCTTCCTCGGCAAAAGCCAAAATGGTGACCGAGCCGCCCCATCCCTTCTCCTTCTACATCCCGTTCGAGGACATCGACTTCCGCAAGCTCAAGAAGACGGAGCGGTCGACGCTGTGCCCCTACAAGGGCGACGCCAGCTACTGGAACGTGCTGCCGGCGGGTGAAACCGGCAACGACGCGATGTGGGCCTATGAGCAGCCTTTCGACGAGATGACTGAAATTCGCGACCACGGCGCCTTCTACCCACACCGGGTCACCATCGACGCCGCGCCGCGCTGAGCGCGTCATGCCTGTCGCCCAAAAGTGCCCAGCGTTTTTGGAGCCGACGACAGGCATGAACAGAGGAATTTTTCAGATCAGCCAAAGCTGTCCTCACCCGGGGGCGCAGCGGTTTTGCGGCAACGGCATGCCGAAACGAAGACAAAAGGTCATGGACGAAAAGCAGAGAGCAATTCTCGACGAAATCCCGCGCCTGCGCCGCTATGCGCGCTCGCTGCTGCGCGACCGCGATTCCGCCGACGATCTCGTCCAGGACTGCCTGGAGCGGGCGCTGCTGCGGCTGGACAACTGGCAGACGGGAGAGAGCCCGCGAAAATGGCTGTTCACGATCATGCATCATCTGTTCATCGACCAGATGCGCAAGGTGAACCGGCGAGGCGAGGCCTCGATGCTGCCGCTGGAGGCCGGCGAGGTGCAGGCCTCTCCCGCCGACCAGCTGGAGAATGTCGCGGCCCGCGAGATCATCGACGCGCTGCAGGCGATCAGCCCCGACCGCCGTGCCCCGCTGACCATGGTCGCCATCGAAGGCTTCTCCTATGCCGAGGCCGCCGAGATGCTCGGCGTGCCGGCCGGCACGCTGATGTCGCGCATCGCGCGCGGCCGCGAGGAACTGCGCGGCCTGCTCGAGGACAATGCGCGCCGCCGCGCGATAAGGATCGTCGAGCCAGGCCCGGCCAGGGCGGTTCCAATCAGGGCGCCAATGGCATGACGAGCCCCAATCGCATGATGACGCCTTACGGCATGGTCCGGCACGATTGCAGGCCTTGTCCGCACTGTGGGCGCGGCGCACCCGGTAACGCTTTCTTCTCTGCTTGCGTGCATAGTGGCGGCGACGGAGTGAGCGAAACCAGGGCATGGCTGAAGAGAAAATACGCAACGGCGAATTCTGGGCGCTTGCGCTCGAACGCGCTCATCTCGGCGTATGGGACTGGGATATTTTGAGCGGCGACTGTTTCTATTCGCCGACCTGGTCGCACATGCTGGGTTATGAGGATGGCGAGCTTGCCAACAGCGACGACCTCTGGCTGAAGCTGACGCATCCCGACGACCGCCAGCGGGCGCTGGCCAGCGGAGAGCGGCACATTTCCGGCCTGACCGCCTCGATCGAGACCGAGCTGCGCCTCAAGCACAAGGACGGTCACTGGATCTGGGTGCTGGACCGCGGCGGCATTGTCGAGCGTGACGAGACGGGCAGGCCTGTCAGGCTGATGGGCGTGCAGACTGACATCAGCCGGCAGAAAGAGGCGGAAGCCGAACTGGAGCGGGTCAATGTGCGCTTTCGCCTGGCGCTGGCGGCCAGCGGCACCGGCATCTGGCATCACGATATCGACGCCAACAAGAGCTATTGGGACGCCCGCACCAGGGAGATATTCGGCCTGGTCGCCGACACCGACGAGGTGGCCGCCGACCTCTGGCATTCCTATCTGCACCCCGACGACAAGGATGCCGCAGAGCGCGCCCATCTGGCGCCGCTTTCGACCGACGGCGTCGTCGCCGCGCAATACCGCATCGTCAGGCGCGACGGCGAAATCCGCCATGTCGAATCGCTGGTGCGCTTCATCGCGGCGCCTGAGACAGCGGGCCAGATTCTCGGCACCGTGCGCGATATCACCGAGGACAAGAAACGCGAGCGGGAACTCGCCTACGCCGCTCACCACGATGCGCTGACGGGCCTCTTGAACCGTGCCGCCTTCGACCGGCTGCTGGCCGTGCACATCGCCACCGAGCGGGCTTTGCCGCTGGCGGTGTTTTACGTCGATCTCGACTACTTCAAGGCGCTCAACGACTTCGCCGGCCACGCCGCCGGCGACCTGGCGCTGAAGGGTGTGGCCGCCGGTATTCTGGGCTGCCTGCCGGCATCGGCGCGTGCCGCGCGCCTCGGTGGCGACGAGTTCGCGCTGCTGGTGCCCAATTGCCAACCGGCCAAGGCCGAGGCGCTGGCCGGCGCCATCCTTGCGGCGGTCCGTGACGCCGACCTCGGACTGCCGGTGACCTCGCGAAAACTCGCGGCCAGCATCGGCATCGCCTTCGTCGAGGACACCACCACCACGGTTGCCGATGCGTTGGCCTGCGCCGACGACGCCTGCTATGCGGCCAAGGCGGCCGGGCGCAATCGCTTCGCGGTGTTTTCGGCCGATGCGGCGTCGGGCTCCGGCGGCCTCAACGCTGCGCGTGTCGCCGCCGACACTGTCGACGCCATGGATGACGGGCGGCTGAAACTGTTCGGCCAGGAAATCCATCTGCTCGGCCAGCCCTGGCAGGAGAGCCGCCATGTCGAGGTGCTGGCGCGGCTTGCCGGGCGCAATGGCAAGCTGATCCCGCCCAACGAATTCATTCCGGTCGCCGAGCGCTTCGGCATTGCCTCGCGGCTGGACCGCTGGATCATCAGGACAGCGCTTTCGCAGCATGGCAAGGCGATGCGGTCAGGCGCCATCATGCTCGGCTTCAATCTGTCGGCGCAGACGCTGAGCGATCCGCTGCTGTGGGATTTCGTCGACGCCGTCATCGCCGAGACCGGGGCGCCGCATTCCGGCATCGGCTTCGAGATCACCGAGACCGCGGCCGTCACCAATTTCGACGCCGCCGAGCAGTTCGTGCGCAAGGCGCGCGAGCGGCAATGCCGCGTCAGCCTCGACGATTTCGGCGCCGGCATGAGCTCGTTCGAATATTTGCGGCGCTTTCCGGTCGATCAGATCAAGATCGACGGCTCGTTCATCGAGAATATCGCGGAAAGCCGTTTCGACCGCGAGATCGTCTCGGCCATAGCGGGCATCGCCAAAAGTCTCGGCTGCGCGGTGGTGGCCGAAAAGATCGAACAGCAGGAAGCGCTCGACATTTTGCGCGGCATGGGCGTGGCCTATGGCCAGGGTTTTCTGCTTCACCGGCCGGAGCCGCTAGAGGCGATCGTCGCGCGGGCCGGCGAACAGTCACCGGCCAGCGGACAGTCGCCGGAAAAGCGCTTCGGCTGACGGCTTCTCATCGCCTCGGGCTCGCGCGACTTGTCCGGCTAACCGGCGTCGGCCTTTTCCTGCTTTCGCTGCGCCGCCTCCTTCTTGCGGCGCAACACCTCGTCGGTGCCGACAAGGTCCTTCGAGGCGCCGGAAATGGCGGTCGAGACGACGGCGGGCGGATCGCTGGCCGGAAAACTATCTTCGAGCCCTGATTGCAACTGCTCCTCGAGCGTCTGCGGGTTCTCGGAGCGGCCTTCGGCGCGGCGCTCGCCAACGGCTTCCACATCGCTCTTGGTGTCGGGGTGAGCGCGGGCTTCCGATATCGTCGACACCACCAGCTCGATGGCGAACTCTTTCATCGCCTCGGCTTGCGGCCCATCGACATCAGAGTCTTCGATCAGGCGGATGAGCGACTTTTCGAGGGCGCCCAGTTCCTTGACGCCCTGACACCGCGCCAGACGCTTGGTGAGCGAACCGAGCAGCGCCGGGGCAAAGGTCGAATAGGCAAGCCTGCGTGTGTCGTCGACCTGCTCGGGATGAAGCTTTTGCAAGGACATAGATGCCTCCAGTCAATCAGCCGGGCAGCTTCTGCCGCTGGCCCCTCCTTAGGAAACAGAGGGGAGGGCAAGAGGTTCCATACAGTCCTCGACAGGGTCGACGAGTTCAACTCCACAGCGACGCCATGGTCAGCGACGCTTCGAATATCTGCTCCCTGTTCTCGTTCAGCATCTTGACGGTGATCCGCCGGTGGTCGCCCTCCGGAATCTCGTCGCGCGCCACATCGTGCAATATGCGCAGCGCTTCGGCTCCCGCACGCTCCCGGCTGGGAAAAAACTGCCCCTCTTCGTCAATCTGGGTCTCGGCGTTGTACAAGTCGAAGTAGAACCGTTCCATGTGTGCAAGCATCCCTGCTGGAGAACGCTAAAGCGCGTCGCGGTTGAAAGGGCGCAGGCGACGCGCTTCAGGTCTGTGTTTTTATGCATGTCGTTGTCTCAAAATCGGGGCCATTTTTGAGCGACATGGATTAAATCCCAACCCGCACCCATGGTTCCATGCGACTGTGTCCTGAGCAGATTTACTGCCAGGAGCCGTCGCCGTGCCGGCCGATTGCAACCGCACCCGATCTCCGGCGTTTGGCTAGGCCACCAATGTCCACGAAATCTCGAACTGGATCCTCGATGCTAGAACCGCTTTATCTCAACCTTGGCCAGCATGACGCTTTGTCCGAGCAGGAAAAGGGGCTGCTGGCCGCCGCCATGACCATCGAGATGGATTTTGCCACCGGTCAGGACATCGTTTCCGAGGGATCGAGGCCAGGCTACAGCACGCTCATCATCGAGGGTCTGGCGGCGCGCTACAAAGTGCTGGAGGATGGCGGCCGCCAGTTCACCTCGTTGCAGGTGCCAGGCGATTTTGTCGATTTGCACGCCTTCCTGCTCAAGACAATGGACCATGGCATTATCGCTTTGTCGCCATGCCGGGTGATCGCCGCCGACCACAGTCGGCTAAGGACGATCACCGAACAGGCGCCTCATCTCAGCCGCTTGCTTTGGCTGGACACGCTCGTCGATGGCGCCATCCATCGGGAATGGATCGTGGCCATGGGCCGGCGGTCCAAGACTTCGCACCTGGCGCATCTTGTGTGCGAGCTGTTCGTGCGGCTCCAGGTCGTCAAGCAGACCAACGGCATGAGTTTCCGGCTTCCCCTGTCGCAGGCGGAACTGGCCGATGTGCTTGGGCTTTCGGTCGTCCACATGAACCGGGTCATCGGCGCGCTGCGCAAGATCGGTGTGATCGGCTGGGCGAATTACATGGTAACCATTCTGGACTGGCAGCAGCTGGTGGAAATCGCCGAGTTCGACCCGACTTATCTCAGCATGAATCGCGAGCCGAGATAGGCCATCCGGCGTTCGCCATGACATCGCAGGCAATCCGTCAGCCGGTCTTTCAACGATGCCCATCCAGCGACGCCAATTCGTCGAGCATGGCAAGGGCGGCACTTGGCTTGGCCGGCTTCAGCAAGCCCTGTTGGGCGGCGGCATTCTGGAAAGCGGCAAAGGCGATGTCCGGGCGGCAAATGCCGTTCAACGCGTCGTCCACCAGCCTGTCGGCCGCCTTGTAGGCCGCCGTCTGCTTGTTCTTCCATGTTCCGCCTAGCGCCCTCCTGGCGTCGGCGATCGACGACACCGTCATCGCGCTTCCGTCCACGAATCTGATCGTCAGGGGCAGAAAACGGCTCATGCGCTCACCATCCAAACCATTCGCGTCTCGCCCGGATCGATCTCATCACTTGCCTCCTTGAAAACGGGATCGCCATAAACGAGGCAATCACAAACTGGTTGCAGCCCGGCGAGCTACATGTTGCTTGCCGGCCAGATCGGCCGATGCGGACGATAAGGCGGCCGCGGCGCCGGCTTCAACGGGATGTCGGCGAGCGAGTTGCGGATCGGCCTGAACAGTATCGGCGAAGACGCGGCGCGGCGGTGCAATACCGCGGCTGACAATTTGGCAATCAGATTTCGAACGTCCATGGGACACCTCGAGCGCGTTGAGAGTCCCCCCATCGCGATCACCTACCACCTCACCCCCACCATCCGCATTTAACTTTGATATAGGCCGGACGAATACGCGCCGCGCGCAATGTCTGCCGCCGAGATTCTGCCGATCCTCGGCGGCGGCTATTGAGCGGCGTCGCCAGGCTGGCGGTCACGCATCCCAGCAGCGACGTCGCAGACGCTGCTGCAACCGGATGAATTTTCGTGCATTCTTGTGCATGGCCACAATGCTTCGAACCGACACGCCGGCAAAATGCTGCTCCTATTGCGGTTCGCGAGAGCATGACTACGAGGATTGTCCGAAGCGCAAAGCAGAGGCGGAGCGGCAGTGGGAAGGCCAGGCAAAGCCCGGCGCCGAATCCGAGGCGACGGCCGAAGCCTAGCTGGGCTCGAACAGCTCGATCACGTTGCCGGACGGATCTTCACAAAGAATCTGTCGCCCGCCCGGACCTTCGACGATCTCGTTGCGGAACCCCACGCCGGCCTCTCGCATCTCAGTCACGACTGCCGGCAATTGCTCGACTTCGAGCACAAAGCGGTTGCATCCGCCCGGCTCGGGTGTCCGGCCGTCCGGCATCGGCCTGGCTGCCGACGCCAGGGGGCCGGCGAGCCAGAGCGAAAGGTCGCCGCGCGTCAGGATGGCCATCGCCGGACCGAATTGCTGCTTCAGCGCGAAGCCCAGATGGCTCGTATAAAACGCGATGGACAGATCGACATCGCGGACCAGATATCGGACGGACACCATTCGCAGGCTCCCTCACAAAGGCCCCTCCCGAGAGATAGCTGGCGGGACAAGTCGGGGCAAGCCCGCGCGCACGCTTCGGGCGCCTACGGTGCGATTGCGTGGTCGGCCTGTCTCTCTCTCACGAAGGCCGTCAGCAGCTCCATTCCCGCCGGCCAGTCGCCCAGCCCGCTATTGCTGTTGATGTGACCAAGCGGCCCGGCGATGTGCAGTTCGCTGCCCCATTGTGTGGCTTTCTCACCGGCATAGCCGTTCGGATCATAGGGATCGTCGGTGCTGGCCACGATCAGCGAGGGGAAGCGAAGCGGCCCGCGCGGCGTATCGGCGAAGGGAATTCCGTAAGCGGGATAGACCGGCGAGGCCGGGTCGGGAACCGCAACCAGAAACGCCCCGCCGATCCGACGGCTCGACACCGCCTGCCAATGCGCGACCAGCAGGCAGCTGAGACTGTGGGCGATGAGCACCGGCGGGGTCTGTGCCTGTGACACCGCGACGTCCAGCGCCGCCACCCAGTCGTCGAAATCCGGCAGCTCCCAGCTTGCCGGGCTGAAGCGGCGCATCGCCGGGTCGGCCTGTTGCCAGCGTGTCTGCCAGTGGGCCTCGCCCGATCCGCCGCTGCCCGGCAGAATGATGAAGTCGGTCATGGAAAATCCTGTTTCTTCGCCGCAGATGATGTCCCAATCCTAGGGCTTCTCCTTGTTCGCGGAATGAGAGATCATCGGAAAGCGACGAAGAATTCCGATGGATTGAAGGTGTTCATGGCAAACGGCGATTACCGGCCACGGCTCGACCCCACCGACATGGCAATCATCGAGATCATGCAGGAGGATGGCCGCATCGGCATTTCCGAACTCGGCCGCCGCGTCGGCCTGTCCCAGCCCGCGACGTCGGAGCGGGTGAAGCGGCTGGAGGAGCGCGGCATCATCGCCGGCTACCGCGCTGCGATCGATCCCACCGCCCTCGGTCTCGGCACCATGGCCATGATCCGCCTGCGCACCACGCATGAGCACATCCAGACCTGCCTGAAGAAATTCGCGGCCATGCCGGAAGTGGTTGAGGTGCTGCGGGTGACCGGCGAGGATTGTTTTCTGGTCAAGGTCGTCGTCCCGTCGCCGCCCGACCTCGAAAGCATCGTCGACGCCATCGGCCGCTACGGCGCGGTGACGACCAATGTGGTGCTGCGCGCCGAGCCGCCGAAGCGGTTGGGGCGGGAGCTGATGGCGAAGCTCTGAGCGGGCGGCAATCAGGCTTGCCCGCAAGCGGCGGCCTTTTCAGAAGTTCTGCTTCGCCGGGAAAGAATTTTGCGGGACGATGTCGGATCGGCGGCGTCGCGCCCGTCCTTGGGGCGAAACCCCTAGCAAATCTTGGAGGACATCATGGAAACCGTTCAATCGCCGTGGCAGACTGCGGCCCTTCTCATCGCCCGCCTGACCCTGGCCGCCATGTTCGCGATGGGGGCAGCCCTCAAGTTTACGGACATGGGCATGACTGCCGGCTACATCGCCGCCGCCGGCTTCCCGTTCCCGCTGTTTCTGGCCTGGTGCGCCGCGATCCTCGAAACGCTGCTGGTGATCGCCTTGCTGACCGGAGCATTCTTCACGCCGGCTGCCCTGGTCGCCGCCGTCTATGTGGTCTTCCTCGGCTTTGCCTTCCACGGTCCGTCGCACTGGACCGGCAACCAGGCCGAGGTCGGCGCCTTCATGTCCCATTTCCCGTTCGCCGCCGGCTTGTTGTTCGCCGCCGTGCATGGACCGGGCAGCGTGCTGGCCTCGAAGCTCGGCCGAGGGTGAGGCCCCGCGTCGGCAGACCGCCTCACATCTGGTCGTTGTAGGGTTCCTTCATCTGGCCGACCATGCGGGCCAGTTTCGAGAAGGACGGCATGTCCGCCTCCGGCTGGCATTGATTGGCCAGTTCCAGCAGTCGGATCGGAAAGTTGACGGCGTCGCGGTTGGACTCCGACATGCCGTCGGACCGCTCCTCGCCGGTTTCCATGGCCTCGGCCTTGCGCAGCGCAATGTCGATATCCTCCACCGTGAGCAGGCCCTTGCGCACCAGCACCTGATTGATCGAGGCGACGGCCATCAGCAGGCCTTCGAGTTGCAGATTGGCGACGTTCATGGCTGTTGCTCCCATTTGGCTCAGGCTCAACGCATGAGCCGCTGTTACGATCCGGACGGGGATACAAGCGATAGGCGTCCGTCGATGGCCTGCGCTACTCTTCTATCCAGCGGCGGCCATATTCGGCCCACAGCGCCTTGACCTCCCGGCTGCCGAGGCGCGGGGCGGCGCCGTCGCCATAGGCGATCGAAACACCGCTGATGTCGTAATGGGGGTGGGCGTCGATGACGAAGCGGATCGCCTCGCCGAGCGGCCTTCTGCCGATGACCGGATCGGCCTGGCCTTGGCCGACGCTGCGAACGCCCGAAACAGTGGCTGGCGCTTGCCGCATCCTGAACACGGATGCCATGGCTGGTTTGTCCATCCCGCTCTCCCCCGAGTTGGAGTTCCATAAGAGCCAGCTAATGACCAGTCGGTCGATGCCTGTAGAAGGCTGCGTCTTGTGATCCGCCGCAAGTGCCGGCGATATGCTGCAGCCGGTTGAAGGACTGTTCAGGCCAGCGGATCCGCCGCCGGCGGCCTGGCGGGAAGGCCGAGCCTTGTCCGCTCGCCGTCGGCAAACTCCTCGGCCGCTTCCTGGGCCATGAACAGATGCTGGGTCACCGTGCCATTCTCGGCAACCAGCACCGCCCATTGGCGGCGGTCGACACGTTCCACGCGAACGTCATTGGGCTCTCCGGCCACCATGATCGTCCTCCAGCAGGCGTACGGCACGGAGGGGGCGTGCCTTTACGCCTTGGTCTTNGAGCCCGAACTCCTTTGCCAGCTCCGAGCGCTTGGCGGCGTAGCTGGGCGCCGTCATCGGATAGTCGCCGGGCAGGTCCCATTTGGCGCGATAGGCTTCCGGCGTCATGCCGTGGGCGGAGCCGAGATGACGCCGCAGCGACCTGAACTTCTTGCCATCCTCGAGGCAGTAAATGAAATTCGGCGTCACCGAGCGCTTGCGGTTGACCGCGGGCTCAGGCGCAGGTTGCGGCGGAGCAACGGGATTGTCCACGGCCGCGAGCGCTGCATTGACGCTCTCGATCAACGCCGGCAGGCTATCCGGAGGCACTGAATTGTTGCGCACGAATGCCGCGACGATGTCGGCGGTCAGATTTATATTTCGGATTTTGTCCTCAGACATGGCTTCTTTTGCCCCCTTGATGCCAAAGGGCAAATTATCAGACAACATCCGCCGACGGCATGGCACTTTAGAACATATGCATATGACTTGACGCCGGATGTGGTAGCGCTAGCATCGCCGAGTCTCCGATCGATGTCGATGTAGGAATTATTTCCTGACATATCTTGACCGGTGAGGGCAGCTATGCTATAATTTTTTCATGGTGCTGATTTGCGCCAGCAACCCGCCGCCGAGGCGGGTTTTTGTTTCATGCCGGCTTGGAAACAATAACGGCCAGTGAGGCGAGTTTTCCCTCGCTCAGGCTGCTTATGTAGTTTTTTCGCCGACGCACGAACTCGGCGCCGAGCACGATCTCATTGGCCTGCTGCTGGGCGGGCGAGGGCACGATGCCGGAATTTGCCCGTTTCAACGCCAGCTCGACGTGATCGCCGGTTTCGTCGATGACATCGTCGACCCGGAATCCGGCTGAAGCAAACAGAGCCTTCAGGGTCTCGCCGTCGACAAGATGGCTGGCCGCCGACGACACCGCCCAAGGCAAGGGATAGTGAGGCTCGCCGTCCGCCAGCACCGCCTCGGTCCAGACAAGCCTGGCTTTCGGCTTCAGCACGCGCCACGCTTGCCCGATGACCGCCGCCTTGTCAGCGATATTCATGCCGACATAGAAGCAGATTGCCGCGTCGAATGTGTCGTCTGCAAAAGGCAGCCTTGTCGCATCGGCCTCATGGAAACGCACTTTGTCACTGAGGCCGCAGAGCTCGGTCAATCGGCGGGATGCCTCGACGAACGCCTGCGTCAGGTCGACGCCGTCGACGCTGCACCCATAGGTCTCGGCAAGGAACCGGGCCGGGCCGCCAATGCCGCTGCCGATGTCCAGAACCCGATCGCCGGCGGAGGGCGCAAGACGCGCGGCATGGTCCTGCGTGGCGATCAGCTCGCGGCCATGAAGCTGGTCGAACGGATAGAGTTGTTCGGCCGCGAGGCTGCCGGCCCTGGCGTCCGGCACAGCCGACAGGATGCGCTCGACGATGCCGCCGCTGCCATAGTGACTGGTCACATTGCTCATTGCGCTCTCCGACGAGACGCAGCATCCCATCGATGCTGCCCTTGCGCAATGCGCGGCCGCGCCAAGACGCGGCTTTGACCGAAGTAGGAATTATTTCCTTTTTTGCATTGACGGGTGAGGGCAGCTTTGCTATGATTTGTCCATGGTGCTGATTTGCGCCACCGACCCGCCCACGAGGCGGGTTTTGTTTTCCTGATGCCCACAACGTGCGGATATCGGATGTCGGCGGGACAGCACCCCCCTCTGGCCTGCCGGCCATCTCCCCCTCAAGGGGGGAGATCGGACTGCCGCCTTGCTTTCGCCAATCGTCGGCGCTGCAAATTGGTCGCGACCCTGGAGCTGCCAATCTCCCCCCTTGAGGGGGAGATGTCCGGCAGGACAGAGGGGGGCGTGAAGGAACGCTATCCTCGGTTCATTCTGCCTTATCCGCGAGGCCTCCCTTGTCCAACCGCTATGCCACCATCATCACCGACGATGACGGCCGCGAGGTCGTCAGCGCCATTGGCGTGTTCGAGGGCGCTGCCCCGCAGGCGCGCATCGGCCGTATGGAGCCGGTCGTGCCGGGCGTGCTGATCGGCATGGTTCGCGGTGGTCCTGTCGATGCCATCGGCGGCTTCGGCTTTCCGCGCGGCGCGCACGACGCAAGGGCGATCGCCAGGGCAAGCCTGAAAGCCGCGTCTGCCGGAAAGCGCCACGCGCCGGCCGCTGATGCAGCCCGCAAGGCCGCCCCAAAACGGTCAGGGCCAAAATCGGCACGGCGCAAGTCCGGCAAGATCAAGTCCGGCAAGATCAAGCGGGCAAGGCCGGCAAAGCAGGCGAAGCAGGCAGCGACCGCCGAGCCCGCCGGGATCTCGGATCATGGCTGACCGGACGGCGCCGCGTGCGCGCCCTGGCCGCAAGGCGACTGCCGCCGCTGCCAAGCCGAAGCGGACGGAGAAGACGCTTGGCGATGATTTCCTCGACGCGGTTCGCGCCGATTTCCGCGCCCATGGCGCCGGCGTGATTGCCGCGGTCCGGGCCGACAAGCCCGACCAGTATCTGAAGATCGTGCAATCGGTGCTGCCCAAGGATCTGGCCAAGGATTTGCATGTTTCATCTGACAATCTGGAAGCCCTGAGCGATGACGAGATCCGCCGTCGCATCCGTGGCTTCGAAGCCGTCCTCGGGCCGTTTGGCGACCAGCCTGAAGACGCGCCGCCACTATCTGGCGCTGCTGCAGGAGCTGGACCGCAGGCGCAGGACTAACCAGCTTGCCGCCTACCGGCCTTATCCCAGGCAGGCGCAGTTTCACGCCGCCGGCGCGCAGAACCGGGAACGTCTGTTCATGGCCGGCAACCAGCTCGGCAAGACCAAGGCCGGCGGCGCCGAATGGGCCATGCATCTCACCGGCCGCTACCCCGCGTGGTGGCAGGGCAAGACCTTCGACACCCCCGTCAGGCTATGGGCTGCCGGCGTGACGGGCGAGGGCACGCGCGACAACCCGCAGCGCGTGCTGGTCGGCCCGCCGCAGCAGCAGGCGGCATGGGGCACCGGCATGATCCCGGCCAACGCCATCCTGCACACGACCATGGGCCGCGGCGCCCCGGGCGCGCTCGACAGCATCGTGGTGCGCTGGGGCGGCGGCGGCGACGTGCAGGCCGATGAATCGGTGCTTTCGTTCAAGAGCTATGAGAAGGGCCGCGAAAAGTGGCAGGGCGAAACCCTGCACGGCGTCTGGTTCGACGAGGAGCCGCCGCTCGATATCTATTCCGAAGGCCTGACCCGCACCAACGCGACGGGCGGCATCACCATCGTGACGTTCACGCCGCTGCTGGGCATGAGCGACGTGGTGTTGCGGTTCTTGACGGCGCAGGAGGTTCTCCCTTCCCCCCTTGTGGGGTGAGCAGCTGGTTCGCGAAGCGAATCGTCGTGCCAGTGGCACGACGAAAGGCCGGCGAATGCCGGGACGCTGCGGAGCGGCGGGGACCCGGCAGGTTGGATCGGCCACCACCCGGCCCTTCGCAGGCTCAGGGCGTTCGAAGCTCGAAAAGCCAAGCAATTGGCTTTTCGTCCGCCACGCGGACCGCTTCTCACCCCACAAGGGGAGAAGGTAAGAACCGCCACGCCCGGCGCAAATATCGTGCGCGGACAACATCATACGACATTACTTTGAATCAGTTCGGCAGGCTCTACGTCCTGTCACGTCGCATCTTGACCTCGAGATCAGCGGTGCCTCAGGCGATTGCCGGCAATGATGATTGCCATACGGCGTGGTGCGATATCTGGTTGTGCTCGATGCAATCGGTTGCCAGTTTGCTGATTTCAGGATCGGCGGACGCCTGCGCCCATTCGACGAACGCGTCAACAACGACCAACCTCGCCCGGCTGGCCAGCCCCAGGCCGTAACGGCGCACTACCGGCTCTGAATGGTCGAGCATCGCACGGATCATGCCTGATGCATCATCTCGCCATTGCCCGGAGATATCGGCGATCGCCGAAAACGGCGTTTGCGGCCTGAGCAACGCGGCGTGCTGACGCGCAAGCTTTAACTGCCAGTCTTTTGCAAAGCGCACAAATTTGACGGCTCCCATGCGTACACCATCGTGATAATCATCAAGGGCAAACAACGCCTGCGCGAGATGCTGACCATCGTTCCGCGTACTGCATCGCAAGATAGACTCCACGGCATCGAAGCGCGTGCGCGGGTTGCTGTCCCCAAGCAGCGCGGCCAGCTCACCCACCATCGAACTTATGTTCTGGTTTTGAAAGGTGGCAATAAACGCACCCGCCGCTCGCGTCTCAGCATTGGCAGATGTCAGCAGGAGACGAAGGCTTTCCAACGGCACCGTCTTGCCGAGCTCGCCGAGAAGGTCGTTGGCAAGCGCGCCATCGTCATCATGCGGGGACGACAGCAGCCGCTCCAGCATCTCCTGACCTGTCATGGCATTTGTCGATTTGCCGAGTGGCAGCAGGATCTTACCGCCTTCGCTGAAAAAAAGATGAGCAACCTCGCTGTCCTCGGCGGACAGGCGCATCGCCTCAAATAGATCTGTCATGGCAAAGAGTGGCTGTCCCACCCGCGTAGAGTACAGGCCGCGCAGAATGCACCAGCCCAGACGCATCGATGTCGCCGATGCACGGCAAGACCTACCGCATAAAGCGATAAAGGAAAAGATGAGAGCGAAGCTTTCCCGTTTCGGCGCGTTGCGGAATCGCGAACCGCGACTAGTGGCTAGGTTGTCGAGGAACCAAGTCCATGAACAGGCGGCAGGTATTGACAGGCGGTTTGTCGTCGCTTGTCGTGTCGCCGGCGGGTGGTGCTGAGGTATCAAAGCCCCAGGTGCCCAAATGGCGACCCTCGTTTTCACAACCCATCGATCGCATCGAGGAACGGTTCGGCTATTACTTCGACAGAGGCCGTGACTTTGCCATCCTTGAAAACGGCACCTGCGTGCTGACGGAAGCCGGCCTGTCCGATGAGGCGGCAGCCATGGCCGCCATCCAGACGCTTGCCATGATTTACAACTATCACCCGGACATGAAGCCGTCCGACATGGATGATGGCAACGTGCTGGTCAGCTACAATCATCCAGCCTTCAATGTCGTGCTTTCCGACGTTGCGAATGCGCATTGGCAAGAGATCGAGGCCCGCCACCAGGATGGGCTGGCTACGGGCGAGGTGCTGATCACGCCGCTGGGGCAGAATGTGTTCGATGAGCTCGGCAAAAAGGCGCTGCTTGGCAGGTGCTACATGTTCATGGATGCGCAGGCGCCAAAGGTGATCCGCATCAAAGGCAGTTGATGAGTCCAATCAGGGATATTTGGTGCCCGCAAGCTGCCTGGCACGACCCTCGGCGGTTGGCGATTTGCGCGTTAATGGGCCGCACAATATTTTCTCTCGACCGGTATACTGGTATATATAGAGCATACAGGATTGATTGGGAGTGTCGGGGACGCAGACCTCGCGTTTGAACCCTGTTCCTGGATCGGTACGGGTTCTGCAGATTTTTTTACTCGTATCGTAAGGAACATTCGCCTGGCTGGTGCATGCCGATGCACTGGCGGCAATGGCGACAACGATTGCAATCCGAATCATGTGTTCCCCCAAGTCTTGGGTCAGCTTCGCATTGATGAGCGGTGGTATCAATGGCCACACTCTATTGGAGCATGCTTGCATGACCCGTCACGTCACCTTCATGACCATAGACGACGTCGAACACTATTCGCCGGACGAGCGTGCCGCGATCATCGCCGCCTATCCCGAACATGAGCGCGAAGCGAGGGCCAAGGGCATTCCGGTGCTGGGCTCCGGCCGCATCTTTCCGATTGCCGAGGAGCTGATCGCCTGCGAGCCGTTCCGGCTGCCGCGCTACTGGCCGCGGATCGGCGCCCTCGATTTCGGCTGGGACCATCCGTCGGCCGCGGTCGAGCTGGCCTGGGATACGGAGGCCGATGTCGTCTATATCTCCAAGGCGGCGCGGGCCTCGCAGCAGACGCCGGCCATGCAGGTACTGGCCCTGAAGCCGTGGGGCGAGTGGCTGCCCTGGGCCTGGCCGCGCGACGGCCGCCGCGAGACGCTGGAAGGGGCGGGCACCGCACTTGCCAGACAATATTCCGCGCATGGGCTGAACATGCTGTCGGGCCACGCCCGCTTCGCCGACGGCTCGGTCTCGGTCGAGGCCGGGCTGATGGAGATGCTCGACCGCATGCAGTCCGGCCGCTTCAAGGTGTTCTCGTCGCTGCTGCCCTGGTTCGAGGAATTTCGGCTTTACCATCGCAAGGACGGCAAGGTGGTGAAACTGCGCGACGATTTGATGGCCGCGACGCGCTACCGCAAACTGACGCTCGCCTATGTCAGTGGCGCCGGCACTTTGCCGACGACGGCCAACGGCATCTGGCTGATGTTCGACCGGGCCGGCGACAGAGGCGCCGACGGGACGGGAGTAGGAGATTTTTTGGGGCCTGCGTCTTCGGCAACCGACAATATTGTCACTTTCGCGGGCACGACGGGCAAGGTGGGGAAGGATAGTGGGATCGCGGTGTCCAGCCTGGCGCCGAAGGCCAGCCCGACATTTACCGGGACGCCAACGGGGCCGACCGCAGCGCCTGGAACGAATACCACGCAATTGGCTACAACGGGGTTCGTCAAGGCTGGATTTGATCTGAAACTTGATAGCCGACCCAACCTTGGTGTCGTCGCGCAGACGATCACCGATTGGAACAACGCCCTGGACAATGGCTGGTATATGGCCTCGGCGGCGGCTAATGCGCCAAACGGCGTAAATTGGTTCCTGGGGTTTGTGGAAGCGCACGGAAGCACTGGCTACCGGACGCAGACGGTGCATGATTTCGTCAACGACACTACGGCGGCAGACCAAAAGCTATGGCGGCGCAGGCAGGCTGGCGGTGCCTGGGGAGGATGGATCAAGCTGCAATGGTCGCAGGCCGAACAGGATGCACGCTATGTCCAGTCGTCCACGGCGTTGCTTCAGAAGTTTTATGAAAGCCCGCAACAGACCATCACATCCGGCGGGTCGCTGACGTTGGCTCATGGGCTGGGGGTGAAGCCGAAGCTCTATGCGGCCTTCATTCAATGTACTACGGTTAATTCGGGGTATTCGGTTGGTGACGAGATACCCATTAACCCATCTCTCAATACAACTGATGCGACCGCTCAAGCTATTAGCATCGTGCCAGATGCGACCAATTTGAATGTGCGGATTGGTAATGCTGCTGGCGCACTTAAAGTCCTTAACAAGGCTGGAACAGGTTTTAACGACATAACGAACGCTAGCTGGAAACTCGTTGTGAGAGCGTGGGCCTAGCTAGCGAAATGTGAGCAACGGTCTAAACGTTGGAACATGCATATTACTATTGCAGTGCAAGGCAAAATTCCCTGTCGAGGCTATGGCGGCACCCAGCGGCAAATCGATTGGCTCGCCAGCGCACTCGCATCTCTCGGACATGAAATCACACTCATTGCCGGAGTGGGCTCCACCCATCCGCGTTGCGAGGTCCGGCAGGCCGCGTCAGTAGTGGAATGTCTGGGGGCGATCCCTATCAATACTGACATCGTGCATTTCAACGGCTGGTACGATGTAGAAAGCCCATATCGTGCGCTTTACACTCTGCACGGCTATGTTCCAAACGCCCCGAGGAAGGGGCAAAATTACAGCTTCGTCAGCGCCAGTCACGCGCATCATCATGATCGAGAAACGTTTGTTTACAACGGCTTCCCTGTGGATGCCTACCGGCTGGCAGATCGGAAAGGTGAGCGGCTGTTGTTTTTGGGCGGTATCGCGAGGGCCGGGAAGGGCCTCAACCGGGCCGTCGATCTGGCGAAGAAATTTAACTTCGCTCTCGATATTGCGGGTGGCTCGAGGTGGAAGTTGCTCGGGCGCAGCCAAACCCGGAAAGAGTCTCTGTTCTTCAAGAGCTTATCGCCGCGCTACCGCTTCCACGGCACTGTCGATGGCGAGGAAAAGCTCCGATTGCTCGGCGAGGCGTACGCCTTCCTTAACCCGATCTCCTGGGCAGAGCCGTTCGGCATGGCGGCGGTCGAAGCAATGCTGTGCGGAACGCCTGTGCTGACCACTCCGTGCGGTGCGCTTGCCGAAACGGTCGATGCAGACAGCGGGCGTTTCTTCGAAACCGATGACGAGTTTGCTCACGGTCTCAATGAGATCAACAGCATTTCCGCGCGAACATGCCGTGAATCGGCAGCCGAAAGATTTCCGATCCAGAAAGCCGCAACGGCCTATCTGGAACTCTATAAACGCATCCTTGACGGCGAAGTGCTTCCGTGAGCCCGCTTTAGCCGCTCCATCCAAAATTCCTCTCCCGTGAGGAAGCGTTATAGCTGGCCAACCGACATGCCGTCGGCACAGTCAGGATCAACAGGACACTCGTCTCCTGTGCGTGATCTGTGACTGGCTAAAGTCTCCGAGCTAAATTCCACAATCTCCTGAGGTTACCCATGGACCGCAACTTCGCGCGGGCGCTTGCGCTCGTCCTCAAATCGGAAGGCGGCTGGTCCGACAATCCGGCCGATCGCGGCGGCGCAACCATGAAGGGCGTGACGCTGGCCAATTTCCGCCGCTACGTGAAGGCGGATGCGACGAAGGACGACCTTCGCCATATCACGGATGCTCAGGTGGCGACGGTCTATCGCCGCTTCTATTGGGATGCCGCTGCGGGCGCCGAGCTTCCCGGCGGTGTCGACTATGCCGTCTTCGACTTCGCCGTGAACAGTGGGCCGGGCAGGGCGGCTAAATATCTGCAGGCGGCAGTTGGCACCGCACAGGACGGCAGGATCGGCCCGCCCACGCTCAAAGCTGTCGGCGCCAGGCCACCGGGCGCAGTCATCGACGATCTTTGCGATGCCCGCCTGGCATTCCTGCGGCGGCTGCCCACCTGGCCGGTTTTCGGCAAGGGTTGGAGCGATCGCATCCGGTCGGTCCGTTCCCAGGCGCTGTTGATGTTGGCCCCACCTTCGCCGGGCCCCCGGCCCAGCCACCAGCGCTCTCGCCGAAGCCCGGCAGTGCGATGCCGGTGTCTACCGGCGGGCCGATCAGCCCCGTCGAACGCCTGCGATTCTGGCGTGCGCTGCTTCAAATCCTGAAATCAATTTCGCAAGGAGTTCGACATGATCGCCGTCTTCATCCGCATCGGCTTGCGTTACGGCGCCGGTGTTCTGGTCGCGCGTGGCCTGCTCGGCGCCGACGACGCGGCGGCATTTTCTTCCGACCCCGACATTCAAGCTGGTCTGGAGATCGCCGCCGGTCTCGCCATCGCCTCGGTCACCGAGACCTGGCACTGGCTGGCCCGCAAATCCGGCTGGGAGCACTGACATGGAAGGGTTTCAACAACTGCTCATCGCCTATCTCGAAGCCGCGAAACCCTATGCTATCGGCTTTGCCGCCGGGCTTGTCGCCGGGTGGCTGCTGTGAGCGCGCTCCTCGCCGTCCTGCTTGGCAACAAAGCGCTGCTGGGCTTCCTGGCATCGGTCATCGCCGCCCTTTGCTGGGGCGCTCACCAGCGGCTGGCCGGCGCCAGGGCCGAGCGCGGCAAACTGGCGGCCGCTGAGGCCGCGGCGCGTGCGGTCGCTGAGCAGGTGCAGAACGACATCGGCGCATTGCCGGCGGACGCTGTTCAAAGGAGCTGAAATCATGGGCAAGGGACTGATGCTTGCGCTGCTTGTGGCGCTTGCCGGGTGCACGACTGCTTCGGGCGGCTTCTGCGCGATTTCGAGCCCGCTGCGCCTGTCGGCCGAAGCCGTCGACGTCCTGTCGGACGCCGAGGCGAGAGCGCTCTTGGCGCACAACCGCAAGGGACAAAAGCTCTGCGGATGGAGGCCTTAGCCGATGCACGACCTCTTCGACATGCTCGGCATCAAGGGACCGGTCGTCGCCGCCGGGCTAGCCGGCGGCGTGCTGCGAGCACTGTCGCGCCATCGCTACAAGCTGCGCGAGATGATTGCCTCGCCGATCTGCGGGGCGCTGGCGGCTGCGTATCTGACGCTGCCTGCCGTCGCCTGGTTCAGGGCAACCGGCATGCCTATCCCCGATCCGGCCGACGACACCACGACGCTCGCCGCCGCCTTTTTGATCGGCGTCTCGGCCATGTGGATTTCCGACATCGTCTTCGAGGTCATCGTGCGGCGGTTCGGCTCGGCCGGCAACGAGTGATGCACTTGAGATGCTGGAAGAAGCCAGCGACAATGCCTACCTAAGGAGCAATCCAATGGAGGTATGATATGGCGACGTCCACCGAACGTGCAGTCCTTGCCGGCGGCTGTTTCTGGGGCATGCAGGATTTGATCCGGCGCTATTCCGGCGTGATCTCTACCCGCGTCGGCTATAGCGGTGGCGATGTGCCCAACGCCACGTATCGCAACCACGGCAGCCATGCCGAAGCCATCGAGATCGTTTTCGATCCGGCCAGGATCAGCTTTCGCACATTGCTCGAATCCTTTTTCCAGATCCACGATCCGACCACCAGGAACCGCCAGGGCAACGATGTCGGAATGAGCTATCGCTCGGCGATCTTCTACACCAGCGACGAGCAGAAGCGCGTCGCCGAAGACACCATCGCCGATGTCGATGCCTCTGGACTGTGGCCGGGCAAGGTCGTCACCGAGCTTGCGCCGGTGGGCGATTTCTGGGAGGCGGAGCCAGAGCATCAGGACTATCTCGAGAAATACCCCAACGGCTATACCTGCCACTTTGTCAGGCCGGGCTGGAAGCTTCCGGTCCGCGAAAAGGCTGTTTCGTAACGCAGCCGCTATCGTCTGCTTATCTGGCGGTCGAACTATTCTTCCGCGCGATCGGTATGCCGGCCGCCTTGTTGAGGTGGCCGTGCTCGGGCTGCCCATAGATGAACGCGCCGTGGACGGGTTTGCCGTCGACCTCAGAGCCTGAGAACGCGACGGCCTCGATCTTCTTTGTTCCGGTCAGGCTCTGGTTTCGAAGATAGGCGAAGGTTCGCACCGCTTCTCCGACAATTCGATCGAGAAACGGTTTTGGCCGCCTCCCGGGCCGTCGCACGAGGCTTGGAAAGCGCTCTCGTCCCGAAACAAAATGGTGCTGTGCGCAAAGCGCCGGCATGATCTGATAGATTCGGTTGAGCGAGCAGGTCATGAATCCTGGGTGAAAAAGAACGAAGTCGACCTCTCCTCTCAGATGCATGGTCCTGCGCAGCAATCTTTGCGCTGCCGATCTGGAGATGACATAGCCTGCGGCGCCCGCGTGCAGGCCATAAAGTCTGGCAAGCGAAAACCCATCATCGAGAGCGACTTCCTTGCGTCCGACCCTCACTTTGGCAAAATGCGTTTCCAGCTTGATCACATCGGCATCGCGCGGCACCCATCGATCGGAAGCAAGCAGCGAGCCGGCGCCCGCGCCGAAAACGACGTCGTCCTCGAAAACCGCGCCATATTGATCCGCGCCGTTCGCAACGATCTCCCAACACGAGCGGTGGCTCAGGAAACAGCAAACCTCAGCAGCGCTTAGCGGGCTTTTGGCGACAGAGCAGCAATCGGGGCAATCGATGGCGGAGACACGCTCAAATGGTACTCCGATCCGGCCGAACTCGGACGCGACATGCGCCAGCCGATCGCGAGAACGATCAAGATTGATCACCAGACACCTCATCAGCGCCCCCTTGTCCGGTGATCAGTGAATATCACGTTCCCGTTATTGCACAAAATTTGCTTACGTGCGGGGCAGTGGGTAGCGGCGTACGGTGCCGCCGGTTGATTTTGGAGGTTGGGTGGACATTGACGGCGTCCCCCGCGTGGCGCGAGCCTTTACCCTGCGCGCCTAGACGAGTCGCCCTAGAAGCCGAAGAATTGCCGACCGATCATGTATCCGAGCGCGACGACCACAAGGGGAAACAGGGCGGGCGTCAGCCCACCAAGAGCGGAGGTCTTTGGCTGTTGCCTGGAGATGGTCCTGGGTGCATTGCCGAGATTCTTGGTCATCCGGTATAGTAGCAAGCGCTGATTAACGATTCCGTAACCCGATCGAGGCCGCCGCGGCTTTTTGCGTTTCTGGCGCGACCTTGACAATGCCCAGCCCGTGACGCAACTGGGCCGTCTTTGAGAGCATTGTGAGGCAAGGTCAATGCGGGTGACGCTCGTTTTGAAGGGCGTAATACCCTGCCGAGGTTACGGTGGGATTCAGCGTCAGGTCGAATGGCTGGCCACGGAGATGGCTCGTCTCGGACACGAAGTCGTGGTGATCGCTGGCCCTGGCTCCAGCCACCCGCTCTTCGAAGTCCGGCACGCTTCGACCGATGCCGAATGCCGGGCAGCCATTCCGCGCGACACGCAAATCGTCCACACCCATAGTTGGCCCGTCGAGGTGCCATTTCCAACGCTGAATACGCAGCGCGGCTTTATGCCGGACCAGCCCATGCCAGTTGCGAACTGGAGCTTTATCAGCGCCAATCATGCCCGCCAGCATGGGCGCGAGACATTCGTCTACAATGGCTTTCCGGTGGACGCCTATCGTTTGTCGGCTGCAAAGGGCGACCGCCTGCTATTTCTCGCCGGCATTGCACGATCAAGCAAAGGCCTCAACCGCGCCGTCGATCTCGCCAAAAAATTCGATTTCGGTCTCGATATCGCCGGTGGCTCGCGTTGGAAACTGCTGGGCCGAAGTCAGACCCGCCGCGAAGGGTTGTTTTTCAAGAGCCTTGGCAGGCGATACCGTTTCCACGGAATCGTTGACGGCGAGCCGAAGCTTCGCCTTCTCGGCGAAGCGCGAGCCTTCCTCAACCCCATCGCCTGGGAGGAGCCGTTCGGCAACGCACCGGTCGAAGCCATGTTGTGCGGCACTCCGGTGCTGACGACGACGCGAGGCGCATTGCCCGAGACGGTCGATGACGACAGCGGGCGCTTCTTTGAGACCGATGAAGAATTTGCGGCCGCTTTCGAGGCCGTCGCCGACCTTACGCCTCAGCAATGCCGCGAATCGGCCGCGACGAGATTTCCCATCCAAAAAGCGGCGCGCGGCTATCTGGATCTCTATGCCCGCATCCTTGACGGCGAAGCGCTTCCTTGACGACCGGCGATCCAATCCTCTTCGTCGGCTTCCCCGCGGTCGGCGACTTCGTCCGTTGCCATTCCGCCATCCAGATCATTGCCGCGCGATTTCCTGATCGCCCCATAGATGTCGTCACCTCGCCCGTTGCAGCGCCGCTGGCGCGCCTGATGCCGCATGTCAGGAAGGGCTGGGCGCTTGCCAAGCGTCATCAGCGCCCCGGTTTTGGCGAGCGCAGCCGCCTGGTTGGCGAGTTGCGCAAGGAAAATTACCGTACGGCCTATCTGATGACCAGCAGCACCAAGGCGGCGCTGATGGCGTTCATGGCCGGAATAGAGGAGCGCATCGGCTATCCGCAGGAGTTGCAATTCGGCCTCCTCAATCGCTTCCCCGCCGGCTGGTTGGCCCATCTATGGGCCTTCGGACCCCGCAAGACGCGGCTGTTCGAGGAGGTCTGCTCGATTGCCTCGCTTGGCGAAAAGCCGGCTGCGGGCGCAGAGTGGCCGGCGCCCCGGCTTGTGGTCGATCGGGCCGAACTGGACGAATGGCGCCAGCACAAGAAGATCGATGCCGACCGACCGGCACTGGCGCTCTATACTGCCGACATTGAGAATTTCCGCTCATGGCCCGTCGAGCGCTTCATTTCGATCGCCAGAGACCATCATGATCGCGGCTGGGCAATCTGGATTGTAGGCGGACCGCGCGAGCACGCCGGTGCCGCAAAAATCCGCGCCGCCATTCCTGAGGCAATCGACTTCACCTCGACCCCGTCGATTGCTGACGCGATGTGCCAAATCGCTGCGTCGACCATGTTCCTCGGGGTTGATGGCGGGATTTCCCACGCCGCCGCTGCCCTGAACGTCCCATGCGCGCTCATCTACGGGCTGAATCGCCCCTATGTGCATGGGCCTGTAAACAACCATGTTCGCTTTATCGAACCGCCGCTTTCGACGCCCAGCTGGGTCAAGGACACGCGCGGCGTCAGCGAAACTCGGGTGAGGGAGGTTCTGGCTGACCTCTCAGCCGGTATTGCCAACTGACCGGTGGCCTCGCCGGCCCCAAGCGTCTGATCAAACGCTCCGTGGGGGCAACCATAGCCCCGTTTCGGGTTTACCCCTTGACACTACCCCTTGGCCCTGCGGTTTTCGGGCTCGTGATTGCCGACCCAATGTGCACGGATGCGGTCGCTGGCTTCAAGGTAGGCCATGTCGATGAGGTAGGTCAGAAGCTTCTGGCCGTCGGCTTCGGCTTTCTGCCGAAGCTCCCGCAGCATCCCTTGCGCGAACTGCAGGTTCTCCATTTTGCTCGGCTGGTCCATTGGTGCCCCCCAATGTCTGCGCATGAACTTTGCGCTGACTATGCTTGCATGAAGATTGCCGTGAAGTGGATATTGCAGGTGCGGACCGCGATCCTGCGAAGGCGCTGGCTGCATGAAAGCCGCGCGATCCGGCTTCAAGATTCGCTAAACTATGTGACGGAAAGAAAATAAACAAAGCTTCTTTTGTACAAGACAGGAAGATTCCTTCAGTTCACACCACGAGATGCTTGGACAGCATAGTTGACGTAACGATATTGCGTGGTCTTAAGCTCTCGTTTCCAAACAAACGTAGCATCGTTGCAACCACAAGACGAATTCCAGCTGACCGGGGACGCTCCGTAGTCAATCGCCGGTTACAAACGGCATGGGTCTCAGCCCAGGGCTTTGGCCAACCCATCGTTCCACGGCAGCGCAGGCCGGATGATCTACCGCCCGCCTTGGATTGACGCCAAGGCGGGCTTTTTGCGTTTGGCTTCTGCCGGGTGAAATGTTGTCGGACCCGGTCCTGTCGGCATCGGGCGGTTTCGAGAACGATCTCCTGCCTGCCGGCTGTCTGCGCCGCTCGCGCTGGCCGACTTGCGTTGCGGCAAGCTAGACGGCGTCTCGACACCGTCAGAAATTGGTTCGGCTGTCCGGTTTGTCGGCTCGTCATCGACCCGGTCGTGCTCGAATTGCCGGGCAGCAGGCAAGGGTTGCAACCAGTGCTCACGGCGATTGACCCAGAGTTCATAGCTGGGCTCCAGCCCTTCGGTGGGCACCTCATCGAGGCTGCCAATTGTCACTTCCACCTCATTCTCCCGAACCAAAGGCACCCGGCCGCCGCAGGTAGGACAAAAACTTCTGTCGCCGTAGCTGTTGACGATACCCGTCGTTTCGAACGCCTCGAGCGGCCACACTCCAAACGTCGAAAAAGCCGACCCGCTAGCCTTGCGGCAGTCCTTGCAATGGCAAAGGCCAATCCGAAAGGGATCTCCCGTCACCGAAAACTGGATGCCGCCGCACAGGCAGTTGCCGCTCCGCCTTGTATCATTGGGCATGACCGCTCCTCCATCTGGTTGGGCATCACACCGCTACATCTTGCAGCGCCATGCGCACAATCAATTCACGCGCAGCGCAACGGTTCCATGTCGCCTCGCGCAATGCATTGTCTGGACCCGGCAGCGCCTGGCTACGACCGCCGCAAGGCTGCTGGATATGTCAGTTCGGGAAATCGAACACCGGTTCCCGGCACCAATAGACACGGCACTGGCCATCACGTGTCGGAACGGAGGCAGCGACCGGCACCTCCGGCCAGTCGCACCCGTTGCCGTATTGGCTGACATAGCGATCGTAAGTATTCCGGCCGGTCGTCAACACCGCCGAGTGATGGCTCTGGATCAGGCGCTGCGTCTCCTCGCAGGTCATCGAACGCGTGTCGGGTCGGGCGTAGGCCGTGCTTGTTGCTGCAAACAACGCCGTTCCAATGATCCATGCGATTGTTTGGGATGTCATGGCGATCCTTATCCTAAAATATGGCCAGGTATTTCAACAGCGAAATAATGCCGATAATGATGACAACGATCTGCGCGATCTGCCTCGTGCGGCCATCGAGCGGCAGACGCTGGATGAGATAGAGCACCAGGATGATCACCAGGAAGGTGATCAGAATGCCGATAAGTGCCGATGAAGCCATGTCCCTCACTCCGATTGGCCATGTCTGAAAAGAGTACGCAGCGGCAAACGCTCTGACCGTTGATTGGTTCCTGTCGATGCGAAGCCGCCGGCGCAACGTAAAGGCTCCGAAACAGCGTTCCGCGGCCTTTGAAGCTGAACGCCGATCAGGGCCTGTTTGCCGCACGGTTGTCGTTTACCGTCGGCGACACCGTTTCCAGGCGACTTGTTGCTGGCGTCAGGCGAGCTAACGGGAGAACCGCCTCGGGTTGACGGGGTTCCGACAAAAACGGCCTGAGTTGCGCTTCGTTGTCGACATTTGCGCAAGCCCTGAGATCCGCCGCCGCCCGGCGGGTGACCGCCTTTCGCAGGAGAACAATTGCCGTCCCAAGGGGACGACGGGAACCGAAACCTCGCACGTGCATTTCAGCTACCGCGGAACGGGCAAATCGAGCAGGTGGGGAATTTGGGGTAGGGGAATACGTCATCCAACATGCGGGGATTGGAATCCCAGGTGTCGGGCCCGCCAGTTTGTTGGAAGCGTTGCCCGTTGCAGCCTACACCATCGACACACAGGGCCGCATCACCTTCTACAACGAGGCCGCCGAACCTGAGTGGGACGACGCGCCGCGGTTTTGGCTCCGTCGTGCTCAAGCGGGTTGCACCACAAGCGCTTAGCGGCACCGGACAACTGGAATTTGGGGAACAAGGCGTCGTCTGGACGCTCAAAGCGCCGCTGAGCTCGGTCCAAATCTCTCTCGCGGATTTTGTCGATTGAAAGGCGGGTCGCGCCTTAGGACAATCCCAGCAGGGGAGCGGTTTGACCGCCTGTGGTGTCGGAATTGCCGATGCCAGACAGTTCGTGCTTATCGTCGGCAAGCGAAGTCAATCTCCCCGCCTCGACGGAGGTCAGTCCGTCCAACTCCATCACCGCGCCGTAGAGTTGGGCCGTCTGCATCACAAGCCGCTCGACATCTTCAAGGGCGACGTTCTCGTCCAGGTTACGCAATCGTATGTCCTCGGCAACCACCGCAATATTGACCATTCCGCGCGAGCGCAGCGCGCCCAGGACCCGTGAATTGAGATCCTCCCGTAGCCGAGCCGAATATCCGTAGCGCATGGAAACCTTCCTTTCAGGAGCCGGTTGTCCCGTCGTGGTCAAGATGCGCCAACGACCTTCAGATGGCAAGAAGAATATAAAATATTCTTAAGTAAATCAAGTAGTTAGCAGACTGCGCGGGTTGTGCTATCGGCGTGTCTTCCTCATCGTTGGTCTTCTATGTGAGTCACCCATCAGCCTCTCTTGACGCGCTGCACGGGGACCCCTAGCTATACTGCAATTGAGACACATACTAACTCACCATATTTTTTGGTCTTGACGGTTGGAGGCGCGAATGGCCGAGCTGGAACGACCCGAGCGACTGCAGATCATGCTGACAGCCGAGGAATTGGCTGCCTTGGAAAACTGGCGCTTCGAAAAGCGCATGCCAAGCCGGTCCGCGGCGGTGCGGGAACTGCTGCGGCGCGGCCTGGATGCGGATGGATTCCTGACTGCGGGCCAAGGAACTAAGTCTCAGGACTTTGGAATTCTGGGGAGCAGTGTGACTGGCGACGGCCAGTCGGGCGAGTAATTCGACGGCGGTTAGCCAACAATCGCTTTTCTGGAAGTGCCGCTACCAATTTATTGCCGTGGCGGAAACGCAAAGCGGGTCGGCTCTCGGCAGGGTACTGGTCTCAGCAGGGTACTCTTGGCGTATGGTTGCAAAGCCCGCTCCGGTTCGCCGGAGCGGGCTTTTTGCGTTTTCCCGACAGGAAATAGTCGCGATCGCTTCAGACACGCTCAAGGTTCTCTTCGCACTCCGTGCACGCGACGCTGTGACCGGGGCAACTGAGCCGGTGTGTTCCTCCGGGGCAGCAATGGCCGTTCGAGCTGGCCCACCGGGCACAGACAAACACCTTGCGGGTTCCGTGGCATTGTGGACATTCCATCGGACGCGCCAGCAGAGCCTCGTTCTCCGAGACACGGCATTCCCTCTCAAGAACCTGGACCATCTGATACCCCAAGGCCGAAATATGGCTAAGCATCCATACCCGGAAAGCCTAAATTAGAATTTAATTACATACGCCACGAGAGCCTTCCGAGGGGAAGTTCGCGGATGGCAATCTCAGGCCACCTGCAGTCCGCCGCGCGTGTCTCATTCCCAATCTCGGCCGTCTCAAGATCAAGCTCCGGTTGCTCCCGGCATCGGTCGACCCGCGATTTTGCACCACCGATTTTCGCATTCGGATCGTTATAGGCTTTCGCTTTGCTGGAGCGGCGTTAAAGCTGCCCGGCAAATGCCTGAGCGGGAACAGTCCGTTCCTGCGTCGGTTCGTTTGGACAAGGATGTCTGCCAATGACATTGATGGGCGCAGCGGCACTTTTGATCCTTGTCCTGACTTATGCCGGCGTCGCAATCGGGCGTATTCCAGGCCTCCGTCTCGACCGGGCAGGGATCGCCTTGCTGGGGGGTGCGGCGATGATCGCCATCGGCGCACTCAGTATGGAAGATGCCTATCGCGCCATCAATTTCGACACCATTACGCTGCTGCTCGGCATGATGATCGTGGTGGCGCATCTGAAGGTGTCCGGCGCCTTCCGGGCGCTTGGCGCCTACGCTATCGAGCATGCGCACGCGCCTTTCGTGCTGCTGGTGATGGTGACGCTGTTGACCGGCGTGTTGTCGGCGTTCCTGGTCAACGACGCCATCTGCCTGGTCATGGCGCCGATCGTCGTCCACGTCACCCGTGTCATCAATCGCAATCCCATTCCCTATCTGATCGCCACCGCCACCGCGTCCAACTGCGGCAGCGTCGCCACCATCACCGGCAACCCGCAGAACATGGTCATCGGCGCGCTGTCGGGAATTTCCTACCCAGCCTTTTCGGCCGCCCTGGCGCCGGTTGCCCTCTTCGGCCTCGTCGCGGTCATCGTAATCGTGCGCATCGTCTACCGCGCCGAATTCGCCCGCACCGCCGATCTCAACCCGGAAGTCTATCGCGGCCGCATGCTGCCGGGACAGGTGCTGAAGGCGGTGGTTGTCTGCATCGGCCTGGCCATCGCCTTCTTCGCCGGCGTTCCGGTTGCCAAGGCAGCGCTCATCGGCGGCGCCATCCTGTTGCTCACCCGCGCCATCAAGCCGGCACGCATCTACCGCGAGATCGACGGCCCGCTGCTGTTTATGTTCGCCGGCCTGTTCATCGTTGTCGCCGGCGCCGAAAAGACGCTGCTGACGCCCGACATCATCGCCTCGGCCAAGAACCTCGGGCTGGACGACGTCTGGCGTCTATCGGGCTTCACCGCGGTGCTCTCCAACATCATGAGCAATGTTCCGGCCGTGCTGGCGCTGCGGCCATTCATACCCGGCCTTGAAAACCCCGGGCGTGCCTGGCTGGTGGTGGCGATGAGCTCGACGCTGGCCGGCAACTTCACCTTGCTTGGCTCGGTCGCCAACCTGATCGTCGCCGAACAGGCGCGGGCGGCCGGCACGCAGCTGTCCTTCTCAGCCTTCTTCAAGGTCGGCCTGCCACTGACGCTGCTGACCCTTGCCGTCGGGACGGCATGGCTGGCGGCTGGATTCTAGAGCAATTCCAGGAAAAAGTGTGAAGCGGTTTTTCCGTCCGGAATTGCGTCAAAACAAAGAGATAGCGTGTTTCGCCGTCTCCACTAAACGGTGAACGCTCTAGCGGATAGTCGCCGATCCTGACCTTGCCCGAACCAGCGTTGCAGCTGCATGTCCGGCGGCCTCGACATAGTCGGGGTTGCGGTGGATCAGCATGATCGAGAACGCGCCGTCCATCAAAAGCACGATTTCGCGCGCCAGGGTCTGCGGCTCGTCGACGCCGTGGCCTGTGAGTTCGCCGGCCAGCCAGGTCTCGAAATTCTGCTTATGCCGCGCCCCCGCTTTAACGGCCGGGTGTCCGGGCATGGAAGCGAGTTCGGCTGCCGTGCGCAGAAAGCCGCAGCCTCTCCATTTCGGGTGCTTCGCCACGCGCGCCAGATTGGTGAAAATCGCCTCGACCTTGCGCTCGACACCGCCTTCGGCCGTCTCGAACCAGCCGGCCATCTGCTTGAGGTTCGGCTGGTCGCGACCGTCGAGATAGGCCGCGATCAAATCGTCCTTGCTCTTGAAATGATAGTAGAGCGTGCGCTTGGTCAGCCCGGCTTTTTCCGCCACTGCATCGACGCTGACGCGGCCGATCCCCTCGGCATAGAACAGCTTCGTTGCGGCATCGACAATGCGTTTGCGGGTAGGGCTCGGTGCTTCGCTCATACGGCAAGTATACCGACCAGTGAATATACATACAACCGAAAGCCTGATCCTCTCCGTCGACAAACACAGGGAAGGAAAAGACATGACCGAGCTTGTGCTCACCGAGGCCCGCAACGGGATCGCCATCCTCACACTTAATCGGCCGGAAAAGCTCAACGCCTTGAACTATGCGCTGATTGATCGCCTGCTTGCGCTCCTCGATGCCGCCGAGACCGACGACGCCATCCGCGCCGTCATCCTCACTGGAGCAGGAGAGCGCGCCTTCTCCGCCGGCGGCGACATCCATGAATTCTCAGGCAGCGTGGCCATCGGCGTCGACGTTGCCCTGCGCGACTTCGTCATGCGCGGACAGCGGCTGACGGCAAGGCTGGAGGCATTCCGCAAGCCCGTCATCGCCGCCGTCAACGGCATCGCCTTCGGCGGCGGCTGCGAGATCACCGAAGCCGTGCCGCTCGCTATCGCCAGCGACCGCGCCTTGTTCGCCAAGCCTGAGATCAACCTTGCAATGCCGCCTGCTTTCGGCGGCACGCAGCGGCTTCCGAGACTGGCAGGGCGCAAGAGGGCGCTCGAGCTGCTGTTGACCGGCGATTGGTTCCCGCCGCCGCGCGCCGTCGAACTCGGCCTCGTCAACCAGGTGGTGCCGCATGAGGAGCTGATGTCCACCGCAATTGATCTTGCCCGGCGCATGACCAGACATTCTCCTGCAGCAATTGCCTCAATCCTCACAGCAGTGGCGCGGGGCCTGAACCAGAGCATCGCGGAAGGCTTGGCTGTCGAGGCCGAGCAGTTCGCCCGCATGGCTCCGACCGCTGATCTGCGCGAAGGGCTGGATGCCTGGATCGCACGGCGCCAGCCGGGCTGTGACGGCTCGTGGACACACATCACCCGTCCGGATGAAGCCAGGCGAGCCTCAACGCAGCAGGACGGGCTTGCGGACCGGGATCAAGGCGCCGTCACGGCCACATGACCTTTCATGTTGGGGTGGAAGCGGCAGAAATATTCGACCGCTTCCGCCTTCCGCAGGGTCAGGCTCGCTGTTGTCTTCGGCGGGATCATCACTTCCCAGCCACCCTTGACGGTAGCCGTATGTGCGAACACGTCCTTGTTCACCCACTTGATCGTGTCGCCGACCTTCGCGTCGACGGTGGCCGGCGAAAAGACAAGTTTGTCGATGGTGACCTGGATGGTTTCGGCCTGCACGGGTGAGGTCCCGAAGACCAGCGCCAGTGCAATCCACAGCTGCCGTTTCGACATAGCCTGGTCCTTACTTCAGCATACCTCCAACATGCTCGGCGTGCTGTTCATGGCCCTGGAAAATCTTCAGGCCGGTCTCCAGCAGGCTCTTCAACTCGGCATTACTGGCCGATGGGATCAAAAGGGTTTCAAGCGCGCCGTCGACCTGTTTGTGGTAGGCGATCTCGTTGTCGACATAGGCTTTGTCAAAGGCTGCGCCGTCGAGTTTGGCGAGCTTCGCCCGCTCCTCGGCCGCAGCCTTGGTCAGCGCCTGGCTGGTTGCGTTGTCTTCCGGCGTCACCTTCAGCTTCTTTACCAGTTCCAGTGCCTGCGCGTTGACCGCTTCGTGGTCGCGCACCATGTCGTTGGCGAAATCCACGACCTCCTTGGTCTTCGATTTCTTGATCGCCTGCTTGGCGGCTTCCACATCGATGACGCCTGCCGTGTAGGCGATGTGGGCGATCTGCGGGTCCGTCGGCTTGTCGGCGGCTTGCGCGAGCGGGGCAGCGCCAAGCAGCAGCAAGGCAGCGAGGGCGGCGGTGTGTCGGGTAACCATGGCATCTCCTTCGCCCGGACGCGGGATCGAGCCGGGCCGTGTTTTTCAGTTGACGGTCATTGGATGCGCAGCGGCGGCAAACGTTCCCGGGGAAATCGGCCAAATCAGCCGATGATCAGCTCTCCAGGCCGAGCCGCTGCATGACGGCGCTGGTCAGGCTGTCGCAGCGCCGGCCGGCAAACGGGAAGGCGTCGAGCAGCACCGGCCCGATCTGGTCGTCGAGCGCCTTGCGTACCAGGGCGCGGGCGCGGTGTAGCCTTGTCTTGACGGTTTCCGGCCGCACGCCAAGCAGCTCGGCGGTCTCCTCGATACTGAGCCCCTCGATAACCCGCGCCACGAACACCGTCCGATAAACATCGGGTAGGCTGTCGGTCGCCCGTTCCACCAACTCGAGGATCTGCCGCTGCGCCATCGTCCGCTCCGGATCGTCGCTGGGATTGAGGGGGAACTGGATGATTTCGGCTTGCGGGTTTTTCGCCACCGTCCGCCGCCTTTTGCGCAGACGACCGAGCGCCTCGTTGATGACGATGCGCGACAGCCAGGTGGCCAATGAGGACTCCCCGCGAAAGGCATCGAGATGGGCAAAGGCTCTGACATAGGCCTCCTGGACGATGTCCTCGGCTTCGGCATCGTTGCGCACCACCCCGCGAGCGATGCGATAGAGCCGCTGATTATGGGTCTTCATGATGATGCAGAAGGCGTTGCCTTCGCGTGCCAGCGCGCGGCGCACGAGAAGCATCTCGCTTGAAGCAGCCGTGGGCATTGGTACAGACATAGCAGGCATGGCCAGTTCCTCGATCCAATCCCCGTCCGAAACCTCGATCAAGACATTGGATGACATCGCCGGCAAAAGGTTCCCGGCCATTTTCGCCCGGCTCCGACGGCGCCTAGAATACTGCTTCCGCCAGCGGCTTGTCAGCAGCCTGCACTCGCGCCGTGGCCGCAAGCAGGTCCGTCTGCGTGATCAGGCCAAGGATGCGGCTGTCCCCGTCCACGATGATGACTGCATGGGTGCGGCCGTCGGTGAGCACCGGTAGCAGGGCCATGGCGGGCGTAGCGGCGGCGGCGGTCGACGCTGTCGACGTAACGCTTCCGACGGCTTCGTCGGCTCGCGCCAATTCCCTCAATCCAACGGTGCCGACCAGCCTGGCGTCCTTGTCGACAACCGGCAGCGTGCGGATATTGTGGTCGAGCAGCAGATGACGCGCCCGATCGGCGGACGCGTGTTCATCGACCGAAATCACGTCGCGGGACATGATGTCCTCGCACAACATGGTTCGGTGTGCGCGCATCGTCGCTTGCAGTTCGACCTGTCGCAGTAGCTGTTCGAGATCGTTGCGGTCGATGTCGAAGGTCTCGTCGAGCGCAGCCAGCGCGGCATCGATGTCCTCGGCCCGGAAGCCGATGCGCTCCTGAGCCGGCGGATCGATGGTTCCGTGCGTGCTTTTCGGGGCAGGGGCCGGCACATGCGGGTAGCTGCGTCGCGACAGCCTGTGGAAAGCATAGCCGAGCGCGACCAGCATCATGGAGTTCAGCGCCACCGGCACGAACGGAAACAGGAAGCCCGCACCGATCACGGCCGGCCCGCCGAGCACGGCGGTCAGTGCGGCGGCTCCGCCCGGCGGATGCAGGCAGCGCGAGAACGACATGGCGGCGATCGCCATCGCCACGGCAATGCCCGTGGCGAGAACGGGCTGATGGACGAAATGGGCCACGATCACGCCGACCAGCGCCGATATTGTATTGCCGCCGATGATCGACCATGGCTGCGCCAGCGGGCTTGCAGGCACCGCAAACAGCAGCACCGCCGACGCCCCCATCGGCGCCACCAGCAGCGGCACATGCGGGCCATTGCCAAGCACCAGCGCGCCGATCGCGCCGGTCAGCGCAATGCCGATCATCGCCCCGATGCAGGCGATGAGGCGCTCGCGCAGCGTCGCGCCGGCGAGAATGGGGACAAAGAGACGAAAGGCCATGGCAAGCTCGGTCCGGCTGGAATTGTGCGCGCAGCGCCTGCAATGGCGTTGGACCGACGATTTTGAAAGTCAAACCGATCCGAAAAAGCGCGCATTGGGGAAATAACATTGCGCTTGGTCGACCCATGAGCGGCTTTGCGACGTCGATCGCCTGCGAAAGTCGCTCGCCAATCCTTTCAACGGGTTGGGCGGACCAGCGGAATCAGCTTCGCAAGTTTGCTGGTGTCATGCCGCAGCGGCCACTTCCAGCCCGCGCAGGATATCGGCCTTGAGGTCCTCGACATCCTCGAGTCCGATCTGCAGCCGGATCAGCGGGCCGTCATAGGGGCCCTTGGCGACGGTACGGTCGCCGAGGAAGACCGGCACGGCGAGGCTCTCATAGCCGCCCCAGGAATAGCCGAGACCGAAGATTTTCAACGCATCAAGGAAGGCATGCTGCTGTCTCTGGCCGCCGCCTTTGAGCACGATGGAAAAGATGCCGCTAGAGCCGGAAAAATCGCGCTTCCACACCGCGTGGTCGGGGTGGCTGGGAAGCGCCGGGTGCAGCACGCGGGCCACGCCGGGCTGGCCTTCAAGCCAGGTGGCAATCGAAAGCGCGCTCTTTTGATGGTGATCCAGCCGAACGCCCATCGTGCGCAGGCCGCGCAGGACTTGGTAGACGTCGTCGGGGCCCGCGCAGCAGCCCATCGTGTAGAACGTCTCGCAAAGCTGCTTCCAGCAGTTGGCATTGGCAGACACTGTGCCCAGCAGCACGTCCGAATGCCCGGCCGGATATTTCGTCGCCGCATGGATCGAGATATCGACGCCGTGCTCGAGCGGACGGAAATAGAGCGGCGTTGCCCAGGTGTTGTCCATCATGACGATGGCGCCCGTTTCATGCGCCGCCTTGGCGATCGCCGGAACGTCCTGCACCTCGAAGGTGTTGGAGGCCGGTGATTCCGTAAACACGACTTTGGTGTTCGGCTTGATCAAGCTGGCGATGCCGGCGCCGACATGCGGATCGTAATACTCGACCTCGACACCCAGCCGCTTCAGCATCGTGTCGGCGAAATTGCGGGTCGGATGGTAGACGGAATCGACAATCAGGATGTGATCGCCTGCCGAGAGAAACGCCAGCAACGGGACGGTCACCGCCGCCAGGCCCGACGGCACGATTATTGTGCCGGCGGAGCCTTCCAGCGCGTCGATCGCATGCGCCAACGCATCGGTGGTCGGCGTGCCGCGTGTGCCATAGGTGTATTTCTGGCTGCGCGCCGCCATCACCGACGCATTGGGATAGAGCACGGTCGAGGCATGCACGATCGGCGGATTGACGAAGCCGAAATAGTCGTGCGGATTGTTGCCCGAATGGGCAAGCCGCGTGTTGATACCCATTTCGTTGCCGTCAGTCGCCATTGCTCTTCGCCTTGTGGTGAAAGCGCTAGCCATAGAGCGGCGGCATTGGCCGTGCAACAGCGGGCGCCCGCCAGGCGGTGCCCTTTGCATAGGCCAATTCCCCCATGAATAGTCTGGAATGCGTGGCGATCCAGAGCCGCGGATTTCATGAGTGGATGTGGATTAGCGTCGACGGACTTTGCCGGTTTTATTTGCGGGGCTTGCTGCTTTCCTGATGCTGTTGTCTGCAATTCAGGCATTTGCGGCAATTGGTTTTCAAAGCTGTCGTGAAACGGTCATTTCCCTTGACCTCACAGAGATAATCGCCTTCGATGCAGTTCGTGAATGGGAGGGGCCGGGCGTCGGTTACGACGCGGGGTTCCGGGAATGAGCCGGATGGGAGCCGGGTTCACGCGGGAAAAGATCAGGATTTGCCTGAGGATCAGGGTTTACCTGAAAACAGAAAAGGGTCTGTGGGTTATGAAACACATTGCAATTGGCATTCTCGGTGCCGCTGCGCTTGGATGGATGGCTTCGGCCGCGTCGGCGACAACGCTCGACGACGTCAAGGCGAAAGGCTTCATCCAGTGCGGTACCAATACAGGTCTTGCCGGCTTCGCTGCGCCTGACGACAAGGGTGAATGGAAAGGCATCGATGTGGATTTCTGCCGCGCGGTCGCGGCCGCCGTCTTCGGCGACGGCACCAAGGTCAAGTTCACGCCGCTCAGCGCCAAGGAGCGCTTCACCGCGCTGCAGTCGGGCGAAGTCGACATCCTGTCGCGCAACACCACCTGGACCATCAATCGGGATACGGCACTTGGCCTGAACTTCGTCGGCGTCACCTATTATGACGGCCAGGGCTTCATGATCAACGCCAAGAAGCTGCCGGGCGTCAATTCGGCGCTGCAGCTTTCGGGTGCGGCAGTCTGCGTGCAGAGCGGCACCACGACCGAGCTCAACCTCGCCGACTACTTCAAGGCGAACAAGATGGAGTACAACCCGGTCGTCTTCGAAAAGCTTGAAGAGGTCAACGCCGCCTATGACGCGGGCCGTTGCGATGTCTACACCACCGACCAGTCGGGTCTCTACGGCATCCGCCTGACGCTCAGCGCGCCGGCAGACCATGTCGTGTTGCCCGAGATCATCTCCAAGGAACCGCTCGGCCCGGCCGTGCGCCAGGGGGACGACCAGTGGTACCACATTGTCAAGTGGACCTATTTCGCGCTGCTGCAGGCAGAGGAACTGGGCATCACCCAGGCCAATGTCGACGAGATGAAGACCTCGGACAACCCGGAGATCAAGCGCGTGCTCGGCCAGGAACCCGAAACCAAGATCGGCACCGATCTCGGCGTTAGCAATGACTGGGTCGTCAACATCGTCAAGGCAGTCGGCAATTACGGTGAGATGTTCGAGCGCAATGTCGGCACCGGCAGCCCGCTGAAGATCGCGCGCGGCATCAATGCGCTGTGGACCAAGGGCGGCCTGCAATACGCGCCACCGATCCGCTGATCGAAATGCGATCCGGAAGGCAGATTGTCTGCCTTCCGGTTTCTCTTTGCAGGGGATGGGCAATGGCGTCGCAGGAAGTCCTACGCGAGGAGCCGAGCCGCGGTTCCTTCATCAACGATCCAAAAGTCCGTGGAGTTGTCTTCCAGGCGGTGGTTGTCGTCTTGCTGGTGGCGAGCGTCTGGTGGATTGTCCACAACGTCATCGACAATCTGCAGCGCCTGCACATTTCTTCCGGGTTCGGCTACCTGAAAAGCCGTGCCGGCTTCGATATCTCAGTCAGTGCCATCCCTTACAACTCGGACGACACCTATGGCAAAGCCATTGTCGTCGGGCTGATCAACACCCTCATCGTCGCCGTTGCCGGCATCATCACCGCAACCATCATCGGCTTCATCGTCGGCATCGGCCGCTTGTCGCACAACTGGCTGATCCGCAAGATCTGCACGGTCTATGTCGAGATTTTCCGCAACATCCCGCCGCTGCTGGTGATCTTCTTCTGGTATTCGGGCGTGCTGGCGGTCTTGCCCGTGGTGCGCGAAAGCATCAACCTGCCATTCGGCTCTTTTCTCAACCAGCGCGGCTTCTATCTTCCTCGTGCCATCTGGGGTGATGGCTCCTGGCTGATCTTTGTCGCCTTGCTTGTCGGCATCGCCATGGCATGGTTCGTCGCCCGCACGGCGCGCCAGCGGCAGATGGCGACCGGTCAGCAGTTTCCCGTGTTCTGGACGTCCCTGGCGCTGATCGTCGGCCTGCCGCTTCTGGCCTATGCGCTGAGCGGCTTTCCCCTGACCTTCGATTTTCCGAAGCAATCGACCTTCAACCTGGCCGGCGGTTTCCACATCGGGCCGGAATTCCTTTCGCTCTATCTGGCGCTGTCCTGCTACACGGCCTCCTTTATTGCAGAGATCGTGCGTGCCGGCATTCTCGGCGTCTCGAAGGGCCAGTCGGAAGCGGCTGGTGCTCTGGGATTGCGGCCGGGATCGATCCTGCGGCTTGTCGTCGTGCCGCAAGCCATGCGCATCGTCATCCCGCCGCTGACCAGCCAGTATCTCAACCTGACCAAGAACTCATCGCTGGCCATCGCTATTGCGTACCCGGATCTGACGGCGACCGCCGGCACAGTGCTCAACCAGACGGGGCAGGCGGTCGAAAACGTGCTGATCATGATGGTCGTCTATCTCGTCATCAGCCTGGTGACGTCGGCGGTCATGAATGTGGTCAACGCCAGGATGGCGCTGGTGGAGAGGTAAGGCCATGCAGGAACACGATACCGCCTGGGTGCGGACCGAAATGGCCCTGGCGCAACAGGCGCCGGCCGGCGTGCGGGGCCCCATCGCCTGGGTCCGCAAGAACCTGATCGGTTCAGTGGGCGACACCATCCTGACCGTACTGGGCATCGCACTGGTGGTGATGATCCTGCCGCCAATCATCAACTGGGCCTTCATCAGCGCCCAGTGGGTAGGGTCCGATCGCTCGGTATGCGCCACGGCGGCGCAAGGCGGCGTTCAGCCGGATGGCTGGTCCGGCGCTTGCTGGGCGTTCGTCAACGCCAAGTTCGGCCAATTCATGCTCGGCCGCTATCCTATTGAGGAGCGCTGGCGGCCGATCCTGGTCGCCATACTGTTCGTGGCGCTGCTGGTGCCGCTGCTGATCCCGCGCGTGCCGCGCAAGGGGCTGAACGCGATCCTGCTTTTCCTGGTGCTGCCGATCGTCGCTTTCGTGCTGCTGGTCGGCGGCATGTTCGGCCTGCCGCATGTGGAGACGCAGCTATGGGGCGGCCTGCTGGTGACGCTCAGCCTGGCCTTCGTCGGCATTGCAGTGTCGCTGCCGTTCGGCATCGTGCTGGCGCTCGGTCGGCGCTCGAAGATGCCGATAGTCAAGATGCTGTGCGTTATCTTCATCGAATTCGTTCGCGGCATCCCGCTGATCACCGTCCTGTTCTTTGCCAGCGTCATGCTGCCGCTGTTCCTGCCCCCCGGCGTTTCCTTCGACAAGTTCCTCAGGGCGCTGATCGGCTTCTCGTTGTTTGCCGCCGCCTACATGGCGGAGGTGGTGCGCGGCGGTCTGCAGGCGATCCCCAAGGGCCAGTATGAGGGTGCGGATTCGCTTGGTCTCGGTTACTGGCAGAAGATGAACTTTATCGTGCTGCCGCAAGCGCTGAAGCTGGTCATACCCGGCATCGTCAACACCTTCATCGGCATGTTGAAAGACACAAGCCTGGTTATCATCATCTCGATGTTCGACCTGCTCGGTGTCGTCAAGCAGAACTTCTCCGATCCCAACTGGGCGACGCCGCAGACCACCAAGTCCGGCCTGATCTTCGCAGCCTTCGTCTTCTGGCTGTTCTGCTTCGGCATGTCGCGCTATTCGATGTATACGGAACGCCGGCTCGACACCGGCCACAAACGTTGATGCATGTCGCCCAAAAGTGTTTAGCGGTTTTGGGACAACGACATGCATCATAGCTAAAAGACAGAACAAAAAGGGGAACCTGCCATGGTCATAGAAAACGCCGTCAGCGCCGAAGAGATCAAGGTCGATGCCAAGAAGATGCACATCTCGACCACCGATGTCGCAATCGACATCATCGGCATGCACAAATGGTATGGCGAGTTCCATGTGCTGAAGGACATCAACCTCAAGGTGATGCGCGGCGAGCGCATCGTCATCTGCGGTCCTTCGGGCTCGGGCAAGTCGACCATGATCCGCTGCATCAACCGGCTGGAAGAGCACCAGAAGGGCAAGATCATCGTCGACGGCAAGGAACTCACCAACGATCTCAAGAAGATCGACGAGGTGCGCCGCGAGGTCGGCATGGTGTTCCAGCACTTCAACCTGTTCCCGCATCTGACCATCCTGGAGAACTGCACGCTGGCGCCGATCTGGGTGCGCAAGACGCCGAAGAAGCAGGCCGAGGAAATCGCGATGCACTTCCTCAAGCGCGTCAAGATCCCCGAACAGGCCAACAAATATCCGGGCCAGCTGTCGGGCGGCCAGCAGCAGCGCGTGGCGATCGCGCGTTCGCTGTGCATGAACCCGCGCATCATGCTGTTCGATGAGCCGACCTCGGCGCTCGATCCAGAAATGATCAAGGAAGTGCTGGAGACGATGGTGGGCCTGGCCGAGGAAGGCATGACCATGCTGTGCGTCACTCACGAAATGGGCTTTGCCCGCAAGGTCGCCAACCGGGTGATCTTCATGGATCAGGGCCAGATCGTCGAACAGAACACGCCGGCCGAGTTCTTCGACCATCCGCGCCACGAGCGCACGAAGCTGTTTCTGTCGCAGATCCTGCACTGAGCATTTTCATGCGAACCAAAAGAGCCCGGCCGTAATGCGGCCGGGCTCTTTTGCTATCTGGGGTCGGGGTTGATCTTCTCCATTGAAACACAAAGCCGCCGCCGCATGAGAAAAGCCCTGCGTTTCGTGGCCATGCTGATTATCGTGGTCGCGCTCGCTGCCACGCTCGGCACGCTGGTGCCGCGTCCGCTGTGGCCGGCGTCAGCGGCGGGTGAGGGCACGCGCCATATTCTGGTGCTGGAGAATCCGATCCACACCGACATCGCCATTCCCGTCGATGACGAGGTGCGCCGGCGCTTCCATTTCCTGGTCGCTGCCGGCATCCCTGTCGACGCCCCGGAAGTGAGCTACATCGTCTTTGGCTGGGGCGGCCGGGCCTTCTATCTGGAGACGCCGAGCTGGTCGCAGCTGAAAGCAGTGCCCGTCCTCAAGGCGCTGACACTGGACGCCTCGGTCATGCATGTCGATATCGCCGGGGCCATCGCCGAGCCGCACCCTGCTGTCACCGGTTTCGACATCGATGAGGAACGTTTTGCAGCGCTGCTCGACTATATCGACGCGAGTTTCCAGCAAGGGCCGCATGGTCCGGTCGTCATCGAGAACGCCGCCTATTCCAGCTTCGACCGCTTCTTCGAGGCGAACGGCCATTTCAACGCGCTTGTCGGCTGTAACACCTGGACAGCCGCCGGCCTGCGCACCGCCGGCCTGCGCACCGGCTGGTGGAACCCGCTGCCGGCCTCGCTGGGCTTGTCGATGCGGTTTTATAACTAGCAGTCCTTCATCGCACCGCGACAGTGTTGGATCTTTTGAAGTCAGCGGGACAGCACCCCCCTCTGGCCTGCCGGCCATCGCCCCCGCAAGGGGGGAGATCAGCCGTTTTGCCCGCGGCGCTCCTGCTGCGACGCCGGCGATTTTGGCGAAGGCGACGGCGACATCCAATCTCCCCCCTTGCGGGGGAGATGTCCGGCAGGACAGAGGGCGGTCGGAAGGATCGCTAAGTCGACGATCTAGACTGCCGAGCGTCCGCTCGCCATCCATAGAGCCAGTCGAGGTCGGCGGCGAGCTTGTCGGGCGAGCGCATGGCCAGGAACAGATTGCGGGCGATCGCCACCGGGCCGGCAGCATGCCAGGCGAGGCGGTTTACGGCCCCACGACGCGCGGCCTTGGCGACACGCGGCCGCCGAAGATTTTCCCAGATTTGAAAACTTCTGGGCAGATCGCCAGGGAAATCGGCGATAGCGTCGGCAAGCGTGATGGCATCTTCGATCGCCATTGCCGCGCCCTGTGCGGCAAACGGCGTCATCGCATGCGCAGCGTCGCCGATCAGCGCGATGCCCTGCGGGCTCGTCCACCGCTGTTGTTCGACGGTGTGGATCGGAAAGGCCGTCCATGGGCCGGCCAGTGCCACAAGCTTCGTCAGGCCCGGCGCGGTGCCGCGCAGGGCAGCCGTGAGGATCGCGGGATCGGCATGGCCCGACCAACCTTCGGCCATGCGCTCGCCCTTGGTGAAGGCGGCGAGATTGAAGGCCCGGCCTTTGCTGACGGGATAGGCGACCATGTGGAAGCCTGGATGCAGGAACGTGGTGACGCAGTCGGCGGCGCCGATCGCGACAAAGGCTTCGCCGGAGGCGCTCTCGGCCGCGATCGTGACTCGCCAGGCGAGTTCGCCCGAAAAACGGCTTTTGACGAAGTCCTCGCCTGCGAGTTGCGCCCGGACCGCCGACCAGACGCCGTCGGCGCCGACCAGCAGTTTGCCGCGTGCCTCGATCTCGCGGCCGTCCACTTCGGCGGTCACGGCGACATATTGCGCGTCTTTGACGATGCCGGTCACGCGGGCGCCAGTGATGAACTCAATCTCCGGCCGTTCAGCCATTTGCGCCAACAGCGCTGCCTGCAGATCTGCGCGGTGAGCAACGAGATAAGGCGACTGCCAGCGCGCTTCGGCGGCGTGCCCGAGCGGTACCCGCGCCAGTTCGCGCAGCGTCCCGGCGTCCTTGAGCACGACCGCTTCCGGCCGCAACGCTGCGGGCAGCAGTCGGTCGAGCACGCCGAGTTTTCCAAGAATGCGTGTTGCGTTGGGCGAAAGCTGGATGCCGGCGCCGGCCGCTTCGAGGTGCTGTGCCTGTTCGATAAGCTTTACCGGATAACCCCGTCCGGCGAAGGCAAGGGCAGCGGTCAGCCCGGCGATGCCGGCCCCGGCGATTATGACCTGCCGGGACCTGATGTCTTCCATCGGGCTTGTCGCGGAAGGATCAGGCGGCCTGGTCGATATAAAGGCAACCAGCCGGCAGCGTTTCCGTCGCCCTCAGCTTCGCCGAATAGCGGTAGAGCGTCGAGCAGTAGGGACAGACCTTTTCATTGTCGTCGCCCATGTCGAGGAACACATGCGGGTGGTCGAAGGGCGGGTTGGCGCCGGTGCACATGAATTCCTTGACGCCGATGTCGATTGCCGGATGGCCCGCATCGTTCTGGAAATGGGGAATGGAACCGCCTGCCATCGTCGTCTCCTTGATCTCGTCGAAAAGCATCTGGAACATAACAGGCCTGTTTGCAAGATCGATGAAATGAAACTGTCGCAAAAGCCTGTCAGAGGATACGTTGAGCCGGTTAAGTGCATGTCCCTGAAATCGGAACGGTTTTCGCCGAAGGGTCATGCGCCACAAAAGCGTGTTAGAGGCATGGCACGTCCAGCGGCGCTCCAAGGGACGGTTGGCGGGGGAAGAGCAGGAACCATGAACGAACTGAAGCCGGTGCAGAGCGAATTCATCAATGTCGAGGTGGCGAGCCCCGAGGGCGGCAACCCCGATCGGTTCGTCAACCGTGAGTTCTCCTGGCTGCAGTTCAACCGGCGTGTGCTCGAGGAATCCCAGAACCAGCACCATCCGCTGCTCGAACGCGTCCGTTTCCTGTCAATTTCAGCCGCCAATCTCGACGAATTCTTCATGGTCCGCGTCGCCGGCCTTGCCGGCCAGGTGCGCGAAGGCATTGCGCTCAAGAGCCCCGACGGCCGCACGCCGGAGCAGCAGCTGGAACAATTGCTGCGCGAGGTCGAGCGGCTGCAGGAGGACCAGCAGAACAGCCTTTCGGCGCTGATGCTGCTGCTCAACAAGGAAGGCATTGAGAGCATCACCCGCGATGCACTGACCAAGGATGAGAAAGTCTGGCTGGAAGACCATTTCCAGGACCAGGTCTTCCCGGTCCTGACTCCACTGTCGATCGACCCGGCGCATCCGTTTCCGTTCATTCCCAATCTCGGCTTCTCGATGGCGCTGCAATTGCGCCACCGCAAGAATGGCGAGGAGATGAGCGCACTTCTGCGCCTGCCGGTGGCGCTGAAGCGCTTCATCCGCCTGCCCGACCGCAAGCAGCACGTTCGCTTCATTCCACTGGAGGAGGCTGTCGGCCTCTATATCGGGAAGCTGTTCCCCGGCTATGAGGTCAAGGGTTCCGGCACCTTCCGCATCATCCGGGACAGCGATATCGAGGTCGAGGAAGAGTCGGAAGATCTCGTGCGCCTGTTCGAGACGGCGCTGAAGCGGCGCCGCCGCGGTTCGGTCATCCGCATCGAATTCGACAAGTCGATGCCCGGCGAATTGCGCGAGTTCGTCGCCGGCGAGCTTGGCGTCTCTTCGAGCCGCATCAGCGTTCTGACCGGCCCGCTGGCGCTCAGCCAGATTTCCGAGATCGTCGCCGTGCCACGCGACGACCTGAAGTTCACCCCCTACAATCCACGCTTTCCCGAGCGCATCCGCGAGCATGGCGGCGACTGTTTCGCGGCCATCCGCGAGAAGGACATCGTCGTCCACCACCCCTATGAATCCTTCGACGTGGTGGTCCAGTTCCTGCGCCAGGCGATGGCCGACCCGGAGGTGGTGGCGATCAAGCAGACGCTCTACCGCACCTCCAACGACAGCCCGATCGTGCGCGCCTTGGTCGACGCGGCCGAGGCCGGCAAGTCGGTAACCGCCCTGGTCGAGCTCAAGGCGCGCTTCGACGAGGAAGCCAACATCCGCTGGGCGCGCGACCTCGAACGCGCCGGCGTCCAGGTCGTGTTCGGCTTCCTCGAACTCAAAACCCATGCGAAAATGTCGCTTGTGGTGCGGCGCGAGGACGGCAAGCTGCGCAACTATGTCCATCTCGGCACCGGCAACTACCATCCGGTGACCGCGCGCATCTACACCGACCTGTCCTTCTTCACCACCGATCCGACGATCGCGCGCGATGTCGCCCAGCTGTTCAACTTCATCACCGGCTATGCCGAGCCGACCGATGAGATGCGGATCGCCATCTCGCCGTTTACGCTGCGCAGCCGTATCCTCAAGCACATTGCCGACGAGGTCGCCCACGCGCTGGCTGGCCGTCCGGCGCGCATCTGGATGAAGATGAACGCGCTCGTCGATCCCAACATCATTGATGCGCTCTATGACGCCAGCCGTGCCGGCGTCGAGATCGATCTCGTCGTGCGCGGCATCTGCTGCCTGCGGCCGCAGGTGCCCGGCCTGTCGGAAAACATCAGGGTCAAGTCGATCGTCGGCCGCTTCCTCGAACACAGCCGCATCTATTGCTTCGGCAACGGCCATGGCCTGCCGTCGGACGAGGCGATCGTCTACATCGCCTCGGCCGACTTGATGCCACGCAATCTCGACCGCCGCGTCGAGACCATGGTGCCGATCACCAACCCGACGGTGCATGAACAGATCCTTGGCCAGATCATGCTGGGCAACATCATGGACAACCAGCAAAGTTTCGACGTATTGGCTGACGGAACCTCCCGGCGCGTCGTGCTGGAGGAGGGTGAGGAACCGTTCAACGCGCAGGAATATTTCATGACCAATCCGAGCCTGTCGGGACGGGGTGACGCGCTGAAGTCGCATGCGCCCAAGCGCATCGCGCAGTTCAAGCGTCGCAAGAAGAACACCGGCTGATGATTTCAACGTCCCAAGGCCGGCTGCAGGATCGCCGGCCGCTGTCCATTATCGACATCGGCTCGAACTCGATCCGCCTTGTCGTCTATGAGGGGCTGGCGCGCTCGCCGACCTTGCTGTTCAACGAAAAGATGCTGGCCGGCCTAGGCCGCGGCATCGTTTCGACCGGCAAGCTCGACCCCGAGGCGGTGACGCGCTCGATGGAGGAGTTCCGCCGTTTCCGTGCGCTCTCCGACCAGGCCGGCGCGGAGCACATGTATGTGTTGGCGACGGCCGCGGCCCGCGAAGCGATCAACGGCCCCGATTTCATCCACCGCGCCCAGGATGTGCTCAAGACCGAGATCCGCGTGCTCACTGGCCGGCAGGAGGCGCATTATTCGGCGCTTGGCGTCATTTCGGGCTTCCACCCCGCCAATGGCATTGCCGGTGATCTTGGCGGCGGCAGCCTGGAGCTTATCGACATCAATGGCGAGGCGATCGGCGACGGCATCACGCTGCCGCTGGGTGGCCTGCGGCTGCAGGACATGGCCAGGAATTCGCTCGCCCAGGCGGCAAAGATCACCCGCGACGAACTGGCGCGCGCCAAATTGTTGAAGGGCGGGCTGGGACGGCCCTTTTACGCCGTTGGCGGCACCTGGCGAAACCTTGCCCGGCTGCACATGGAAATGACCAACTACCCGCTTGGCGTCATGCACCACTATGAGATCGGTGTCGAAAGCGCCGCCAATTTCCTGAAGCAGGTGGCGAAAGGCGAGATCGAGAAGGTCAAGGGCATCGAAGGTGTGTCGAAGAACCGCCGTTCGCTGCTGCCCTATGGCGCGGTCGTGCTGCAGGAGATCATGGCGGCGATGCAACCGTCGAAGATCATCGTCTCGGCATTGGGCGTGCGCGAAGGGTTTCTCTATTCGCTGCTCGACCCTGCCGAGCAGAAGGCCGATCCGCTGGTCTCCGCTTCGGAGGAACTGGCGCGGCTGCGGTCGCGCTCGGTCACCCATGCGCATGAGCTTGTCGAATGGACGGACAAGACCTTTGCCGCCTTCGGCATCGACGAGACGGAGGATGAGGCACGCTATCGCCACGCTGCCTGTCTGCTGGCCGATATAGGCTGGCGCGCACACCCGGAATATCGCGGCAAGCAGTCGCTCAACATCATTGCCCACGCCTCCTTCATCGGCGTCGATCACCCCGGCCGTGCCTTCCTGGCGCTGGTCGGCCTGTTCCGCCACGAAGGCGTGTTCAACGATGCGGCGCCGGAAATCCGCGGCCTGGCGACGCCGCGCTATCTCGATCGCGCCCGCATCCTGGCGGCGGTGCTGCGCGTCGTCTATCTGCTGACTGCGGCCATGCCCGGCGTCATGCCGCGGCTGAAATGGGAAAACCGCGGCAATGGCACGTTGGCGCTGGTGCTGCCGGCCTCACTTTCCGATCTTTACGGCGAACGCCCGGCCGGACGGCTGGCGCAACTGGCGCGGATCACCAACCGCCGGCTGGTGCTGGCGGTCGAGGGTGGGCAGAGCGTGTCGGTGAAGTAGGCGCGGCCTGACAGCAAAACCATGTCGTCGTCGGCCTCGCGTTCGAGGACCGGCTTCCTCAATCCGTCGCTGCTTCGCACCGCCACCTTCCCCCCCCGGAGGGAAAGGAAGGGAGCCTCGTTGGAAAGCGTTGGCGGCAATAGGCTCGCGCCCTTCCTCTACCCCGTCGATCGGGGGAGAGGGGGCTCGGCGAAGCCGAGACGGAGTGGGGGTCGACCTGCCTCGGGCATCGATGGTTCAACCGGGACGATATTTGACGATATCAGACCGCGGCACCGCGCCCGTCGATCGACCAGGCCCCGGCGCCGGCCATGGCTAGCGCCAGGAATCCGCCGGCGATGGCAATATCCTTCATCAGCATCTGCTGGTGCAGGAAGGTGAGCATCGGGTCATCGCCGCCCTGGCCGTAGTGGCCGATGGAGCCTGCAACGATGCAGAAAGCGGCAAGAAGTATCGCAACGACCGGCGTCTGAAAGCCGACCAGTATCAAGAGACCGGCAATCAACTCGAACAGCCCGGTGCCCCAGGCGGCAAGCGTCGGCAATGGCATGCCGAGGCCGGCGAAATAGCCGGTCGTCCCGGCAATGTCGGCGAGCGCGTGGTAGCCGGAGGGAACGAGCAGGGCGGCGAGCAGCAGCCGGGAAATCAGAAGCAATGCATCGCGGGGCATGGTCATCTCCGTTGTCTGTCCGCCGGCTGTTTCGAGACCGATCCTAGCAGGGATGGGACGGGCGCGCGCTTGGGCAGACAACGAAAAAGCGGCGTGGAAAATTCCACGCCGCTTTTTTCAGGCTTGGGAGGGAAAGCTCAGCCGCGCTTGGCGTCGATCGAGTAGGCGCCAGGGCCTGAGGAAGCCAGCAGCAGGAAACCCCCGGTGATGGCGACGTTCTTCAGGAAATGGATCATCTGGTTCTGGTCGGCCCAGCCGGTATGGGCGACAAAGGCCGAAGCGATGGTGAAGACCGCGAGCACCCAGGCGGCGATGCGGGTCTGAAAGCCAACGAGCACGGCAAGGCCGCCGAGCAATTCGATCAGGCCGACGACAATGGCCGTTATGGTCGGCACCGGCAGGCCCATGGCGCCGAAATAGCCGGCGGTGCCCGAAATGGCGGTGAGCTTGCCGAAGCCGGAAAGCAGGAAGATGGCGGCGAGCAGGATGCGGCCGAGCAGGATGGTGGTGGAACTGTTGGACGCGATGCCGGCGCCGGCAGCGGAAGTGTTGATGGACATGGTGGCTCTCCGAAAAGGGTTGATGTCCCGTCAGATAGACCAAGCCGACTGTTCACCAAAGCCGCCAGTCCGGCGACGCATTGTTCACAGGACGTACATTTCGGGATCGTTCGACCGACGCAAAATTCTTGTCGCGGCCAGCAGCGGCGGGAGCAAATTGTCCCGCCACACAATTCGGATTCTAGTTGACGCAATTCCCAAGAAGAGGGGCTGCGCGCTTCCCGAGGAAACGCAAGGCACTTTCCCTGGAATCGCTTAACCCGGATGCGTCATGTCCTCCGGCCGCACCAGCCGGTCGTAGTCTGCCTCGCTGACCAGCCCGGTGGCCAGTGCTTCCTCGCGCAAGGTGGTGCCCTTCTTGTGCGCGGTCTTGGCGATCTTGGCGGCATTGTCGTACCCGATCGTCGGCGCCAGCGCTGTCACCAGCATCAGCGAGCGGTCGAGCGCGGCCTTGATGTTGTCTTCGCGCGCCTCGATACCGACGACGCAATTGTCGGTGAAGGAGATCGAAGCGTCGGCCAGCAGCTGCACCGACTGCAGGAAGTTGTAGGCCATCAGCGGGTTGTAGACGTTGAGCTCGAAATGGCCCTGGCTGCCGGCGAAGGTCAGCGAGGCGTTGTTGCCGAACACCTGCACGCAGACCTGCGTCAGAGCCTCGCACTGCGTCGGGTTGACCTTGCCAGGCATGATCGAGGAACCCGGCTCGTTTTCCGGCAGCGACAGTTCGCCGAGGCCCGAGCGCGGGCCGGAGCCGAGGAAGCGGATGTCGTTGGCGATCTTGAAGAGGGCGGCGGCCGCCGCGTTGATGGCGCCATGCGAGAACACCATGGAATCGTGCGCGGCGAGCGCCTCGAACTTGTTCGGCGCGGTGACGAAGGCAATGCCGGTAATGTCGGCGATGCGCGCCGCCACCTTTTCCGCAAAGCCGACCGGCGCATTGAGGCCGGTGCCGACTGCGGTGCCGCCCTGCGCCAGTTCCTGCAGGCCGGGCAGCGTCATCTCGATGCGCTTGATCGAAGAGGCCACCTGTGCGGCATAGCCGGAAAATTCCTGGCCCAGCGTGAGGGGGGTGGCATCCTGCGTATGGGTGCGGCCGATCTTGATGATGTGGGCGAAAGCCTTTGTCTTGACCTCGAGCGCGGCGTGCAGATGCCTAAGCGCCGGCAGCAGATCGTGCACGATGCGCTCGGCGCAAGCGATGTGCATGGCTGTCGGGTAGGTGTCGTTCGACGACTGGCTCATATTGACGTGGTCGTTGGGGTGCACCGGCTTCTTCGAGCCCATGACGCCGCCCAGAAGTTCGATCGCCCGGTTGGAGATCACCTCGTTGGCGTTCATGTTGGACTGCGTGCCCGAGCCGGTCTGCCACACGACCAGCGGGAAATGGTCGTTGAGCTTGCCGTCGATCACCTCTTGCGCCGCCTCGATGATCGCCTTGCCGACTTCCGGATCGAGCCGCTTCAGCTCCATATTGGCTTCCGCCGCCGCTCGCTTGACGATGCCGAGCGCACGCACGATCGAGGCCGGCTGCTTTTCCCAGCCTATCCTGAAATTGCCGAGGGAACGCTGCGCCTGCGCGCCCCAGTAACGGTCGGCGGCAACCTCGATGGGGCCGAACGTGTCGGTTTCGGTTCTGGTCCTGGCAGCGGTCACTTGTCTCTCCGACGATCGAATTCGGCAACGGCGTATCGCGTTGCACAATGGCCTTCAAGCAGAGATTGCGGCCGGCAGGCAGTAAATCGGTTGAAGCGGTAGCGCCGGCCTTCGGGATCCTGCACCCTCCACTTTCGTGTGAAGGAAATTGCTCCTCAGTGCGGCTTGATCCCATAAAGTGGACGGAAACTTGCGGATTTGCTCGATGAGATCATGTCGAGCTGGCGGATTGCTCTACGCAAACTTCCCCCAGGATCAGCAATGCGCAATTCACGTCTACCTACGAGCGACGCTGCCACACGATCCAAACTACCATCCGTACCGGCGTCTCACAGGCAACAGCAGCGATGAGGTAGCTTACGCGCTTGTCCTTCTGTTCAGTTTCCCGACCAAAATCCGGCATCGCATCCGGATCGAGCTTCGGATCGCGAAGCCGAGAATTTCAAGTCCACCCTGGGAGCGCCTCCACATAGCCTCGGGGATTGCCAAGATGCATGGCGGCAAGGTCGAAGCCGTCTCGACGTCGCAAGGGACGCTCTTTGTCCTCCGTATTTTGCTGAAAGCGCGCCTGATCGCGGACCGTCAGCTCGGAACCTTTTTCCTCCAACGGCGCAGCTTTGTCCTGAGATAGGATCTATAGCCGAACGGAAGTGTTCGCCGTCCGGAAGGCTTGCTTGTCCGCGCCTCCAGACGCTGGCGCACGACGCTCATCAGTCTGCAGAACGCGGGTGTTTCCAATGATTGCACCCGTTTGACGAGATTGTCGGGCAATGGCTTTGAGCGCCAGTCGAAATAAGCCTCGTAGTCTTGCGGCGTTGCTATCAGGCGCTGGAGATAGGCTGCAAGATCGCTGGCGCTGGCGAAGGCACTGGCGTCAATAAAGGAGTGCTCCGGAACGAACTCGTCCACATTGGGAGCGCCAAGGTAGATCGGCACCGTGCCGGCCATGAACGCGTCATAGATTTTCTCGGTGACATAGTCGGCCTCGATCGAGTTCTCCATGGCCAGGCAGAATTTGTGCCGCGCAATGGTTTCGATCTTGGTCTTCGAGCCCAGATCGGGGCCAGAGACCGATCGGTTGTTGCGATATCGGCCATAAGAATCGATCTTCATGTGGCGCGCCAGTTCGTTCGCCAGATCGACACGGCCGCTATAATTCAGGCCGGCCGACTGGAAGAGTGCGACCGGCGCTTCTTCCGTTTTCGGCACGATTGGTCTGGCCAGCGCATCTTTCCACCACACCGCACGCGGAAGGTAGGGTACCCAGACATCGGACCGGGATTCATGCGTCATGATGATATCGAAGTGCCGCATGATTTTGGGGTCGGCAAGTCGCTTGTAGTTTTGGCCGCATTCCATCGACCAGGCGACCCAATATTGACCAGGGTATTTGTAGGCATCGCCAACTTCGCGAAAGTTCGGAATATGGAAGACGACTGCCGCGGCCTCGGAAATCCGTCGTTTGTCCAGTGTCCACCGCCCGGGCATTTCGCACTGTATCGACGCGATATCGACGGGTTTGCTGAAGAACGTTGTGTAGAAGAGGATCAGTGGATCGATAGACGGCATGGCACCACGAATGTCTGAAGCATTGCTCAATCTGCAGACAGACGCGGTATCGGAAGTTTGGTCAAGTGCTCCGCTTGTTCGAGGCCGAGGGCCGTCCAAACGGTCACCCCGCCGTATACCCGCCATCGATCGCGAAAATGCCGCCGCTGGTCCACGCCGCCTCATCGCTGGCGAGATAGACGGCGATGCCGGCAAGATCGCTGGTCTGGCCGATGCGGCCGAGCGGGTAGCTGCGCTCGACATAGGTTTTCAGCTCGGCTTGCGCTGCCGCCGGCAGGTTGTCGATCGACTTGCGCCGCATGGCGGTGTCGACCGTGCCGGGCGCAATCGCATTGACCCTGATGCCGCGCGGACCAAGCTCGAAGGCCAGCGACTTGGTCAGCGAATTCAGCGCGCCCTTGGACAAGGAATACAGGCTCGACGGCCGCTTCGGGATCATCTTGTCGGCGAAGTAGGACGAGATTTTGATGACGGAGGCGTTGGCGCCGAGATGCGGCAGCAGCCGCTGGGTAAGGAAGAACGCCGCCGTCACATTGAGCGCGAAGGATTGCTGGAAGAGGTGCTCGGTGACGGTCTCGAACGGCACCAGATAGGCGACGCCGGCATTGTTGACGAGGATGTCGAGTGGGCCGGTTGCTTTCGCGCGATCGACCACGGCATCGATGCCGGAAGAGGTCGAGAGATCGGCCGACTGGGTGCCGACGTTGCCCTCCGCCGCAAGGGTCTCGCGGGCGGTCTCGAGCTTGCTGGTGTCGCGACCGACGATCAGCACGTCGGCGCCCTCGCGCAAGAAAGCTTCCGATATCGCCAGGCCGATGCCGTCCGAGCCGCCGGTCACCAATGCTCGTTTGCCAGAAAGTCTCATTGAAGGCCAAGTCGCATCGAATGCTCTCGCTGTTGCCCGCGTCACGAAGGCAATGCCGATCGGCGAGGGCGGTCAAGCCGCCGGCCTATCGCTCAGTATGAACTTCGGTTGGCCGCGTGCCGATCCGGTTACCGCAGCAGCGACTGCGACGTCGGCGTCAGGCGCAAGGTTTCGGTCCGCCAGGTCACATCGGCCGCTTGCCATTGGGGCGAAGCGGCAACTGCGGCTTCGTAACTGGCATGCGCCTCGGGACTGTTGAAACCCGTCACCGCGATAAAGACGTTTTCGCTCAAGCGCACCGGCAGGCGGGGAAAGCTGTTTTCGGCGTGCTCGGTGATGAAGGCGCCAAGCAACCGTCCGCCGGCGCCGATAAGGACCGGAACGGCATCCGTTTCGAAATTGCCGGCGAAATCGGCTTCGGCGCCAGACCGCAGATGATGAATCTGGATGACAACAACACCGGTCAAGCCATTGTCTGCGCTTGGCTTTCCATCCGCCGGCATGGCGCCTCGCTGCGCGCCTGACAGATCGAAGCCGGCGCCTGGCCATGCCGGCTTCAAGAGCAGCACATCGTCGGAATCGATCATCGTCGCATTGGCGGCGTCGCGGTGCGCCGTCCACACCGGCCCGTCATAGAAGGCGGTGAGCGCCTGCTTCCGCGCTTCCATGCCATCGAAGCCGCGCAGCCAGACGAATATGTCGGGGCGGTCGAGGTCGCGGAACTGTCCGATGATGGTCATGCCGGCGTGTTCCTGGCCTTCGATGAACCGACTGTCGAAGATGTCGATCAGCGTCTCGCGCCGTCCCGGCTTCAGCGTGTACTGCCGCAACTCGACGACAGGCGAAGCGAGCAGGCTTGCCGTCGCAGGCGCATTCAGGGGTACGGTCATTGTGTCGTCTCCAAAAACAGGATGATCATCCGGTTTATAAAACAGACCGGTTGTCCTGTTTTGTCAATCTGCTATCGTTGGCAAATGTCAGCAGAGATTGCTCGGGCTCCGAAAGGGCCGCCGCGAAAACGCACCAACGATCCCGAAGGGCTGCGCAACAAGGTGCTCGATATCGCCGAAGCGTCGTTCCAGGCGCGTGGCTATCATGCATCCGCTCTTGGCGAGTTGATGACGACCGCAGGCGTCAGCGGCGGCGCGCTGCATCATCATTTCCCGACGAAGAAGGCGCTCGCTCTGGCGGTGATCGAGGAGCGCGTGGCAGCGGCCCTCGATGAAACCTGGATCAACCCTGTACGGGCGGCAGGCTCGGCGCGCGAAGGCGTGCGCGCGGTGTTCGAGGCGGTGGCGACCGAGCTTGAGCAGCAAGGCTTCGTGCGCGGCTGTCCGCTCAACAATCTGGCGCATGAACTGTCGCTCGCTGACCCGGATTTCCGCGCCGCTCTGGACGATATCTTTGCCGGATGGCGTCAGGCGGTTGCCGACAAGGTGCGAGCCGACCAGCAGTCGGGGAGGGAGCAGGGCACCGACCCCGAGCGCTTTGCGGCACTCGCCATCGCCGCCTATTCCGGCGCCATGTCGATGGCCAAGGCGGCACAGGATGCCAGCGTGCTGCGCGATTGCCTGGCCGAACTTCAGGGCAGCTCAACGCCGCCATTCCCGAGCAGAGCGAAGCGGCGTCGCAGGATCCTGCTGCGGCCGGGAAAACCTTGAGGCCGGAACTGCGCTGTTCTAGTTGGAAAGCGGCTTGATCGTCTCGTAACCGTTCACCGATTCCGCGCTGGTCCCTTCGTCGTAACGCCGGGCGAGAGACGCTTGCAGATCGGGAGCATAAAGCGCGGTGAATGTGTCCAGCGTTTCGCCGGCGCCGTTCTTGAAGGTCTCCGTGACCGCCAGCACGTTGTATTTGCAGCCGCCGACGCTGAACGTCTCCTTGCCCTTGACGACCAGGCTCAGTGTCTTGGTGCTCTTCGGCTGCTTGTTCGGCGACAACTCGACGAATTCGATCGTGCTCTTGGCTCCCGTCTTCAGCGGAAACAGTTTTCGCAGATCGGAAAACGGAATCGTCGCCACCCGTCCGGTATCGCTGTCGCGAAACACTTCGACCAGGCCGGCAAACAGGAACTGTGTCTGCGGCGATTGCGATTCGTAGTTGTTGGCGACGGACACCATGCCGCCGGCCACCGGCCGAAACTCGCTGCGGACGCCAGGCATTTCCAGAACGAAGCCGGCCTTGGCCGATTTTGCGTCGACACAATCGGCGGCATGCACCGCAGCCGCCGGCAGCAACCCAGCCAGCACCACGCCTATCGAAACGGCTCTCATGAAATCCTCCCCCTCTGCTTGTATTTGCTACGCGCCAGCATGACCCAAGAAATGCCAGAGCCACAGTGCCGTGTCGACCTGCCATTCCTGGCAACTGGACGGTGGGGCGCCGGCTGTGCTGAATTTCAGGTCATGAATCGCAAGCTCGTCCTCTCCCGTCGCAATTTCCTCGCACAGGCAGCCGGCCTTACCATGGCTGGCATGCTGCCGCGCGCCGCGCTTGGCCAGACCGGCAAGCGCATCCAGCCCATCGACGCCACCTTTCTGTTCATCGCCGACGTCCATGCCTGCCGCATGTCGAGCGGCCTCAGCCCCAACTGCCTGGAGGAAGGCAAGACCGACGCCGCCTTGCTGCGCAATGTCGCTGTCCTCAATGGCTTGGCCGGCCGGCAATGGCCAGTCGAGATCGATGGCGTTGCAACCCGCCTGCGTTCGGCCGGCGGCCGCATCGATGCGCCGCTCGGCCTCGTTGTCGGCGGCGACATCACCGACGATGGCGGCGGCCAGATCACCGAGCCCAGCGAAGGCACGCAACTGTTGCAGTTCAGCCAGCGCTATCAACAGGGCGTCGGTCCCGATCGCGTGCACATGCCGGTCTATGTCGGCCTCGGCAATCACGATCTCGACCAGAACGGCTCGCCGCCCCATGTCGACTGGTACCGGCGTGAATTGCGCGACTATGTCGAGATCAACCACCGCCCCGGCGTGTTCTTCAAGCCGCCGGTGCCGGCCACCGAATACGATGTCGACACCGACTGCTATTCCTGGGACTGGGGCGGCCTGCATCTCGTCCAGACCCACCGCTTTGCCGGCGACACCGGCCATGGCGCGGTGAGCAGCCTGCCGTGGCTGAAGCAGGATCTGGCGACCTACGCGGCGGATGGCCGTCCCGTCATCCTGTTCCAGCACTATGGCTGGGACACTTTCTCGGTCGAGCGCTGGGACCCGGCCAAGCGCACCTATGACGATGACGGCGCAGGCGCGCCGCATTGGTGGAGCGAGGCCGACCGCCAGGCGCTGCTGGCGGCGCTGAAGGGCTACAATGTCATCGCCATCTTCCATGGCCATCAGCACGAAGTGCCGATGATCTACAAGAGCGATGGCCTCGACCTGTTCAAGCCGAAGGCCGCCTATATGGGCGGCTTCGCGCTGGTGAGGGTAACCGGGGACAGCATGGACGTAGTGCTGGGCGAGGCGGCCGGCGACCACGGCGAGGTCAAGTTCACCAGCGCCTTCAGCAAGAGTCTCAGCCTCTGACAAGAAAAAGGCGGCCTTGAGCCGCCTTCCTCATTGCCTGCGAGATCGGGTCAGAGCGCCTTTTTGATCTTGTCCTTCACGTCGCCATAGACCTTCTGCACCTTGCCGGCGGTCTTGTCTGCAGTGCCTTCGGCCTGGGTCTGCCTGTTGCCGGTCGCCTTGCCGCCGGCCTCCTTGACCGAGCCCTTGACCTGCTTGGCCACGCCGGCAACCTGATCCTTGTTCACCATCTTTGCATCTCCTGGGATTCCGGGGATTCATTCGCAGGAGGCAAACGGGCCGGCTTGGCTTAGGTTCCCTGGGCGGCGATCATCGTCGCATCTGGTCGCTTATATGGTCGCCGAAACGCTTTGCCGCGTCGTATCATGTGACTAGTGTGACGAAATTTTGGGGAGACCGCCTTGGCTGAATTTACGCTCATCATCGCCAACAAGTGCTTTTCGTCCTGGTCGCTGAGGCCATGGGTGGCGATGAAGCATCTGGACATCCCTTTCGAGGAAGGTTTCGTGCGCCTGCGCACGCCCGAAACCTTTGCCGCTCTGGCGAAAGTCTCGCCCACCGGCCTTGTGCCAGTGTTGAATCACAATGGCAGGATTGTCTGGGAAACCCTTGCCATCCTTGAATATCTGGCCGACCTGTTTCCGGAGAAAAAGCTTTGGCCTCAGGATATCGGCGCCCGAGCGCTGGCCCGCTCGGTAGCGACCGAGATGCATTCCGGCTTTCGCGAGGTGCGCTATGGCTGGCCGATGAATTTGCGCAGGCCGAAGGGCCACAAGCCGCTCGACGCCGAAGGCGAAATGCAGCGCGCGCGCATCGAAACGATCTGGCGCCAGTGCCGGGAACAATACGGCAAAGGCGGCCCCTTCCTGTTCGGTCATTTCACCGCGGCCGATGCCATGTATGCACCTGTCGTCACCCGCTTCGACACCTATGGCGGCAAGCTCGCGCCCGACACGCGCGCCTACGTCGACGCCGTGTTGGCAACGCCGGCGATGCGGCACTGGTATGCGGAAGCAGCGAAGGAGACTTGGCCGGAACCCGGCCCGGACGAATAGGACCACTAATGACATCACGGTGAGTGACCGATGGCCAGCAATGATGGACCGCGTGAGACTACCGCGCCAACAATCTTCCACTGCCGGCTGATCCCGCCTCGGCCGGACTTCGCCTTCACCCTGACGGAGGAGGAGAGGGAGTTGATGGGCCGGCATGCCGACTATCTGCGCGGCAAGCTTGCCGAGGGCACCATGATCCTGGCCGGGCCGGTCGCCGACCCGGCCGCCGGCCCTTGGGGTCTGCTGATCCTGCGTGTCGGCAGCGAAGCCGAGGCAAGAGCGGTCACCGACGGCGATCCGGTGTCGAGCTCCGGCCGCGGTTTCCGCTACGAGATCCTGCCGCTGATCAGCGCGATCCTGTAGGCGAGCGTAAGTTTAAGGAAAAGTGTGCAAACGGTTTTCCCTTGGGAATTGTGTCAGACAACGGCACATACAAGAACGCCTCTCGCACCGTTTAATGTGCGGGAGGCGTCCTTTTGCCAGCATTACCGAGATTGCTCTCTGAATTGCTGACACCACGGAAATGCGCCGGCTTGCGATTGGTTCCGGGGCGTGAAATATTTTTTGGGAACGCCTTGCGCTCCGCCACCTCGTCAGTTGAGGCTTATGCCTCAGGCATCCTCAGGTTGAATTTGGTCTGCGGCCAAACCAGAAATTGACTCGGCGCTAAGAGAAGTCTATAAGAAATATGTCGATATTTGTTTGACCGACTTTTGTTATCCGCGCATGATGCGCGCCTTTGACGAACTTCCCCATCAAAAATCGAGACAAAACGCTGTTGTGCAGTCGCACGATGGTGAACGAATATTTGCCAGGGAAAGGGTTCTTCATGGCCACCGGCACAGTGAAATGGTTCAACGCCACCAAAGGTTTTGGTTTTATTCAACCTGACGACGGCTCCGCCGACGTTTTTGTCCACATCTCGGCCGTAGAGCGCGCCGGCATGCGTGACATCGTCGAGGGTCAGAAGCTCGGCTACGAGATGACCCGCGACAACAAGTCGGGCAAGATGTCCGCCGACCAGTTGAAGGCGGCCTGATAAGGAATTCGGCCTTCCGGTGACCACGGATGTACTGGCACCGATGAAAGGCTGAAAGGAGCGCCTTGCGCATCCAACTGGATGCGCGGCGCTTTCATGGAAGGTCAGGCGGTGCCTGGCCTTTTTCATTTTGTGCGTCATGCCGCTAAAAGTGCGCCGCACGCCGGCCGGAACGTGCTAAGGGACGCTCCAGCAATCTGAACCGCCCATACTGCCCCGCTGCCGTATTGCTTTGGTCCTAATCGAAGACCGCTCTCGCTCTATCGGCACCAGGCTCCCGACAGGAGAAAGTTTTGACCACGCAATCCAAGACCGCCGACCAGGCCGGCTCGCTGTTCAGCAAGACGCAAACCCAGTCCATGTCACTCAACCGCATCCTGTCCGAGCGTGATGCCGTCAGCGAGGCGCGCGAAGCCAAGACCGCGCGCTTGCGCGAACTGCGCAAGGAAAAGGAAGCCGACGACATGGCAGCGGCCGCAGTCCTTGCGGCGCTGCCAAAGCGGGCAGGCAAACGCTGATGGCCACCAAGCGCGTACCGCCGACGCCGATCGATGCCGATGCGACCATCGCGTCCATGGTCCCGGGCCTGGACAAGCCGGTCGAATATGTCCGCCGTGTGCTGGAAAAGCTCGAGCGCTGCAAGCGCGCGCATGGCGATGCCCAGGTGCGCGTCGGCGTGCGCGGCCGTGCCGAAGCCCCGAACTATCTGGTCGAATATGTCCGCGAGGACAAAAAGACCCAGGAGCGCGTGACCTACCAGGATGCCGCCTATAGCGGCAGCACGCATCGCGAACTGGCGGCGCACCACATTGCCGAGGCGAGGAACTGGTCGCCCGAGGAAATGAACATCACAGCGGTCTCGGCGCTGATCGGCCGCTTGCGCAATCCGCGCGCACCATCATCCCGCTTTTCCGACGAGGACTGACATGGCCATAAAGTTTTCCACCAAGGACCAGCCGGCAGCGCCGGCTGCTGCCACTGCAAAGCAGGCCAAGCCCGCTGCCGCGCCGAAGGCCGCCGAACCGTCGGCAACCGATCTGTTCGAGGCGCCAGCCGCCACGCCCAAGGGCAAGGCAGGCAAGAAGAAATAGCGCCTTGCCGCACCAAGCCGATCGCAATCTCGCAGCACCTGGGCTGGTCGCGTTGGCCGCCAGGGATATCCGGTCGTCAAAACAGGACGACCAGCCGGTTTTCGATTGCCAGAGCTGCGGCGCCTGCTGTTCCTACTCGGCCGAATGGCCGCGCTTCTCGACCGAGGACGATGCGCAACTTGACCGGATTCCGGAAAAGTTCGTGTCCGCCGACCTGTCCGGGATGCGCTGCGAGGGCGTGCGCTGTTCGGCGCTTACGGGCGAGATCGGCAAGCACACAGCCTGCGGCATCTACGAGATCCGCCCGGACGTCTGCCACGCCTGCATGCCTGGCGGCGACGATTGCCTGATGGCGCGCAAGGCGCACGGGATGCCAACGATCTAGCCGACGCCCACCTTGCCTCATCCCACATCCCCCGATAGCTTCCACCACGGGCAGGGCGTTGGAGGAACCATGAGCATCGAATTCCTGTTGACGTCGCTGATCGTCGTGGCTTCGCCCGGCACCGGCGTTCTCTACACGCTGAGCGCCGGGCTTTCGCGAGGCGCGCGCGCCTCGATCACTGCTGCATTCGGCTGCACGCTTGGCATCATCCCGCATATGGCCGCCGCCATCACCGGCCTGGCGGCGCTGCTGCACACAAGTGCTGTCGCCTTCGAGACGCTGAAATATCTCGGCGTCGCCTATCTCCTCTACATGGCCTGGAACACGCTGAAGGAGAAGGGCGGCCTGAGCGTCGATGAAAACGCGGCACCCCGCTCGGCAGCCAAGGTCATCACCTCCGGCATCCTGATCAACATCCTGAACCCGAAGCTGTCGATCTTCTTCTTTGCCTTCCTGCCGCAATTCGTCAGCACGACCGAACCGAACGCATTTGCCAAGATGCTGGAGCTCTCGAGCGTCTTCATGCTGCTGACCTTCGTCGTCTTCGTCGCTTACGGCATCTTTGCCGCCTCGATCCGCAGCCATGTCGTGTCGCGGCCGATGGTGCTGACCTGGATGCGCCGCACCTTCGCCGGCGCCTTTGTCATGCTTGGGGCCAAGCTGGCGCTTGCTGATCGATAGAACAGGATCTGGCAGGCATCGGCCTACTCTTCGTCGGTTCCGGATCCGGTCCGGATGCCTAGACGCCAGGCGGAGGGCGGAAGGCCGATCATCTTCTTGAAGGCGCGGCTGAACGCTGCCTCGGATTCGTATCCGATTTCAGCGGCGATGCTGGCCATGTTGCTGGAGCCGGCGCTGAGCAGCTCCGAGGCGATCTGCATGCGCCATTTGGCGAGATAATGCATTGGCGGCATGCCGACCAGCCTGGTGAAGCGTTCGGCGAGCACGCTGCGCGACAGCGCGGAGTCCTTCGCCAGCGCCTCCACCGTCCAGTTATGCGCCGGCCGGTCGTGGATCAGCGCCAGTGCCCTCGCCAGGTGCGGATCGCGCAGGCCAGCCAGCCATCCCGTGGTTTGTGGCGGCAGCGATTCCAAGTAACGGCGCAACACGTCGACAAACATCAGTTCGCTCAGTTTGGTGAGCACCGTTTCACTGCCTGCGCGCTTTTGCGCCACCTCCGTGACAGCCAGGTTGATGAACTGGCTGAGCCAGCCGCCATCGCCTTTGGCATCTCCGGCCTTGATCACCGGGGGCAAAGCCTCGAGCAGGGGATTGAATGGCTGTGCATCACAGGCGAGATAGCCGCAAACCAGCCTAGCCGAGGTCGCGCCGTCGCCGGCGCAGTTGATGTAAAACGGCATCCGACCGGCTGTTGCGATGTCGAGAACGTCGGCTGTCGGCGGATCGGCGCGCAGCGCCGGATTGCTGGACATAATATGCGGGTCGCTCCTGGTGAAGACGACGACTTCGCCTGCCTCCAGCGCGATCGCTTCCTGGCCGACGATGCGCGCGAAGCAGCGACCGGCCGTTACCACATGGTAGGAGATCAGATGGTCCGCACCGGGCAGGATCTTCGGCAGGATGGACGATGGCGCCGGCGAGCAGACGGCCCACGGCTCGTGGCCCTCAACGTCAAAAAACGTCGCGCCGGTAAGGCGTACCGTCCTCAACAGGTCAGACAGAGCATCCCCGGCCATTCCGTTTCGTCCCGCACCCGGCTAGCCGGTCAGCCATCCCTTTCGAGTTCCGGACGCGCTGTCAAGCGAGGCGGACGCCGTATCATTCAGTTCGCGGCCAGAACTCCTAAACCTGCACCGGTGCTCAAGCGCTGCCGAGAGAGGGCGCTGAGTGCTGTCGAAACCAACCAGGGACAAATGTCATGACGGTACATAAGGGCGGGTGTTTTTGCGGCGCTGTGGAAATCGAAGTGCACGGAGCCGCCGAGGCAATGGGCTATTGCCATTGCGGTTCTTGTCGATCGTGGTCGGCGTCTCCCGTGAACGCATTCACGCTGTGGAAGCCTCAGAACGTCAAGGTCACGGGGGGCCTGGAGTTCCTGTCCGGGTTCGAGAAGACCGAAATGAGCGATCGCCAGTTCTGCACGAAATGCGGTGGTCATCTGATGACCGTTCATCCGCCGCTCGGCCTGGTCGATGTCTATGCGGCAACGATACCAGGCGTGAAATTTACGCCTGGAGTTCACGTCAACTACGCTGAGACCGTGCTGCCGATGAAGGACGGGCTGCCCAAGCTCAGGGACTTTCCGGCTGAGCTCGGCGGCTCCGGCATCGCGGTGCCGGAATAAGGCCCGGCCACTGCTCGCCATTTTTGACAACGACAATTCAAGACAGGAGATTGTTCATGGAAATCGCAACATTTCGCGCCACGCAGGAGCCGATCAAGGATCTCTATCGCAGGGATGCGAAGGCCGCGTTCCTCACCTTGAAGGCCAAAGGCGTCGCCGACGCGTCCACCGTGACCTGCAAGGTCGAGACCGGACGCGGGCTGGCGCTTGCCGGCATCCATCCGATGGCCGGGGGCAGCGGCCAGGAACTGTGCTCCGGCGACATGCTGCTGGAGGCGCTGATCGCATGCGCCGGTGTCTCGATGCGCGCGGCGGCGGCCGTGCTCGAAATTCCGATCAGGTCCGCCGAAGTTTCCGCGGAAGGTGACGTCGATCTTCGCGGCACGCTCGGCGTGACTGCGGGTGTTCCAGTCGGCTTCAAGGAAATCCGCTTGCGGTTCGACATCGACACCGACGCTCCCCAAAGTCAGCTCGACCAACTGCTCGAACTCACGGATCGCTATTGCGTGATCTTCCAGACGATCCAGAACAGTCCCAGCACCACGGTGAAGCTGCACCGCGTCATCCAGTGACCAGAAAACCGGCCCGGAAACTCGACTTGAGCGAGATTCCGGGCTGGGAACGGGAGTGCCGGGCAACGCTTCTATCCTTTGACGTAACCCATCGCCTCGACGATCAGCTCGTCCGCGACACGCATCAGGTTGACGCCGCGGATGGAGTTGCCGTCGGCCATGAAGTAGCGCCAGCGGATCGTCGCCCGTTCACCGGCGACGAAGGTTTCCTCGAGGTCGAAGCGCGTGCCGGGCTGGGTGGCGATCGCCGACCATAGGTCAATGCACGCCTCTTTGCCGGCATGGCGGGCGCCGTCCGGCGCCGGCACGGTGTTTTCGATAACGCAATCCTGCGCCACCAACTCGGCAAGCGCGGACGGATCGTGCAGCTGGAACACATCGTTGAAGCGATGCATGATCTCGGCCGTCTGCCGGGACAAATCATTCCCGGCTGCGTCCATGATAAGCTCCTGTTTCATCATATTCTCCCGGTTTCATTGATCTTTGACGGCTTTGACCAGCACGGCCTTTAGGGTGATCTGAGGCACGCCGGCCAAGGCGCGCGAGACGAGGCAAGTCGCCTTGGCCGACTGCGCCAGGCGTTCGAACTCGTCTTCGGCGAGATCCGTGACCTCCGCCTCCGTTTCGAGCTCGATGCGGGTGATCGTCGGCCCGGCGGCGGTCGCGCCGAGATGCACCTTGGCGACGGTGCGGATGGTGCGGGCGACGTGGCCTTCCTGGCCGAGGATGAAGGTCAGCGCCATCGAGAAGCAGCCGGCATGTGCTGCCCCGATCAGCTCTTCGGGATTGGTGCCCGGACCGTTCTCGAACCGCGACGGAAAGGAATAGGCGCCTTCGAAGACGCCGCTGCCAAGCCGCAGACGGCCGCCGCCTTCCTTCAGCGTGCCTTGCCATTCTGCGGAAGCTTCACGGATGGTCATGGTCGTTCTCCTGGTTCGGGGTTGAAAAGCGGGCAATTGGGTCAGGCGCAGTCGATGACAACCTTCCCGAACACGTCGCCCTGCTGGAAGTGGCGGTACGCTTCGGGGGCTTCGGCAAAGGGGAAGACCCTGTCGACAACGGGCTTGAGGCGATGCTGCGACACGGCGCGCAGCATGGCCTCGAGATTGCTGCGGCTGCCGACGAACAGGCGGCTGATGGTAGCGAGGCTGCGCTGATAAAGCGCTGCCGGCATCTCGATCGATCTGCCACTGGCGTCCTGCAGCGTCAGCAGCACGATGTGTCCATAAAGCGTGCTGGCAATCAGCGACTGCGCGAAGGTGGCCGGGCCGCCGGTTTCGACGACGAGGTCGATGCCGCCTGTCTGCTCGCGCGCCCAGCCGCCCCATTCCGGTATGTCGGTGCTGGAGACAACGAGGTCGGCGCCCAGCGCCCGCAGCCTGTCGGCCTTCTCCGCGCGCGATGTGATGGCGACAACCCGGCAGCCGAGCAACTTGGCGAACTGCAGAGCAAACAGCGAAACGCCACCCGAACCGATGGTGAGAACCCATTGACCAGGCTTCGGAATCCGGGTCCCGGTCACCGCGTTCCAGGCCGTCACGCCGGCGCAGGTCAGCGTCGCCGCTTCGTGCCAGCTCAGATGATCGGGCAGTCGCGCCGCCCATTGTTCGTCGAGCACGGCAAACTCAGTCAGCATGCCGTCAAGCGTACAGCCGAGCTGGTCGATCAGACCGGCATTGATGCGGCCATCGATCCAGCGGGCGAAGTAGCTGCCGGTGACGCGGTCGCCGACGGCAAAACGGGTGACGGCATCGCCGATTGCGACGACGTCACCGGCTCCGTCGCTCAGCGGCACGATGCCTTGCCGCGCCGGCAAGGGATAGGTGCCGCCAAGGATCATCGTGTCGCGCCGATTGAGCGAGGCGGCGCGGACTCGCACCACGATCTCATGCGGTTTCGGTTCCGTCCGCGCCTCGTCGCGCATCGCCAGGGATTCGGTTCCACCAAACCCTTCGAGACGGTAGCTGCGCATGTCACTCTCCTTAATAGTATATAGACTGATCCACATATTATATAGACCGATTGTCATATTCTTGGCAAGGCCTATAATGCGTCACTGCTGACAGAGGTTGACATGGCCAACGACACCCGCACCCGCATACTCGAGACCACAGGCCTGTTGCTCAGGCAGCGCGGCTATCACGGCACCTCGCTCAACGACATTCTGGGCGCCAGCGGGGCGCCGCGCGGCTCGCTCTATTTTCATTTCCCAGGCGGCAAGGACCAACTGGTCATCGAGGTGACGCGCAACAGCGTTGCCGACGTCACGAAAAGGCTGGGCGAAGCACTGGCAGCCGAGAGCGATCCTGCAGTGGCCGTCCATCACATCTACCAGTCGGTCGGGCGCATGCTGGAGGACAATGATTTTTCGCTGGGTTGCCCCATCGCGCCGGTGGTGCTGGATTCACCCACCGATGTGCCGGAACTGGCGGAACTCTGCCGATCGGCTTTCGAGCGATGGATCGGCTTGCTGCAACAGGCCTTTGTCAGGGCAGGGGTGCCCGAACGCCGCGCGCACGCTTTGGCGCTGCTGGTCGAATCCTCGCTGGAAGGGCTGATGGTGATTGCGCGGGCCACCCGCGACCGTGCACCGGTGCTGGTGGTGGCCGATGAGGTGGCTGCATTGGTCGAGCAGGCGGTGCTTGCGGGCAAGGTTGCGCGGCACGCCGACGCCGCTATCTGAGGTCGGTCCCGCAAATCGGCGCTCCAGCTTCGCCGCCTCGATCCGCAGCCATGTCGTGTCGCGGCCGATGGTGCTGAGCTGGATGCGCCGCACCTTCGCCGGCGCCTTCGTCATGCTCGGCGCCAAACTGGCAATGGCCGACGGGCAGGGACGGCCGATCCGATCTATGCGTGTGCTGAAAATCTACGCGGCATCTGCACGGCGCCTGGTCCGGCTCGCCATCGTTCCGCGCTCATAGGCAAGCAAATGGCAATCGGCCAACGCCGAGGAGTGCTTGTCTTGCTGACGCCTTTGATCCTGATTCCGCTTCCGTTTCTGTTTGTGCCCTTCTTCATCGCGGTGGCAATGCCGAACCGCGTGTGTCTCGCCGTCTGCGCTGTCGTCCTGGCTGCCGGCATCGCTTACCTGCGTGGCGATGGCTCTTTCGACGGACCGGGAGGCTTGTTGGCTGCCGTGCTGTGGGCAGCAATGGCAATAGGTGCGGCGGTGGGCGTCATCGCGCGAGGCATAGGGTTGGGATTGAGTTCGTTCGGCGCGAAGAGGGCCATCGTACAGTCGCCTGTGCTCGTCGCGTTTCTGGTCTTGGCGCTCGGATTTTCATGGCTGTTTGTCGTCAAACCGAAACTTGACGCACGGCCGGCATCGCAAGCCTGTCTGACATCGATCATCCACATCAAGATCGGCGGCCGTTTGCTCTCGACCCCGCCTGCGCCCGTGGTGCAGATCAGCAACGGCTATATAGCCGACTACGGTTTGAGCAGTGCCAAAGGCACGCGCCTGGTGTGCAGCGCAACTGACAATGGTTTGATTCCCCTGACCGCCAGTTCACTCTCCCTGCGCTTTGGCGATCTGAAGAACCACCGCAAGCCGAATCTCGTCGAGCGAACATTTTGTACCATGGCTAAACCCGGTGGTTGGGTCGCTCTGTGGTGCGACAGATTCAATGCACCCGAAGCATTGGCAGACTGGCCCGAAACGCTTGTCGTGGGTCTATCGTCGGATTTTTCGCTGAGGCATCCCTTTCTCCTCAACGGGCCGCCGCGAGAAGAACTTGCTGCAGGACTTGCCAAATCGGCAGGCAGCGGCAACCCGATCGTTGGGCTGCCGGCAGTCGGTTTTGTCCGCTATAAAATGCCTTCGAATGCTGAATACTGGGTCAGCACCGACCCAAGCTGGCGGCTGCCGGACAACGCGATCTATTTGATGGATTGTTCGTTGGACCGATGTCGCGTCGCGTTTTCGATCGATGGCACCGTTTTCGCTGGCTACAGTTTCCAGGCACCGATCGAGGGCCGCGAGGCAAGGTCGCGCGCCGTCTATTCGAAGGCTATGACGCTTCTGGATGAACTGCATTCCAATCGCTAAATTTAGGTCCCGCTGTCGAGAAGGTTCTGGCTAGCCAACTGCTCGACGATCGCCTTTCTTGCCTCGTCGCGCTTCTTGACATCGGCGACCGCGTCGGCGCGTACGAGCATCGCTTTCCAGAATGCGGTCCAGCTTTCGTTGCGCGGGAACAATGCCGACAGGGAGCCGCCACCCCTTTCTGTGCTTAACTTGTCCAGTTTGGCCCACAACGCCGGCGATTGATGCCTAATCCTTGTAAAGCGCAGAAAAGCCGTTTCCGAAAACTTGCCCACCAGCGGCGTGAGCGCGCGCATCCGTTGCCAGCCGGTGAAGTAGCGTTGGCAGATAGTCGTCCCTTCACGAGCAACAGGCGCGATAATCGCGCCGCCTCACCAGCAGCGCTGTTGTTCGAGTATGCAGATGCGGCTGACGGGCTCAGTCCAAAACAAAAAGGGCGCCTCTCGGCGCCCTTTCCGTATGCATAAGCCGGATAGCTTGGATTAGAAATCCATGCCGCCCATGCCGCCCATGCCGCCGCCGCCCATGCCGCCAGGCATGCCGCCGCCAGCAGACTCCTTCTTGGGAGCCTCCGCGATCATGGCTTCGGTGGTGACGAGCAGGCCGGCGACCGAAGCCGCGTCCTGGAGAGCGGTACGAACGACCTTGACCGGGTCGACGATGCCCATGGCGATCATGTCGCCATACTCGCCGGTCTGGGCGTTGTAGCCGTAGGTCGCGCCCTTGTTGTCGAGGATCTTGCCGGCAACGATCGAAGCTTCAGCACCTGCGTTCGAAGCGATCTGACGGGCCGGAGCCTGCAGTGCACGACGAACGATGTTGATGCCGGCAGCCTGGTCGGCATTGACGCCGGTGACCTTGATGTTGGCCGAAGCGCGCAGGAGAGCGACGCCGCCGCCTGCAACGATGCCTTCTTCCACGGCCGCNCTTGCCGGCAACGATCGAAGCTTCAGCACCTGCGTTCGAAGCGATCTGACGGGCCGGAGCCTGCAGTGCACGGCGAACGATGTTGATTCCGGCAGCCTGGTCGGCATTGACGCCGGTGACCTTGATGTTGGCCGAAGCGCGCAGGAGAGCGACGCCGCCGCCTGCAACGATGCCTTCTTCCACGGCCGCACGGGTCGCGTTGAGGGCGTCATCGACGCGGTCCTTCTTTTCCTTGACTTCGACTTCCGTCGCGCCGCCGACACGGATCACCGCAACGCCGCCGGCGAGCTTCGCCAGACGTTCCTGCAGCTTCTCCTTGTCGTAGTCCGACGTGGTCTCTTCGATCTGCTGCTTGATCTGGGCAACGCGGCCCTGGATCTCGTCCTTCTTGCCGGCGCCGTCGACAATGGTGGTGTTCTCCTTGGAGATCGACACCTTCTTGGCGCGGCCGAGCATGTTGAGGCCGACATTCTCGAGCTTGATGCCGAGGTCTTCCGAGATGACCTGGCCACCGGTCAGGATGGCGATGTCTTCCAGCATGGCCTTGCGGCGATCACCGAAGCCCGGCGCCTTGACGGCGGCGATCTTCAGGCCACCGCGCAGCTTGTTGACGACCAGCGTGGCCAGAGCCTCGCCTTCGACGTCTTCCGAGATGATGAGCAGCGGCTTGGAGGTCTGCACGACGGCTTCGAGAACCGGCAGCATGGCCTGGAGGTTGGACAGCTTCTTCNGCGAGAGATAGCCGCGGTCGAACTGCATGCCTTCGACGACTTCCAGCTCGGTCTCGGCGGTCTTGGCTTCTTCAACCGTGATGACGCCTTCATTGCCGACCTTCTGCATCGCTTCGGCGATCATCTTGCCGACCGACTCGTCGCCATTGCCGGCGATCGTGCCGACCTGGGCAACTTCCTCGGAGGTCTTGATCTTCTTGGCAGCGTTGCCGAGAGCCGCGACCACTTCGGTCACGGCCAGGTCGATGCCGCGCTTCAGGTCCATCGGGTTCATGCCGGCGGCAACGGCCTTGTTACCTTCCTGGACGATCGACTGCGCCAGGACGGTCGCGGTCGTGGTGCCATCACCGGCGATGTCGTTGGTCTTCGAAGCAACTTCGCGGATCATCTGCGCGCCCATGTTTTCGAACTTGTCGGAAAGTTCGATTTCCTTGGCGACGGTGACGCCGTCCTTGGTGATGCGCGGTGCGCCGAACGACTTGTCGATGACGACGTTGCGGCCNTCGCAGACCGTGAAGGGCACGGAAGGTCCGGGCGCGGTAAGCTCGATTTCCTTGGCGACGGTGACGCCGTCCTTGGTGATGCGCGGTGCGCCGAACGACTTGTCGATGACGACGTTGCGGCCCTTGGGACCGAGGGTCACCTTCACTGCGTCGGCGAGGATGTTGATGCCGTGAAGCATGCGCTCGCGGGCGTCGCGGGAGAATTTTACGTCTTTGGCAGCCATTTTTTAGCTCCTGGCAGGGGCTTGCGATCAAGCCCGAAATTCAGTTGACGGTGAGGCCGATAATCAGCCGATGATGCCCATAATGTCGGATTCCTTCATGATCAGAAGGTCTTCGCCATTGAGCTTGACTTCGGTGCCCGACCACTTGCCGAACAGGATGCGGAGATCGGAAGAGCACANTTTCCTTTGCCGTATCCGGGATGATGATCCCGCCGGCGGTCTTGGATTCGGATTCGACCCGGCGTACGACCACGCGGTCATGCAGCGGCCGGAAATTCGACTTTGCCATTTTTGGATTTCCTTGGTGCGGATGTTGAACGGTGCTCCGTTGCCGGAGCATGCCTAGCACTCAGCCGAAGCGAGTGCTAACGCGGCAATGAGATAAGCCGCAGGCTCCTGCTAGTCAAGACGGAAGAGCAAAGAGCAAAGAGAAAAGAGAAGACAGCAAAGAGCAGGCAGCAAAGAGCGTGTAAGCATCGAGCCTTTTATGTGAACAATGTCGGGTATCCGACATATATGGGGCGGCTCACCCTTTGTAATTGAGCTTTATTCAGATGGTACGATTGGTGCAACGGGTGTTGCATTTGAACTCATCCAGAGGCTCGCACGGGTCGTGCTGCGTCAGCTTGGTCATGTCGAGCTTCAGAAGGCCATTTTTTGGCATTGGTTCTGTTGCTCCTATTGCCGTTCATGACCAATCCTGCGCGCGTGAGCCGGCCGGCTAGATTCCAACCACGAGAGCGCCGCCGCTGAGACCCGCACCCGCCGCCGCCAGAAGGATTTTCTCTCCTGGCTGGAATGGCTTCATCTGGTTGGCGAGCGAGAGCGACAGCGGGACCGTCGCGGCCGAAGAGTTGCCGTATTCGGCAATCGTCTTGACAATTGCTTGGTCCGCAATGCCGAGGTTTCTTCCGACCGCGCCGAAAATCCGAGTATTGGCCTGATGCGGCACAAACCGGCCGACATTGTGTGGCCGCACTCCCGCAGTGGCTAGCGCGGCTGTCGAGCAATCGGTCATCATCTCGACGGCCTTTGCGAACACTTCGGGCCCGTCGGTCATCGTCATCCGGGTCTGCCCGAGGTCGAGGTCGCCATGGAACGGCGTGTTGCTTCCTCCTGCGGGAATCTGGATCAGCCCGTAGCGCGAGCCGTCCGATGCCACCGAGGCACCGAGAATGCCCCGATCAGCATCATCGCACTGACCGATCACCAGGGCGCCGGCGGCATCGGCGAACAAGACTGAGCTCGCGCGCTCGGCTGGATTGATGCGGCGGCTGAGGATGTTGGCGGCGATGACCAGCGCTGGTTTGCCATGCAGGCGGGTGAACCCGTCCGCAAACATCAGCGCATAGATGAAGCCGGCGCAGGCGCCGGTCAGATCGACCGCGCCTGCGCGGCCAAGGCCAAGCTTGTGTGCGACCAGCGGCGCGCTTGGCGGCAGAAGATGGTCGGGCGTCGAGGTGGCAAGCAACAGCAGACCGATGTCGTGGCGCGCAATACCGGCGTTCACCAGCGCCATGTCGCCAGCCCGGGTGGCAAGACCCGACAGCGTGTCTTCGTCCGTTGCCCAGAAGCGCGAACGGATTCCGGTACGCCTTTCGATCCAGCCCGGCTCGAGGCCGAGATTGCTCTCGATCTCGGCATTGGCCACCTTGCGCCCAGGCACGTGATGGCCAAGTCCGAGAATGCGCGACGACTTGCTCATGGCCTTGACCCGAAGCGCTCCCCGGCCTCCTCGATGGCGTCATAGAGTCGTTCGAGCTCGTCGCCTGCGATGCAATAGGGTGGCAGAAGATAGAGGACATTGCCGAGCGGGCGCACAAGTAGGCCGCGCTCGAGGAAGAAAGCGCGCAGCTTCGGACCAATCTCGGCGAGATAACCTGCTGAACCGGTTCGCAGGTCGAGCGCCGCGATCGTTCCCGTGGCTCGACAGTCGGCAAAATATGGATTTTCCCGAAAGCGTTGCAGCCCGACGGCCTGCATCACGCTCAAGGCCGTGATCCGCCCGGCCACTGGCTCGTCGCGCCAGATCTCGACATTGGCGAGTGCTGCCGCACAGGCAATCGGATTGGCGGTGTAGGAGCTCGAATGGAAAAACGTCTTCTTCCGGTCCTCGGAATAGTGCGCCCGGAAGATGGCATCGGTGACAAGCGTTACGGCCAGCGGGATGGTGCCGCCGGTCAAGCCTTTGGAGGTGCACAGGATATCTGGAGAAATCGATGCCTGCTCGCAGGCGAACATGGTTCCGGTGCGTCCCCAGCCGGTCATCACCTCGTCGGCGATCAGCAGCGAGCCGGAGGCCTCAGTGATCTTCTTCAATTCGGCCAGAACCGATGCTGGATACATCAGCATGCCGCCGGCGCCCAGCACCAGCGGCTCGACGATCAAGGCTGCGGCTCGTCGATCGCGGGTCACAGCCTCGAAACGATCCAGCGTCTCCTGCTCGTGCCCCGCGGCCGGAAAGGGGATGATGTCGACCTCGAACAGCAAGGGTTCATAGGCGGCGTTGAACACGCCACGCGCACCGACGCTCATCGTTCCAATCGTGTCACCATGATAGCTGTGCTCCATGACGACGATGCGCGAGCGCGGCGCGCCGATGTTGCGGAAATAACCGAGCGCCATCTTCAGCGCGACTTCGACTGAGGTCGAGCCACTGTCGGAATAGAACACCCAGTCGAGTCCAGCGGGAGCGAGGCCGACAAGCGCCTTGGCCAAGCGCTCTGCCGGCTCGTGCGTGAAGCCCGCAAAGATAATCTGGTCGAGGCTCGACGCGGTTGTCTCGATTGCCTTCATGATGCGGGGATGGCGGTGGCCATGTGTGACGACCCACCAGGAGGAGATGGCGTCCAGGATGCGGGCGCCGTCGGCCCTGTGGAGATAGGCGCCCTCAGTCAGGACGATTTCTGGGATCGCAGGCTCGAGTGCGTGCTGGGTGAAGGGATGCCACACATGAGACTGCGACATCAGTCACCTCCAGTAATCGAGGCGAAGGCGAAGCCGGCAACCATTGCGTCCCTCAGTGTTTTCCCCGTCAGCACATCGAGGTGCGGCAGCCTGCCGAGCTGCGGGGCACCGCTGAATTCCACGATGGTCCGTTGCGTATCGGCCATCTCATCGCCGATGAAAGCGATGCCCGCCAACGGGATGGAGCGGGCGCGGAGCGCCTCGACCGATAGCAAGGTGTGGTTGATGGTGCCGAGTGTGGTGCGGGCGCACAGAATAACGGGCAGCCGCCATTCAGCGAAGATGTCGATTAACCTTGTGCGCCGGTTGAGCGGCACCATTAGGCCGCCGGAGCCTTCGATGACGAGCGGCGTCGGTAGGACGGGAAAAGCAAGATCGGCAGCCTTGATCGCCACGCCGTCGATCTCGGCCGAACGATGCGGCGACAGCGGGCTCCGCAAGCGGTAGGCTTCCGGCAGCACGCGCTCTGAGGGCAAGCCGGCAAGCCGCGCGACAACCTCGCTGTCGGTCTCGCCGTCGAGGCCCGATTGCACCGGTTTCCAGTAAAAGCCGTCCAGCAAACCGGCGAGCCCAGCCGCAAACACGGTCTTGCCAACTCCGGTATCCGTTCCGGTGATGACGATGCGTTGGGTCATATCGCCTCCGGTGATGTTTCGGCCAACACCTCGACCAGCGCCTCGACCATGGCGGAAATGTCGGCTTCGCCAATATTGAGCGTCAGTGAGATGCGCAGCCGCGACGTGCCCTCGGGCACGGTCGGAGGACGAACGCCGCGTATGTCGAAGCCGCGGGCCTGCAGGCGCGCCGCCACTGCCATGGTGCGCCTGACATCGCCGATTACTAAGGGCTGGATCTGAGAGCCACTTGGTGTCACACCCCAGCGATTGACCAACCGGCCGGCGCTGGCGACGCGTTCATGCAGCTGAACACGCCGCATAGGCTCGTCGGCGAGCATTGCGAGTGCCTCGCGCGCCACGACCGCCATCAGTGGCGATGGCGCGGTTGCGTAGATGAATGGCCGGCAACGGTTGATCAGATATTCGCACAGTGCCCTCGGCCCGGTGACGAGCCCACCAGATGCGCCGAGCGCCTTGCCGCAGGTGTGGAGCGCTATGATGTTGTCGCGGCCCTCGAAAGCGGCGGCAAGCCCCCGGCCATCCGGTCCCCAGACGCCGGTGGCATGCGCCTCATCAATGACGATGAATGCGCCGTGCCGATCGGCAAGTGCGACCAGGCTCTCCAAAGGCGCGCAGTCGCCATCCATGCTGTAAAGGCTTTCCACCGCGATCCAGACGCATCCCATGCCACCTGCGACGCGCCAACGTGTAATCGCATCCTCGACAGCGGTGGCGTCGTTGTGCGCGGCCAGCACGAACTGTGCGCGCCCGGCCTGCGCACCCTCATGCATGCTGGCATGGGCGAGCTCATCGACAACCAAAAGATCGCCCTTCTGCGGCAGGGCGCTCAGCAGAGCGAAGTTGGCGATGTAGCCGCTGCCGAAGAACAGCGCGCGGTCGGCTCCAAAGAATGCCGCCGCGTCTGCCTCGAGCTGCTCGTGTTCCGGTGCATTGCCGCGCAACAGCCGCGACCCGGTGGCGCCAACCGGCGTGCCCCGCGCAATCGCCGCCACAACCGCATCGCCAAGTCTTCTGGACGCGGCCAGCCCGAGATAGTCGTTCGACGAGAAGTCCAGCCCGGCGCGGGGCGAAAGCGTCCGCAGCCGGTCCTTGCGCGCTAGCCCCTGCAAGGTCGCATCATAACGGGCAAGCGGCGCCCCGTTCATTGCGCCTCGAGTTCCATCGGATCGATGCCAAGGCGCCGGAACAGCAGGGTATCCTTGTCCTCACCGGGATTGTCCGCCGTCAGCAGCGTGTCGCCGAAGAAGATCGAGTTGGCGCCGGCAAAAAAGCACAGCGCCTGCATCTCGTCAGTCATCGCGGTGCGGCCGGCGGACAGACGGACATGCGATTTCGGCATCATGATGCGCGCCAGCGCGATCACGCGCACGAATTCGATCGGCTCAATGGGCTTGGCGTCTGCAAGCGGCGTACCGGCGATCGGGATCAGCATGTTGATCGGAACGCTTTGCGGATGTTCCGGCAGATTGGCCAGCGTCACCAGCATGTCGATCCGGTCCACCGGCTCCTCGCCCATGCCGACAATGCCTCCACAGCAGACCTTGATGCCGGATTTGCGAACGTGGTCAAGCGTCTCGAGCCGCTCGGCAAAGCTCCGCGTACCGATGATCTCGCTATAGTAGCGTTCTGACGTATCGATGTTGTGGTTGTAGTAGTCGAGGCCCGCCTGCTTCAGTCGAGCGGCTTGCTCAAGATCGAGCATGCCGAGTGTCATGCAGGTCTCCAGGCCCAGCGCCTTGACGCCTTCGACCATCGCCACCACCGCATCCATGTCGCGCGCCTTGGGGTTTCGCCAGGCCGCGCCCATGCAATAACGGGTGGCGCCGGCATCACGCGCCTTGGTCGCTTCGGCGATGACGCGCCTGACATCCATCAGCTTGGACGCCTCCAACCCGGTTTCGTGACGCGCCGACTGGCTGCAATAGCCACAATCCTCCGGGCATCCTCCGGTCTTGATGCTGAGCAGCCGGCTGAGCTGGACCTTGTTTGGATCGAAATTCTGGCGGTGCACCGTTTGCGCCAGGAAGAGGAGATTGTTGAAGGGGGCATGGTAAAGTGCCTGAGCCTTCTCCAAGGTCCACGCTCCAGGGTCAGGGGGGTCAAGAGATTTGGCCTGTGGCGGTGTCTGCGTTGAACTTGCCGTTTGCATCTCCATGCTGTTCCTCCGGTCTGTCTTGCGGGTCTTTGCTATCTGACTATGATGATCGGAAAGGACAGTTGACCCAATCCTGTTCGTTACTCAGACAATCATGAGCCCCGATGGTCGAGGCCGATATCCAGGATCGGCGCGCTGTGGATGAGTCGGCCGACCGAAATCAGATCAACGCCGGTCGCGGCAACCGCTCGCGCTGTATGCGACGTGATCCCGCCAGAAGCCTCGGTGATAGCGCGGCCACCGACCATTGCGACGGCGCGGCGAAGATCGGGGAGGGACATGTTGTCGAGCAGAACCGCATCGGGAGCGAAGCCAAGTACCTCCTCCAACTGGGCCAGAGTATCGACCTCGACTTCGATCTTGACGAGATGACCGGCCGCTCTTCGTGCTCGCTCGAGCGCTGGCCGGACGCCGCCTGCGATCGCGATGTGGTTGTCCTTGATCAAAATTGCATCGTCCAGGCCGAAGCGGTGATTGGACCCGCCACCTGCGCGCACGGCATACTTTTCGACTGCCCGCAATCCGGGCGTCGTCTTGCGGGTGCAGACGATCTTCGCGCCATATCCACGAACCGCAGCGACCATCGATGCCGTTGCTGTGGCGATGCCGCTCAGATGGCACAAAAAATTGAGTGCCGTCCTTTCCGCTGTGAGAATGGCCCGGGCCGGGCCAACCACTGATGCAATGACCTCTCCATCCACGACATTGCAGCCGTCTGCCCGCTCCACGGAGATTTCGACACCAGGATCAATCAAGCCGAAAGCGAGCATCGCCAGATCGATGCCGGCGACAACTCCGGACTGTCGCGCCACCAACACGGTTCCCGCTTGGCATTCCTTCGGGACGATGGCGTCCGTGGTCAAGTCGCCGGCTCTGCCAAGGTCTTCAAGAAGAGATGCCCGTACAAGCGGCTCAAGCAGGACCGTGGGGAGCGGTGAGAGCATCATCCCTTTGCACCTTCGGAGCTTGGCGAGTGTCCGAGTTCCCGCGCAGCCGCCAAGGCGGCTTCGAGCGTGATTTCGGACCGTCGGGCGGCAGTCGCATGATGAGGAAAATCTGTCCGGTAATGAGCGCCGCGGCTTTCTTCGCGCAACAAGGCGGCAACAGCAATCATTAGCCCGACAGCCGCCGGATCCGAGACCGCATCCTTGCTTTCGGCGAGCGGCAATAAGGCACGCGCAGCTGCTTTCAACGCTTGACCATCCCGGACGATGCCGAGTGCGCGCGACAGAAAAACGCGCACGGCTATCGGAGCGGGCGGTGGGTAAACGTTCGCAAACGCAGGCCTTGTTCTGCGCGCAGGCGTTCCGGCGACGCTTTCAGCGACCCAGCGGGCGCACACGATTGCCTCCGTCAAGGAATTGCTGGCGAGCCTGTTGGCGCCATGCAGTCCTGTCGAAGCGACTTCGCCGCAGGCCCACAGCCCCTTGACGGAGGTCCTGCCCGAGCTGTCCACGGCAACGCCACCCATGTGGTAGTGTTGGGCCGGACGAATGGGGATGAGATCGCGCGCGGGATTGATGCCGGCTCCAAGGCAGGCTGATGCGATTGTCGGGAAATGTCGAGCGAATGCCGGGCCTGGCCGTTGTCGGGCATCGAGAAAAACATGGTGGCCGTCCGCAAGATGGTTCCACACGGCGCGGGCCAAGACATCGCGAGGCGCAAGTTCCGCCCCTGGCACGCTCTGGAGAAAAGCCTGGCCGGTTTCATCGATCAGGGCAGCACCTTCGCCTCGCACAGCCTCGCTGACCAGCGCCATAGGGCGTTCTGGGCCGTCAAGCGCGGTCGGGTGGAACTGGATGAATTCGAGGTCGGCTAGGACAGCTCCAGCGCGGGCCGCAAGCGCAAGGCCTTGTCCGCAACTGCCCCAAGGGTTCGTGGTGTCGAGAAACAGTCCCCCGATGCCACCGGTGGCGAGAACCACCCGCCGTGAGCCGAAGAAGAAAGGTGCGATCGAACAGCTCGCCCAGACGCCTCGGATCGCATTCTCTCGCACTGCGAGCCGGCGCGCTTCCACGCCCTCCACGACAACTATCGACGGAGTGGAACGCACAGCCGCGATCAGCGCACGCATGATCTCACGCCCGGTGCCGTCCCCATGCGCATGAACGATGCGACGTCGGCTGTGTGCGGCCTCCAATCCGAGGCACAGTGATCCTTCCGGCGTGCGGTCAAAGCGAACCCCAAAGCCCGCAAGCCCCTCTATGGCCTTGGGCGCGGCTTGGAGGATGCGGCTCGCCACGTCTCTGTCGCAGAGACCATCCCCGGCGGCAACCGTATCGGCCAGGTGCATTGCCGGATCGTCGTCTTCGCCGAAACTTGCAGCCAGGCCCCCCTGGGCCCAGGTGCTCGAGTTGTCAGCTCCCAGCAGCGACCTTGACAGAAGAAGCACCGGCTCCGGCGACAGTTGAAGCGCGGTCATCAGTCCGGCGATGCCGCCGCCGATGATGATGGGCCGCCCGAAGAAGCTGCGGAGGTCGGCGCTCAAACTGCCAGCATCCGTTCGACCGCTAGCCGCGCGCGCCCGGCGATCCCGGGTTCGACGGTTACGACATGGTGGTTCTGCTCGAGCGCCGTGCGGATGTTGGCAAGCGTGATCCGCTTCATATGCGGGCACAAATTGCAGGGCCGGATGAACTCGACCTCTGGGTGCGCTAACGCGACGTTGTCGCTCATTGAGCATTCCGTCATCAGCACGACACGTGGCGGCCTTTGCCTTTCGACATAGTCGGACATGGCAGCCGTCGAGCCGGAAAAATCTGCTTCAGCCACGACGTCGGGCGGGCATTCGGGATGGGCGAGCACGACCACGCCGGGATGGCTTTCGCGCAACTCGCGGATGTCGGCCGGTGTAAAGCGCTCATGCACCTCGCAACGCCCTTTCCAGGCGATGATCTGCACATCTGTCTGAGCGGCGATATTCTGGGCCAGATATTCGTCCGGCAACATGATCACCCGGAGAACCCCAAGGGATTCGACGACCGCCTTGGCGTTGCCGGATGTACAGCAGATATCCGACTCGGCCTTCACTTCGGCGGACGTATTTACATAAGTGATGATCGGAACGCCGGGATAACGCTGGCGCATCAAGCGCACGTCTTCTGCCGTGATTGAGTCCGCCAACGAGCAACCGGCGCTGAGATCCGGAATGAGCACGGTCTTGCCCGGATTGAGGAGCTTGGCCGTTTCGGCCATGAAATGGACGCCGGCCAGCACGATGACTTGCGCCTCGACCGTCGCAGCCGTGCGGGCTAGTGCCAAGCTGTCGCCGACGATGTCGGCCACGCAGTGGAAGATCTCGGGCGTCTGATAATTGTGCGCCAGGATGATCGCGTTGCGCTCGCGCTTCAGCGCAAGGATCGCCTCGATATCCTCGGCGAAAGCCGGCCATTCGCTCGGCGGGATCACTCGTCGGACGCGCTCGTAGAGCAACGCGGCCGTAGGCAGCATGGCGCCCATCGACCCCCTCCCGCTTATACTCTAACTGACAATAACCAGCATATACTTGCTGTGAGTATAAGGGATGTCAACCCCGCGCCAGCGGCAATTTTGTCCCGGCGATGAGCCTATCGTCGAGAACGGCGTGGCGGAAACGGAAAAGCTTCGCTGGCCGGCCGCCGGTCTCAGTGGTGGCCTCTCCGGTCTCCTCGACCAGCTCCTGCTGTTCGATCAGTCGGCGAAAGTTCGGCTTGTGGATGAGCCTGCCGGCGAGCGCCTCCACGGTTCGCTGCAGCTGCAAAAGCGTGAAGACCGGCGGCATCAGCTCAAAGACGACTGGGCGGTATTTGATCTTGGAGCGCAGCCGCGCAATGCCGGTCGCCACGATGCGGCGATGATCGGCGACCATGGACTTGCTGGGCACCAGCGGCGGGGGTCCTGCGTCCCGCCCTCTTACGGCCTCTTGGACCAGGCCTGCTTCGTAGACTAACTCATAGCGTTGAAGCGTGAGTTCCTCGTTCCAAAGGCGGTCGTCGAAGCCAAAGGCTATCGTCGCCCGCTGCCAGCGTTCACGTCGCGTGGCCGAATCGCCAACCCCGTTTGCCCATTCGATCAGGCGCGGCCGCAGAACGTCCAGCACGACCGCAGGCGTGCCGGAGCGGTGGTCCTCCCATGGAAAATATTCATACCAACTCTGCCATCCGCACTTGGGCGAGCCCGCTGCCTGTTCCTTGCGCGTCAATGCGAGATAGCTGATGGAGATGACGCGCTGCTGGCGCTCGGCGCCGATGCGATCCCGATCCGCGAACGTGTAGAGTTGCTCAATGTACCCCAGCCGATGGCCGGTTTGCTGCTCGACCCACCCCCTCAAGCCGGATTGCAGCGATCGGTGCTCAAGCGCAAAGGGACCGGAGGGCAAGGTGTCCGCCTGGCCGATGGTGAGGACACAGGGTTGACTTCCGTTTACGGCGACCACAAAGGCGATCAAGTCCACTTTGACGTTGTCGGCCTTGCCGGCGGCTCTGTCTTTCCTGAGTCCTATTGCCTGATCGTCCATTATTTGGCCAACTCGGGGGCACCTTAATCGATTTAGTGTAAGCGTGCCAATTGGCACGTCAACACCCCGCAGCTGCATGGCCATTTTTTTGCTCTTCGCACCTGCACAAAAATGTGCCAAAGGCGACAGCCGCAGCTGGTAACGTAGGGGAAGGGGTCCCATGAGCGCTTATGGTGACACCAGGGCGATCACACCGCCGGATATTCGTTCGCGCAAAGGTGGGACGCCGCTCGTCTGCCTTACCGCCTACACCACCCCAGTCGCCCGGCTTGTCGATCCCCATTGTGATGTGGTGCTCGTCGGCGACAGCGTCGGCATGGTTCTCCACGGCCTGCCCTCGACGCTCGGCGTCACGCTGGAGATGATGATCACGCACGGCCAGGCGGTGCGCCGTGGCATCAAGCAGGCGCTGATGGTGGTCGACCTGCCGTTCGGTTCCTACGAGGAAAGCCCAGAGCAGGCTTTCCGCAATGCCGCGCGCGTCATGGCCGAGACCGGCTGCACGGCCGTCAAGCTCGAAGGCGGCGAAGCGATGGCAGAGACGATCGGCTTCCTCGCCGCACGCGGCGTGCCCGTCATGGCCCATGTCGGATTGACGCCGCAGGCCATCAACACCATCGGTGGCTACCGCGTACAGGGCAGGGGCGGGGATGCCGAGCGCATCAGGCGCGACGCAATTGCGGTGGGCGAAGCGGGCGCCTTTGCGGTCGTCCTGGAGAAGGTTCCTGAGGCGCTCGCCCGCCGGATCACCAAGGAGGTGGCGACCCCGACCATTGGCATCGGTGCCTCGGCAGCCTGTGACGGCCAGATTCTCGTCGTCGACGACATGCTGGGCCTCTTCGGCGACTTCCGGCCCAAGTTCGTCAAGCGCTATGCTGAACTCCGGGAGGCGGCTGCGGCTGCGATCGCTTCCTATGCGCGCGAGGTGAAGGAGCGCCAGTTTCCCGCCGCAGAGCACGTGTTTGCCGATGCGCCCAAGCCCGCCGACACGGACGCCACCAAGAGCGGAGAAGCAGCGTGAGCGTGCCGATCGTCAGGAGCGTTGACCAGCTTCGCGAAAGCGTCGCCGCATGGCGCTGCGAAGGTGTGAGGATAGCCCTGGTGCCAACGATGGGCGTCCTGCATGAGGGCCATCTCAGCCTGGTGCGCGCTGCACTCGAGAAGGCAGACCGTGTGATAGTGACGCTCTTCGTCAACCCGAAGCAATTCAACAGCCAGGCCGATCTTGCCGCGTATCCCCGCACCGAGGACGAGGATGCCGCCAAACTGGCACCGGTTGGCGCGCACCTGCTTTATGCGCCAGATGCAGAGGAGATGTATCCGGCGGGCTTCGCCACCACCGTTTCGGTTTGCGGTGTCAGCGAAGGCCTGTGCGGTACATTCCGGCCGGGGCATTTCGACGGCGTGGCGACCGTCGTCGCCAAGCTCTTCCTGCAGACCAGCGCTGACTTCGGCTTCTTTGGCGAAAAGGACTTTCAGCAAATTCACCTGGTCAGGCGCATGGTCCGGGATCTGGATATTCCAATCACCATTGTTGCCTGTCCGACAGTCCGTGAAGCCGACGGTCTTGCGCTATCATCGCGCAATGTGCGGCTCTCGCCAGCGGAACGCGCTGTTGCTCCCAAGCTATCATCGGTCCTGCTCAAGACGGCTGAGCGGCTTGAGCGCGGCTCACCCATCCTGCCAACGCTTGCAGAATCTCGCGCAGCAATTCTGGCTGCAGGCTATCGCGAGGTCGAATACCTGGAACTTCGCGATGAGGCAGATCTGCACCCGATAACAAGCCTCGATCGACCGGCACGGTTGCTTGCCGCCGCCTGGCTCGGCGGCACACGGCTCATAGACAACGTCAGACTATTTCGGATTGGTTCAACAGATTAGCCACGTTCTCGGCACGCGCCGTATTCGTCCGGGATCATCTAAAACAAGGTCTCTGCCTGGCATTGAGCGTTACGGAGGTTACGCACAGGACACATGCATCGCGTGTTTGAGAACTTCGTCGAGCAACTGTCTGCAAGTGTTGATGCTGCCGATCTCTGTGAGGCAATGGCCTCCGCTGCAGCCGGCTTCGACTTCCCGCTATTCGCCTATTTCACCTACCCGTCAGCCTCCGGCGACGCCCCCCAATTGATTTCAAACTATCCTTCATCCTGGACGTCACGTTATCTGCAACAGCGGTACCACAGTCTCGATCCGGTCATCCTGCGCGGGCNCGGGCTGCAAGGCTGGGATACATTCGATTGGGGTGTGGATCGCGCTCGGCACTGTCTGCCGAATTCGCAGCAACAAATTCTAGAGAGTGCGGCTGAGTTTGGCATCTGCGGCGGCCTGACGATGTCCATGCATGATCATCTCGGCCGGTTTGCTGCCCTGACCTTTGCTTCCGACGAGTCCCGTCCGCCTCTGTTGCGGTCACTGGCACGTTACGAAAAAGCATTGCAGCTGGTGGCCATCAACTTTCATATCCATGTCCGGCGCAGGCTCGCCGATCATCGCGTGGTGGATGGTGTAACGCTCACCCCGCGGGAGTTCGAGTGCCTGAAATGGGCGGCGCGCGGCAAGTCGGCTTGGGATACTAGCCAGCTTCTCGGCGTCTCAAAGCGCACCGTGACCTTTCATCTGGAAAACGCCAAGGCAAAGTTTGGCGTTCGAACGATCAACCAAGCCGTTGCACGAATGGCTGCCTCCGGCCTGACGAGAGGTTGTGTGCGTCAAGTTCTGCAAAAAGGGGCGGCCATGATGCTGGTCATGCGGCTTGGCGCAGAGCGAGCTTNCTTCAGTCTTGGTCATGGTGGCGTTCCTTCGCGGGAATCAGGTGACGTGAACAATCACCAGCCTGCCATGACCGCCCCCTCTCAGCGAATTTGCAGAACTCTCAGCACACTACCTGACGAGATCCTGATTCTCAGCCACGATACCTGTAAACCTCTACAGGCTGCATCGCTGTCAGCTTTGCCCTTCGATGGCGGGAACACATCCCACATGGAGGCGACCATGATGCAACTGATAGCACCAGACTTTTACAGTGATTTTGCAGGCGAGCTCAAAGAGATGCACGGGCTCAGGTTTCGGGTGTTCAAGGAAAGGCTCGATTGGGAAGTTGATACCGAAGACCAGATGGAATCCGATCCGTTTGATGCTCTCAAGCCTGTCTATCTGCTCCTCAAAGGATCCGACTGGCGAATTCGCGGTTGCGTGCGTCTTTTGCCCAGCACCGGACCCACAATGTTGCGCGACACCTTCCCGGTGCTGCTGGGTGCTGACGTCGTGCCCTCGACCACCGACATATGGGAGAGCAGTCGTTTCGCGCTCGATCTTCCTCCGTCGGCGCCCAAGGCAGCGGGCGGGCTGGCTCAGGCGACCTACGAGNGACCTACGAGCTCTTCGCGGGCATGATCGAGTTCGGCTTGGCCAAGGATCTGACCCGGATCGTAACGGTGACGGACACGCGCATGGAGCGGATCCTCCGCCTTGCTACGTGGCCATTGTCGCGCATCGGAGAACCCAAGTGCGTCGGCAAAACGGAGGCGGTGGCTGGGTTTCTCGAGATTTCCCACGCGAGCCTTTTGCGCATCCGCAGCAGGGGACGTCTGAGCGGACCGGTACTGTGGCAACCGGTTCTAGGCCCGTCAGCATAGCGCCATTGTGGACACCTGTGCCATGAAGGATGCTGGTTTGTCCAAGGAAGCGACGGTCGGCCTTGTATGCTGGCCGGACTGGCGTCGCCAGGACGCTTACCACTACGCCAGACGATTGCCACGCACTGGCTGGGCCTGGGAGTTTCTTCGGCGCAATCCACAATTCCAGCGCGACCACGCCAAAATGGCACCGTCCGCCTGCTTTGTCGGAACCCAGGCCGACATGAAGATAATCGAGTTGACGACAGAATCAGCTTTCCTAAGACAATGGAGCCTCCTTTTTCGCGGACGCGCCACAGTCGGACGCTACATCGGCGAGGGTCTTTTGGGATCCGCGCGATTGCGCCTGTATTCTACGAGCGGCCGCGGAGCCGCTGGGGCTCGACCACGATTTTGAACCGCTTCACCTTTCTTCGCTCTCATGCTGCAAGGACATCCTGCTGACAGCTGCGGGCATGCAGCACGTGCTGCTGAGGGAGAACTGCCGGAGTCTGCAGATCGCCGTTTCCGGTGCGTCCGTACTCCGCCCGTTGCGGCTATATGTCGACGCGATCCTTCAGCCGCAGCACCTCAAGTTCCATGTCGCTGCCCTTCAGTTCCTGAACGACATCAATGATTGCCGCCGCGTGTCAGCTGCTTGCTTTCCGCCGGAACACCGCGGAGCGCGTCTGCGTATTGTACTGCAGGCTTTGGATGGCTCGCTGGCGGGAGCATCTCATCAGGAGGTCGCCATTGCCTTGTTCGGGAGACGCCGTGTCGAAGAAGATTGGCGTCATCCAGGCGGCCATCTTCGCGATCAGGTACGTCGCGCCATCCAACGCGGCCGCTACCTGATGGGCGGCGGCTACAGACAGTTCCTGAGGTAATTGGAGTGGTTGCGATTGTCTTATACGAACGCGCAACCTCCATTTTCTCACTGCAATGGTGCGTTGCACAAAACGTGGCAAGCGCCTAGTTCTTCCGCGGCGAATCGGGTTTCGGCGAAACACCGGGACCCAACTTCGTCGATAAGTGCATTCATGACCTGAGGACCCCGATGACCGTTATGAACTCCGACAAAGCCGGCGCTGCAAGCCTTGAGACAATCGCGCGAAACGGCAGCATGCTGCGTCGCATAGCCGTACGCATTCCGACCTACCTGTCGGATATTCGCGAGAACCCGGCGTGGCTGCCCATGTTCATGTTGGCGCGCACCATGCCGGCACGGAGAATGCACTGGCGTGGTGCAAAGCCGGTCCGAAGGCCGCAAAGAGCCCAGGACACGATGTTTGCCGGTGTCAATTGCCACGACGTTGTCGACGCGCTGCGGATGGATGGGCTTTTTCCCGGCCTTGTCCTGCCTGCAATGGTGGCTGAAGATGTAGCCGCATTCGCCAGGTGCACACCTTGTTTCGGCAATTTCGATCGCCGACTCGAGTTCATGCCGGCGGAGCATGCGGAGGCTGAGGCGCGATTTGGCCGTCCGTTGCTCAGCGGCCATTATTTCGAGCGCATTCTGGGCTGTAAGTCGGCCGTTGCCATCCAAAATGATCCGCTGCTCATGGATATCGCGGCGCACTATCTCGGCGGCCAGGCGACGCTGATCACGACGCGCGTCTGGTGGAGCTTCCCGACCGGCCAGGCGTCGGACGCGGACAAGAACCTGGCTTCGCTCGGCAAATACCACTTCGACCTGGACGACTGGCGGATGCTGAAGTTCTTTTTCTATCTGGTGCCCGTCGACGAGGGGACCGGCCCGCATATCTATGTTCGCGGCAGCCATGATCGCCGCGCCCTCAAGCACCAATTTACGCTTGTCGTCGGCCATCCAGCGCAAGAGATTCTGGACGTCTACGGCAAGCAGAGTCCGGTCACGCTGACCGGCAAGGCCGGTTTCGGTTTCGTCGAGGATCCGTTCGGGTTCCATATGGGCACCGTGCCGTCGCACAGGCCACGGCTGATGATGGAAGTTGGCTTCGGCGTTTCTCCTCCATCGCGCCGCCGCTTCCATGGCGAGCCTGTGATCCGCTGATTTCGAAAAGTCCCGAAACAGCCTTCCCGTTGTGAGGGAAGATAAGGCTATGCCGCCAATCGATCTGTTCCGGGCCAAAAGCGGTTGTCTGCATATGCCCTGAACTTGGCTGGTGCAATGAGTCTCGCCATTGCTCCAGCCAGCGCATCAGTGCCTGTTTAATCGAGGTTAGATGGCAGTGCGCCCAAGAGATCCTCCTCGATATCGCCTGCCGCGCGAAGCCTCAGATGCTCTTCGAAAACCTCCTTTACGGACCGAGTCGTCTCGGGTCTCCTTTGAGTGGCCGGAAGGTGGTGCACAGCCGTATCGTGCTTCGGGATCCTGAACGAAGGCGAGGGGCGGTTTGTTCCTCGCGCGGCGCATGCAGCGGTGCCGGCATGACAGCTTCGTCGTGGATCCCGATGCTCGGCAACGTCGGCGGTGAAGGCTCTGTCTAGGCGGCTTACGTGACTCCAATGCAGGAGATCGACCATCTCCTGTTCGAGCACATTCGTTGGCGATCACCGTCGCGGCGCTACGGACGCCGCGGCGCCTGCGATCAATGCAGTTTGCCGACTAGCCGAGCGTATTCGGCTTCAGCCCTGCCATATGACCCATCTGCCAGCGCAATTAGACGCGCGCGATCAAGAATGACTACCTCTCCTCGCATTGAGCGTATCAGACCTTGGCCCTCCAAGGTTTGCAGCGCTATGGTGACGCCGGGCCGCCTGACACCGAGCATAACTGATANACGCGCGCGATCAAGAATGACTCCCTCTCTCGCATTGAGCGTATCAGACCTTGGCCCTCCAAGGTTTGCAGCGCTATGGTGACGCCGGGCCGCCTGACACCGAGCATAACTGATAAGAACTCGTGCGTAATCGCAAAGCTGTTCCCGTCGACGCGATCATCACACATCACCAGCCATCTTGAGAGCCTGTCGACTATGTTCATCCGGGCATTGCTGAGCGCGGTGAAGCTTGCCTGGAGGTGAAAGTAGTGAACGTAGCGGAGCAGAAAACTTCGCAGGGTTAGATCGGAAGAGCGTCG
>NZ_AYVN01000015.1:0-153971 GCF_000502815.1 Mesorhizobium sp. LSJC269B00
CGTGAGTCGGCGCGAGGCACCCCCCTCTGCCCTGCCGGGCATCTCCCCCGCAAGGGGGGAGATCGGCAGCGTCGGCGGGTATGCCAGTCTTGTAAGGTGGGTGATTAGCGAAGGCGTGGATGCCAGCCAATCTCCCCCCTTGCGGGGGAGATGCCCGGCAGGGCAGAGGGGGGTGTCTCGCGCCACCCTTAATCGATCACTGCGCCGGCACCTTGTCCAGAAACCCGGTGACGCTCTTCAGGCGCCCATTTTCGATAACACCGATATCGGTGCCTTCGATAACCGACGGCACGCCTTCCGGCCCAAGATTCCACGAGAAGCGGATGCGGTCGCCAAACCCGTCCGGCGTACCCTTCAGCGAGAACCGGAAGCCGGCGAAGCGCTGCTGTACGCCGTCGATCAGCCCAGCAACGCCGGCGTGGCCGTCGCCCTGCATGAGCGGATCGCGGTAGCTGACGTCTTCGGTGAAGGTGGCCTTGAGCAGTTCGGCACGGCGATCCGCATCGGCCTCGTTCCAGGCGGTGATGTAGTTCTGGGCGATCGTATTGAGGTCGGTCATGGTCTGTCTCCTTCGTTGAGTGGCTTTGACACGAGGCTTTTCACCCCAAGCGAGAGCGAAACCAATTACGCCTGAGGTAATCAGGGTGAACTATTCGAGAGAGGACAGAAATCATGAGCAGCGGATTTTTCGGCGACATCAAAGCGATCAAGTATGAGGGGCCGGATTCGACCAATCCGCTGGCCTACCGCTTCTACAATCCCGACGAGGTGGTGGCCGGCAAACGGCTGGAAGACCATCTGCGCTTCGCCGTCGCCTACTGGCATTCTTTCGCCTGGCCGGGCGGCGATCCCTTTGGCGGCCAGACCTTCGACCGGCCCTGGTTTCCCAAGGCTGGCGGCGTCGACACGATGGAACTGGCCAAGCTGAAAGCCGACGTCGCCTTCGAGATGTTCTCGCTGCTCGGCGCGCCCTATTTCTGCTTCCACGACGCCGACGTGCGGCCGGAAGGCAAGGATTTCTCCGAAAGTGCCGCGCGGCTCGACGAGATCGCCGACTATTTTGCCGCCAAGATGAAGAAGACCGGCGTCAAACTGCTCTGGGGCACGGCCAACCTGTTCTCCAACCGCCGCTTCATGTCGGGCGCCGCCACCAATCCCGATCCGGATGTCTTCGCCTATGCGGCGGCGACGGTGAAAAGCTGCATCGACGTCACGAAGCGGCTGAAGGGCGAGAATTATGTACTGTGGGGCGGGCGCGAGGGCTATGAAACGCTGCTCAACACCGATCTTGCCCGCGAGCAGGAGCAGGCTGGGCGCTTCCTCAGTCTCGTCGTCGACTACAAGCACAAGATTGGCTTCAAAGGCACGATCCTGATCGAGCCGAAGCCGCAGGAGCCGACCAAGCATCAGTACGACTACGACGTTGCCACGGTCTACGGCTTCCTCAAGCGCTTCGGGCTGGAGAAGGAAGTGAAGCTGAACATCGAGCAGGGCCACGCGATTCTTGCCGGCCATTCCTTCGAGCACGAGCTGGCGCTGGCCAATGCGCTCGGCGTCTTCGGCTCGATCGACATGAACCGCAACGACTACCAGTCGGGCTGGGACACCGACCAGTTCCCCAACAATGTGCCCGAGATGGCGCTGGCCTATTACCAGGTGTTGCAGGCCGGCGGCTTCAAGACCGGCGGCACCAATTTCGACGCCAAGCTGCGCCGCCAGTCGCTCGACCCGCAGGACCTGCTGATCGGCCATATCGGCGGCATGGATTCCTGCGCACGAGGCCTCAAGGCAGCCGCCAAGATGGTCGAGGACAAGGCGCTGTCGGGTCCGCTGGCCGAGCGCTATGCCGGTTGGAACACGGCCGAGGGCAAGGCGATGCTGTCGGGCAAGCGCTCGCTGGAAGACATCGCCGAGCGCGTGGTGAAGAAGAAGATCGAGCCGCAGCCACGCTCCGGCCGCCAGGAATTGCTGGAAAACATCGTCAACCGCTACGTCTGAGGGCGGAAAGCCGATTCGTTGTGCTCAAGGGTGGCTGGATAACATTCCGGTCGCCCCGGAATGGGGTTTGCGCAAGACCCTATCCGACGACAAGGGTTTGCCCTTTGGCGCCCCTCAATGACCTCGCTCTTGCCTTCAAACTGCCGTCACGTATCTCGTATAAGGATGCGGTTGTGGCGGGTGAAAAGGAGGCGAACCGATATGCAGCATGAACGCGAAATCGACGCCCTGCTCTCATCCGGCGAGACCGGATCGATCATCGACCGGCTGATGGCGCTGCCGCGGCCGACCGACAGCGTGAAAAACGAATGGGATCGTGCTGTCAGCAGCCGATTTGAAGTCCGTCTGGCGAGGCAGATGCGCTCGCAGATGGACGCCGGCAGCGATCGACAGAACGCAGCCTGATCTCCCTTTGTCTGTGCATGTCGTAATCCCAAAACCGCGACACACTTTTGGGCGACATGCATCAACCTCGGCGCAGCCTGACCGGGGCTTCGCCGAACGCTCTTGAAAACGCTCTGGAAAATGCCGCGGCGGACGAGAACCCCGTCCGCCCGGCAATATCCGCCATGGCGATCCGCGTGTCGACCACCAGCCGCCGCGCCGCGCCCAGCCGCAGCCTGAGATAATATGCGCCCGGCGTCTCGCCGATCGACTTGCGAAAAATGCTCTCCAATGTCCGCGCCGTCACCCCGGCGCGTTTTGCCACCGCGTCGATGGTCAGCGGCTGGTCGACATGCGATTCCATCAGCCGGATAGCCTGCGCCAGACGCGGGTCGTAGCCGTCGAGCCGGCCGAGCGAGACCAGCGGCTGCGCGTCGGTCGCGGCGCGCGCCTGGTCGTAGATGAAGACGCTGGCGACATCGAGCGCGACGGCCATGCCGAGCCGGGTGCGGATCAGATGCAGCATCAGGTCGAAGGTCGGCGACGCCCCGCCCGAGGTGAACACCGGTCCGTCGATGACGTAGCGGTCCGGACGCACGTCGACGCCGGGAAAGGCGGAGGAAAAATCCTCCATGTCTTCCCAATGGGTGGTGGCGCTGCGGCCTTCGAGGAGGCCGGCGCGCGCCACCAGCCATGTGCCGGCCTCGACGCCGCCGCAGGCGCGAGCCGCGCGGGCCGCTCGCCGTAATCCGGAAAGCAGAGCCGATGTCGCGTAATTCTGGGTGCCGAAGCCGGCGACGACGACAAGCACGTCGGTCGGCTCGGCCGCATCGAAGCGGCCCCTGACCGCCACCGGCAGGCCGCATGTGGTGACCGGCGCCTCGCCGGTGACCGAGACCAGTTTGAAATCGAACAGCGTCTCGCCTGAGATGCGGTTGGCGGCGCGCAGCGGGTCGACGGTCGACGCCACGCACATGATGGACGAGCCTGAAAACACCAGCAGCGTCACCTTGAGCGGCGATCGCTCAGCGCGAAAGATGGTCGGTTTTTCGCTTTTGATCACGAGAGCTTCGTAAATTGCAAAACAGTTTCCGGCAAGTCGGTCATTGTTAGGGTCTGTTTCTATGGGGAGGAGATGTCCATGCCGCTCGCGATGAACCGTGAGGTTTTCATTACCTGTGCCGTGACCGGGTCCGGCGGCTCGCAGGACCGCTCCCCGCATGTGCCACGCTCGCCCAAGCAGATCGCCGATTCGGCGATCGATGCGGCCAAGGCCGGTGCCGCCATCGTCCACTGCCATGTCCGCGACCCCGAGACCGGCAAGCCGCGCCGCGATGTCCATCTCTACCGCGAAGTGACGGACCGCATCCGCGCGGCAGAAGTCGATGTGATCCTGAACCTGACCGCCGGGATGGGCGGCGACATGGTGTTCGGCTCACCGGAAGCGCCGCTGCCGCTCAATGAAAAAGGCACCGACATGGGCGGCGCCACCAACCGCATGGAACATGTGCGCCAGTGCCTGCCGGAAATCTGCACGCTGGATTGCGGCACCATGAACTTCGCCGAGGCCGATTATGTCATGACCAACACGCCCGGCATGCTGCGCGCAATGGGCGGCATGATGACGGCGCTCGGCGTCAAGCCGGAGATCGAAGCCTTCGATACCGGCCACCTCTGGTTCGCCAAGCAGCTGGTCGAAGAAAAGGTCTTGAATCCCGACGCGCTGGTGCAGCTCTGCATGGGTGTGCCGTGGGGGGCGCCGGACGACCTCAACACCTTCATGGCCATGGTTAACAACGTGCCGTCGACCTGGAACTGGTCGGCCTTCGCCATCGGCCGCAACCAGATGGCCTATGCAGCCGCTGCAGTGCTCGCCGGCGGCAATGTCCGCGTCGGTCTCGAAGACAATCTCTGGCTCGACAAGGGCGTGCTGGCCACCAATGCGCAGCTGGTCGAGCGCGCCGCCAGCATCGTCACCAATCTCGGCGCCAGGATTTTGGGGCCGGAGGAAGTGCGCAGGAAGCTCAACCTCACCAAGCGGGCGCCGATCGCAGCGGCTGCTTAAGACGGGAGCGGATCATGGCTACCGTCAAATTCACTGCGATGAAGGATGGCGACAGGCAAGACTATGAGTTCCTGACCGCCCATGAGATCGACTATGCCGCCAGGACCGGCGAGCGGCTGCTCGACGCACTGGTGCAACTCGACGAAGGCCTGTCGGGCTACAAGATCACCAGGCTCGGCCATTCGCTGCAAGCGGCGACGCGGGCCTGGCGTGACGGCGCCGACACCGACTGGATCGCCTGCGCGCTGCTGCACGACATCGGCGACATCTACGCTCCCTACAATCACGACGAATACGCCGCTTCGATCCTGAAACCTTTCGTGCGCGAGCAATGCACCTGGGTGGTGGAAAAGCATGGCGACTTCCAGCGGCTCTATTACGCGCATCATCTCGGCGGCAACCGCCATGCTCGCGACCGCTTCGCCAGCCATGCCTATTTCGACGATTGCGACCAATTTTGCGAACGCTGGGACCAGTCGAGCTTCGACCCGGACTTCGACACGCTGCCGATCGAATTCTTCCGGCCCTTCGTGCTCGAAGTCTTCGCCCGCAAGGCCTACGACCCCTCCGTGATCCGCTCCGGCGAGCGCGTGCCTCTCATCGACCCCGAAACCGCCAAGACAAGAACCGGAGCCTGACCATGAGCATCATCAACAAGGCAGCCGCCATTGGCGGCGGTGTCATTGGCGCCGGCTGGGTGGCGCGGCTGCTGCTCAACGGCATCGACGTGTCGATCTTCGATCCGGACCCGGAAGCGTCGCGCAAGGTCTCGGAAGTGATGAAGGGCGCGCGCCGCGCCTACAAGCAGATGGTTCCCGGCGGCCTGCCCAGGGAAGGCAGACTGACCTTTGCCAAGACCATCGCCGAGGCGGTGGCCGACGCCGATTTCATCCAGGAGAGCGTGCCGGAGCGGCTCGACCTCAAACACCGCGTACTGGCCGAGATCGATCTCTACGCGCCGGCCAACGCCATCGTCGGCTCGTCGACCTCCGGCATCAAGCCGACCGACATGCAGGTGGCGATGAAGAAGCACCCGGAGCGGCTGGTTGTCGGACATCCCTTCAACCCGGTCTACCTGCTGCCGCTGGTCGAGATCGTCGGCGGCGAGCAGACGTTCCCCGAAGCGATCGAGGTTGCCAAGGAAATCTATGCCTCGATCGGCATGAAGCCGGTGGTGATCCGTAAGGAGATCGAGGCCTTTGTCGGCGACCGCCTGCTGGAGGCGGCGTGGCGCGAGGCGCTGTGGCTGATCAAGGACGGCATCTGCACGGTCGAGGAACTCGACGACATCATGCGCTATGGCTTCGGCCTGCGCTGGGCTCAGATGGGCATGTTCCAGGTCTACCGCGTCGCCGGCGGCGAGGCCGGCATGCGCCACTTTATGGCGCAGTTCGGGCCGTGCCTGAAATGGCCGTGGACCAAGCTGATGGACGTGCCGGAGTTCAACGACGAGCTGGTCGATCTGATCGCCACCCAGTCGGACGACCAGGCGCATGGCCTGTCGATCCGTGAGCTGGAAAGGATCCGCGACGACAATCTGGTCGCGATCATGGATGCTCTGTCTAAACAGAACAAAGGCAAGGGCTGGGGCGCCGGCGCCTTGCAAAAGGACTATACCAGGCAGTTGGCCAAGCTGGCGGCGAAGAAGCCGGCCGCATCCAGGGCCGCCGAGAAGTCCAAGGCATCCAAGCCGGTGAAGAAGGCGGAAAAGCCGAAGAAAAAGAAGAAAGGCTGAGGCCATGGATTTCGGTCTTTCGGAGGAACAGAAGCTCATCGTCGAGACCACGCGCGCTTTCGTCGAGAACGAGCTTTACCCGCATGAACGTGAGGTCGAGCGCACCGGCGTGCTGCGCCGCGAGTTGATCGAAGAGATCAAGGTCAAGGCGATCGAAGCCGGGCTCTATGCCGCCAACATGCCGGCCGATGTCGGTGGCGCCGGCCTCGATACGGTGACCTGGCTGCTCTACGAGAAGGAACTCGGCCGCGCCAACTATGCGCTGCACTGGACCTGCGTCGCGCGCCCCTCCAACATCCTGCTCGCCGGCACGCCGGAGCAGCGCGAAAAATACCTGTTCCCGTGTATTCGTGGCGAGAAGTGGGACTGCCTGGCGATGACCGAGCCCGGCGCCGGCTCCGATTTGCGCGGCATGAAGGCGTCAGCCGTGCAGGACGGCGACGACTGGGTGCTCAACGGCACCAAGCATTTCATCTCCCACGCCGATCTGGCCGATTTCGCAATTAGTTTCATGGCTTCGGGCGAGGAAGAAACGCCGCGCGGCAAGCGCAAGAAGATCACCGCCTTCTTCGTCGACAAGGGCACCAGGGGGTTCACCGTGCGCGACGGCTACCGCAACGTCTCGCATCGCGGCTACACCAACGCCATCCTCGAATTCGACGATTGCCGCCTGCCGGCAAGCCAGGTGCTGGGTGAGGTCCACAAGGGCTTCGACGTCGCCAATTCCTGGCTCGGCGCCACGCGCCTGCAGGTCGGCGCCACCTGTCTCGGCCGCGCCGAGCGGGCACTCGGCCACGCCATCGAATACTCGGCGCAACGCCAGCAGTTCGGCCAGCAGATCGGCAAGTTCCAGGGCGTGTCGTTCAAGCTCGCCGACATGGCGACGGAATTGAAGGCGGCGGACCTGATGGTGTTCGAAGCCGGCTGGAAGTACGATCAGGGCACCGTCACCGATCAGGACATGGCCATGGCGAAGCTGAAGGCTACCGAAATGCTCGCCTTCGTTGCCGACGAAGCAATCCAGATCCATGGCGGCATGGGGCTGATGGACGACCTGCCGCTGGAGCGCATCTGGCGCGACGCCCGTGTCGAGCGCATCTGGGAAGGGACGTCGGAAATCCAGCGCCACATCATTTCGCGGGCGCTGCTGCGCCCGTTCGGGGCTTAAAAAGAAGAGACGGGGAATATGCATAAGCTTGAACGCCTCTTGCGCCCAAAATCCATCGCGGTGTTCGGCGGGGCCCAGGCCGCTGCCGTCGTCGCCCAATCGATCAAGATGGGCTTTGCCGGCGAAATCTGGCCGGTGCATCCGAACAAGGACGAGGTCGCCGGCCGCAAGGCCTATCGCTCGGTCGCCGACCTTCCCGACGCGCCGGACGCTGCCTTTGTCGGCGTCAACCGGCATCTCACCATCGAGGTAATCAAGGCGCTGGCTGAGCGCGGCGCCGGCGGCGCCGTCTGTTTTGCCGCGGGCTTTCTTGAGACCGAGGCCTATGACGATGACGGCGAGCGGCTGCAGGCCGAACTGGTGGCCGCGGCCGGCCAGATGCCGATCATCGGGCCGAACTGCTACGGCCTGATCAACTATGCCGATGGCGCGCTGCTATGGCCCGACCAGCATGGCGGCATCAGGCTGCCCGAAGGCGCCAAGGGCGTCGCCATCATCACCCAGTCCTCCAACATCGCCATCAACATGACGATGCAGAAGCGCGGCCTGCCGATCGCCTTCCTGATGACCGCCGGCAACCAGGCGCAGACCGGCCTCTCCGAAATGGCGCTCGGCCTGATCGAGGATGAGCGCGTCACCTCGCTCGGCCTGCACATCGAAGCCTTCGATTCCGTAGCCGGCTTCGAGAAGCTGGCGGCGCGGGCGCGCGAACTGAAGAAGCCGATCATCGCCATGAAGGTCGGCCGGTCCGAACAGGCCAGGCAGGCGACCGTCTCGCACACAGCTTCGCTCGCCGGTTCGGATGCCGCTTCGGGCGCTTTCCTGCGGCGGCTCGGCATTGCGCGCGTCGATTCCATCCCCGCCTTTATCGAGGCGCTGAAGCTTCTGCACGTCACAGGACCACTGCCCGGCTATAGACTGTCATCGATGAGTTGCTCGGGCGGCGAAGCCTCTGTCATGGCCGACAGCGCCGAAGGCCGCTGGGTCAATTTCCCGGAGCTCACCAGGAAGCACCGCGCCCATGTCAAATCGACGCTCGGGCCGCTGGTCGCGGTCGCCAACCCGTTGGACTATCACACCTTCATCTGGAACAACGAACCGGCGATGACCGCCACCTTCACCGCCATGGTGTCGGGCGGTTTCGACCTCAACATGCTGGTGCTCGACTTTCCACGCCCCGACCGCTGCTCGGTCACCGACTGGTGGGCGACGCTGCGCGCCTTCGAATCGGCGCTGAAGACCAACAAGGCGCATGGCGCGATCGTATCGTCGCTGCCGGAGAACCTGCCGGAGGAATACACCGCCGAGCTGATGGCGCGCGGCATGGTGCCGTTGTTCGGTATTTCCGAGGCCATGGATGCCGCAGGTGCGGCGGCCTTCATCGGCTGGGCCTGGGCCGAGCCGCAGGCGCAGCCGATCGACACGTCGGCTGCAGGTGCTGCCGGCGGTGACCATGTCACCCCTGACGAGGCCGAAGCCAAGGCGCGGCTGATCAAGGCCGGCTTGCCGGTGCCGAAGGCAGAACGTGCCGCTAACGCTGTCGAGGCCGTCATCTCATCCATGGCGCTCGGCTTCCCGGTGGCGCTGAAGGCGCTCGGAGTTACCCACAAATCGGAAGTCGGCGCGGTCAGGCTGAACCTCAAGGACGCCGAATCCGTGAGCACGGCGGCGCATGATCTGCTGCCGCTCGGCACCGGCCTCTATGTCGAGCGCATGGTGCGCGACGGCGTTGCCGAGTTGATCGTCGGCTTCACCCGCGACCCGATGTTCGGCGCCGTCATGACGCTGGGCACCGGAGGCGTGCTGGTCGAGCTGTTGCGCGACAGCGTCACGCTGATGCTGCCGGCGACGCGCGACGACATCGAGGCGGCCCTGCGTGGCCTTAAACTGTTTCCGCTGCTGGACGGCTATCGTGGCCGGCCCAAGGCCGATGTCGGGGCTGCCATCGACGCCATCGCGGGCATTGCCGGCTTCGTGCAGACGAATGCCGGAGAGATCGAGGAACTCGACATCAACCCGCTGATCGTCTGCGCCGAGGGCAAGGGCGCCTGGATCGCCGACGCGCTGCTGGTGCTGGGAGAGAAGAAGAATGTCTGACGTCATTTCCACCCGCCGCGAGGGCACCATCATCGAGGTCACGCTCGACCGGCCCAAGGCCAACGCCATCGACCTCAAGACCTCGCGGCTGATGGGCGAGACCTTCAAGGCGTTCCGCGACGATCCCGGATTGCGCGTCGCCATCGTCAAGACCGCCGGCGACAAGTTCTTCTGCGCCGGCTGGGATTTGAAGGCAGCCGCCGGTGGCGACGCGGTCGACGGCGACTATGGCGTCGGCGGTTTTGCCGGCCTGCAGGAGCTGCGCGACATGAACAAGCCGATCATTGCCTGCGTCAACGGCATGGCGGTGGGCGGCGGCTTCGAGCTAGCGCTGTCCTGCGACCTCATTTTCGCCTCCGACCATTCCTCCTTCGCCCTGCCCGAAATCCGCGCCGGCACGCTGGCTGATGCCGCGACGATCAAGCTGCCCAAGCGCATTCCCTATCATGTCGCCATGGACCTTCTGCTCACCGGCCGCTGGATGGATGTGGCGGAAGCGCATCGCTGGGGGCTGGTCAACGAAGTGCTGCCCAAGGACAAGCTCGAGGAGCGCGTCTGGGAGATCGCAAGGCTGCTCGCCAGCGGCCCGCCGCTGGTGTTCGCCGCGATCAAGGAGACGGCGCGGGTGGCGGAGGCGCTGACCTTCCAGGACGCGATGAACCGCGTGACGCGCCGGCAATTGGCGACGGTCGATGCGCTGTATGGCTCGGAGGACAATATGGAAGGGTTTCGTGCGTTCGCAGAAAAGCGCGACCCGGTGTGGAAGGGGAAGTAGCCTCTTTACCCTCCCCTCGATGGGGAGGGTCGGACCGAAGGTCCGGGGTGGGGTGATGCGCCACCACCCCCCCCCCCCCCCCCCCCNGGGGGGGGGGTAATGCGCCACCACCCCCACCCGCCGCTTCGCGGCGACCTCCCCCATCAAGGGGGAGGTAAAGGAGCTGCATGACCGACTACAAAACCCTCATCGATGCCGAGACCTGGGCCTTCATCGAGCGGACCAATTCCTATTACCCGCCCGATACGATCGACTACACCATCGCCCAGCAGCGTGCGATTTATGACCGGATGTGCCGCGAGTTCTTTGCCGGCTATCCCAATGGTGTGACGGCGGAAACGACTTTCATTGCCAACCGATCACACGACATCCCGATCCGCATCTATCGCAGCGCTACCCCGAACACGGCGGCGATGGTGCTCTACATCCATGGCGGGGGTTTCATCCTCGGCGGCCTAGACAGCCATGACGATGTCTGCGCCGAGCTCTGCGCCCGCACCGGTTACGAGGTGGGTTCCATCGATTACCGGCTGGCGCCGGAGCATTTGCACCCGGCCGCTTTCGACGATGCTTTACGTGCCTTCGAATGGGCAGCCAAAACCTACGACCGCCCTATTCTGCTGTGCGGCGACAGCGCCGGCGGCAATCTCTGCGCGGCTGTTGCTCACGCAAGGCGTGGCCATGCCAAAAAGCCGATCGGCCAGGTGCTGATCTATCCGGGCCTCGGCGGCGACCGTTCGAAGGGCTCGTATGTCACGCACGCCGAAGCACCGATGTTGACCATGCGCGATCTCGAATTCTACAAGCACATCCGCACCGGCGGCGCTGACGGTACTGGTGACATCACCTTGTCGCCGCTCGCCGACACCGATTTCACCAAACTGCCGCCAACCGTGCTGATCACCGCGCAATGCGACCCGCTGTCGTCCGACGGCGAGGCCTACCGCGACCGCATCCTTACCGCAGGCGGACACGCCAGCTGGTCCGAGGAGCCGGGGCTGGTGCATGGCTATCTCCGGGCCAGGCACACGGTCGGCCGGGCCCGCGCCTCCTTCAGCCGCATTGTCGAGGCGGTTTCCGTGCTGGGCAAGGGCGACTGGATCTGGTGATCCGGCTCAACCGCGGACAAAGGCGATCAGCGCCTCGGCCATGCGATCGTTGAACTCCCGGCGAAAGCGGTTTTTCTTCAGCCATTCCGGATTTGAGCCGACGGTCTTGTTGGCATCGACGACAATACCTTTGCCGTCGACGATGAAATAGTCGATGGCGCCGAAATCCAGATTGAGCCTTTGCCGCACCGCCAGCACCTCCGGCGGGACGGCGCCGCCCACCTCATTGCTCAGGATTTTTGAGCCGGCGCACAACACATCGTCGTAGACCTGCCGCATGTTGACCTCGGCACCGAGCAGGAACATGTAGCGGTGCTTGACGATGGGCAGGTCGAGCGTATCGAAAGCGAACTTTTCCACCATCAGGCGATTGTTGCGCCATACATCCCGCGGAACCTCGCCGATCGTCTGGTAGACCTTATAGGGCGGGCACAGGCGGTCCTTGTAGCCGGGTTCGAAGAGCTTGCGGATGGCATGCGCGCTCCTGGTCAGGCCGTTGCGATGCTGCCACCAGCGCTGCTCTGGTCGGCCCCTGGAGTTGAGGACCGTCTTGACGACAACCGGCCCCTCGTGGCTGTCGCCTGCCTCCAGCTTCAGTGTCGAATAAAGGTGCCGGTGGATGGACAGCGCGCGGCCATTGATGGTGCGGTCGTAGAGGTGGCCGAGCCCGCGGTACGTTGGCGGCACGACTGTCAGGTCGACATGCAGAAAGGCCACCGGCGCCCGATCTCGGCCGGCTGGCCGGTCGAGCAGGCGCACTTTCAATCCAGCCTGTTCCAGGTAAGGCAGCAACTGCGCGATGCTATAGCTCCGCACCAGTCGGAAATTGCGCAGGCTCTCTACATAGACATCGAGATCGGCGGCAGACACCGAACGCTATTCCTTGATATCGACGCCCGAGAAATCATGGTGATCAAAGGGGTCCATGACATAGCCCGTCACCTGTTCGCGCATCGGCATCGAGACCACGGAGTGGGCGATAGCGACCCACGGCATCTGCTCCCTGAAGATCGTTTGCGCCTGCGAATAGAGTTTTGCGCGGGCAGCGGGATCGACGATCCCGGCTGCCTGCTTGAGCAGATCGTCGAAGGCCGGAAAACACCAGTTGGCACGATTGGTGGTGCCGACGCCGGCACAGCCAAGCGGCACCGACAGGAAGTTGTCGGGGTCGCCATTGTCGCCGGTGAAGCCGAACAGCATGGCGCCGTCGCGGTCGCGTGACTTCGAGCGCGCAAGGTATTCTGTCCACTCATACGTCACGACTTCCACGTTGACACCGATCTTTGCCAGGTCGGACTGGATCATTTCGGCCATACGCTGCGCATTCGGGTTGTAGGGACGCTGCACCGGCATCGCCCAGATCTTCATGTGCAGGTCTTTTACGCCGGCATCGGCGAGCCCCTGCCTGGCGGCGGCGGGGTCGAAGACATGATTGGGGCTCGTCTTGTCATAGGCCCAGGAGGTCGGCGGCAGCGGATTGCGTGCGACTTCACCGGTGCCGCGGAACACGACGTCGACCAGCGCCTGCGTGTCGATGGCAATGGCGATCGCCTTCCTCACCCTTGGATCGTCGAAGGGCTTCTGCAAGGTGTTGAAGGCGAGGTATCCCGTATTGAGGCCCTCCTGCCGCATGACCTTGATTCCGGGCGTCGCCTTGATCGCCTCCAGGTCGGCCGGATTTGGATAGGGCATGAGATCGCATTCGCCGGCGCGCAGCTTTTCCATGCGAATGCTGGCATCGGTGGCAATGGCGAAGACGAGATCGTCGATCTTCGGCTTGCCGCGCCAGTAGTCCGGATTGGCCTTGTAGCGGATGACTGCATCCTGCTGGTAGTCGACAAGCTGGAACGGACCCGTCCCGACCGGCTTCAGCGCCAAGTCGAGAAGCCGCTTCTCTGCGACGAGCTTGTCGGCATATTCCTTGGAAACGACCGAAGCGAAATCCATCGCCAGGTCGGCAAGCATCGGCGAATGCGGCGCCTTCAGCGTCATCACCACAGTATGGTCGTCAAGCTTGCGCCAACCGGCGACAAGATCCGGCATGCCGATGCCGTCGAAGTAAATGTACTGGCGTTTGGCGTAATTGTTGAACGGGTTCTGCGCGTTGGCCTGCCGGTGGAAGGTGAACAGCACGTCATCGGCATTGAAGTCGCGACTAGGCGTAAAGCCCTCGACGATGTGGAATTTCACGCCCTGCCGCAGGTGGAATGTGTAGGTGAGGCCATCGTCGGAAATCTCCCAGCTTTCGGCAAGGCCGGGGCGCACCTTGGTGGTGCCGGGCTCGAACTCGACCATGCGGTTGTAGAGAGCGGTGGCCGAGGCGTCGCGGGATCCGGAGGCGAGTGCGGGATCGAACGTATCGGGGCTAACCTCGGTGCAGTAGACCAAGGTCTTGGCTACGGATTGATGGACCGGCAACGCACATGGAAAAAGCGCCGCCAGCAAGAGAACGAAGTGCCTGCGTGTCATGATCCCCCCAGGGTTGGGAAGACGCTAGCAGAAGCCGGCACTGACGGTAAGTAAGCCGGCCGGTCTTTCGCGCGCCAAGACTGTTTTCCACCTTGAGTTGACACAAGGAATTGGCCGCGCCTCTGTGAAATGGCGGACAGACCCGGCCGCCGTTTTGCATGAACCTTTCCGCTTCAGCCTGCGACTGACGACCAGGCGCCGCATGGTGCGGGCCGGAAAGGATGCCCCCATGACCAGGACCCCAGAGGCTCCACGGTCTCCGGGACCAACGCAAGCTCAGCGCGACCACCGCCTTCGGGATGGAGTCGATGCGCTGGGCTTTCGGCTGATTCCGTTGACCCTGCGCAGGAGCAGGCGTATCGTGAAGATGAGGAAAGCAGACAATTCGATCAGGGACGAACGTGCCGGAACGCCGCGCCTTGCCCTGTTTCGCGCGGCCGGACCGGATGTTCCTCCCGAAAACTTCGGGGGGAGTTTTATGTCCTGCGATCGCGGCGCGTCCATGTCGTCTCCAAGCGGCGGTTTGCGCCGTTCGCTCCATCTGGCCGGCGGTTTGCTTGCCCTGGCGCTGAGCGCCACGCTCTGGTTGGACACAGCCGCCCAAGCGCAGGAAACCCAGATCATCTATCCCGGCTCGATGGCGGTCACCGGATTTTCCGGCACCGTCATTCCCAATTTCGACTCTGCCGATTCCGAAAGGGGGGGGCTGCCGCCCGGCGTCGACCCGGTCGACGAAACCTTCATCGACACGACGCGCGCCACCTTGCGCGTCTTCGACGTTTCGGCGCTCGGCGGACCGGCTTCCGGCCAGCTCGTCTACACGCCGCCGCCTTTCGAGGTGACGGCCGAACAGATCGGCCAGGTGTTCGCCATTACCTATGATGACGGTGTGCGCGACGGCGTTCCCACGGGCGTCCCCAACCTCTATGCCGGCGCGACCTCGCTGCACGGCATCCGTATCGTCACCCCGGACGAAGATGCCGACGGTCGGCCCGAGCGACAGCGCCGCGGAACCGCAGGCGCCGTCTTCATGGACGGCCAGTTCGGCACCGAAAGCGGTGGCGGTCCGGGCACGATCTGGAAGATCGACGGCATCACCGGCGCGGTCTCCAAATTCGCCGACATTGACACCAACAGCGGTTCCGGCATCGGCGACATCAGCTTCGACAGCAATCACCGCGAGTTCTTCGCCAGCGACCTCGACACGGGCTTCATCCACCGCCTCGACGCCAACGGCACGCTGATCGACACATTCGATCACGGCGTTGCCGGGCGGCCGGCGCATGGGCTGGCTCCCGTCGCCGATGACGGTGCGGTGATGGACATACAGGGTGCTGCCTTCGACTCGGAAGACCCCGACACATGGGGCTACACGCAGGACGAACGCCGCGTCTGGTCCGTCGCCTATCATGGCGGCCGGCTCTATTATTCGGTCGGCGAAAAGGCCGAGATCTGGTCGGTTGGCATTGCCCGCGATGGCAGCTTTGCCGGTGATCCGCGCTGGGAGCTGACGGTCAAGGCCGACAAGGACTACGCCGTCACCGACATCGCCTTCGACAACCAGGGCTTCATGTATCTGGCGCAGCGCGGCCCGGTCGAGAATCGCTACGATTACAGCCAGTTCGCCGATTCCGGCAAGGGCGAGGTCATCCGCTACTGGCGCGAAAACCCGGACGATCCGGCGACGGAATCGGTCTGGGTGGAAGAGCCGCAGGAATATGCAGTCGGCTTCCCGCAAGGCAACCGGCAGTCGGCCGGTGGGCTCGACCTGCAATATGGCTATGACGCCGACGGCAATCTCGACACCGGCGTGTGCACCGACACGCTGGTCAACACCGGCGACAAGCTGCGCGACAACCCGACACTTGCCGACCAGCTCGCCGCCGGCGGGCCGCTTGCCGTGCACGGCGTGCAGATCACGCCGACGCCGTTGGTCAAGCCGGCCAACGTGCCGCCTTTCGGCTCGTGGTTCGTCGACTTCGACGGCTATTTCGAAGACCCAGAAGTGGAAGGCCATGTCGGCGACGTCGAGGTCTGGCACCCCTGCGACGGCCGTGCCGGCTATTATGAAGAGATCCCAGGCGGTTATCTGCCGCCGTTCTATCCGCCGGGCTTCCCACCGCCCGGCGATCTGCCTCCGTGCATCGATGTCGAGGATGTTCAGTTCTACTGCACGCCTCGCGGCCTCCAGGCCGACCTCTATCTCCATGACCATGCCGGCTTTGGCGGCGATTCGATCAAGGTCCAGTCCATGACACCAGGCGTCGGGGTGACATCACCCCAGTCGCATGCTCCCGGTAAGCCTTACACGGTCGACATCACCGGCCATTCTCCGGGCGACAGAGTCGATGTTGGACTTTGCTTCTACAGGCAGTCCGACAAGGACAAGGGTGGCTACTACCCTTGCTGCAAGATGACTTTGCCGCTCAGAACCCCAGCCGTCAGCTGCGAACGTTGAGGAGGGGAAGATGAAAAATCTCGCACTTTCCCCGACCGCGAACAGCAGTCAATCCACCGGCAAGCAGCCAACCGTCATGGAGACCATCATGAAACCCCTGTCATATGCCAGGCGCGGCGCGCGCTGGCTGATGGCGGCCGGTATCGCGGTCGCCATGTTCACCCCTGTGGCAAGCCACGCCGAAGATGCAGTCCCGATCACTCCGGAACTGCGGCTCGACCTAGACAATTCAAAAATCGTCAATCCGAGGCCGGAACGGATCGTGCCGTTCTTCACCAAAACAGGCACACAGAGGAGCTGCGACTACGTCGTCTACTCCCTGAGCTTTGGCCTGCGCGGCGACTCGCAAGGCTTTGCCGACCCAAGCTTTTCGGCCAGGCTGAAGAAACTCCAACTCGACTTCAAGGATCAGCTTCCGCACGGTCTTGCGATCGTCAACGTCAACGTGTCCGGCGACGGCACGGATGCGTCTGGCGGACCGCTGCCGGGTGCGACAATCAGCACCTCGGCTAATCCGAACGATACGGCAAGGGTTTCCGATTTCCGGATTTCCACCACCGATCTCGACGGCGCTGGGGCTGGCAATGAACGCGTCATCAATTTCAAGATCACCGCCAAGATCGACCATGCGGCGTTTCCTTCGCCGACCATCGTCGACAACCAGGGCATGATCAAGGTGACGCCGGGCGTCGGCACGGGGGCCATCATCCCGTCGCAGGATCCGGGCAAGCCCGACGACGGCGACTACAAGACCGGGGCCAAGACCTCGATCAAGATCGACCTCACCAACTGTGACAAGCGGCCTCCGCCTCCCGACCGGGAATGTTTCAAGGTGGAGCGCGGCACGGTCGATTGCGTGCAAGGCGGCGGCGCGTTCATCTACCACATGCCTGTCGGCCCGGAGATGGGCGGCAAATGGGTGCAGGTATCGACGACGACCCCAGGCATCACCATCATCCCCGACACGCAATTGGTGCCGGCGGGCGGCGGTGTGCTGAACTGGAAGATCGTCGGTGCATCGCCCGGCGACGTCATCCACCTCATCGTCACCGGCATCGAGACCTATGCCGGCCCGAAGGAGGGTTGGGGACTATGCTGCACGCAGACCATCGACATCGTCATCCCGCGTGACTTGAGATGTCCCCCCAAGGACAAGGAACCGGACCTCAAGGTCGAGAAACGCGCCGACGTGACGCGTTGCACGATGGGCGGCGGCTGCGACTTCACCATCAAGGTCACCAATGTCGGCGACGGGCCGTATCACGGCAAGATCGTGCTCGACGAGGTGACGCTGCCGGCCGGCTCGACTCTGGATTCAGGGCCCAACCCGCCCTGGGTATGCATGCCCGGCGTGACCCCGATGACGTGCACCTATCCGGTGACCACGCTCAATCCGGGGGCCTCCATCAACCTCAAGCTCGGCTTCAAGCCGGCGGGTGGTTGGCAAGGCAGCGCGTTGCGCAACTGCGCCACCTATAATTACGGCGCCAGCGGCAAGCCGCTGTTCGGCAGCCAGCAGAACGATCGCGGCTGTGCCTCGATCCCGATCTGCCGGCGTGGCGACCGCGACCGCGATTGCCGGCCCCCAGTCGACAAGAAGGTCGACTTGATCCTGAAGAAGCGTGCCCGCATCCCGGTCTGCACGCCCGACGGCATCTGCTACTTCGTGATCGACATCATCAACAATGGCAGCGTCCCCTATAATGGGCCGTTGACGGTTGTCGACAATTACCCGGGCGGCGCGCCGGCCTCTTCGACCTTCGGCCCGTCTCCGCCCTGGACATGCGGACCGAACGGTCCCGGCCAGTTCCGCTGCGACAATGCCGGCATCGTGCTGATGCCGGGCGCATCGACGCCGATCGTCGTCAGGGCGGTCATGCCGGCCGGCTACCAGTCGGATTCGGTCGAGAACTGCGCGGCGCTGAAGCCCGTCTCCGGTGAGGTCGACCTCACCAACAACAAGGCCTGCGCCAAGGAACGCTTCCGTCATCCCAATGGCGGCAAGCCGACCCTACGCATCACCAAGGTCTGCAATGGCTCGCTCGCCGGTGCGGCGGTGGTTTCCTGCCGCATCACCGTCATCAGCCTTGGCACCTCTGCCCCCACCGGTCCGGTGCGGGTCAACGATGCTGCCACGCTGATATCGGGTGGCGCGCCGGTCCAGATCCAGACCGTCACACCCGACGGTGCGGAATGGGCCTGCGGAGCGGTTCCGGCCAATGCGCTGTCATGCCAGATACCCGGCGCCGCGATGACGCCCGGAACCTCCAGGCACTTCGACGTGACGGTCTTGGCCAATGGCGCGTTCGAGAACTGCGCACGCGGCTCATACGGCCCGGCCCCTGGAGACGACGTCGTCTACCCGATCGGCCAGGCCTGCGCCAAGGGCGGCGGCACGTCCACCATCAGCGTCAAGAAGACCGGCGATGCCGAGTGCCAGCCGGGGCAACCCTGCTCGTTCGAGATCACCATCACCAATGATGGCCAGACCGCCTTCTCCGGTCCGGTCCGCATCGGCGATGCGATCGGGGTGGACGGGCTGGGGCGGCTGCAAGGCGTCGCGATCACCTCGATCGAACCGCCCTTCGGCTGCTCGCCCGAACCGACGACCTTGCCGTTGACCTGCATTGCCAACCTGACGCTCGGCGCCGGGGAAAGCCATGTGCACAAGGTCACCGTGGTCCTTCCCGACGCTCCCTTGGTCAATCTGCGGGGCAACGTCAGCGGCCAGAACTGCGTCGGCGTCTTGTCTCCCGACACCAGGGTGCAAGGCGGCGGCGACGTACTGCCCGGCGACCTGACCAACGTCCAGGGCGATCGCGGCAAGGCCTATGCCTGCCATCCGTTCACCATCAAGCGCGAGGTGAAGAAGGAATGCTCGCCAGGCTTCGTCATGAACGATGCCGGCCGGTGCGTGTGTCCGGAAGGCACGACGTTCCGCAACGGCCAGTGCTCGCCCGACGGCGGCGTCATCATCCAGCCGAAGGATCCGAGGCCCTGCGTGCTGCTCAAGGGCCAGATCCGCACCGAGGATGGACGCTGTGTCTGCCCGCGCGGAACCGAGCTTGAGAACGGCGCTTGCGTCAAGACCGACAAGCCTGGCTGCACCATCCCCGGTTCGGTCCCGACGTCGGACGGCAATGGCTGCTACTGCCCGGAAGGTACGCATCTCGACCGACAGGCAAATGCCTGCGTGCGCGACAAGCAGAAGCCCGAGCAGTGCGGCATACGCGGCCAGGTTCATGACGCCGATGGCGATTGTGTCTGCCCGCGTGGGACAGAGGTGCGCAATGGAGCCTGCCGGCCGATCCGGCCAAAGCCTGAACAATGCTCGATCCGTGGTCAGATCCAAAACGCCAATGGCGATTGCGTCTGCCCGGACGGCACAGAAGTCAGGGGCAAGGTCTGCCGGCCGATCCGGCCGAAGCCCGAGCAGTGCTCGATCCGCGGCCAGGTCCACGACGCCAACGGCAATTGTGTCTGCCCGCGGGGTACCGAGGTGCAAGGCAATGCCTGCCGGCAGAAGAAGCCTGTGCTGGAACAGTGCGACATACGCGGCCAGGTGCACAACAAGCGCGGCGAGTGTGTTTGCCCGCGCGGCACCCAGGTGATCGACGGCGCATGCCGCAAGCCGAGGCCGCAGGTGGGAGACTGCGCCCCGGGCTCGCAGATGGTCGGCGGCCAGTGCGTGCCGATCATCAGGCGGCGCTGCCCCGAAGGCACCGTTGGTCGGTTCCCGAACTGCAGAGCCATCCGGCAGCAGCCGTCGCTCGATCCGACCCTGTTGCTCAATCCAGGTGTCCTTCAGCAGTTCATACCGAAGCGCACGCCGCAGACGCAGGTACAGCCGCAAAGGGATCCGGCGGCCAACTTCAAGCCATAGGATCTGGATACGAGTCAAAATTCAGAGCCCCGTCGGAGCGATCCGGCGGGGTTTTCCTTGGGCGCGCTGCGGCGATCGGGCGGCCAGGTATTCGCCGAACCCGCTGCCGGGCGCAGCAAATACCGACTTTCCCTTTTCGGGATCATGGTCTAGAGCAGTTCATCGTTTCGTGGAAACGCCGAACCGCTCTATCTCTTTGTTTTCACGCAATTCCGGACGGAAAGCCGTTCCCACTTTTCCNGTCTAGAGCAGTTCATCGTTTCGTGGAAACGCCGAACCGCTCTATCTCTTTGTTTTCACGCAATTCCGGACGGAAAGCCGTTCCCACTTTTCCTGGAATTGCTCTAGCAGTCGTCAAGGCCGCGCCCGCAAACAGGGCGCCCAAAGGGGCCGCATCATGAGCAGGAAGACCCTGATCGCGCCATCGGTGCTGGCGTCGGATTTCTCGAAGCTCGGCGACGAGGTCGAGGCGGTGGCGGCGGCCGGCGCCGACTGGATTCATCTCGACGTGATGGACGGGCATTTCGTGCCCAACATCACCTTCGGCCCGCCGGTGATCAAGGCCATCCGCAACCGCACCAAGGCCTTTTTCGACTGCCATTTGATGATTGCGCCGGCCGATCCTTATCTGGCCGCCTTTGCCGATGCCGGCTGCGACGGCATGACCGTGCATGCCGAGGCCGGACCGCATCTCGACCGCTCGCTTCAGACCATCAAGGATCTCGGCAAGAAGGCTGGCGTATCGCTCAATCCGGCGACGCCGGAAAGTGCGATCGAATATGTGCTCGACCGGCTTGACCTGATCCTGATCATGACCGTCAATCCGGGCTTTGGCGGCCAGGCCTTCATCCCGGCCATGGTCGACAAGGTCAAGCGGGTGAAAGCGCTGATCGGCAACCGGCCGATTCGCATCGAGATCGACGGCGGCGTGTCGCCGGAAACCGCCCACCTGGTCACATCAGCCGGTGCCGATGTGCTGGTGGCGGGCGCCGCCATCTTCAAGGGCGGCAGCGTCGAAGCCTACCGGGCCAATATAGAAGCCATCCGAACCGCGGCCGACCGGGCTGCCGGCTGACATCAGTTCCAGGGCAAGTTCCCGGCTGGTCGGTTCTCCTCGGCCTGATCTCCCTGCCTGATCCTTCGATCTCCCAAAAAGCCGTCAACGGGTGGCAGCCGCAAGGGCATCGCGGCAAGCGACAGGATCGCGGCATCCGGCACTAGTTTTGGCCCATAAATCTAGTGGATAACTGCCGAAGGGATCTGCATGCGGGGAGAGGTCAATCCGGCGGCATGACGCGCGTTAAGAAAAAATTATCCGTATTCGGATCTCGAAGCTGTTTCTCGAGGGCACCTGCCATGCTGGCAGACAAACTTTCTTCAGAAGAACAAGTTTTTCACGATTTTAGTTACTTCCGGCGGATAAGATGCGGTCAACCTTCCTCTTTAAGTCGAATATCGTGATCTTTCGCTTGAGGGGCGGATGCCTTAGGAGTTACAGTAAGTTCACAGGGGAAATCGTTTGCTTCGCGAACGGGCTAGCGGAGCATGGGAGAGCTACAGGAGTCATATTGACCTACGGATCTGCCGATGTGAGCGAAGGCGCGGGACCCAAGAGCACACTCGCTAGTACGGTCTATCAACAGCTTCGCGACGATCTCCTGCGCGGCGTGTTTGAAAGTGAAAGCAAGCTTCGTGTCGAATGGGTGGTTTCCCGTTACGGCGCCGGCGCCTCACCGGTTCGCGAGGCCCTCAACCGACTTGCTTCGGAAGGCCTGCTCGGCCGCCACGACCAGCGCGGTTTCTTCATCATGCCGGTCAGTGCCCCGGAACTCGAGGAATTGACGCGCACCCGCTGCTGGCTGGAAGAGCGGGCGCTGCGTGAATCCATTACCAACCGCACCGGCGAATGGGAAGAGCAGCTCGTGCTGGCCTTGCATCGCCTGGCGCGTGCCCCGCGCCGCTTGCCGGAGGACCCGTCCTCGAACAATCCGGAATGGGAAAAGCTGCACCGCGCCTTCCATCGGGCACTGATCGCAGGCTGCCGCTCGCATTGGCTGACCGGCTTTTGCGACCAGCTTTCGGATCAGGCCTCCCGTTACCGGCTGATCTCCCAGGACGGCAGCGAGCGCGACGAAATCAGTGAACATCGGCTGATTGCGGAGCGCACGGTGGATGGCGATGCCGACGGCGCCGTTGAAGCTCTCCTCAATCACTACCGTCTGACGGCAGCCATGTGCATGGAGCGCTTCAACGAAAGCGGCGATCCACGCGTGAGCGCCACCAGGGCGTTGCGCAGCCGCAGATAGAAGCGCTTCCGGTCCGCTATTTAAATCCGCCCGCTATCCAAGTCCGCTTGCCTTCATCTGATCGGCGGCAAACCCGATTTCACGTCTTTGCCGGACGGAGGCGAAATCGTTTCCTTTGTTCCAAGGCCATCCGGCTCTAAATCAAAGGGTAGAGCATTATGTCCTCCGAAAACCGCTTCACACTTTTCGGCATCATGCTCTAGGGAAGGCGCATGACCAATCACCTGTTCGACGCGTTCCGCAGCCGGATTTCAGCCTCCGAGCGCATCCTGATGGCAACCGATGACGGACGCGCAATCGCCTATGGTGACATGCTGGCGCAATCGGCACAGCTGGCACATGCGCTGAGGCATTTCGGCGTCGAGCCGGGCGACCGCGTTGCCGTGCAGGTCGAAAAAAGCCCCGAATGCATTTTCCTTTACCTCGCCTGCCTGCGCGCCGGCGCGGTCTTCCTGCCGCTCAACACCGCCTACACGCTGGCCGAACTCGGCTATTTCTTCGGGGATGCCGAGCCGCGGCTGGTCGTCTGCGACCCGGCCCGCGCCGGCGCTATCGCGCCGTTGGCGCAGGCGTCGGGTGCTGCCACCGTCACGCTTGGCAGCAATGGTGAGGGCTCGCTGACCGCACTGGCGGCACAACAGCCCACGGATTTCGACGCCGTGGCGCGCGGGCCGGACGATCTGGCCGCAATCCTTTACACATCCGGCACCACCGGACGCTCCAAGGGCGCCATGCTCAGCCATGAAAACCTGGCCTCCAATGCGCGCGTGCTGGTCGAGCAATGGCGTTTCACCGGGGATGACGTGCTGATCCACGCGTTGCCGATCTTCCATACGCACGGCTTGTTCGTCGCCACCAACGTCACCCTGATGGCCGGCGCCTCGATGCTGTTCGAGCGGAAATTCGACGCCGGCCGCATCGTCTCGCTCTTGCCCCGCGCGACAGTGCTGATGGGGGTGCCGACCTTCTATACCAGGCTCCTGCAGCAGGACGGGCTGGATGCCCAGGCGGCGAAGAACATCCGCCTGTTCGTTTCCGGCTCGGCGCCGCTGCTCGCCGAAACGCACAAGGCCTGGCGCGAGCGCACCGGCCACGCCATTCTCGAGCGCTACGGCATGACCGAGACCAACATGAACACGTCGAACCCCTATGAGGGCGAGCGTCGGGCCGGCACGGTCGGCTTCCCGCTGCCCGGCGTTTCGCTGCGCATCGCCGACCCTGACAGCGGCGATGCGCTTGGCCAGGGTGAAGTCGGCATGATCGAGGTCAAAGGTCCGAATGTCTTTTCCGGCTATTGGCGCATGCCGGAAAAAACCAAGGCGGAGTTTCGGAAGGACGGCTTCTTCATCACCGGCGACCTCGGCATCATCGACGCGGACGGCTACGTCTACATCGTCGGCCGCGGCAAGGATCTCATTATCTCCGGCGGCTACAACATCTATCCCAAGGAGATCGAGAGCGAGATCGACGCCGTTGCCGGCGTCTTGGAAAGTGCCGTCATCGGAATTGCCCATCCCGATTTCGGCGAAGGCGTCACCGCTGTCGTGGTGCGGGCGCCGGCATCGCGGATCACCGGGGCCGAGATCGTTGGCGCCATTGCCGGCCAGCTGGCCAAATACAAGCACCCGAAGCAGGTGATCTTCGTCGACGAGCTGCCGCGCAACACGATGGGCAAGGTGCAGAAGAACCTGCTGCGCGAGACCTACAAGGGTCTCTACGGCTAATCCATAGCCGGCTAATGTCTTTGCCCAAGCGCTTCGCCTGGACATCTCTGTTCGCGGTTCGGCAGTGGCGCCTTTTACCTGCGCGGCTTTTTCACCCGAGTGCTGGAACCCCACAAAGCGCGGTTCAGCAGGCTGCGTTTGCGCTTGCGCGGGATGAGGTCGACATCGCTGACGAGCTTGGCGCCGCCCTCCCGCCGCTCCAGGGTGATCTTGCGGCTGTGGAAGGCTTCGAGCTCCGCACGATGCGCCACGCTGATGATGGTGACGTCAGGCAGTTCGCGGATCACCGTCAACATCATCGTGTCCTGGCTCTTCTCGTCGAGCGCCGAAGTCGCTTCATCCAGCACCACGATATCGGGGCGATGCAGCAGCAGGCGCGCGAAGGCGAGGCGTTGCTTTTCGCCGCCCGACAGCGTCTGGTCCCATGGCGCCTCTTCCTTGATCCTGCCGGTGAGATAGCCAAGCCCCACCTTGTCGAGGGCAGCCTTGATTTGCTTGATGGTCCACTTGTCCGCCGCCGCGGGATAGGCGACCGCGCGGCGAAGCGTTCCGGAAGGGATGTAGGGGCGTTGCGGCAGCATGAACAGGCGCCTGTCGGTGTGGAAATTGACGCTGCCGCCGCCCCATGGCCACAGGCCCGCGACGGCCCGCACCAGCGTCGACTTGCCTGAACCGGATTCGCCTGAAACCAGCACCCGCTCACCCGGCTCGATCACGACCTCGGTTTCCTTGACCACGGAGGTGCCGTCGTCGAGTGTCACGGAAAGATTGTCGAGGCTGAGGATGGCGCCGTCTTCGGCTTCGCCTCGGTTGATGCGTCCGAGCGCATCGCTCTGCTCGGCGCGCTCGAGCCCGTCTAGCGACATCATCAGCGAGGCAATGCGCCGCGCGGAGGCGTTCCAGTCGGCGAGGCGCGGATAGTTGTCGACCAGCCAGCCGAACGCGCCTTGCACGATGCCAAAGGCAGACGCCGCCTGCATCACCTCGCCAAGCGTCATCGAGCCTTCGAGGAATTTTGGCGCGCACAAAAGGATCGGCACGACCGGCGCAAACAGGCTCGATCCCTGCGACACCGCCGCCGTGCGCATGTGCTGTCCGGTCAGCAGAGCCCATTGCCTCAGCACGTGGCCGAAATTTCTGTCGATGCCGCTGCGCTCCTCGTCCTCGCCTCCCAGCAAGGCGATGCTCTCGCCGTTTTCGCGCACGCGCGTCAGCGTGTAACGCAGTTCGGCCTCCGCCTGGTTCTTCCGCTCGGAGAGCTGGACGAAATCGCGGCCGATGACCACCATCGAGGTCGAGGTGATGGCGGCATAGATGATCGCGGTGATGACCAGAAAGCCGGGAATGGTGATGCTCTCACGGCCGATCGGCAGGGTGAGCGCGCCGCCGATGGTCCACAGCACGATGATAAAGGTCGAGGCCGACAGGAACGCGTTGAGGACGCCGGCGGTGAAATCGACCGGCGACTCGGTGGCGATGCGCAGATCCTCGGTCATGCGGGCCTCGGGGTTCTGGTGGTCGCCGCCCACGAGGTTCAGCTGGTAGTAGCGGCCGTTTGCCAGCCAGCGCGCGACGACCCCGGTGGTCAACCAGGAACGCCAGCGGCGCTGGATCGTCATGCGCAGATAGACCTGCGCGACGACAAGGCTGCCGCTGCAGATCACCAGCGGCACGAATACGGCGCTGAGGAGATAGACCGTGCGGGCGTTGCGCTGCTCGAGGGCATCGAACATCGAGCGGTTCCAGACATTGATGCCATACTGGAAACCGATGTTGATGCAGATCAGCAGCAGCACTCCGATAGTCAAAGGCCAGGCGAGCTTGTCGCCATCCCTCCCCCAATAGCCGCGCCCGCTAATCCAGAAACGCCGCAGCAGATATTTCTTGCGTGCCTGCTCGGCCTGCTCAGGCGTCAGCTTGGGATCGGGTTCGACGGCATCCGGCGGCGGCGCGGCCTCGCCAACGGGCTCGGACGCGGCTTCCACTGTCGATGCTTTTTTCTCGCGCGGCGTGTCCTCGCGCGGTCCATCTCCGCGCGTTTGCCGTGACGGGTTTTCCCGACGCGACTTCGTGGCATCGCGCGCTCCGACACCGTCGGCCGGTTTCGATTTGGGTTTTGCCTCGGACATATGCCCCGACAACGACCTCCATATCAAAAGGTTTCATGGTATGCGCCTGCCCGACGTTTCAGGAAACGTCCGTCATTGCGGATATAACAGCCCAACGACATGTTCTGCGATGGCGAGGCTGGCGGTGAGGCCAGGGCTCTCGATGCCGAACAGATTGACGATCTGGCCGGCGTGATGGTCGGCAGGTCCCTGCACGATGAAGTCGGTGGCCGGCTGGCCCGGACCGGACAGTTTCGGCCTGACGCCGGCATAGGCCGGTTGCAGGGCGCCGTCCGCCAGGCCGGACCAGTAGCGCCTGATTTCGTCGTAGAAGGCAGCGCCTCGTGCGGGATCGACGGTATAGTCGACGCGATCGATCCATTCGACATCCGGGCCAAAGCGCGCGCTCCCCGACATGTCGAGGGTCAGGTGCACGCCGAGGCCGCCATGGACCGGCACCGGATAGATCAGCCGCGAAAAGGGCGAGCGGCCGGAAAGCGCGAAATAATTGCCGCGCGCCAGCCACAGCGGCGGAACACGGTCTTGCGGGAGGCCTTCGATGCGGCCGGCGAGCGCCTGCGCGTCGAGGCCGGCGGCGTTGATGAAGGCGCCGGTCTTCAAGGTGAAACCCTCGCCATCGGCGTCGCGCGTGTCGATCCGGATGCCGTCGGCTTCGATGCTCGCGCCTGAGACAACGGTGAGCAAGGCGAAAGATGCGCCAGCCGCTTCCGCGTCTCCACGCAATGACAGCATCAGCGCCTGGCTGTCGACGATGCCGGTTGACGGCGACAGCAGCGCGCCGGCGCAGCTCAGCGCCGGTTCCAGGCTTTCGGCCTCTGCGCGCGTCAAAAGCTTGAGGTCACCGACTCCGCATTGCGCCGCGTTGATCTGGATCGCCTGCAGTTTGTCCAACTGGTCGGATTCGGCGGCAACGATCAGTTTGCCGGTGCGATGATGGGCGACGTCGTGCTCGCGGCAATAGGCATAGAGACGCTCGCGGCCGTTGACGCAGAGACGGGCCTTCAGGCTGCCCGGCGTATAATGAAGCCCGGCATGGATGACTTCCGAATTGCGCGAACTGGTGCCGGTGCCGATGGCTGCGGCCTTCTCGACCACCAGCACCTCGCGGCCCGACAGCGCCAGCGCGCGGGCAATGGCGAGGCCGACAACACCGGCTCCGGCGACAACGCAGTCGACATCATGCATGGGTGGACTTTAGCGCGGACTGTCCGCGCCTGCAAAAACCTTGTCGCCGCCGATCCAGACGCCGTTGACGTCGAGGGCGTCCGACAGAGCGACGATATCGGCAGCCGTGCCATTGGCGAAGCGGCCGAGCCGGTGGGCCTGGCCGACCGCCTGCGCCGGATAGAGCGAGGCCATGCGCAACGCTTCCGACAGGTCCAGCCCGACAATCCGGTGGACGTAGCGAACCGCCGAGATCATATCGAGATCGGCGCCGGCCAGCGTGCCGTCGGCCAGCCTCAGGCTGCCATCCTTGCGATAGATGATGCGGCCGTTGAGGGTGAACGATGTCATGTCGGTGCCGATCGTCGCCATGGCGTCTGTAACCAGCACGATCCTGCCCGGTCCCTGCTTGGCGCGCAGCGCGATTGCCATGGTGGCGGGATCGACATGGATGCCGTCGGCGATGATCCCGGCCGACAGACTGCCTATGTCGATGGCCGCACCCGCCAGCCCCGGCTCACGGTTGCCGATCTGGCTCATGGCGTTGAACAGATGTGTGACCACGCTGGCGCCGGCATCGGCAAAGGCTCTGGCCGTGGCGTAGCCGGTGTCGGAATGGCCGAGGCTGACAATCACACCGGCCTTGGCCAAGGCCGCAACGCGGGCAGGCTCGACGGATTCGGGCGCTATCGTCGTCAGCAGCACCGGCAGGTTTTTGCGTGCCGCGACCAGCGCCGCTTCATCCGCATCCGTCATCGGCCGGATCAGCGCCGGTTCATGCGCCCCCTTGCGGGCGACGGAGAGATGCGGCCCTTCGAGATGCAGGCCGAGAAATCCCGGCAGTTTTTGCCGTGCCGCCCCGGTGCCGGCGGCAATGGCCGCGGCGGTGATATCAGGCGTATCGGTGATTAGCGTCGGCAGCAGTGCGGTCGTGCCGAACGGCGCATGCGCCCGGCAGATGGTTGCCAGCGAGGCGACATCGGGATGGTCGTTGAGCATGACGCCGCCGCCGCCATTGACCTGCAGGTCGACAAAACCCGGCACCAGCATGCCGCCCCCGGCGTCGATGCGGGCAATGCCCGACGGAATGGCGCCGACGGGATGAATGCCTTCGACCACATCGCCGTGCACGACAAGGGCGGCGTTGTCATGCCAGTCGTCGCCATCGAAAATGCGGGCGCCAGTCAGGGCAAAACGGTCGCTCATACGGTTTCCGTCACCTTGCGCAGATTGCGTGGCACATCCGGATCGAGGCCGCGGTGGCGGGCGAAAGCCTCGACGAAGCCGTAGAAGGACACGATCAGCGTCAGCGGATCGGTCAAGGGATGACCGGTGGCGACATGCGGCAGCCGCGCCGCGCTCTTGGCTTTGTCCGAGGTTACAAAAACGGCGGCACCCTTGCCGGCAAGGTTGTCGGCAGCCTCTGCCACGGACGGCTCGGAGGCATCGCGGGCGGCGAGCGCCAGCACCGGGAAGCCTGGCCCGACCAGCGCCAGCGGGCCGTGCATGACTTCGGCAGCACTGTAGGCCTCGGCATGCATGCCGCAGGTCTCTTTGAATTTCAGCGCCGCCTCGTCGGCCATCGCCGCCGACGGGCCACGTCCCAGGATGAACAGCGATTGCGGCGTCTCCAACGCGCCGGCCAGCGCCATCCAGTCGCAGGCGATCGCCTTGCTGAAATGCTCGGGCAGGCGGGCAAGGGCGGCCAGCAGTCTGTCGTCGCCGGTGCAATGCGCCATCAGCGCCAGGCCGGCGACCGCCGAATTGACGAATGTCTTGGTCGCCGCGACGCTGCGCTCGGGGCCGGCCAGAATGTCGATGGCAAAATCCGAAGCCCGCGCCAGCGGCGAATCGGCGGTGTTGGTGATGGCGACGGTGAGCGCACCGCCGGCCCGTGCCGTCTCGGCCATGGCGACGATGTCAGGGCTCTTGCCGGATTGCGAGATGGCGAGGCAAGCGGAACCGGCGAGCTTGAGCTTGGCGCCGTAGATCGAGGCGATCGACGGACCGACCGATGCCACGGCCAGGCCGGCGGTCAGTTCGACGGCATATTTCATGAAGGTGGCGGCATGGTCGGACGAACCGCGCGCGACGGTAACGACGAAGCTCGGATCGCGCTCGCGAATGCCGCGTCCGGCCTCGGTCAGCACCGCCGCCGAGCCATCGAGCAGACGCGCGACGGCTTGCGGAATTTCGTCGATCTCGCGCCGCATATGGGTGGTCTTGGGGATCATGGTCGGCCCTCTTCGCTCGGCCCTGTCAGGCGCAGTTCGGCGACGAAATCATAGGCGTCGCCGCGGTAGATGGAGCGGGTGAACTCGATCACCTTGCCGCTCGCGAGATAGGAAATGCGTTCGATGTGCAGGCCGGCAATGCCGGATGGCACTTCGAGCAGACGCGCATCAGCGTCGCCGAGATTGGCGGCGGAAATGCGCTGCACCGCCCGCACCGGCCGGTTGCCGGTCAGTTGCAGCGCCGCATAGAGTGACGAGCCTATCCCGGCCGGATCCGGCAGCACGCTGGCCGACAACGAGGCGCGTTCGATGGCCAGCGGCGTGTCGTTTGCGATGCGCAGGCGCGCCACGCGCGCCACCAACTCGTTCGAGGACAGGCCGAGCACCATCATCTCGTCGGGCGAGGGCGGGTAGAGGTCGCGGTCGAGCCAGACTGAACGCACCGCCATGCCGCGCCTTGCCATGTCCTCGGTGAATGAAGTGAGCCTGGACAGCGACTGCTCGACGCGCTCCATGCGCGGCGCGACGAAGGTGCCGGAGCCGTGGCGCTGCACGAGGATGCCGCCCTTGACCAGATCCTGCACCGCCTTGCGCACGGTGACGCGCGAAATGTCGGCCTTGGTGGCGATGTCGCGCTCGGAAGGCAGCGCATCGCCCGGCCCGATCAGGCCGCGATTGACGGCGTCCTCGATGCTTTTCCTGAGCTGCAGGTAGAGCGGGGCGCCGCTCTGCGACGACTGCCTCAGCGTGGCGAAGATCTGGTCGGCGGCATCGCTCATCGCGTCGCCTCCGCTTTGACGAAGATGCGGGCCGCCATCTGCACGGCGCCGCCCAGCGCATCGTCGAGCGGCGCTTTCAGCAGCGCCTGGTAGCGCCGCGAGAGGCGCGGTCCATAGAGCGGCGCCAGCCCGCCGAGCAGGCAGAGCGGGGCGTCATCAGAGAGGTCGAGCGCGTGGAGCGACGCCTCGACATCGGCAACCGACTTGTCCACGATCCAGTTGGCGACGCTGTCGCCCTTCTCGGCATGCTCGAAAACCTTGGGCGCGAAGCCGCCGAAATCGCCGGGCTTGGCATTGGTGGTGAACTCGACCACGTCTTCGGGATTGTTGCGGAAAATGGCCATCATGCTGTCGGTCAGGGCTGAGCGCGGCCGGACGCCGTCATGGGCGAGCAGCGTCTGCTCCAGCAGGTCGCGGCCGATCCGGGCGCCGCTGCCTTGATCACCGACCTGAAAGCCCCAGCCGCCGATGGCGCGCGACGTGCCGCCCTTGCGCGCCATATAGGCGGTGCCGGTGCCGAGGATGGCCATGGCGCCGTCACCAGAGCCGACTGCCCCTTCGAGCGCGATCTCGGCGTCCGTCTCGACGCGGCTGATGCTGAACGGCAGGATTGCTTCAAGCTGCTGGCGGTAGGTGCCGACATTGGCGCCGGCAAGGCCGAGAATAGCTGGTGTCTGCGGGATCAGGTCCGGATCTTGCCCGGCGGCGATGAAGGCCTGACGAGCAGCCTCGACGATGTGGGTGCGAGCGCCGGTGAGATCGGTGCGGATGTTGGCGGCGCCGCTTTTGGCACGGCCAATGACAACGCCATCGCCTGTCGCAAGGGCTGCCCTGCAGCTGGTGCCGCCGCCGTCGATACCGAGCACGAATTTCACGCGATGTCTCCTCCGGGCGATAATACCAATAAAATACCAATAGCCAAGGGATTAATTTCCGTTTCAAAAAGATTAAGGCGTATCAGGTTGAAAAACCCGGGAATTTCGCCGGCTCAACGATTTCCAGTTCGCAATTTCGTTAATGCGTCTGGACAAGTGGTATTTTTTTGGTATTGTTCGTCCATGGGAGGGACAGGGATGGCCGAACCGCGCACCGAAGCGCTTCACAGCAATGCCGAGGGACTGGACATCCAGGCCCCGGACGCCATCCTTTCTTCTTTGGTCAATGCGCAGATCGAGGCCGCCAAGGCTGTGCGCGACGCCATTCCCGCCATCGCCGCCGCAGCCGAAATCATCGCCGGGCGGCTGAACGGCGGCGGCAAGCTCGCCTATGCTGCGGCCGGCAGCTCCGGCCTGATGGCGCTGGCCGACGCGCTGGAGTTGCCCGGCACCTTCGGCATCAAGCGCGAACGCATCGCCATCCTCATCGCCGGTGGCGACGACGCTTTCAAGACCCTGGCCGGCGGACCGGAAGACGACACCGACGAAGCCTCGACGGCAATTGCCGGCGCCGGCATCGGCAAGGGCGACTGCCTGATCGCGATTTCGGCCAGCGGCTCGACGCCCTATGCGGTGCAGGCGCTGAAGGATGCGCGCAGCCGGGGCGCGGCAACCATCGCCATTGCCAACAACAAGGACACGCCCCTGCTCAGGCTGGCCGACGTCGCCATCCTGCTCGAGACGCCACCGGAGGTGATTGCCGGCTCGACGCGCATGGGCGCCGGCACTGCCCAGAAGATCGCGCTCAACATGCTGTCGACGCTTACCGCCATTCATCTCGGCCATGTCCATGACGGCTACATGGTCAATCTCACCGCCGACAACATCAAGCTGCGCGACCGCGCGGCTCGCATCGTCGCCGCTATCAGCGGCCGCGACCGGCAAGACGCCGTGCGGCTGCTCGAAGCGAGCGGCGGCGTCGTCAAGATAGCCATTCTGCTCGCCGCCGGCGCTGCCAACGCCGTTGCGGCCGAGAAGATACTGGAAGGGACCGGCCAGAAGCTGCGGCCAGCCCTTTCCGCGATCGAGGGGAACAAGGGCGCGAAGGCCCCTGTTCTCAAAACCGAACCTGAAAAAGGTCAACAGGGAGACTAGCATGACAACGAAATTACTGACGGCACTGCTTCTCGGCACCAGCATTCTCGGCACCGCCGGGTTGGCTCACGCCGATGACGTAACGCTCAATATCGAAAGCTGGCGCGGCGACGACCTTGCCATCTGGAAGGACAAGCTGATCCCGGCTTTTGAGGCCAAGAACCCGGGCATCAAAGTGGTGTTCGCACCGTCGGCGCCGACCGAGTATGACGCCGCACTCGGCGCCAAGCTCGCCGCCGGCTCGGCTGGCGACCTGATCACCTGCCGCCCGTTCGACAAGTCGCTCGAACTGTTCAAGAAGGGCAACCTTGCCGACCTGTCGGCGCTGCCCGGCATGGAAAACTTTTCGCCCGTTGCCAAGGCCGCCTGGCAGACCGACGACGGCAAGGCGAGCTTCTGCGTGCCGATGGCCTCGGTCATTCACGGCTTCATCTACAACAAGGACGCCTTCGACAAGCTCGGCCTCAAGGTGCCGACGACGCGTGACGAGTTCTTCGCCGCGCTCGACAAGATCAAGGCCGACGGCACCTACATCCCGATGGCCATGGGCACCAAGGACCTCTGGGAAGCCGCGACCATGGGCTATCAGAACATCGGTCCGAACTACTGGAAGGGCGAAGAGGGCCGCGCGGCGCTGATCAAGGGCGACCAGAAGCTGACCGACAAGGACTGGGTTGCTCCCTATGAGGAACTGGCCAGGTGGAAGCCTTATCTCGGCGACGGCTTCGAGGCCCAGACCTATCCGGACAGCCAGAACCTGTTCACGCTTGGCCGCGCCGCCATCTACCCGGCGGGATCGTGGGAGATCGGCCTGTTCAACACCCAGGCGCAGTTCAAGATGGGCGCCTTCCCGCCGCCGGTCGAGAAGGCCGGCGACACCTGCTACATCTCCGACCATACCGATATCGGCATGGGCCTGAATGCGGCGTCGAAGAATGCCGACGCGGCCAAGACCTTCCTGTCCTGGGTCGCCTCGCCGGACTTCGCCACCATCTACGCCAACGCACTGCCGGGCTTCTTCAGCCTAAATTCCACCCCGGTGAAGATGGAAGACCCGCTGGCGCAGGAATTCGTCTCCTGGCGCGACAAGTGCAAGTCGACGATCCGCTCGACCTACCAGATCCTGTCGCGCGGCACGCCGAACCTCGAGAACGAAACCTGGGTTGAATCGGCCAACGTCATCAACGGCACCGACACGCCGGAAGCTGCCGCCAAGAAGCTGCAGGACGGCCTCGACAGCTGGTACAAGCCGGGCAAGTAAGCTCAGAGACAGACAGGGCCCCAAGTGGACGGCCCTGCGTTTTTCGACAGCATCATCGACTGCGAACGACGGCGCCGCCCCTCATCCGCCTGCCGGCACCTTCTCCCCGTATAGTGACGGGGAGAAGGATCAGCCGAAACGCAGGCGCCCCTCTCCCCGTCCTTCACGGGGAGAGGGTAAGGGTGAGGGGCAGCGCTGCCGTCGAAGGCATTGCTAAACCTGATCGGCGGGGACCGCACTCATGGCCGCACAAACACGACCGAAACGACCGTTCCGCTCGCATATCGGCGTCTTTCTGGCGCCGGCGCTGCTGGTCTATACGGCGATCATGATCCTGCCGCTGGCCGGCACGCTGCAGCTGTCGCTGTTCCGCAATGTCGATCAGCATCAGGTGTTCGTCGGTTTCACCAACTTCCGTACGTTGTTCGGCGACCCCAACTGGTCGATCGGCTTCTGGAACGCGCTGCGGAACAATACCTGGTTCTTCATCATCCACATGGTGGTGCAGAACCCGATCGGTGTCATGCTGGCGGCATTGCTGTCCAGCCCGAGGCTGAGATTCGCCGCCTTCTACCGCACCGCGATCTTCGTGCCGACCATCCTGTCCTTCGTCATCGTCGGCTTCGCCTGGAAACTGATCCTGTCGCCGTTATGGGGCGTGGCGCCGCATCTGATGGACCTGGTCGGCTTGAAAAGCCTGTTCACGCCGTGGCTGGGCAAGGAACGATATGCGCTGACCGCGCTCAGCCTGATCTCGGTGTGGCAGTTCGTCGGCATCCCGATGATGCTGATCTATGCAGCCCTTTTGTCGATCCCCGAAGAGGTGATCGAGGCGGCCGAATGTGACGGCATCACCGGCATGTCGCAGTTCTGGAAGATCAAGCTGCCGCTGATCCTGCCCTCGATCGGCATCATCTCGATCCTGACCTTCGTCGGCAATTTCAACGCCTTCGACCTGATCTACACCGCGCAAGGGGCGCTCGCCGGCCCGAACTATTCGACCGATATTCTGGGCACTTTCCTCTACCGCGCCTTCTTCGGCTTTCAGCTGCAGACCGGCGATCCCAATATGGGCGCGGCGATCGCCACGATGATGTTCCTGATCATCCTCGGCGGCGTCTGCGTCTACCTCTTCCTCGTCCAGACGCGCCTGCGTCGCTACCAGTTCTGAGGGGCGAGATGTCGAGCTTGAACACCCCCCTCTGGCCTGCCGGCCATCTCCCCCGCAAGGGGGGAGATTGGCAGCTCTGGCCTTGCCGCTCGTCTTGCAACGTTGGCGATTGGCGAAAGCAGTCGCGGCATCTGATCTCCCCCCTTGCGGGGGAGATGTCCGGCAGGACAGAGGGGGGTGCCTTGGTGCCGACCTCAACAGTCATCGCTCGTCAGGAGACCTTCCAATGAGCACCGCCACCCGTTCGCTGCCCCGCACCATCGGCGCCCACGCGATCCTTCTGACCTATACGGCGATCGCGCTGTTTCCGGTGATCCTGGTCATCATGAATTCGTTCAAGTCACGCGCCGGCATCTTCAGCGAGCCGCTGACGCCGCCGACGCCAAAAACCTTCGACCTGATCGGCTATACCACCGTGATCGGGCAGGGCGACTTCATCCACTATTTTCAGAACAGCCTCGTCGTCACCGTCGCCTCGCTGTTCTTCGTGCTTCTGTTCGGCGCGATGGCGGCGTTCGCGCTGTCGGAATACCGCTTTCGCGGCAACACGCTGATGGGGCTTTACCTCGCGCTCGGCATCATGATCCCGATCCGGTTGGGCACCGTCGCCATCCTGCAATTGATGGTGGCGAGCGGTCTGGTCAACACGCTGACGGCGCTGATCCTGGTCTACACCGCGCAGGGGCTGCCGCTGGCCGTCTTCATCCTGTCGGAATTCATGAAGCAGGTGTCAGACGATCTGAAGAATGCCGGCCGGATCGACGGCCTGTCGGAATACACCATCTTCTTCCGGCTGGTGCTGCCGCTGGTGCGGCCCTCGATGGCGACGGTCGCCGTCTTCACCATGATCCCGATCTGGAACGATCTGTGGTTCCCACTGATCCTGGCGCCGTCGGAAGAGACCAAGACGGTGACGCTCGGCGCGCAGCTTTTCCTCGGCCAGTTCGTCACCAACTGGAACGCCATCCTGGCGGCACTCTCGCTGGCGATCATGCCTGTGCTGACTCTCTACGTCATCTTCTCGCGGCAGCTGATCCGCGGCATCACATCCGGAGCCGTCAAGTGAGCGGAGCCCTACAAATCTCTGCTGGAGCCTTCACCCCACCCGGCGCTGCGCGCCGACCTCCCCATCAAGGGGAGGTAAAAGGTCGTGGCTTCATTCACGACCGCCAAAGAGCGACTTTCGGAGAAGCTTCTTTGGCAGTGAGGGTGTTCGCGCCAACGTCCTACCTCCCCTCGATGGGGAGGTCGGCGCGAAGCGCCGGGTGGGGTGACACCCTCTCAGAAGGAACAACTGGAACATCTGGAGTAGTTAGATGACCTCTAAATCGCCCCTTCGCGTCGTCGTCGCAGGCCTCGGTAATATGGGGCGTAGCCATGCGCTGGCCTACCACACTAATCCGGGCTTCGAGATCGCGGCCCTGATCAACCGCTCCGACGTGCCGTTACCGGACGGGCTGTCGGGCTATGGCATCAGGCGCTCCTTCGACGACGCGTTGCGCGATGAAAAGCCGGATGTCGCCTGCATCGCCACCTATTCCGACAGCCATGCCGACTATGCGGTGAAGGCATTCGAGGCCGGCTGCCACGTCTTCGTCGAGAAGCCGCTCGCAACGACGGTGGCGGACGCCAAGCGCGTCGTCGCCGCGGCCAAGGCCAACGGCCGAAAATTGGTGATCGGCTACATCCTGCGCCACCACCCGTCCTGGGTCAGGCTGATCGCCGAGGCGCGCAAGCTCGGCGGCCCTTACGTGTTTCGCATGAACCTCAACCAGCAATCGTCAGGCCCGACCTGGCAGACGCACAAGCAGTTGATGCAGACGACGTCGCCGATCGTCGATTGCGGCGTGCACTATCTCGACGTGATGCTGCAGATCACCGACGCCAGGCCGGTCGAGGTGCGCGGCATGGGGCTGCGGCTGACCGAGGAAATCGCGCCGACAATGTACAATTACGGCCATCTCCAGGTGCTGTTCGACGACGGCTCGGTCGGCTGGTACGAGGCGGCTTGGGGCCCGATGATCTCGGAGACAGCGTTCTTCGTGAAGGACGTGATTTCGCCCAATGGCTGCGTGTCGATCGTCATGAAGGAAGGTGTGAAGTCGGACGACATCGACACCCACACCAAGACCTCGACCATCCGCCTGCACAGTGCGGCGACCGGCGCGGACGGCAAGTTCGCCAGGCCGGACGAGATGCTGTCGATGGACGGCGAACCCGGCCACCAGGACCTCTGCGATCTCGAACAGGCCTTCGTGCTGAAGGCGATCCGGGAAGACATTGACCTGACCCGCCACATGGACGACGCGGTGAAATCGCTCGCCGTCTGCCTTGCCGCCGATGAGAGCGTGCGCAGCGGCGCCCCAGTTAAGCTCTAGTAGGGCAAACTCTAGAACAAGGACGAAGCCGTGGGCTCGCTGGTAATCGAGAATGTGAAGAAGGCCTTCGGGCCGGTCGAGGTGCTGAAAGGCATCAACCTCGAAGTGACCGACGGCGAATTCGTCGTCTTCGTCGGCCCATCTGGCTGCGGCAAGTCAACCTTGCTCAGGGTCATCGCCGGGCTGGAGGATTCGACCTCCGGCAGGGTGGTGATCGACGGCGCCGATGTCTCGGCCACGCCCCCGGCAAAACGCGGCATCGCCATGGTGTTCCAGACATACGCGCTCTACCCGCATCTGACGGTGAAGAACAATATGGGCCTCGGCCTCAAGCAGGCCGGCACGCCCGCCCCGGAGATCGAACGCCGCATCGGCGTCGCCTCGTCGATGCTGTCGCTGGAACCGTATCTCGAGCGGCGGCCGGCGGAGCTGTCGGGCGGCCAGCGCCAGCGCGTCGCCATCGGCCGCGCCGTGGTGCGCGAGCCAAAACTGTTCCTCTTCGATGAGCCCTTGTCGAACCTCGACGCAGCGCTTCGCGTCAACACGCGGCTGGAGATCGCGCAGCTGCATCGCCGGCTGAAGGCGACGATGATCTACGTCACCCACGACCAGGTCGAGGCGATGACGCTGGCCGACAAGATCGTCGTGCTCAACGCCGGCCAGATCGAGCAGATCGGCGGCCCGATGGAGCTCTACAATTCGCCGGCAAACGAGTTCGTCGCCGGCTTTATCGGCTCGCCGAAGATGAATTTCATCGACGGCGCCAGATTGGGCGAGACGGCCAAGACGATCGGCGTGCGGCCGGAGCATCTGACCGTGGATCCAAGGTCCGGCGCGTGGAAGGGAACGGTGGTGCATGCCGAACATCTCGGCGCCGACACCAACCTCTATCTCGACTGCGAAAAGGCCGGGCTGATCACGGTCCGCATTTTCGGTGTCTACGACGCCGAGCCAGGTGCGACGCTGTATGCAACGCCGGAGCCGGGTAAGACATACCGGTTTGGGGCGGATGGGAAGACGATCAAGTAATCCTTCGCCGACAGCAACCACGGCGATCACACCGCGCCGAGCAGCACCGCGCCATGGATCGCCGCCTGCCAGCCCAGGGCCGCCCAGCGTATGTCCAGAGGCTCTACAACAACCGAATGCGGCAGGCTGTCCGCGATGCGCTGCTTGAGCGCCTGGCGGGGATAGGACTTCATGTCGACAATGCCGCCACCGATCAAGATCGTCTGCGGGGAAAACAAAGCGGCTGCCGTTGCGATGGTCACCGCCTGCTGCCAGACGATCTCATCGAGCCATTCGCGCAGCGACGGTGGCTGCCCGGTCGCCGAAAACAGCTCGGCAACCGGGATATCGTAGTCTGTCGCGAGTTCGACAAGCGTTGCCCCTGAGGCGTAGGTCTCGACGCGGTTTGGCGGTCCGCTTTCGTCAGGCCGGTAGATCGGCATATGGCCGATTTCCAGCGCCCAGCCGCCGCCCCTGAAAATGCCGTCCTTGCCGAGATAGGCCGCACCGATGCCGGTGCCGAGATAGACCGCCAGCACCTCCTTTTGCCGCTTCACCGCGCCGGCAACGCTTTCGCCCAGCAATTGCAGCACGACGTCGCGTTCGAGCCGCACGGGAACGCGGAGCCGCGATGCCAGTTCCGTACCCAGCCGGATGCCGTTCAGTTCGGGAATGTTGGCCGTGTGCAGCACCGTGTCGAAGTCGCGGTCGATGAACCCAGGCACCGTCGCAACGACCCGTGCAGGTTTGAGCCCGGCATCGCGGCAGGCTGCGGTGACCGCATCGGCCAACCCCGCCACCGGCGCGTCCTTGCGCAGTTGCGCGGTCGGGTAGGTGCGGGCAAAATCCACCGGGATGCCGTGGTCGGCAAAGCCAACCTTGACCGACGTGCCGCCGATCTCGACCACGGCGATCGTGTCGTCCATCGTTTGATGCGTCATGCCAGCGCTTCCAGGAATTCCGAAAGACAGGCGCGGAATTCCCGCCGGTAGGCGGCGCGATCCTGCGATTTGGCTGCGATGGTGCAAAGCCGGGCCGACGGGATGAGCCCGGCCAGCGTCTGTGCGTCGTCCAGTCGATGGACGAGGTCATGGTCATGGCCGATGACCAGGGTCGGAACTGCAATGGCGCGGATGTCGGCATCGCTCACGCCAGGGCCATCGCCCGCGATCGCCACAAGCAGCCTGCCGAAGCGAACCGAATCCGGGCGATTGAAGAAGCCTTGCAGGCTGGCGAGATTGTCCGGCGCCAGCCTGGCCAGTTCGCCGGCAACAGCGCTGTCATCGAACAGACGCCTGGCGTCTTGGGGCGAATGCCGCATCAAGAGATCGCCGACCACGGCATAGGGCCTCATATTGGCCGGTGCAGCCTGGGATACCCACGCAGGCCGGGCGAGCACCAGCGCCCGCACCCGCGCCGGCCTGTGCACCGCCAGGCGAAGCGCCAGCGCCGCGCCCATCGAGATGCCGCCGACGACGGCCGGGCCGAGGCCGAGATCGTCGGCCAGTGCATCGACGTCCTCGGCAAACGTCGCGATCGAAAGCTGCTCGACAGGCCCGTAGCCGGATCCGCCCTGGCCACGGCATTCGAGCGTCACGCGCCGCGTCACCGGCAGATCGGGAAACACGTCGGCCACCTGCGCCTCATCGCCGCCCAGCCCATGCTGGAAGATGACGGGAAGGCCCGTGCCGACCTCCCGGTAGGCAAGGTCGACGCCATCGCGGCTGAAGGTCTTTTTCACGCGCGCTCGCTCTCTTCAAGTACGGTGCGCAGAAAGGCGCCGACACCTGGCGCCTCGGCCTCTGTCAGGCCATGCGTGATCAGGGGGCCGTCGAACCCGGCGGCTCTTAGGCAGCCGATGAAATGCGGGAAATCGACGACGCCCTGTCCGGCGGCGGCAAAACTGCCATCGGCATTGCGGTCCTTGGCATGGGCCATGCCGATCTCGGCGGCCAGCAGATCGACGGCTTCGTCGATGAGGCGATGACGCTCCGCGCTGTCTGCCACTTCGAACAGATTGGCCGGATCGAGCACGATGCGCAGGCGCTTGCTGTTCATTTCGTCCAGCAGGCGGCGTGCGGCCCGGGCGCTGGAGAGGACATTGGCCAGTTCCGGTTCGATGCCAAGCTCGATGTCGAAGCGCTCGGCAATCGCGATCGCCGCTTCCATCTCCGTCCGCAGATCGCTCCATGCCGCGTCGCTTGCATTGTCGGGATGCCAGCGCCACTGATCCTGCGCATCCCTTGTGCCGGTGCACAGCGTAATCAGTCGCGTGCCCATATCGGCGCATGAGGCGGCGAGCACCTCGAGCCGGGCAAGACCTGACACACGAACCGTGCGATCCGGGTGGATCATGTTGTAGGTTCCCGAAACCGCCGCGATCGAAACGCCGGTTTCACCGCTCGCCTCAGCGACGGACCGGGCCGCGTCGCGTTCGATGCGGTCCGGCATCGACGGCAGTCGAAGGCACGCCATGTTGAACTGCGCCGCCGTGTAGCCGCCGTCCGCGACCGCGCGCAGCACCGGCAAGGCACCGGTGGTGGCGAAGGTCTTGGCGAAAATCCCAAGCTGCATCACACCACCCCGTCGACATCGGGGAGACGGACGGCGCGGCCGCCGGCAGCGGCCGAGCGGGCGATGGCCGCCATGCCCCTGACCGATGCGATGCCGTCCTCGATGCCGGCGCCGATCATCGGCGCGCCATTCAGCACGACATCGGCAAAGCCTTCGAGCTGGCGGCGATAGAAGTGGCCATCCGCGCCAAGCGTGCGGTGCCAACTGCCATCGGCCTCGCGGAAAATGTCGACCTCACTGCTCTTGTAGTACCAGGGGTTATACGTCTTCGCGAGAACGCTGCCGTTCTGGCCGTAGATCTGGAACCCTTCGTGCCAGTCCATGCGCACGGCGACCGTCAGGTCGAGATGGCCGATCGTGCCGTCGGCGAAGATGGTGGTGATGAACCAGCAATAGGCGCCATAGCGCTCGGTGAGCCGCGCCTCCACCGCTTCGATCGGCCCATGCAGATGGCGCGCCGTATCGAGGAGATGGCTGCCATGCGCCAGCATATAATACTGGCGCAGATCCGCCTTGGGATTGACGGCAGGCTTGCGCGCCTTGGCGCTGGTGATGATCAGCGGCTGCACCGCGTCGGTCATCGGGTAGCGGTGGGTACTGTCGCAGTACCAGCCCTTGAACGCCAGCCGCTCGCCCATTTCGTCGTCGACGAAAGCCTTTGCCGCCTGGATGCCGGGATCGAAGCGCTTCATATGGCCGACCTGGAGCACCTTGCGGCTCTTGTCGAGCGTGGCCCGCAAGCCTTCGACCTCCTCGACCGAAACGCCCAGCGGCTTTTCGCAAAGCACATGCTTGCCGGCATCGAGCGCCAGTTCCGCGGCCTTGACGTGAAAAATGTCCGATGTCGCGATGATGACGGCATCGAGATCGGGATCGGCCAGCATCTGGCCGTAGTCGGCATAGGATTTTTCGGGCGCGTAGGTCGCGGCCATCCTGTCGCGCAGATCGTCGGCGACATCGCAAATGGCATAGAGGTCGGCATTGCGCGCCTTGGTGCAGGATTCGAAATGCGCTGCCTGCGCAATCGGACCGCAGCCGAGCACGCCGACACGCAGCCGCTTTTCGTCTTTGCGAGGCATGGAATCTCTCCTGATTAGCGCGCGGCGAGGCCGCGAAGTTGAAATTGCGGATCGCCCGACAAAGCTGCCTGATGCAGCAGACAGGCAGCGCCTAATGCCGGACCGTCGGCCCCGACGCGCGACAGTTCGACTGTGGGAACCGGATAACCTTCGGCCAGGAAGTCCGAGAGGAAAGCTTCCACCTGCTCGGCGACAAAGGGATAAACCGCATTGACCGAGCCGGAGAGGATGATGCGCTCCGGTTGCAAGGTGCAGGCAAGTGTCGCCAGCCCGCGACCGAACCAGAGCGCCCAGTCGCGCGCCGTGGCAACGGCTGGCGGATCGCCGTCGGCCAATGCCGCCACAAACTCATGCAGGCCGGCGCGCAGTCCGCTTATGTGCAAATAGCGAGCCAGCAACGCATCCTTGCCGACATAGGATTCCAGCCGCCCCGGGCGCTTCGCGTCGAAGACAAAACCTTCGTCGCCAATGCGAAGATGACCGATTTCGCCGGCGCCGCCGAGCCGGCCGCGATGCAGCCTGCCGGCATTGATGATGCCGCCGCCAACGCCGTTCTCGATCAGGATGACCAGAGCATCCTCGTCGTCCTTTCCTGGCCGCGACCGGTATGTCTCGGCCACCGCCACGGCATTGGCATCGTTTTCCAAGAGGATCGGAAAGTCCGCGCCAAAGGCAGTGCGCAAAAGCTCCGCCAGATTGACCCCGTGCCAGCCAAGGATGGTGGCATGGTATGAAATCCCGTCGGCGGCGGGGAAGCCGGGCACGGCGACATTGAGCCCGTAGGGGCGCGTGCCCGCAGGCAATTGCGAGCGGATCTCGGCGACGAGTTCCCCGATGATGTCGACCGCGGCTTCGGGCGTGCTACCGGGGCCGGCAAATGCCCTAGAGGCGCTCGCACGCCGCGCGCCGGCAAGGTCGACAGTCACGACTGCGATCCAGTTGACGCCGATATAAGCGCCAAGGAAGAAGCCGCCATTGCCGTCGATCTCGACCAGGATACCGGGACGGCCGACCCGACCCTCGCTATCCTGCTCGTCATCCGCTCCATCCGACCGCTCGCGCGCCAGACCGGCTTCCGTCAGCCCCAGCACCAGGGCGCCGGTGGTCGACCGGGTCAGGCCGAGATCGCGTGCGAGCGCCGCTCGGCTCGACGCGCCGGCGCGAAACAGCGCCGCAAGTGCCCTCGTTTCTTTCGGCCGAAGATCGGTCGACACCAGCACGTCGTTCTCCACAATTCGTTTGATTGGCATACTAATAGAATTTCTAGGCGGTTTGAAAGACCCAAGATTGGGCGCATTGCAACAAATATTCAGCATTCCCAGGCATTGACCCAAGTTTCAAACGATGATTTGTATCAGAAACTTACAAATTGGCATGGGAGGATGCGATGCCGGTTCTAGCGCGTCTCGAACACATCGTGAAGGATTTCGGTGCCGTCCGCGCGCTGGACAATGTCTCGCTCGACATCAATGAGGGCGAGGTTCTCGGCCTGATGGGCGACAATGGCGCCGGCAAATCGACGCTGGTCAAAACCATCGCCGGAAATTTCCAGCCGACGTCAGGCGCCTCCCAAGCCTGTCCTCCGGCCGCATCGGCCGGGGGACATCTCCTCGAAAGAAGGCTTGTCAGTTGCCCGCTTCGCAATCAGAGACTGCTTGCGTCTCTCCAGCAGGCGATCAGATGACCGTCGCCGGCCTGCCTGACGGGTGGTTGCGCCTTTCGGCAATCGGGCAGCGCGACAGGACAGCGGGCGGCAAAGGAGCATCCGGAGGTCTCGGCATCGTGTGCCGCGACGTGGAGCTGAGCCGGAGCCCTCGGCGCCGTCTCATCCGAGGACGCGGCCAGAAGCAGCTTCGTGTAGGGGTGGTTGGGGCCACGGAAAATCTGCTCGGATGATCCCGTCTCGACCAGCCGGCCGCGATAGAGCACGCCGATCCTGTCGGCCATATAGCGCACCACCCTGAGGTCGTGGCTGATGAACAGATAGGTGGTGTCCTTGTCGCGCTGCAGGTCGTTGAGCAAATTGAGCACGGTCGCCTGCACGGAAACGTCGAGCGCAGAGGTCGGCTCGTCCAACACCACGAGCTTCGGCACGCCGGCAAAGGCGCGCGCAATCGCCGCCCGTTGGCGCTGGCCACCAGACAGCGATCTCGGCTTCTGGTCGACGGTCGTAGCGGCAAGACGAACCGAGGCCAGGAGATCGCCGACACGCTGCTTCACCTCGCTGCGGCTAAAGCCGGCGAGCCGCCGCAGCGGACGGCCGAGGATCCTGCCGATCCGCTGGCGCGGATTGAGCGTGCGGTCGGGTGACTGGAACACCATCTGCACGTCGCGCCGTTCGCTCAGGCTTCTTTTCTCGACGCGCGGCGCGACAGTGCTGCCGAACAGCTCGACCGACCCAGCGTCCGGCGTCTGGAGGCCAGTCACGATCCTTGCCAATGTCGACTTGCCGGAGCCGGATTCGCCGATCAGCCCGAACGTCTCGCCCTGGGCTATCTCCAGGTCGATATCGTGCAGGACGGCCTGGGAGCCGAAGGCGTGGCTGATGCCTTTGCAGGCGACGGCGATCGGACGTGCGGCTTCCGGTTGATCGCTGCGGACAGGCTTCGACGGGCCGGTTGTGTGCATCTCGGCCAGCCTGCCGTCGCGCTTGGTGAAGTTGAGCGCCGGGATCGAGGCGATCAGCGCCTTGGTGTAGGCGTGAACAGGGTTCTCGAAGACATCGTTGGCGATGCCGCTTTCGACCACCGTCCCCGACTGCATCACGGCCACCCGATCGCAGGCCCGGCGGACCATGTTGATGTCATGGCTGATCAGCAGAACGCTGGTTTGGTGATCGCGGCGCAAGTCCTGCAGGATGGCGACGATCTCGGACTGGACGCTGGCGTCAAGCGCCGTCGTCGGCTCATCCAGCACCAGCAGCGACGGGTCGAGCGCAATGGCAATCGCGATGTTGGCGCGCTGCTGCATGCCGCCCGACAATTCGTGCGGATAGAGATCGAGCACCCGCTCCGGATTGCTCACCCTGACGCGGCCGAGCAGCTCGGCGGCGCGGGTGCGTGCTTCGTCCTGCCGAACCGGGCGATGCCGCATGATCGTCTCGGTGATCTGCCGGCCAATCGTCATGGCCGGATTGAGCGCCGCACCCGGATGCTGGTAGACGGCCGCGATGCGATCGCCCCTTAGCCGGCGCAGCTGTTCGCCGGAGAGATTGCGGATCTCGCGGCCCTGGAACTCGAGCGCCGACGCGGCGATCCGGGCGTTATTCGGCAGATAGCGCAGAATAGCGAGTGCCACCGAGCTTTTGCCCGAGCCGGACTCGCCGACAAGGCCGAGCGCTTCGCCTTCGCCGATGGTGAGCGACACGCCGTTGACGGCCGGATGCGATCCCCGGCGTCCATCATAGGCGACGGTGAGCTGCTCGACGTTCAGAACCGATGACGACATGTCTTGCTGAAACCACTTTCTTTCGGCGCGGTCTTCGAGGGCAATCGCTTCCGCTTTCGCGCCGCACAATCTCTATAAAATTACTCGAATTAAGCTGGAGCGCAATCTACCTTTCATCGCTCAGGAGAGATTGTCGCAGCCGGTCGAGGCGTCGCGACGGTCCCTTGGAGCAGTTCTGCAAGGAGGCCGACATGGCACGCGACCACATGATCCTCAGCGCGTTTTTCTTCAACCCGCAGGGCGATCATCGTATGTCATGGCGCCATCCGCGCGCGCCCGGCCGCGAAGTGCTCGACTTCGACTTCTACCGCGATCTCGTCCAGTCTGCCGAGCGCGCCAGGATCGATACGATCTTCGTCGCCGACCATGTCGCGATCTGGGATTCCGTACAGAGCGGCGTAGCCCATTACGCCAATGCCCGCCTGGAACCGCTGACGCTGTTGTCGGCGCTTGCCGGCGTGACCAGGCATATCGGCCTCATCACAACCGCCTCGAGCTCCTACAGCGAGCCCTACAACGTCGCCCGCATGTTTGCCTCGCTCGACCATATCAGCAAGGGCAGGGCGTCTTGGAATGTGGTGACGTCGGCCATGGACGAGGAGGCCCGCAATTTCGGCCGCGACGGCAATATCGAGCACGCCTTTCGCTATGAGCGCGCCACCGAATTCCTCGATATCGTCAAGGCGCTGTGGGACAGCTGGGAAGACGAGGCGCTACTGATCGACAAGGCATCGGGCTATTTCGCCGATCCCGACAAGGTCCATGCGATCAACCACAAGGGCCCGCATTTCAAGGTGCGCGGACCGCTCAATGTCTCGCGCCCGCCGCAGGGCCATCCGCTGATCGTCCAGGCCGGCTCGTCCGAAGACGGCAAGAATTTCGCTACCGCGCACGCCGATGCGCACTTTGCCATCTACAGCACCAAGGAAGACGGCATCAAATATAGGCAGGACATCAACGAGCGCCTCGCCCGTTACGGCCGCAAGCCCGAGAGCTTCAAGATCCTGCCGGGCATCCTGCCGATCGTCGCAGCTTCCGAAGCAGAGGGACGCGAGCGGCAAGAGTATCTGCAGAGCTTGCTTCCCGATCGGGTCGGCATCGACCTTCTCTCGAGCTGGAGCGGTGTCGATCTCTCAGTCTTCCCGCCGGACGGCCCGCTACCGCCGCTGCCGGACGAAAGCACATTCAATGGTGGCCGCACTTCGTTGAACCGCGTCAAGGAATGGTCGAAGCAGAACCTCACTCTGCGCGAGATCGCTCGCAAGCTCGCCAACAGCGGTTCGGTGCCGACCGTCGTCGGCACGCCCAACCAGATCGCCGATCAGCTGCAGGACTGGCTCGAGGCAGGTGCCGCCGACGGCTTCAACCTGATGTTCCCGCTGCTCCCGGAGGATTGGGTGAATTTTGCCGAGCAGGTCGTGCCGGAACTGCAGCGCCGCGGCGTATTCCCCACCGAATATGCGCCGGGGACGCTGCGTGATCGTTTCGGCCTGGCTCGGCCGGCCAACCGCTTCGCCGAACAGCGCGACAATGTGCGCGCCGTATCCTGACTTGGGGCAACTGATATGACCGGAGCGCCAAAACTTCAGCCCCGCGAAGCCACGGCTCCGCAGCTCATCAATGTTCTGCACAGCCCCAAGCGCATTCGGGTCAAATTCGCCGGCCGCACCATCGCCGACAGCCGCAACGTCCTGGTGCTGCGCTCCAACCATTTTCTGCCGATCTATTTCTTCCCGGCCTCCTCGGTGGACCGCTCGCTCTTGAAGCCGTCCGAGCATAGCCAGCCCCATCCCGTCGGTGGCGAAACCACCTATTGGAACCTGGAGACGAGAGAAAAAGCTTCGCCCAACGCCGCCTGGTCGCTTGTCGCGCCGCCGGATGAAAATCTGTCGCCGCTGGCCGGGCGTATCGCCTTCACCTGGAAGGCGGTCGACCAATGGTTCGAGGAGGAAGAAGAGGTCTTCGTCCACGCCCGCGATCCATACGCACGCATCGATGTGCTGCAGAGTTCAAGTCACGTCCAGATCTGGTTCGACGGCGAACTGATCGCCGACAGCCATCGCCCGGTGCTTCTGTTCGAAACGCATCTGCCGACGCGTTTCTACCTGCACCCGGACGATGTCAGGCTCGACCGGCTGACCGCTTCGGACAGCACGACGCGCTGTCCCTACAAGGGCATTGCCTCTTACTGGTCGGGCCTGCGCGCCGACGGCTCGGTAAGCCCCGATATCGCCTGGAGCTACCGCGATCCCATTGCCGAAATGCCCAAGATCAGGGGCCTCATCGCCTTCTACCCGCAAGCCGTCGACCGCATCCATCTCGACGGCGAACCAGTCGCTTAAGCCATTCAACAGTCATTTCAGACAGGGGTTTCAAAATGACCAAACGCAACGATATCGATACGCTTCGCAATCTGTCCGGCGACATCTGGAACGTCGCCGTCGATGAGCACCAGGCCGGCTTCCTCAAGCGCCGCGATCTCCTAAAATACGCAGCCTTGATCGGCCTCACCGGCTTTGCCGCCTCGCAGGGACTTGTTGGTTTCGGCACGGCGCGCGCTGCCGGCGCCGGCGGCACGGTCCGCGTTGGGCTCGGACAGCCGACCAAGGCGATCGATCCCGTCTCTATCACCGATCCGGCCAGCATCGGCGTCATCAGCCAGGTCGGCGAATATCTCATCCTCGACGATCCCAAGGACGGTCTGCAGCCCAAGCTCGCTCTGTCGTGGGAGGCCGACGAGACCGCCAGCCGCTGGACCTTCAAATTGCGGCCGGGCGTGAAATTCCACGACGGCCGCACCGTCACCGCCAAGGATGTGGTGGCGAGCTTCGAGCGGCTGGTCGATCCGGCCAGCGGTTCGTCCGCTTTGTCGGCCTATAAGGGCATCCTGTCCAAGGGCGGCGCCAAGGTCGTCGACGACCAGACAGTCGCCTTCGACCTCGACGGGCCCAACAGCAACTTCCCCTTCTATGTCTCCTCCGACGTCTACAATGCCGTCATCCTGCCGGCCGACTATGCCGGCGATTTCGAGAAGAATTTCAACGGCACCGGCCCGTTCAAGCTCGAATCCTTCCGCCCCAAGCAGGGCGCCAGCTTCGTGCGCAACCCTGACTATTGGGGCGACAAGGCGCTGCCCGACCGCGTCGAAATCAAGTTCTTCGACGACGAGCAGGCGCAGGTGCTGGCGCTGCAGGCCGGCCAGCTCGACGTCATCCCGAGCACGACCCGGCTGGAATTGGCGATCGAGGGCAATCCCAACTTCAAGCTGCTCAGCGTGCAGGCAAGCTCGCATGACGAGGTGCATCTGCGGACCGACCAGGCGCCGTTCACCGACAAGCGCATCCGCCGCGCACTGGCGCTCACCATCGATCGCGAGGCGGTGGTCAAGGGCTTGCTCAAGGGCCGCGCCATTGTCGGCAACGACACGCCGTTTGCGCCGATCTTCCCCTCGGCCGATCCGTCGGTGCCGCAGCGCAAGCAGGACATCGCCGAGGCCAAGCGCCTGCTTGGCGAGGCCGGCGTGCCGAACGGCTTCCCGGTGACGCTGACCACCGAGCGCGCCTATGACATTCCCGATTATGCCGTGCTGATCCAGAATTTTGCCAAGAAGGCCGGCATCGACATCAAGCTCAACGTGCTGCCGCAGGACGCCTATTATGGCTCGGCGAAGTTCGGCTCGTCGCCATGGCTCGATTCCAATCTCGGCATTACCGATTTCGGACATCGCGGCACGCCCGACATCTTCCTCAACGCGACGCTGAAGAGTTCGGGCGCCTGGAATGCGGCGCATTTCAACAACCCGGCCTATGACGGGCTGCTGCTCGAATATGGCAAGGCCCGCGACCTTCAGGCGCAACGCCTTGCCGCGGGCAAGATCCAGACCTTGCTGCTGGACGAGACGCCGCTGATCATCAGCTACTTCTCGCAATACAGCCGCATCGTCTCGTCGAAGGTCGAGGGCGTCCGCTTCACGGCGATCTCGCATCTGCTGCTCGACCGCGTGACGTTCGCCCAGGCATGATTGCGAGACGTCCAGCCACTCCGGGCACTAAAATCCGATGCTGACCGGCCGCACTGTGTCGGTGCGGGCAGCCTCGCTTCTGCTCACGCTGTGGCTGGTCAGCATGCTGGTGTTCTTCGCCGGGCAGGTTCTGCCCGGCGATGTCGGTCGCCTCATGCTCGGGCCGTTCGCCGATGCCGAGGCCGTCGCGGCGCTGAACAGGCAGCTCGGCGCCGACCAGCCGGTGCTCGTGCAATACTGGCACTGGTTCAGCAGCGTGCTGTCAGGCGACTTCGGCACCTCCCTGTCGCTGCGTCTGCCGGTGGCGCCCTTCGTTCTGGAAAGCCTCAAGCGCTCGGCGGCCCTTGCCGGAATTATCCTCGTCTTTCTGCTGCCGCTGGGCATCGGCGCCGGCATCGTCGCCGGTCTCAACCAGGGCCGCTTTATCGACCGCCTGATCGTACTCGCCGGCGTGTCCTTCGGCATTGTCCCGGACTTCGTCTCCGGCCTGCTGTTGCTCATCGTCTTCGGCCTGTGGCTGAACTGGTTCCCGATCACGGGCGCTGCTCCCGATGGCGCCGGGCTCTGGGTCAGTGGCTATTACCTGATCCTGCCGGCGCTGCCGCTGGTGCTGAACCTTGCCGGCTACATCGCCCGCATGACGCGGGCCGGCGTGATCGAGGCGCTGGCCGCCGACTATACGCGCACCGCCGTCCTGAAAGGCCTCGAGCGTCGCGAAATCCTCATCCGGCACGTGCTGCGCAATGCGCTGACGCCGACCATCGCCGTGCTCGCGACGCAGACCGGTTACATGCTTGGCGGGCTGGTGGTCATCGAAGCGCTGTTCGGCATACAGGGTCTCGGCAATCTGGTGCTCAACGCCGCCAAGTCGCGTGACTTCCCGATGCTCGAAGCCGGCGTGCTGGTCATGGCGACCATCTTCGTGCTGTCGGCCGCGGCAGGCGATCTCGTGAATGCCTTGCTCGATCCGCGGCAGCGCCGCCGTGTCTCGCCATGATGGAACTGATGGAATTGCCGGAGCGCCGTACGCTGGGCTGGCGGGCAGCAAGTCGCATCCGCGAGACTGTTTCGCAGCTGCCGCCCTCGGTCATCATCGGCTCGCTGCTCCTGCTGTTCTGGGTCGGCTGTGCCGTGTTTGGCAGCCTGTTTGTGCCCTACGATCCCTATGCCGAGGATTTCCTCGTCATGCTGGCGCCGCCCGACGCGGCGCACTGGTTCGGCACCGACCAGCTCGGTCGTGACGTGCTGTCGCGCATCGTCGTCGGCTCGCGTGACATCCTGCTGGTCGCGCCGGCAGCAACACTGCTCGGCGTTGCCGCCGGCAGCGTGCTTGGCCTCGTGCTCGGCTATTTCGACGGGCTGATCGACGCCATCGGCGCCAGGCTGCTCGACACGCTGATGGCTTTTCCCTTCATCGTGCTCGTCACCATGACGCTGGTCGCGCTCGGGCCGTCCAACCTCACCGTCATCCTGGTGATCGCCATCGCCTATGCGCCGCTGGTGGCGCGAACGGTGCGCGCCGCCGTGCGCGAACAGCGCGACCGCGACTATGTCAGCGCCGCCCGTCTCGGCGGCGAGAGCGCTCTTTCCATCATGTTCCTCGAGATCCTGCCCAATGTCAGGGAAACCATCCTCATCGAACTGGTCACAAGGCTTGGGTACGCCTTCTTCTCGATCGCGACGCTGAGCTTCCTCGGCCTCGGCATCCAGCCGCCTTCCGCCGATTGGGGGCTGGCCGTTGCCGACGGCTACGGCTTCCTGACCGGCGGCAAATGGTGGGTGGTGATCTTCAACTCGGCGGCCATCGTCTCGCTGGTCATGGCCACTAATCTGATCGCGCAAGGCATGGGCGCCTTCGAAAACAGCGACCGGTGAAGATCGGCGCTCACCAAAGCTGACGCGCAATTCAGGACCGTGCGCTAAAATCGCTCCTTGTGATTCGGCCCGGATCGGGCATCAGAACAAGGAACGGCATGAGCAAGGCTCTCTCCACATTCGCACTGGTCGCGGTGTTCACCGCATTGCTCATGGCGCTCAGCCTGGCGGTTGCCCGGCACGGCTATCCCTATGGCGCGATCGGGGTCCGGCGGCTGGACGGCATCGCCGATGCTGGCTCGTTCCTGCCGCTCGCCGCCGTCTATTTCTTCAGCGCCATGCTGATGATGATCCTGCCGATCCGCGCCGCCGGCATCGTGCTCACCCATGCGGCGGACGCGCTGTTCTGGGCGGTGATCGCCTTGTTCGCGACCATTGTCGGCTGCCTCGTCGCCCGCTGGGCCTTCGGCCAGAGCAGTGTGTTATGGGCGCTGCTCAACTGGCGCTTTCTGTTTGCCGCGGCAATCGTCGGCTGTCATTTCACCATGAACGAGCTGCGCCGTAACATCCTGCTCAGAAGCCTGTTCTTCGTCATCTTCGCCGCGGCAACGCTGGCTTGCCTGTTCTGGACTTTTCCGAGCTGACAGCGGCCTGCTTCATATCGTCCGTTTTGAGGTCGCGGCTTTCACAGCAGCGCGCCATCGGCTATCCAGTCCGCAGCTAGACGTCAGGCCTCACAGTGTCGTCATTTGTCTGATAAATGATTCAGGCATACGGCACCCCCAGCGAACCAATACAAGGAAACCGCGACATGACCCTGTTTCGTAAAAATCTGATCGATGGCGAGTGGGTGGGCGAAGCCGGCTCGCGCAACATCAACCCGTCCGATACCGGCGATGTCGTTGGCGAATATGCCTCGGCCGGTGCCGAACAGGCCAAGCAGGCCATCGCGGCGGCCAAGGCTGCTTTCCCGGCCTGGTCGCGTTCGGCGCCGCTGGTTCGCCATGCCGTGCTGAAAAAGGCGTCGGACGAGATCATGGCGCGCAAGGAAGAGATCGGCCGCGCGCTGTCGCGCGAAGAGGGCAAGACGCTGGCCGAAGGCATTGGCGAGACCATCCGCGCCGCCCAGATCTTCGATTTCTTCGCCGGCGAGACGCTGCGCCTGTCGGGCGAACTGGTACCCAGCGTTCGGCCCGGCGTCGGCGTCGAGATCACCCGCGAAGCCGTTGGCGTCGTCGGCATCATCACCCCGTGGAATTTCCCGATCGCCATCCCCACCTGGAAGATCGCGCCGGCGTTGGCCCACGGCAACACCATCGTCTTCAAGCCGGCCGAATTGGTGCCGGAGAGCGCCTGGACCATTGTCGACATCCTGCACCGCGCCGGCCTGCCGAAAGGCGTGCTCAATTTGGTCATGGGCAAGGGCTCGGTGGTCGGCCAGGCCATGCTCGACAGCCCCGACCTCAACGCCATCACCTTCACCGGCTCGGTCGGCACCGGCAAACGCGTGGCCGCGGCAAGCGTCGAGCACATGCGCAAGTTCCAGCTCGAAATGGGCGGCAAGAATCCGATGGTCGTGCTCGACGACGCCGACCTCGCCACGGCGGTCGAGTGCGCCATCAACGGCGCCTATTTCTCGACTGGCCAGCGCTGCACGGCCTCGTCGCGCCTGGTGGTGACCGAAGGCATTCATGACCGCTTCGTTGCCGTGCTCAAGGAGCGCCTGGAAAAACTCGTCATCGGCGATGCGCTTGATGCCAAGACCCAGATCGGGCCCGTCGTCGATGCGAGCCAGCTGAAGCAGGACGAGGACTATATCGCCATCGGCAGCCAGGAAGGCGCCAACCTCGCCTTCGGCGGCGAGCGGCTCGATCGCGAAACGCCCGGCTTCTACCTCAGGCCGGCACTGTTCACCCAGAGCACCAACGCCATGCGCATTTCGCGCGAAGAAATCTTCGGGCCGGTCGCCAATGTCATCCGTGTCAAGGATTATGACGAGGCGCTGGCGGTTGCCAACGACACGCCCTTCGGCCTGACGTCCGGCATCTGCACCTCGAGCCTCAAGCATGCCACGCATTTCCGGCGCAACTCCGAAGCCGGCATGGTGATGGTCAATCTGCCGACGGCGGGCGTCGATTTTCACGTTCCATTCGGCGGCCGCAAGGGCTCGAGCTACGGCCCACGCGAGCAGGGCCGCTACGCCGCGGAGTTCTACACAACGGTGAAGACAGCCTATACCTTTGCCGGCTGATCGGCGGGTGTATAGGTGACTTCGGCGAAAGAGGAACTGACCTGGCTCAACCCGCCGCCGCATCATGTTGTCGGTGACACTACGGTGCATGTGCGCACCGGCAAGGAAACCGACTTCTGGCGCGAAACCTTCTACGGTTTCTGGCGTGACAATGGCCATTTCCTCTACCGGTCGGTCGAGGGCGACTTCAGCGCCGAAGTCACCGTCAAGGGCGACTACAAGGTGCTCTATGACCAGGCCGGGCTGATGCTGCGGCTGAGCGAAACGCACTGGATCAAGGCCGGCATCGAATATACCGACGGGCTGGCGTATTTCTCTGTCGTCGTCACCAACGACACCTCCGATTGGTCGCTGCTCAGCATTCCCAACGATCCCGACGGCGTCCGCATCCGGCTGACCCGTCACGCCGAGGCGATCCGCGTCCAGTATCTTGATACCATCGACGGCAAGTGGAAGCCGGTGCGGCTGGCTTATTTCCCGATCTCCAAATCCGTCGATGTCGGCATGATGTGCTGCTCGCCGCAGCGCGAAGGGTTTGAGGTAACATTCTCCGGCTTTACTGTCGGCCCGCCGATTTCCAGGCAATTGCACGACTGACGGCCATATCGATGGCGGACTAACCGTCTGCCCGATGCTGGAAGAACTGCAAAAACAGCTCCCGTTCGGTGGTGATGTCGAGCTTCTCGTAGATGCGGCGGCGGTGGTTCTTCACCGTGCCGACGGCGATGCCGAGCCGTTCCGCGATGTTGGCGGTCGGATGTCCCGCCAGGATCAACTGCACCAATTCCCGCTCGCGCAGCGACAGCTCCGGCCACAGGCTCGCCGGGATGGTCGGCTCCTGCCGGGGCGAGGCGCCGGGGCCGGTCGGCGCCGATGTGCGGGAGAACTCGGTGCCGCGCGCCTTGATGTCGAGCGCATGCAAGGCCTCGAACACCGGCAGCCGCTCGTCCAGCAGGGCGATCTCGCTCTCCTTGAAGGTGGAGGTCGAGCGGTCGAGGAAGATGCCGAGGCACCAGTCGCCGCCATCGGCCAGCATGATGCCGACCTCGTCGCAGATTTCCGACTGCGCCAGGAAGCCCGCTATGTACTGGCCGCGCTTGGCCTCGTCATCGGCAAGCCGCTTCAGCGGCAGGATGCCCAGCCTCTGCTCACGCCGCCACGAGGCATAGAACGGGTCGAAGACGTAGTAATTATCGAGATAGCGCCGGACCATCTCGTCGGAGAAGCGCCGGTGCTTGATGAATTCCGGCGTCTGCGTCGCCGAATATCGGGTCACGGTGACGAGATCGTGCTCGATATCGGCGCCGATCAGGTCAATCAGGCAGTCGACATGCCTGTCCGTACCGGTGGCGGCAATCGCCCTGGCGAGCGGCCCCCAGATATTGCCCATGCGCATGCCCTTTTCTCGGCGATCCCGGTCCGGCAGTCATTGTGTCTTTTGGCATATGGCGCAAGGCCGCCCAAGGAATCTAGCTTGAGCCATCCTAGAGCAATCCTGAGGCGACCGTGACCCAACCCAACCTCACCAGCCCCATCGTCGGCAATCCAATCGTCATCGGCATCGACGCCGGCGGCACCATGACCGACACGATCCTTGTCGACCAGGACGGCCACTTCAAGATCGGCAAGTCGGCAACCACGCCGAAGAACGAGGCCGAGGGTTTCCTGGCCTCGGCCGAGGATGCGGCCGATGCCTGGGGCATCTCGCTGGAGCAGCTCTTTTCCGGCGTCAACGTCGTGCTCTATTCCGGCACTGGCATGCTCAACACGCTGCTGTCGCGCACCGGCCGCCGACTCGGCCTGATCACCACCAAGGGTCTGGAAGACATGATCCTGATGGGCCGCGGCCTGCAGGCCTGGGCCGACTATTCCTATGCCGACCGGCTGCATGCGGTGACCCACCATCATCCCGATCCGCTGGTGCCGCGCCGTCGCACCCATGGCGTCACCGAGCGCATCGACCAGTTCGGCGACATCGTGCTGCCGCTCTACGAGCATGAAGTCGCGATTGCGGCCAGGAAGCTGATTGCCGACAAGGTCGAGGCGATCTGCATCATGACCATCTTCTCGCACGTCAATCCGGTGCACGAAAAGCGCATCGCCGAGATATGCCGCGAGGAGGTGCTGAAAGCCGGCGCCGACATCCTCATCTACACCAGCCACGAGGTCCGCCCGGTCATCCGCGAACAGTCGCGGCTGAACTCGGTGCTGATCGAAGCCTACGCGACGTCGCGCGGCCGCAAGCAGCTTAGGGGTATCGAGGACGTTTCGAAAAAATACGGCTTCAAATACGGCGTGCAGACGCTGCTGTCCTTTGGCGGCCTGACCTCAATCAACCATCCGCGCCTGCACGAAACCATGATTTCCGGCCCGATCGGCGGTATTCTCGGCGCGGCCTATGTCGGCAAGCTCATCGGCAACGACTCCCTGATCTGCTCGGACATGGGCGGCACCTCCTTCGACATGGGCGTCATTTCGCGCGGCCAGACGCGGATCGAGAACGAGCCGCTGATGGACCGTTTCAAGCTCAACGTGCCGACGCTGCATCTCGACACGATCGGCGCCGGCGCCGGCATGATCCTCAAGGTCGACCCGCTGACCAAGAAAGTCTCGCTCGGGCCGGAAAGCGCCGGTTCCGACCCCGGCCCCATCTGCTTCGCCAAGGGCGGCACTGAACCCACCATCGCCGATTGCGACGCCATACTAGGCCGCCTCAACCCGTATTATTTCCTCGGCGGCAAGGTCGTCTTGCAGGTCGAGAAGGCGCGCAAAGCGTTTGAGGAAAAATGCTCCAGCATCCTTGGCGTCGGTGTCGAGGAGGCTGCCGAAGGCATGATCGACATGCTGGAAGCCGATGCCAACAACGCGCTGCGCCGGGTCATCTCCGGCCAGGGCATCCATCCCTCGGAATTCACGCTGCTGTCCTATGGCGGCTCGGGTCCGCTGCATCTGGCCGGCTGCTCCAGGGGCATCGGCTTCAAGGACATCATCACCTTCCAGTTTGCCGCCGCCTTCTCGGCCTTCGGCTGCACCACCGCCGATTTCATGCGTCGGCATTCGGTCTCGACGCAGCACGACATCGGCGCCCGCGCAAGCGATGACGAGCTGCTCGCTTTCGGCAAGAAGGTCACCGACGTCTGGAATGATCTCACCAAGGCGGCGGTCGACGAGATGATCAGCGACGGCCATATCAGAGACAGGATCGAGACCGTGCCGTTCCTGATGATGCGCTACACCGGCCAGCTCGAGGATGTCGAGGTCATGGCACCGCTTGCCGAGGTCAATTCGGCTGACGACATGCGTAGGGTCATCGACGAGTTCGAGGCGGTCTACGCCAAGGTCAACCATCGCGTTTCGCGCTATGGCGAAGCCGGCTTCACCATCACCGAGCTCGGATTGATCGCCACCGCCGACAAGGTCAAGCCGGTGCTCTTGAAGCGCCCGCTCGGCAAGTCGGCCCCGGCAGCAGCGCACAAGGGCGTGCGCGAGGCCTATATCGGGGGACGCTGGCACAAGGCCAATCTCTACGAGATGGACCTACTGCAGCCCGGCCATGAGGTGATCGGTCCGGCCATCATCGAACATCCCGCCACCACGCTCGTAGTTCATCCGCAGGACCGTGTCCACGTCGATGAGTGGACGCTGCTGCATTACACCCATTCTTGAAAGGGCACCGCCATGTTGGACAAACCTGCCTCGGCCCTGCGCCTTCGCGAACGATTGCTCGATTCAGAACGGCTGATGGAAGAGACCGGCTGCTATGACGGCATCACCGAGCTCACGCTGCGCAACCAGGACCCGCTGAAATTCGAGACGCTGCACACCAAGCTGCGCGCCTATTGCGTATCGGCACGCGAGATGGCGCGCCGCATCTCGGCCTCGCCCGGTGTGCGCGAGGTCGGCGAAATGGTCGTCGCCATTTATACGCCCGAGGGTGACGCCATTGCGCTCTCCAACGGCATCATGGTGCATGTCCACACGATGAGCCGCTTTATCAAATGGATGATCAGGAACGATTACGAGGAAAACCCGAAGATCCGCGAAGGCGACATCTTCGCCAACAACGATGCCTTCATCGGCACCGTGCAGGTGCCCGACGTCATGGACGTGGTGCCGATCTTTCATGAAGGCACGCTGGTCGGCTGGGCAGGTGCCGTCTGCCACGAGCTGGAGGCCGGCGGCATCACGCCCGGCGGCGACGTCTGCCTGGCGCAGGAGCGCTTCACCGAAGGCCTGTTCGTCTGCGCCGAAAAGATCGGCGAGAATGACGAGATCCGCCGCGACTACGTCATCCGCTGCGAGCGCAATCTGCGCATGCCGATCTACTGGGTGCTCGACGAGAAGGCCAAGGTTGCCTCCTGCATCGACATGCGCGAAAGCGTCAAGCAGCTGATCTCCGAGATCGGCCTCGACTACTGGATGAAGGTGTCGAAGGAGTTTATCGAGGAGGGCCGTCGCGCCCAGCTTGCCCGCACCCGCCAGCTCACCGTGCCCGGCATCTATCGCGGCCACACGTTCTACGGCCATGTCACGGCGGGCAAGCCCGGCTTCCAGCTGCTTGGCGATCCCGACTGGCTCTACAACATCCCGATCGAGATGGAGATCACCACCGACGGCAAGATCACCATGGACTTCGAGGGCACGCAGCCCTGGGGCTACCATTCGATGAACTGCACGCCGGCCGGCATGGATGGCGGCATGTTCGTCACCTTGACCCAGCACATGAATTTCGAGGGCCTGGTCAATGACGGCGCCTGGATGGCGACCGAGCTGAAGCTGCCGCACGGCACCTGGACCAACCCCGACAATGAGATGGTGGCGACCGCCACATCCTGGGCGCTGCTGCTGCCGGCCTATGGCGTGTTCCAGCGCCTTTTGTCGCGCGGCTTCGTCGCGCGCGGCTTCGTCGAGGAAGCCTTCGTTGGCCAGGTCAACAGCCCGATGATCGAGATGGGCGGCGAAAGCCAGTACGGCACGTCGTTCGGCATGGCGCATTTCGAATGCGCCGCCGCCGGCTCCGGCGCGCTGGCCATCGCCGATGGCCTCGACACCGCCTATGTCGGCTGGAATCCGGAATCCGACATGGGCAATATCGAGGTCTGGGAACAGTCGATGCCGATGGTCTATATCGGCCGCTCGATCGTGCCCAATTCAGGGGGCGCCGGCAAATATCGCGGCGGCTGTTCCTTCGTCTCGACCTGGCTGATCAACAAGACCTCGCACCTGCGACTGCACACCTCGGAACACTCCTCGCGGGTATTCGACAATGGCGGCATGTGCGGCGGTTATCCCGCGCCGACCTGCCAGAAGCATCGCGCGGTGCGCAACTCCAACATCCACGAACTGGCGGCAAAAGGCGAACCGCTCGCGCATGCCCCAGGTATCGATCCGCATGTCTCCGACTACGAGAAGAACATCGGCGGCGACCATGCCGTGGTCGAAGGCCCCTACATCACCTCGCCGCACAAGTCGGGGGACATCTTCAGCCATTCCTACAATGGTGGCGGCGGTTACGGCGACGTGCTGGAGCGCGATCCGGTCAAGACCGCCTGGGATGTCGAGAACGGTTTTCTCACCCGCCAGGCGGCGGTCCAGATTTTCGGCATCGTGCTGAAGGACGACGCCGAGGGTTATCCGGTTGCCGATATCGACGCCACCGTCGAACGTCGTGCCGCCATGCGCAGAGAGCGTCTGGCCAAGGCGATCCCGGTTTCGGACTGGATCGCTGCCGAACGCGGCCGTGTCGAGAAGGCCGACTTCGCGCCCGAGGTGAAGAAAATGTATGCCAGCGCGATCAAGCTATCGTCGCGCTTCACCGGGGATTTCAGTGATTTCTGGACCGTCGACGCCAGATCGATCTTCATGCCGGGAGCAAAGCCATGACCTCATACAGCAAGGAAGTCCTCGGCGATCTCTCAGCCGGCAAGCTGCCCTGGCCGCAGACAAAGCGCATCATGAGCGCCTACAAGGACGACGACCGCTTCTTCAAGATGCTCGCCGTCTATCAGGACCGTGTCGCATGGAAGGACCCGATCCTGCTGCCGGTCTCGGATCACCTCTTCATCTGCCAAAGCGGCGATGAACGGATCACCCGCTGCGAATGCGGCCACTCCTTCGGCGACTACCGCAAGAACTGGAAGCTCAAGGCCGCGATCAACGTGCGAAACACCGAGGAAGCGCTGCGCGAGATCTATCCCAACAGCGATATTCCCGATCCGCAATGGATGGAAATTCGCGAATTCATCTGTCCACAATGCGGCACCATGCACGAAGTGGAAGCGGCGGCGCCGGGCTACCCGATCGTCCATGATTTCGAGCCAGATCTCGAAGGCTTCTACCGCGAGTGGCTGGGCAAACCGCTTTAGCGAAACTCGATGTTACGGCCGCGTTGCCGGCAAGGTAGCGCTCCTAGCCGGCGACGGACTATGAATAAACGCATCGTACGTCGCATCGGAGACTGCCCACCATGACAGACCTTTCCGGTCGCAGCGCCATCGTCACCGGCGGGTTTTCCGGCATGGGTTTCGCCATTGCTACGGCCCTGGCGCAAGCCGGCGCCAATGTCGCCGTCGGCTCCTACATCGCGCCCGCCGGCGCCGACAGATCCGACGCCGCCTACTATCCCGGCGCCGATGAACTCGAGGGCGTGCGGTTGGCCCTGTCGGCACACGGCACCAGGGTTTGTGCCGCCCATCTCGATGTCCGCGACAGCGAGGTGACCAACCGGTTTGCAGCCGACGTGCAGGCCGCCATCGGCCCGGCCGACATACTGGTCAATGCCGCGGGCACCACCGCCGAACAGCCGGTCTGCGGCCATTCCGACGCGCTGTGGGACAAGATCGTCGACACCAATCTCAGCGGAGCGTTCCGCGTCACCCGAGCTGTGCTGCCCGGCATGATCGAGCGCGGCTGGGGCCGTATCGTCAACATCGGCTCGACGGCGGCTTCCGTCGGCTGGAAGGACAACCCGGCCTACTGCGCCTCGAAGGCCGGGCTGCTCGGCCTTACCCGCTGTGTAGCGCTGGAAGGCGCCGCGCACGGTGTCACTTGCGTCATGATCAGCCCGACCTGGGTCGAGACCGAACTGATGCGCCGCAACGTGGCGCAGGTCGTCGAGCGTGAGGGCAAGGGCAGAACCGCCGAGGAAGCGATGGCCGAGATCGCCAAGGGCAATCCCCAGCAGCGCATGCTGCAGCCGCAGGAAATCGCGGCACTAGCCGTGTTCCTGTGCTCGGATCTGGCCAAGGGCATCACCATGGAAAACATTCAGGTCACCGGCGGAGCGCTGTGGTAGCTGTCACCGCTTGAATTTTCAAACGAGCGAGCCGTATTAACGCCATTTGTCGGTTGCATGGTCGTTTTGCCCTGCCCGCGGCAACTTTACCCCTCGCGGCAAATTTACCATTGAGTGACAGGCGATAGAGGTTATATTGTGCACTGCACAATGGATGCCCGCTGATCGGGTCCGGCAAGGGCAGGTTCCGGCGATCTCGCATGTAAGGGCGGACCTGACGCAGAAAAGCCGACCATGGGCGCTTAAGCCCAGCCGAAAGGCGGTAGCATGAGAAATCCGGTACGGATATGAAGATCCCGAAATCCATTCTGATCGATCCGGACAACAACAAGGCCTATGCCGCCTTCGCCGTTGCGGTGTCGGTGTTTGCCTTCGCCTACTCCACCAATTTCGGCCAGATCCTGATCCTCGCCTACTATTTGGTATGGCTGCCGCTGCTGTTCGTCGATTACCGGCGTTTCGCCCGCGATCTCTCCAGCGCCTGGCTGCCGCTGCTGTTTGCGGCCTATGTCTGCCTGTCGCTGTTCTGGTCGCAAGCGGCCGGCACCAGCGCGCGGGCGGGGCTGCAATATTTCTCCCACATGCTGTGCGCCTACATCGCGGCGCGCACCATCAGCACGCGCACGCTGGTGCTGGGCTCGCTAATCGGCATCTTCATCGTGCTGCTGTATTCGCTGAAGGTTGGCGCCTATGCGCTCGACACTATCGACGGCACCACCAATTTCGTCGGCGCCTTCGGCTCCAAGAACCAGATCGGCTTCTTCGCCTCGCTTGGCATCTTCTTCTGCTTCGCTTTTCTGGCCTTCTACCGGCGCAACTGGATGAGCTTCGTCTGGACCGCGCCGATCATCCTGCTGTCGGTCTATATGCTGGCGATCGCCCACTCGGCGACGTCGGTCGCTTCGCTTCCGGCGGTGATCGGTGTCGTTGCCTTGCTTGCCATGAGCAAGGTTCTGTCACGCCGCTACCGCCGCGTGCTGTTCGTCGTCGGCGCTACCGCGCTGGTCGGCGGTGTGATGGCTGCGCTGAACCTTGGCCTGCTCGATGTCGTGCTCGGCATCTTCGGCAAGGATTCGACGCTGACCGGCCGCACCTATCTCTGGGAACAGGGCTGGGCCGCCGCGCAGCAGCGTCCGGTGCTCGGTTATGGCTATGCCGCCTACTGGATCCAGGGTTTTGCCGATCCGGAACGGCTCTGGGCCGAGTTCTACATCTCCACCCGCACCGGCTTCCATTTCCACAACACCTATATCGAGACGCTGGTCGAGCTCGGCTTCATCGGCGTGACGATGCTGGCGCTGATCATCCTGCGCTCCTTCTGGGGCCATGTTTCGAAGGTGGTGTTCGGTGACTGGAGCGCCGATTCAGTGGTGCTCGCCGGCGCGGTCGGCATGATGCTGATCCGCTCCTTCTTCGAGGTCGAGATCCTCGGCCCCTATTTCATGGCCTCGTTCATCGTCTATTACGGCCTGTTCAAGCTGCGCCCGGTGCCGCTCGCCAGGGCAAGGCGGGCCTATGTTCCGGTGCCGGACGAGAACACCGCCAACGGCCGCATGCCGGCGCGCGTCTGACTTGCTTATCTCAGGCGACGGCGCGCTTGCGCAGCATCAGCCGCTGCAGGAAGCGGCGCAACGGCTCGTCATAGAGGCGCGTGGCGATGTCGGCGATGACGATGACGGAAACCGCCATGACGATGCCGAACCAGGGATGATGCGCGAACGGGTCGATCGCTGCGGCCTTGCCCGCCCCGGCGATGATCATCAGCAGCGGCGTGTGGATGATGTAGATTGGGTAGGAAATCCGCCCCAGCCAGCCATAGAGGCCTGACAGGCGCGGCGCCGTCGGCGCAATAGTGCCGACCACCACCAGCGCCGGGAAAACAAAGACGACGCAGGCGAGATCGTAGGCGACGCGCGCGCCGCCGACCGGCGCGATGGCAAAGACAACGAGCGTCAGTGCGATCGCGGCCTCTATCCACCAGCCGCGCCGCAGAAAGCCGAGCCCGCTTTGATAGCGTGTCATGGACCGGCAAAGCAGCACGCCCAGGAAGAACGAGAAACAGACGCGCGGCAGGCCGCTGATGATGGTCGATCCGGTCATGCCGAAGTCGAGGGTGCCGGCAATGATAGAGACGACCACCAGCAACACCAGGCTGACGGCAATGAGCGTGCTCAGCACGCGTTTCGTCAGCAGGAAGAAGACGGCGACATAGGCTATGTTGACGATCAGCTCGAAGAACAGCGACCACGACGCGGGGTTGAGCGGAAAGATCGTGTGATAGGCATCGCTGACCAGCGGGATGAAGAACATGCCGGTCGTCAGCATGGTGCCGATCTCGGAGATCGGCATGTATTCCGCCGGAATCAGCCGGTTCTTGACCATAAGATAGAAGAAGCCGAGCAGCGTGCCGGCGAGGTAGAGCGGGTAGAGGCGTATCAGGCGGATCGCCACGAACGTGCCGAAGCCCATGCCGTTTTCGATCTTGCGGTCATAGGCATGCGCGATGACGAAGCCGCTGAGCAGGAAGAACAGGTCGACCGCCAGATAGCTCGACGGCAGCACCTTGCCGGCGGCCAGGAACGGCGAGAAGTGGTAGAGCATGACGCTGATCGCCGCGACGCCGCGGATGGCATCGAGATTGAGGTAGACGTGGCGCGGTGCGGCGGGCTGCATGGAATGCCTTCAAGCGGTCGAAAAACGGAAGTTCCCGCCCGCACCCTGGCGCGAACGAGCCGAACTGGTTCCTCCCGCCTCCATCGCGCGGGCCTCGCCGAGCGAGCCCGAGCGCTAGAGCAATTCCGGGAAAAGTGGGAAACGGTTTTCCGTCCGGAATTGCTCCAAACAAACAGGTTACTGGCTGGCCGTCGGCGCCAGCTTCACCTTGATGACGTCGCCCGGCAGCACCGGCGTATCTTCCTTGGCGTCGATCTCGCTGGTCTTGCCGTCGGTCACGCGCACCAGCGAATAGATGAGCGCCGGCCCTTCATTGTTGTTTGTGATGGCGGCGGTCGTGGCCGGGTCCGATGCCTGGGCCATCAGGCCCTGTTGCATGTTGACCCTGAGTGCGGCTTCGTTGAGGTCTGCTTCGACCTGCTGCCGGTCGGCGGCAAGTCTCGAGTTCAACGTGTTCTGGGCATCGATGGCATCCTGCGTCGCCTTGCTGACCGACTGCTTGGCGGTGAGGATCGCCGTCTCATAGTCCAGGATCTTGCCCTGCAGATCGGTGACCGACTGTTGCGAGGAAAGCAGGCGTGCGTTGGCGACCAGGCCCTTTTGCGCCAGCGGACCGATACTGTCCGCCTGCTGCTGCGCCAAGTCGACCTGTTTTTGCTGGTTGACAATCTTTTTCTGCAGCGCCTCGATTTCGGACTGCAGGACCCCTTTCAGATCGTCAAGCGCCTGCAGCTTCAGCTTCAACGCTTTCTGGTCGGAGATCAGGATCTGCATTTCGTCGGAGACGATTGTCGCCAGGCGCGGGTCGCCCTCGACTTCCTTAGGCGCCTCGAAACTCTCCTTGCCGGCGAGATCGGCATCGAGGCGGGCACGCTTGACGATCAACCGCACGCGCTGGTCGTCATAAATGTCGAAATTGCCCTTGGCGGTGATCAGGTCCTTGCCGAGCTGGGTGCTCAAATCGGCGTTGCGCCGGATGCCGCCGGCGATGCTGATCGCCTTGAGCACGGTCAGCTCCGGCACATAGGGAAACTGGCCAGGCGTCTGGATCTCGCCCGAGATGTAGAACGGCCGGAACTGCACCATTTCCACCGAGGCTTCCGGCTTGTCCGACAAGGCAAGCTTGCGCTGCAGGGCGACGCTGATCGCGGCCGCAACTTCTGAAGTGGTCTTGCCGGCGGCCGGCAGTTCGCCGACGAACGGCACCGACAAATTGCCGGCTGGACCGACCGAATATTCGCCGTTTACCGCCGACCAGTCACGGAACGTGCCTTCCACCGTCTGCCACTCGGCGACGCGGATGTTGAGCTTGTCCTGCGAGCCGAGCCGGTACTCGTCGGCCATGGCCGGAACCGCGAGCGACAGAGCGAGGCACGTGGCGACGAGCCGTGCCGGCCGCATCGGGCCGGCAAGGCGAAAATACGCTGATATGTCTGTTTTCAACTGACGTTTCCGATCCGTTTTGGCCCCATCCGCCCGATAGGCCTGCTGCCGAGTGCCTCCTTCGGAACCTGGCAGAACACTATGGCTGCAATGCGAGACCGGCCCATCGCCGAATAGCTTTGGACCGGATTGGCTTCGGGCCGTGCCGGCCCGATTGCTGACCAGTTGCGGTCGGTCAGTAGGAACCGCGCGACATCCACACCGCGGGCACGGTCTTGAGGATGATGCGAACGTCTTCGAACAGCGACCAGTTCTCGACATAGTGACGGTCGAACGCGACGCGACTGTCATAGGAGACATCGTTGCGTCCGCTGACCTGCCAGAGCCCGGTCAGGCCCGGCCGCGACTTCAAATAATAGACCGCGGCGCTGCCGTAGATCTCAAGCTCGTCGCGCACCACCGGGCGAGGCCCGACAAGGCTCATGTCGCCCTGCAGGATGTTGATGATCTGCGGCAGCTCGTCGAGGCTGAGCTTGCGCAGAACGGCGCCGACGCGGGTGACGCGCGGATCGTTCTTCAGCTTGCGGGTCGCGATCCATTCGGCGTTGGCTTCCGGATTGGCCGCGAGATAGGCGGCCAGCACACGTTCGCCGTCTTCGACCATGGTGCGGAACTTGAGGCAGGGGAAAATCCGCCCACCGCGTCCGATGCGCTTGTGGCCGTAGAAGATCGAGCCGCCGTCGGAAAGCTTGACCAGAAGGGCCACCATCAGGAACAGCGGGCTAAGCGCCACCAGGCCGACAAGTGAACCGAAAATATCGAAACTGCGCTTCAGCAGCCCGCCGATGGGTGGCGGAAAATCTACGCCGACATGCGAAAATGCCGCATTGGCCGACTTGGCAACGTCCCTCATGCAAAAGCTCCATACGTTGAACGGATGGTTTATGCCACGATACCAAAAAAATGCTGCAGCGCAACACACAATTTCCCATATGGCTGAAATAGTCACGTCAGGAATTGACTAAATAATAAACGCTCCTTGCCCAAATTTTGCCCTTTATGGCGGGTTTGTGACGAATAATTAGCAACCGTAGGAAATGTAATGCCTTTTTTCGGCGGGTTTTGGGCAAATCGTCCTTTGCCGCAGAGGGAACGGCTTTAACTGATTTTCGAATCACTGGCTTTGCTAAATTAATCAAGTAAAATACTAATCAACATTGTAGGTTCTACTGTAGTATAAAGCGCATGACGAGTTAGGTCACCACCCCTGCGTGTGCATCGCAGCATGGCGGAGTCCAAGCCGCCGCCAAGCCGAAAATTATTGCAGGTTGCCCTTGCCGTCAGTTTCGCGCCTTAATAGAGTCGCAAATTATTCCTGATAGAGTCTGGATGGGTTGGGAAGGCCGGAAGCAACCGGCCGAAAAAGAGCAGCTAAATAAGCTCGCATGGCGAATGGGGAGATACTCGGGTGGGTAAGTCATCGCTTTTGCATGCTCGGGCCGGTTGACGGGCCGCCGAACATGTCATTACCAAAATTCGTCATTGGAATGGTTTTCGCCCTCGCGATCGTGGTCGCGTGGTCCTATGTCGACGGCGCGACGGTCACCACAACGGTGCTTCGCGTCATCGGCTGCGCTGTCCTCATCCAAATCGGTTATTTCCTGCTGGTGTATGTGATGATCGCCAGGAGCGCGCCGACATCGGCCGACAGGGCTCGCGACGCCGAAAGAAGCCTCGGCGCCGACAAGGCGGTTGAAGGCGAGAAGCTCTCGGCGAGGCGCAGCGTGCATTGAGCAGTCTGAAGCCGCAAGGTCGGCCTCGGATCATCTTGCAGCCGGACTCAGCCTGCTTCGGCCGGCTCGGGTTCCGATTGCTCGCCTGAAAGCATTTTCGACAGGCGGCTGCCGGCCTTCGCTTTCAACCTCTGATATTGCCCCACTTCGACGATTCGTCCGTTTTCGACTGCAACCACCCAGTCGGCGAAGGCGATCATCGATGGCCTGTGCGCAATGGTCAGGATCGTCATCGATCCGCGCAAGCCGTCGATCGACTTGGCGATCAGGGATTGGTTCTGCCAGTCGAGCGCGCTGGTCGCCTCGTCGAGAATGAGCAGCGAAGGTTTGCGCAGCAGCGCGCGCGCCAGCGCGATGCGCTGGCGTTCGCCGCCCGAGAGCCGGACGCCGCGGTCGCCGACCACCGTGTCGAGCCGCAACTCCAGCCGCTCGACGAAGTCGGCGCCATGCGCAGCGCGCAGTGCAGTCCACAGCTCCGCGTCACTGGCTTGCGGCGCGGCAAGGCGCAGATTGGCGGCGATCGTATCGTGCAGCAGGAACACGTCTTGCGGCACATACGCCACCTGGTCGCGCCAGCGCCGGCGATTGGCCGCGCCGATCTCGACGCCATCGGCCAGGATCTTGCCCTCGCTCGGTTCGAGCAGGCCAAGCAGCATGTCGGCAAGCGTGCTCTTGCCCGATCCTGACGGACCGATCAGCGCCGTTACCTTGCCGGCGGGAAGGCCAAAGGTCACATCGCTCACCACCGGCTTGCCGCCGGCCTCATAGACAAAGGAGACATTGCGGATGTTGAGCCCGACATCGAGCGACAGCTTGGCATCCGATTCGAGGTTTGCCGGCTCGCGTTCGGCATCGAAACGCGCCTGCATGTCGCGCATCGAGGCATAGGCCGGCAGATTGATCAGCACCTGCTGCGCCTGCATCTGCATGTCCATGAAACGCGGCGCGATGCGCATGAACACCAGAAGCAAGACTACGATCTCGGCCAGTGAGAGGTTGAAGCGGACCAGGGCGACATAGATGAACAGGCTCAGACCAATGACGCTGGCGACCTGGAACAGCGCGGTGCCGATGGTGCTGTTGCGCACATAGTTGATGTTGTCGGCCTTCATCTTCTCCAGCGTCGCCCGAAGCTGCGCGTAATAGGTCGCCTCGACATTCAGGCTCTTGGCCACCTTGATGCCGCCGAGGAACTCCGAGACCGTTCGGTACTGCTCCTGGCGATTGCTGGTCAAAACCCGGCCGAAGGCGCTGGCTCGTGCCCGAAACGGCTGCAGTGCCAGGAAGGTGACGATGCCGACGACAATGGCAAACGCCGTCATCACTGTCGAAATGAACAGCGACACAACGAGATAACCCGCCAGAAGCACGGCGATCTGCACCAGCATCAGCAGCGAGAACGCCGCCGACTGCACGCGGTCGATATCGCCGGTCAGCGCATGGTCGAGATCGGAGCTGCGCATGCGCGCGAATATCCCCCACCGCGCCTTGCCGATGCTCTCGAACAGGTTCATGCGCAGGCGATTGATGAAGTCGAGCAGCAGCCGCGCCATGTAGACGGATTTATAGCGGTTGAACGCTGCCTGCAGCGCGACAAGCCCGACCAGCAGGCAAAGCACCGTGGTCAATTGCAGCGTTCCGTCCGGAGCCAGCCAGCGCACCCAGTCGCGGTCAGGCAACCTGACCGCGAAATTCTGCTCGGGTCGCCCGACCAGATGCAGCAGCGGCACCAGAAGCAGGATCGAGATGCCTTCGGTCAGGCTTCCCAGGATCAGGAACAGCAATGCCGTGAAGGTCCTGCGCCCGCCGATCCGGGCCATGGCGGCGCCGAAGCCGGCGACATCGCGGTAAAACGAAAAGCGCAGGATCTGCGATGCGGACATGTCAGTCACCGCGGCCCTTTGTCGGCCGCCAGATCGTTTTCGATCAGGGCGACGGCTTCGCCGATACGGTCGAGCCCGGTGGGCACTTCGAGGCGACAGACGCCGATCTGGCTGGCCAGGGCGGCGCATTGGCGAAGATGTGTCGTGGCAAAATCGCCGACCAGGGCTGGACGGCCGAAACGCGTCACATAGGAAAACTTGATGATTGCCGGCAGGGCGCCGATGCCTGGCAGCGGCGTGATCGCTGCCTTGTCGCTGCGCTCGAGGATATAGATCCGGGTCGCCGGCACCGCGTCTGCCGCAAATCCGGCGTGCAGGCGGTGCTGCATCTTGTCGATCGCCGCATGCACCTGCGGGCGTATCTCTGCCTGGCGGATGGGAAACGCGGCGGCGGCATCGGCGGCGAGCTTCAACTGCGGAAAACCCGGAACGATCATCGGCCGGTCCCTGAGATCGAGCGCCACGACATCGTCGGTCAGCAATCGATGCCCGGCACGGATCATCGCGCTCGCCGTCGTCGATTTGCCGGCGCCCTTGTCGCCCATGAAGACCGCGCTCTTGCCGCCGACCGCAATGGCGCTGGCGTGCAGGATGAGCAGGCCGCGCTGGTGCAGGAGCAGTGCCATGACCGGACCGAGCAGCGGAAACGCCAGCAGCGCGTCGTCGACATCAGGCGCCGGCTCCACCTCGATGCGGCAGGCATCGGTAATCAGGAAGGCGCCGACCGTCTGCCATGCCAGATATTGCTGCCGCGCCTCGAAGCGGAAAGCAGTTCCGGTCTCGGGCGAGGGTTTTGGCAAGTCGATCGGGCCGACTGCAATCACCACATCGACCGCCGCCGGCGCGCTCGGCTCCAGCTCGGGCAATTCGACCTGCGAACCGATCGTCAGGCCATAAGCCCTGTAGAAGCGTTGCGCGCGAGCCTTGGGATGGCCGGCATCGCGGATCGCATCGGCGGTGAGTGGCATGTTGGCCAGTGTCATGCTTGGCTCCCGCGCTGTTGCACCTGCCTTAGCCACAGCGACAACGCGATCGAACGCCAGACATACTGGACATCGGGCAGGGTGGCTTCGTCCGGTTGCCGCGAGATGCGGCCATAGGCGGCTGTCACTTCGGGCAAATTGACATAGGGCGCGATCAGCGCCGCATCCGCTACCAGCACCTTGTCGAGGAGATCACGGTGATTGCCGAGCATGCCTTTGACCAGGTTCGAGGTGAAATCGATCTTGTCGCGCCGCCACTGCACCGCCGGCGGCAGGATACCTTCCATGGCGCGGCGCAGCACCGAGCGGCCAAAGCCCTGGTTCAGCTTTTCCGCGCCGGGCAGCGCCAGGCAGAACTCGACCAGCGGCTTGTCCCAGAAGGGGTAGCGCGGCTCGACGCCGAAATTGGCGGCGGCCTTGTCGAGAACCTCGAAGGCGTGCGGCACCATGCCGTTCGACAGCAGCCAGCGATGGGTCAAGGTCTCGCTGGCGCTGACCGCGGGCGGCATATAGCCGGCCCTGCGGAACCGTTCGACGAGGTCGGTACGCATCGCCAGGTCCGGATTGATCAGGGCGCGCCAGCTCGTCGCCGGCCGCCCAGTGGGATGGCGCCGCAATTTGCCAAGCACGCGGTTCGCGAACCGCTTGATTCTCGCGATGCGCCAGGCCGGCCCGTAAAGGGTAAGGAACTGGTAGTAGAGGCCGAGCATGCCATCGCCATAGGTGTTGGAGGCGCTGCGCAGCTCGCGCCACAGCTCCATCCATTTGCCGGCGTCGGCGAGTTCGTGCAGATGGCCGTGGCCTTGCGAAACCACCTCGTCGCCACCATGGCCGTCCAGCAGCACCTTCATGCCCTTGGCGCCGGCCGTCCTGTAGATGTCGCGGGTCAGCGACAGGCCGGGGGCCAGGAACGTTTCTTCCTGCTCTTCCAGAATGCGTTCGAATTCCGCGAAGGGCGCGTAGTTGCCGACGGAAATCAAAGTGCCGTCGACCTTCTCCTGTCCAAGCACTGCCTCGATGAAAGGCCGCTCGTCCATCGGCGAACCCCTTTCGAACACCAGCGAGAAGGTCGGCAGCCTCGGCTTGCGCTGCGCGGCATTCTGAAGGCCCGCCACGCAGGCGATCGAGGAGGAATCGAGGCCTCCGCTCAGCATCGCCCCGACCGCCCGCGTGCCGCGCATGCGGTTGCGGACCGATTGCGAAAACAAATGCCGGAATTCCTCGGCCGTATCCGATCGCATCGGCCTTGGCGAGGGTTCGATCTGCCAGTAGCGGCGCAACACCACCTGGTTCCCGGTCACCGTCAGGCTATGGCGCGCGGGCAGACGGAAGATATCGGCATAGGCAGTCGATTGCGGATCGTCGGGCAGCCCGGCGAGGAAGCCGGAAATCTGGTGTTCGCTGATGCGCATGTCGACGCCGCCGACATCGAGGATCGGCCCGATCTCCGAGGCAAAGACGAAACGCCGGTCGCTCGAATGGTAGTAGAAGGGTTTGACGCCGAAATGATCGCGCACGCAAAACAGCTTCTGGCGCTCGGCGTCCCAGATGGCAAAGGCGAAGTCGCCCTGGAGATATTCGGGACAGGCTTCGCCCCAGCGCAGATAGGCGCGCATCACAAGCACGGCGTCGGCAACCGAATTGTCCCGGATGCCGAGCCTGGCCAGCAATTCGTCGCGATTGTCCAGCCGGCAGTCCGCGGTGATTGCGAGCTTGCCGCCGGCCATGGTCAGCGGGCCGGGGCCGGCTTCATCGGTGGTGTTGAGCCAGGCGTGGCCAAGAACGACGCCCTCGTCGATCCACCACGAACTGCCGTCAGGCGCGCGATGCTGCATGCGGGCAAGCATGCGCTGGATGTCGGCCGCGGCGGCCTGCCTGCCTTCCTGCCTCAGCAGAATTCCGGCGACGCCGCTCATCGCTCACTGGCCGTGGTCGACGAGATGGTTAAACCTGCCAAGCGAGCCGCCGAGCACGATGTGGTCACCGCTGACCAGCCAGGCATGCGCCTTCAACTCGGTGCCGGTGTCGCGCTCGATGCCGATGCGGATTTTTGAGGCGTTGCCCTGGCGGGCAAGCAAATACTGGCCGGAAAGCGCTTGGGTCAGACAGCTTGCGCCAGGCACCAGGCGGGCAGCCGCAGCCACGCCCCAGGCGACACGCCTGAGATCGCCGATGTCGGCTGGTTCGCGCGCGTCGAGCCGGGTCACCACGCGGCGCACTTTGTTGTAGGAAAGCAGCGTCAGCCCCAGCCGCACCGCCACGACCACCGCAAGGCAGTGGGCGAGAAAGAGCATCTCCGGCCCGCTCAGTGAGAAAGCTCTAGACAAGTTCCTCATCATGGAGCCTCGCAAGCCCGGCGTCCGCCAAGCCCTTCAACAATCCATCGACATCGGCCTTGCAGCGTTCCGGATCGACATTGTAGCGATCCAGCACGGCGCTGCGGATTTCGGAAATCGGCCGCGGCTCCTGGATCAGCTCCCAGATATAGGCGCCGACGCTGTTCAGGCTGTAATAGATGTTGGACCTCATATCGAGCAGCGCCAGGCCGTTGCCGAATTCGCAGGCCACGGCATCCTTGCTCGCGCTCATCCGATCGTGGTCCGTGGGGTTCCAGTCCATTCCTAAACCTCGCTCACAACACCAACGCTTCGGCAATTCCGGACAAAGACGCGAGAGCCGGGGTTTGACCCCCGACTCTCCTTAGTGCGCTCTGTTTGCAGAGTCCGGACTTTGTCACCCCAACGAGAGAAGACTCAGGAGAAGGTGAGTTCGCCGACCGGCGTATGTGCCGGAAACGAGGCGTCGAGTGCCGTAGTACCGCTACCGCCTTGCGTGATGGTCTCGATCGAGCCGTGGACCGTCAGGCTAGGGGTTTCGTACTCATGCTTTTCAACATTCTGTTCCAATTTACTCTCCACTTGTGGACTGGAAGCGGCCTGTCGATTGCCGGCAGCGAGCTATTGCTGCACCGCAATAGCTGCATGGCAGCATTTATGAGTCAAGCCTGATTTACCCGCCGTTAATCAATTCCCGGTTGCGGTTGCCTTCAATGGTGATCAAAACCGCTTGCATTTTCACAGCCTAGGCGATTTCAGCGCAGTGTCCGTGGTGCTTAACTAAGCAACTGATTTTATTACATTAAATTTTCTAGTCGATGCTCGTCATTTGGGGCGCCGGCGCGTTCCCACAAGATTGTTGCTGACGTGTCGGCAGAGGCTCCGATCAGGCGACGCCTTGCATCACGTTGTACGACTGTGTCGCCAGACGTCCAGGTTGCAGGAAAATTGTCTCCAAAGGAAAAACTGGACGCGGCGCATGAATTTGGCGATGCTTTGCTTCGCAGTTGCAATATAACGCGCCTGGCGAATTTTTTGCGGAGATGCTGCAGCATATGGCATTGCAGGAAGGGACCTTCGAAAGGTTGCGCGCCGCTGGCTGCGCCGACGAAGTGGCCTATGTGCAGGCTTGTCTGCGGCTGTTCTTCGCCTCCAGGGCGAGCCCCAGCGCCGCGCCTGCACCGGCCATCTCCGTTGCCGATGTTTGCGATATCGCCAGGCTAAACAAGGTCGCCACCTTCATGCTGCAGGCGCTGTCGCGCCCACCGGCGGGCGAGACGCCGCCGGGATTGCTCGAGTGGCTCGACACTTATCGCCGGCGCACGATTGCGATGAACTCGTCCGGCATCATGGATTCGATGGCCATCGACAAGGCGCTGCGCGGCAGCAGCATCGATTTCGTCTTCCTGAAGGGCCCCCTCCAGCAGCAACTGCTCTATGGCGACCATTTCATGAAGCCGTCCGGAGATGTCGACATATTGGTGTCGCCGGCCGGCTTCTTTAGAGCTCGTGATGCGCTGCGCTCGATCGGCTACGAGGTCGCCGGCAAGTCCCGCTCCGTCTGGTGGGTGCGCTTTCTGGGCGAGCAGCACATGGTTCGCAGCCAGGGTCAGAAATTGTCCACCGTCGATCTCCATTACCGGCTCCAGCAGCCGGGATCGCCCAGCCCGCGCGATACGGAAGGGTTCCTGCGCCGCAAGCGCGCGCTTGCGATCGCCGGCTCCAGCGTGCCGTTCATCTCGGCCTCCGACACTTTGCTTCTGTCCTGCATCAGTGTCGCAAAGGCGCTGTTCAACCGCGAGCCATGCGCGGGCTATGTCTGCGATATCCGGGCCGCTGCCAGTCGGCTGAGCGAGGCCGAGCAGCAGACTGTGCTCGACTACGCGGCCGAGCAGGGGCTGGCCGACACCCTGCTGCTGGGCCTGCGCGCCGCCGATGTGCTGCTTGGTGGCGCCGGCACGCTGCTGTCGGATCGGGCCACCAGGATCCTGTCACGCATCGGCAATGAAGACCTGTTCCACATGGTCATCGCGCCGTGGCTGTCGTCGCTCAGATGGCCGCAACGGCGCACCGTTTTGTGGGAATTGTGCGGCCGCGAACCTGTCCGCTACCTGACCGAGGCCGGCTGGGCCGCGTCAGCCGACCTCAGCCGGCGGATTTTCGAGCGGGAAAGCCGGTGACGATGAGGGTCGTCATGCAGCAGGCAGAAAACGTTCCGTCCCGATCCGCTGGGGATGGATCATGGGAGGATGGATCGGGGTCCGGCGCCGCGCGCCGGGAGGGCGAGGGGCCTCGCGACACTTTACGCAATCGAAAGGCCATCCTATGTCCATGACAGAATCCCGGGTCTGCGTGATCATCGCGGCGCGCAACGCGGCCCGGACCATTCCCGCAGCCATCGCCTCGGCGCTGCGCGAGCCGGAGGTGGCGGAAGTCGTCGTCGTCGACGACGCCTCCACCGACGACACCGCAAAAGTGGCCAGCGCTGCCGACGATGGCAGCGGCCGGCTTTCGGTCATCCGGCTCGACGCCAATCGCGGCCCGTCCTTCGCCCGCAATACCGCCATTGCCGGGTCGAAATCACCTTTCATCAGCATTCTCGACGCCGACGATTTCTTCCTTCAGGGACGGTTTCGCCAGCTGTTTGCCAGCGCCGACTGGGATTTCGCCGCCGACAACATCATGCTGATCCGTGACGATACGGCGACCGATGTCTCGAAGATCGTCGCCCCGTCCTTTTCGGCGGACCCGGAATTCCTCGACTTCGAGCGATTCATCGAGGGCAACATCTCCAGACGGCGTGTCCAGCGCGGCGAACTCGGCTTTCTCAAGCCGGTGATATCAAGAGCTTTCCTCGACAGGCATGGGCTGCGTTACGACGAGAACCTGCGTCTCGGCGAAGATTACGAACTCTACGCTCGCGCCTTTGCCCTTGGCGCACGCTTCAAGGTCATCCGTTCCTGCGGCTATGGCGCGATCGTGCGCGCCGATTCGTTGAGCGGGCGCCACAAGACACAGGATCTGAAGCGCCTCGCCGATGCGGATCTGGCACTGCTCGAGATCGACAGCCTGCCGGAAGGCTCCAAGGCCCTGCTGCGCAAGCACGAGCGGCATGTGCGTGACAAATACCGGCTGCGCAATTTCCTCGATGTGAAGGCCGAGCGCGGCATGGCGTCTGCCGCCGCCTATGCGCTGGCCAGCCAGTCGAACTTCATTCCCATCGTTGTCGGCGTGGCCGCCGACAAGCTCGATGCGTTGTTTCGCCACGCCGGTCTGTCCCCGCGGCAGCAGCCGGTGCCGCCCTTGCGCTTCCTCATGGCCGCTACCAGCACGGCGGCGCAAAAGTAGGCTCCGCCAAGTCCGGGACGGCGGCCGCAAGGCTGAAAAAATTGCCTTTCTGAAACTCGGAGGTTGCCTACACGCCCCGACGATGGCACTGTATGTTGCGGTGCAGCAATTTTGGAAGGCCAACCGGATGGCTTCAATTTTCGGCTTCAGGTCCAGGGACCCAGCGCGCGACAAGCAGACCGATCTGGCGCGTTTCGACCGTCTGGCAAAGCTGTTGGATCAGATCACGGCCGAGATTGCGGCCGAGAAGACCGGGTTGGAGGCCCGCTACCGGTCGAAGTCCACCAACGCGGCCTTCCTGGTCGAGTCGATGGAGAACGGCTCGGCGTCGGCACGCAAGCTGTCGGAAGTCGGCGAGCTGACGAAGTCCATCCTGAACTGCGAACAGCGCATCGCCGAGCTGGTGCGCCAGACGAGCCGGATGAAGGAACTGCGTCATTCACTCGACGCGATCGTCGGCGAGGATGGCCAGAGTTCTGATTCGCACGGGGAATATGTCAAACCCGCAGGTCGCTTCGGCTGAACACGGTCACACGAGACACAGAAGAGAAAGTTCGGGGACGGAGGATCGGGATCGGCCCGTTAGCAATGTGGGCCAATCGGTGACTTTGGGTTGGGGCGGAACAGCACAAAGGTGAATTGATATGAACGCAGATCCGAAGACGACGCCCATGGCGGCAATCGATGCCATGATTTCGACGCGGCCAAATCGGCCAATGCGTCTTGTAAACCCAACGCGTCTTCTATCCGTTGGTGCGCTTCTGTTGGCGGCAGCCGCAGCTCTGCTCGGCGCCGCCCACCCCTCCCGCGCCCAGGACGCCTCCCCGGAGATGCAAAGCGCACCGTCCTTCGTCGACGATTTCAAGAGTTTCGATCGTTCGCGCTGGTATGTCTCCGACGGTTGGTCGAACGGCAATCACCAGAACTGCACCTGGTCGAAAAGCCTGGTAAAATTTTCCGACAACATGCTGACGCTCGGCTTCGAAAAGCGCAAACTGAAGGACCGCGAGTTCGCCTGCGCCGAGATCCAGACCAAGCAGCGCTTCGGCTATGGGACCTATGAAGCACGGATGAAGACCGACACCGGATCCGGTCTCAACGCCGCTTTCTTCACCTATATCGGCCCTGCCGACAAACAGCCCTGGTATGAGATCGACTTCGAGGTGCTGACCAAGGATACATCCAAGGTGCAGGTCAACAGCTACATCGCCGGCAAGCCCAAGAACGAGAAGCTGGCCGAGGTCGAAGGCGGCGCCGACAAGGGCTTCAACGACTATGCCTTTATCTGGGAAAAGGACCGGCTGCGCTGGTACGTCAACGGCAAGCTGGTCCAGGAAGTGACCAATCCCGAGCAATTGCCGACCCACTCGCAGAAGATATTCTTCAGCCTCTGGGGCAGCGACACGCTGAAAAACTGGATGGGCGCCTTTTCGGACCCCGGCCGCCAGGTGACGATGCAGGTGCAGCGCGTCGCCTTCACCGCGCTCGGCCAGCCGTGCCAGTTTCCGGAATCGCTGGCATGCAGTGTAAGCAGCATAAAGTAGATCTGAACCGGCCCGGCTATATAAGGCCAAAGGGCGTGAACAGGAATTAACCCGAATGAATTTGACGGTCTTTGGAATTGGCTATGTCGGTCTCGTGCAGGCCGCGGTGCTGGCGGAGGTCGGGCACCAGGTGGTGTGCGTCGATGTCGATGAAAAGAAGGTCGAGCGGCTCAACCAGGGCCTGGTGCCGATTTTCGAACCGGGACTGGAGGCCCTGGTCAAGGAGAACCACGCCGCCGGCCGCATCAAGTTCACCACCGATGCCGCCGCCGGCGTCAAGCATGGCGAGATCCAGATGATTGCGGTCGGCACGCCACCCGGCGAAGATGGTTCGGCCGACCTCAAATATGTGCTGGCGGTGGCCGAGACCATCGGCCGCGAAATGGACGGTCCCAAGATCGTCGTCGGCAAGTCGACCGTGCCGGTCGGCACCTGCGAAAAGGTGAAGGCCAAAATCGCCGCGACGCTGAAGGCGCGCGGGCGCCAGGACCTGGCTTTCGACGTCGCTTCCAATCCTGAGTTCCTCAAGGAGGGTTCCGCCGTCGCCGACTGCATGAAGCCTGACCGCATCATTGTCGGCACCAACAGCGAGGGCACCGAGGCGGTGATGCGGGAGCTCTACGCGCCGTTCAACCGCAACCACGAGAAGATGATCGTGATGGACGTGCGCAGCGCCGAATTCACGAAGTACGCCGCCAACTGCATGCTGGCGACCAAGATCTCCTTCATGAACGAAATGGCCAATCTGGCCGAGCAGCTCGGCGCCGACATCGAGGAGGTACGCAAGGGCATCGGCTCGGATCCGCGCATCGGCTACCACTTCATCTATCCCGGCCTCGGCTATGGCGGTTCGTGCTTTCCCAAGGATGTCCGCGCGCTGATCAAGACCGCCGAAGGTGTCAAGTTCGACGCCAAGCTGCTGCGCGCCGTGGAGGAGCGCAACAATGCCCAGAAGTCGGTGCTGTTCGACAAGGTGCACCGTTATTTCAAGGGCAGTCTCAAGGGCAAGACCTTCGCGCTCTGGGGCCTCGCCTTCAAGCCCAACACCGACGACATGCGCGAGGCGCCGGCGCGCGTCCTGATGGAGGCGCTGTGGCAGGCCGGCGCCAATGTGCAGGCCTACGACCCCGAGGCGATGCAGGAATGCCAGGCCATCTACGGCCTGCGCGACGACCTTTTGTTGTGCGGCACCAAGGAGGCGGCACTGCGCGGCGCCGACGCGTTGCTGATCGCCACCGAATGGAAGAGTTTCCGCGCCCCGTCCTTCGACGCGGTGAAGGATGCCCTGACCACGCCGGTCATCTTCGATGGCCGTAACCTCTATGATCCCAAGGTCATCGCCCGTCACGGCATCGAGTATTTCTCGATCGGCAGGATGGCGGCGTGAAGGCAGGGCGGCACAACGCGGAGCCAGGTTCATGAAAGTTCTGTTTGCAGGCGGCACCGGCTACACGCCGCAATTCAGCGGGGGCGTCCAGTCGAGCACCCACCACCTGGTCGAGCAATTGCGCGAAAACGGTCACGAGGCATCCGTTCTGGCAGCCCTGTTCGGCGACGGCATGTTCGGCTTCAGGGCGCGCGCCAAGATGAAGCTCCTTCGTCAGCGCGCGGTCATCGACAATTTCCCGGGCTATCCGGTTGTACGGGCGTGGTTCCCCTGGGAAGCGGCCGACTTCGCCGTCAAAAAGTTGAGGCCGGATGTCGCGGTCGTGCAGTGCCACAATTCGGTGCCGATCGGCAGAGAGCTGCAGAGGCTTGGCGTGCCGCTGACCGTCTATCTGAGGAATGTCGAATTCGACGAATTGGCCGGCGATCTGCGTGAGCTCCATTCGGCGGTCTATATCGCCAACTCCGAGTTCACCGCGCGCGCCTATAAGGCAAAATTCGATATCGATTCGACGGTTATTCCGCCGACCATCAATCCCGCGTTCTACAGCACACCGACGACCGGTGAATTTGTCACGCTCATCAATCCATATGAGGAAAAAGGCTTCGATCTTGCGGTGCGCATTGCCGCCGCCTGTCCCGAGATCCCGTTCCTGTTCGTCGAAAGCTGGAAGCTCGACGACGATCATCGAGCCCGGATCGAAGCAACAATCTCTCCCCTCCAGAACGTCAAGCTGGAAAGCCGCACCAGCGACATGAAGACGGTCTACGGCCGCACGAAAATCCTGCTTGCGCCCAGCAAATGGGAAGAAGCCTGGGGCCGGGTGGCCTCGGAAGCGCATTGTAGTGGCATTCCCGTGGTCGGCTCGCGGCGCGGCGGTCTGCCGGAAGCGATCGGCGCCGGCGGCGTGGTACTGGACTACGACGCCCCGCTCGCCGACTGGGTCGCAACGATCAGGCGGCTGTGGAGCGATGAGGCCGAGTACAAGCGGCTGTCAGCGACAGCACGTCAGTTTTCGGAGCGGCGGCAAATGAACCCCGACAGCCAGTTCGCAACGTTCATGGGCGTTCTCGACCGCGCAAGACGTGTCGGTTTGGAGCGCGCAGCCTAAACGCGTCGTGTTGCATTTCAGCTGAGACGCTGCACGACCGTGGTCGCGCAAAGTTCCCGTTAGCCAGGTCCAGGCGTCGTGCGCCCGTCCGGATCACTTTTAATTGCTGCAGTGCAATATTTTGTGGCACTGCAGCAATCAACGTGTATTCTGCCTGTCTACATTAGGGCTTGTGCGATATGGACCGCTTGGTCCGAGCAAGCCCCAACCTTATGGGCGGGTCATGCGCGTGGGCTTTGTCGTCGGCGAATTCCCTCTGCTTTCGGAAACCTTCGTCGTGGACCAGATGGCTGGGCTGCTGGCGCGGGGCTTTCAGGTCGAAGTGGTCTGCGAAAAGATGCAAGGTGACCACCGAATTGACCGGCAAAGCGAGCCGATGGCGACGCTGCTCGCCAGAACCCGACATTGGTGGCGATGGGCCGCTGTAATCAGCAAATTTGTACAGCGTCTGCCGCCGCGTCTGCGATACAAGGCCTCGACCGTTCTCGACATCGCCTTTGCACGCCGCCTGAACCGCTGCGACGTGATTGTCGCCCACTTCGGACAGAACGGCGAGAGAGCAGCCGCACTGAAGAAATGGAAGGTGCTCAAACCACCGATCATAACCATCTTTCACGGCGCGGACGTGGCGATCCCGGCGCGGCAGGCAGTGCTCGCGACACAATATGCCGGGCTGACCAAGCATGGGACCCTGAACCTGCCCGTCAACGATTACTTCCGCACGATGCTGCTGGAAGCCGGCCTGTCCCAGGCGAGCACGACGGTCCACCATATGGGAATTGACACCCGCGAAATCGGCTATCGCTGGGAATCGTGGGAAGGCACCCAACTGGTCGTGACGACGGTTTGCCGCCTGGTCGAAAAGAAAGGCGTCGAGTTCGCCTTGCGAGCCCTGGCCTCCCTCAAGGCCTCCCAGCCGCAGCTAGACTGGCGTTACGACATTGTTGGCGACGGTCCTCTGCGGATGAATCTGGAGAAGCTGGCCGTAGAGCTGGGCTTGGCTGGTCGCGTAACATTCCTCGGCAGCCTCCCTCACGCAGAGGTGAAAAGACGGCTTCGCATGGCGCATCTCTTTTTGCTGCCAAGTATCACTGCCAGCGACGGGGATATGGAAGGCATTCCGGTCGCGCTCATGGAGGCCATGGCCGCCGGATTGATTGCGGTCAGCACGTATCATTCGGGAATCCCGGAGCTCATCAAGGATGGGGAGACGGGGTTGCTTGCGCCCGAGCGAGATATTTCAGCGCTTGCCGGCAAGCTTGCCTGGGCCGCGGAGCACCCGACCGAATGCGAGCGTATCGCGCTTGCCGCACGCCGCAAAGTCGAGGAGGACTTCAACGCAGATGTTCTGAATGAACGTTTTGCGCAGATCGTTACCCAACTGGCCACATCGAGCCCTGCGCATGCACCCACCGGTCATGTCGGCGTTTCCGAGGGCTTGGCGGATCCTTCATCTGCCGGCTGACACTGCTCCTCTGCGTTTGATCGGCAGGCACGCCAAGCTGAGGGAAATCTTGCTACACTGCACCAAAAATGTTGCAGTGCAGCAAGACCTGTACTAACGTTCCTGCGGGTGGGCCAACAGCGGTAGAGTTCCATGCTGCATGTCTTGTGCTTCCGCCACCCTGTCTTCGGCCCGGCTTTTGTCAAAGGGACACCGGCTCCCCGGACGAGCGCATCCTGCCGATGAAGATCTGCTTTGTAGTCGACAAGTTTCCCTCATTGTCCGAAACCTTTGTTCTCGACCAGATAGCCGGATGCCTTGAGCGCGGCATGGAAGTCGGCGTCGTCTGCAACGAGACGTCCTTCGGCAGGGACAGCAACATCGATGATCCGCGCTGGCAGGCGTTGCCAGGAAAGGTCGTATGCTGGTGGGGTGGCCTGGGTCGCTATCGCCCGCTGCTCAGGAAGTGGTCCGGCAGGTTCTGGGACAAGCTCTCGACCGCCATCGACATTGCTCATGCGCGAAAACTGCAGGGCGCCGACGTCATCGTTGCCCATTTCGGCAACAACGGCATGCGCGTGGCCCGCGCCATCAAGCGCGGGAGGATTTCCGCTCCCCTGGTGACGATATTTCACGGCCGTGATGTCGGCGAACCGCTGCATGACAATACGCTCGCGCGCTACAAGATTGTGTTCGAAAAGGGCGTTCTTCAACTGCCGGTGAATGCGTTTTTCCGCGATGCCTTGATTGAGGTCGGTGCATCGCCGGAGCAGGTTGTGGTTCACCATATGGGGGTGCGGCCGAGTGACATCGACTATCGGTGGCGTTCATGGGAGCAGGCTACGCTGTCTTTCATCTCGGTCTGCCGCCTGACTGAAAAGAAGGGCATCGAATATGCGCTTCGCGCGCTTGCTGGCCTGCCGCGGCGAGACTGGATCTACTCGGTGATCGGCGGCGGAGAACTTCTCGAGGAGCTGAAGGGGATCGCCGCAGAGCTCGGCATTGCCGACAGGGTGAATTTTCTTGGGCCCCGGCCGCACAGCGAAGTCAAACAGCGTCTGCGCGATGCGCATGTGTTCCTGCTGCCCAGCGTCGGCGCCCGCGATGGCGATCTGGAAGGCATTCCGGTTTCGCTGATGGAAGCGATGGCCGCCGGCCTGACGGTGGTCAGCACATATCATTCCGGGATCCCTGAACTGATCGACGATCACAAGACGGGTTTTCTCGTGGCTGAGCGGGACGTTGCGGCGCTGACCGGAAAGCTTGCCTGGATCGCCGAGAATCCGAAGCCGTGTGAAGAGATCGCTCTCGCGGCGCGCAAGAAGATCGAGGCCGAGTTCAACTCCGATCTGCTGAACCAACATTTCGTGGAAATCGCCATGCGGCTTGGCGAAACGAGGTCGCTTGCATGAACGCCAATCCGCCCCCCCAGTTCGGTCGTGTCGCCCTGCGCGGCGGGCTGGTAACCATCGGCGCCCAGGGCTTCAAGATGGCGATCCAGTTTCTCTCCGTCATCGTGCTGGCCCGTCTGCTCGTCCCCGAGGATTTCGGTCTGGTGGCTTCCGTCGGGCCGATCGTGGCCTTCGTCGGGCTGCTTCAGAATCTGGGCCTGCAGCAGGCTGTGGTTCAGCGCAAGGACATCAGCAACCAGCAGCTCAACCAGGTGTTCTGGATCAGCGCGCTCGTCGGGCTGGGTAGTGCCGTGGTAGTGGCCGGCCTGGCGCCTGCCATCGCCGCGTTCTATGGCGATCAACGTATGTCCGGCATCACCCTTGGCTCCGCCCTGCCGCTGCTTCTCGGCAGTCTCGCCGCAGTGCCGCTGGCGTTGATGAACCGGCACCTGCAGTTCGGCCAGCTCGCACTGAACGACGTGATAAGCGCCGCCGCCGGACTTCTGGCCGCCGCAATCGCGGCCTATGCGGGGTTGGGCTACTGGTCGCTGGTCATCGGCCCGGCGGTTTCGGCAGCTATCGCCCTGGCTGCCGCCTGGCTGGTGGCGCGTTGGACGCCTTTGCGGCCGGACCTGAAGGTCGATGCCGATATATTGTCGTTCGGCGCCAACCTGACCGGCTTCAACCTCGCCAACTTCTTCTCGCGCAATCTCGACAACATTCTCATCGGAAAATATTCCGGTGCGATCGAACTCGGCTATTACGACCGCGCCTACAAGCTCCTGTTGTTCCCGCTGCAGAACATCAACCAGCCGCTGACACGGGTTATGGTGCCGCTGCTCAGCCGCATCCACGATGACAAGGCCCGCTTTCGCGATATCTATGTGCGCACCAACTGGATGCTGGCGGCCGTTACCATGCCGGGCATCGCGGCGCTGACGCTGACCTCCAATCAGATCGTCGGACTTCTCTTCGGCGCGGGCTGGGCACCGGTCGCACCGATCTTTGCCTGGCTGGGCATCGCCAGCCTGGTCCAGTCCGTTTCAAGCACGACGGGATGGATATTCATCTGTCAGGGCAAGACGAAGACCATGTTCCATTGGGGCATCTATTCGTCGCTGACGACCGTCGCTGCCTTCGTCGTCGGCCTGCACTGGGGCGCCGTCGGCGTTGCCGCGGCCTATGCCATCAGCGGTTACGTGCTGCGCGTTCCCGTGCTGGCGCTACTGGTCCATCGCGTCGGTCCGGTGACCGCCGCCGACTTCCTGCTCATGCAGGGGCTTTTCATCGCCTCGTCCCTGCTTGCCTGGTTCCTGTACCTGTGGTTGCCGGCGTCTCTAACGGGCCAGTCAGACCTGCTCGCGGTCTTTTTGGCGCTTGCCCTCAACTACGGCATCGGTCTCGTTTTCATGCTTGCCGTCCCGCAGTCGCGACGCGCTTTGTTCACCACCCTGTCCAACGCCGCGCGCAATATCCGCTGAGCGGCCGGCGATCAGCGGCGCCAGCAGGTTTGTGGCCGACATTGCCGAAGCATGTTCTTCGAGCACGGCCTGAAGGCTTGTCTTGCGATAGCGGTCGAGATTTCCCGCAAATCGGCCGAGCTTTTCGCGCGCCTCTTCGGGCGTCACGGTGTCGATGTCGAGCAGCACATCGTCGACACCGATTCGCTTGGCCACTTCCTTGGTTTTGAACTCGTAGGCGATCGGCAGCACCGGCGTGCCGACGCAAAGCGACATGATCATCATATGCATGCGCGTCGCGACGACGAAGTCGAAGCCCTTCACCAGCGCCATCAACTGGTCCGGCGTGTGGAACGAAGCGTCCACCGTTACGTGGCTGGCGATCTCAGGATCGAGCTCGGCAACGATGGCCTGTGCGGTCTTGGAATCGTCATGGGCATATTCCGGCACGCCCTGACACGTGGAGACGAAGGTCACCTCCTTGCCAAGGTCCCTGACAAGAATTGTGGCGATCTCGCGGACCGAATCCAGATAGCGGCGCATGCCGCCCTCACCGTCGCTGACGTAGTTCCAGTGGCGGACCGAAATAGCGACGCGGCCCGTCGACGCCGGCGGCTGGCTGGAAGCGAGACGCTTGCGGATCCTGTCGGTATCGGCCAAGGCGAATACGGCATCGGCCACCACGCGGCACTTGCCGAGATCCTTCACCAAGTCCCGGATATGGGTCCGCGACCGTTCGTCGCGCAACAGGATGAGCGGACTGCGGTCAAAGATCGGGCCGAGCTCCTGGCGGTTGTAACTTTTGTCGAACGGACCGAGGGATTGCGTGAAGAAGACCGGATCCTTGCCAAATACGGCATCGAGCCTGAACTGATTGAGGCGTCGTTCGAGATTGTAGTTCTCGACGAGATAGGTTCCCCCTGTGGTGACCACCATGTCCGCGTCGGCGTAGATATCGAGACCGCGCCGGTCGCGATAGCTGAAAAAATTGCCTAGCGCGCTGCTGCCAAACCAGCGCAGAGCCTGGAGAACGAGCCGATTGTAGATCGGCTTGAACCGGTCCCTCAGCCCGCTGCCATTCTTGTATCGGAACAGGGATTCCGACAGCAGCTTATGAAATTCGAGGTCGGGATAATCCGTCTTCGGATAGAGTCGTTCCGCAACCTCGGGCTGGCTGTCGAAGACGGCAAACCGCACGTCGCCTTGCACGATCGTCTTGAGAATGTGGCGGATCGCCAGCAGAATCGCCGCATCCCCGGTATTCAGGCAGACTGTGTTTTCAACGACGATCTTCATGGGATACCTCATTTCGTCAGCAGATTCCGCGGCGTGGCCTGCGGTGCCTAGGACGGGCATGGTGACCGAAAATACCCACGCCAGGACGATCCCGATGCGGCTCGCGTCACAATCCATCGCTGCATCGGGCTGGGTGACCAGCCAGAGCGGCGCTCAAGCCCGACGGAGGGTAACGCATCAATTTTGCAGTGCAACAAAAAACGTGCACTTATGCTACGGCGCACCAAAAATGTTGCGATGCAGCAAAAGCTGGGTTAGCATTCCCGTGGGTGGGCCAACAGCGGTCGAGTTTTCATGCTGCATGTCTTGTACCTTGTGCACGATGTTTCCGACCCGGCGGTGCGCCGGCGGATCATAATGCTCAAGGCAGGCGGCGCGCGGGTCACGTTGGCCGGCTTCCGTCGGACCACAAATGCTGTTCCCGACGTCGAGGGGCTGCAGCCGGTCGACCTCGGCGCGACGCGTGACGGCCGATTCGGCCAGCGTCTGGCGGCGGTCGCCAAGGCGGCGCTGTCGATAGGCTCGAAGCTTGCGGCGATGCCGAAGCCCGACCTCATCATCGCGCGCAATCTGGAAATGCTGGCGCTGGCCAGGCGCGCCAAGGCCGCCTTTCGCGGCGGCGTGCCGATCGTCTACGAATGCCTCGACATCCATCGCCTGGTGCTGCGCAATGACATGCTGGGCAAAGCACTGCGCACAGCGGAGCGTTATCTCGCCCGCGACGTGAAGCTTCTGGTGACGAGCTCACCGGCCTTCATCGCCAATTATTTCAAGCCGTTCGGGCAGGTCGCCGCACCGGTGGAACTGGTCGAAAACAAATACTTCGAAACCGCGCCGATCGCCTTGGATGACAGGTCAAAGGCCGAAAACCCTGCAGCACCCCCGTGGCGCATCGGCTGGTTCGGCGCGCTGCGCTGCCGCCGCTCGCTGGAGCTGCTGGCCGACTTCACGCGCCGTCAGGGCGGGCGCTTCGAGGTCGTCCTCCGGGGCCGTCCGGCACTCTCGGAATTCCCGGATTTCCATGCTTTTGTCGAGGCCGAACCCTATCTCTCCTTTCGTGGCCCCTACCGCAACCCGGAAGACATGGCCGCGATCTACGGCGAAGTGCATTTTTCCTGGGCGATCGATTTCTTCGAGGAAGGGCAGAATTCGGAATGGTTGCTGCCCAACCGCCTCTATGAGGGCTGCCGCTTCGGCGCCGTACCGATCTCGATGGGCACTACCGAGACGGGGCGCTTTCTCAACCAGCAGGACATTGGCATCCTGCTTTCTGCTGCCACGCCCGAAATCCTGGAAACCGCGCTCGGCCGCATGGACCAGGAGCACTTCGGCAAGGCCAAGGCGCGTGTGCTGGCCCGCAACCCACGAACCTGGAGCTACGACCGCAGCGACTGCCGCGCCTTTGTCGACAGGCTGCGCGGCCTTGCGGTTGCCCCTGGTTCGTTCGCCACCGAGGCACTGGCCTGAAGGATGACCAATGACAAAAGTGCAGTTCATGGAAAGGCGCCGATGACGCAAACCGAAGCGCTGCCGCCAAGCCTGATCGTCATTCCGTGCCTGAATGAGGCAGCCCATATCGGCGCGTTGCTCGAGCAGCTCAGGCCGGCAGCGCTAAGGCTCGGCGCCCGCATCGTCGTTGCCGATGGCGGCAGCACCGATGGTACTTTGGCCATTGTCGAAGCGGTTGCGGCCAAGGACCCTCAGGTCGTCCTCCTGCACAACCCAAAACGTATCCAGAGCGCGGCGATCAATCTCGCCGTCGCCAGCCTCGGTGACGGCGCCGAATACCTGATCCGCATCGATGCCCATGGCGGCTATCCCGCCGATTATTGCGACCGGCTGGTCGAGGAGGCGCTCGCTACTTCAGCCGATTCGGTCGTCGTCTCGATGCTGACCAGCGGCAGCGGCGCGGTGCAGAAAGCGGTCGCGGCGGCGCAGAATTCCAAGCTCGGCACCGGCGGCTCCAAGCATCGGCACTTCTCGGCCGGCGAATGGGTGGACCATGGCCATCACGCGCTGATCCGGATCTCGGCCTTCACCGCGGTCGGCGGCTATGACGAGACCTTCAGCCACAATGAGGATGCCGAACTCGACTACCGCCTGCGCCGGGCAGGCTACCGCATCTGGATGAGCGGCAAGACGCAGATGGTCTACTATCCGCGTTCGTCGCTGAAGGGCCTGTATTTCCAATATCTCGGCTATGGCCGCGGCCGCGCCAAGAATGTGCTCAAGCACCGCATGATCCCGAAAGTTCGGCAGATGATCCCGCTGCTGGTGGCGCCGGTCGTCCTTCTCGCGGTATTTTCCTTTATCCACTGGCTGGCGGCGGTGCCGCTGCTGGTCTGGGCTTCGGTCTGTCTGGGCTACGGCGCTGTGACCGCCATCAGCCAGCGCAATCCCAACAATGTGCTGGCGGGCATTTCGGCGATGGTCATGCATTTCGGCTGGTCGCTCGGGTTTTGGCTGCAACTGCTCGGCTCGCGATCGCAGCGCGGGGTGGCATGATGGTCGCCGACAGCCGCCGAATCGACATCTGCGTCTGCACGTTCCGGCGGCCGGAACTGGCCGACACGCTGCGGTCGCTCGCTGCCATGGATATGCCTGCCGGTTTCGGCATCGGCGTCATCGTCGCCGACAATGACGACGAGCCGACCGCCGAGCCGCTGGTGACCGCGCTGGCGAGCGAATTGAAGCTCGTGGCCCGCTACCGGCACGCCCCGGCGCGCAACATCTCGGTTGCCCGCAACGCCTGTCTTGATGCCAGCACGGCCGATTTTGTCGCCTTCATCGACGACGATGAAACCGCTTCCCGGCAATGGCTGGCCGAACTGATTGCTATCGCGGAGACAAGCGGCGCCGAGGCCGTGCTCGGTCCGGTGCGGGCGCTCTACCGCCCGGATGCGCCGGACTGGATGCGCAAGGGCGATTTCCATTCGACCTTGCCGGTCTGGGTGCAGGGCGAAATCCGCACCGGCTACACCTGCAACGTCCTTTTGAGGATGAGCGCCGACAGCTTGCGCGACCGTCGTTTCAGCCTGGCGCGCGGCCAGAGCGGCGGCGAGGACACCGAATTCTTCAACCGCATGGTCAAGGCAGGCGGTCGCATCGCCTTTGCGCCGGAGGCGTGGGTCGAGGAAGTCGTGCCGCGTTCGCGAGCCGCTTTCGACTGGCTACGCCGCCGCCGCTTCCGCTTCGGCCAGACGCACGGCCACCTCATCGGCCATGACGCAGGCGTGATAGAGCGTGCGAAGGCTGTCGGCCTTGCCTCGGCCAAGGCCGTCTATTGCTTCGGCATGGCGGCGTTGACCGCGATTAGCCCGGTCCGCCGCAACCGCAGCGTGCTGCGCGGCATCATGCATGTCGGCGTCGTCAGCGGCCTGGTCGGTATCAGCGAAATTCGCCAATACGGACTGTCTTCCCCGCAGCAAGGAGGCAAGCGTGCAGCCTGACGTCTCCTTTGTCATCGCAGCCTACAATGCCGCGGCCACGCTCGACCGGGCGATCGCAAGCGCCATGGCCCAGCGCGATGTCAGCGTCGAAATCATCGTCGCCGACGACCAGTCGCGCGACAACACGCTCGACGTCGCAAGAGCCTATCCAAAAAATGTCGTCAAAGTGGTTGCGCTGCCGGCAAATCGTGGCCCTGGCGGCGCCAGGAATGCCGGGCTCGAACTGGCTTCCGGCCGCTGGGTCGCGGTGCTCGATTCCGACGATGCCGTCCTGCCCGGGCGGCTTTCTGCCATGATCGCGCGGGCCGAAAGCGCGGGCGCTGTGATCGCCGTCGACAACCTCCAGGTGGTGCGCGAGGACGGCATTGCCGAAGCGACGATGTTTCCCGCCAAATATCTGGAGGGCCTGCGTGAAATCACGCTCGCCGACTACATCGCTGGCAACATCGTTTTCGAATCCACGTTCAACCTTGGCTATCTCAAGCCGATCTTCCAGCGCCGTTTCCTGATCGAAAACGGGCTTCGCTATGATGAAAGTCTGAGCATAGGCGAGGATTACATCCTGCTCGCCAACGCGCTGGCCAAGAGCGGAAAATGCGTCGTCGAGCCGACGACCGGCTATATCTACCACATCCGCACGGGCTCGATCTCGCGCGTGCTCGAGCTTCACCATATCGAGGCGATGCGCAAGGCCGACGCGGTCTTCGCCGAGACCAATTCCATGGACGCTGCTGCTGCGGCCGCCTTCGCCAAACGCGCCCGCAGCCTGCGCAAGGCGGCATCGTTCCTGTCGCTGGTCCAGCACATCAAGGCGCGTTCGCCGTTGAAAGCGATACGCACCGCGCTAAGTGATCCGGCGGCTGTCAGGCACATGTCGATGCCGATCGCCGTCCGCCTCAAAAGGGTGGCGGCGCAGTTTGCTGTCGGCGCGGAGTAAGGAGGGCGAGTACATGAAGACGTTTGTTCGTGGCCTGCAACAGGCTGAAATCGATCTGCTCAGAAGGAATTTGCGATGAAGAAAATCAGGAAGGCAGTCATCCCTGTGGCGGGGCTTGGAACACGGTTCCTGCCGGCAACCAAGTCGATTCCGAAGGAGATGCTGCCCGTGGTCGACCGGCCGGTCGTCCAATATGCGGTGGACGAGGCCTTCGAAGCCGGCATCGAGCACATCGTGTTCGTCACCGGCCGCAACAAGGCTGTCATCGAGGACTACTTCGACCTGCACCCCGAACTGATTGGAACGCTCGAACAAACCGGCAAGAAGACCCAGCTGGAGGCGCTCGAAAGCATGCTGCCCGTGGCCGGCGCCACCAGCTTCATCCGCCAGCAGTCGCCACATGGTCTCGGCCATGCGGTGTGGTGCGCACGCGAAGTCATCGGCGACGAGCCCTTCGCCCTGCTGCTCCCCGATATGGTGTCGTTCGGTCGCCGAGGTTGCCTGGCTGAAACAGTCGATCTCTATCAGCAGACCGGCGGCAATGTGATCGCCGTCGAGCGCTGTGATCCCAGCGAGACCAGCAAATACGGCATCGTCGGGCGCGGCGCCGAGACAGGCAGCGGCTTCGAGGTGACGGCCATGGTCGAAAAGCCGGCGCCGGCCAATGCGCCGTCGAACTATTACATCAACGGCCGCTACATCCTGCAGCCCGAGATCTTCTCGCTGCTGGGCAACCAGCAGCGCGGCGCCGGCAACGAAATCCAGCTTACCGATGCCATGGTGCGGCTGGCGAAAAGCCAGTCTTTCTTTGCCCAGCCTTTCAATGGCCGCATGTTCGACTGCGGCTCCAAGGAAGGCTTCATAGAGGCGACCATCGCCTTCGCGCTGGCGCGCGACGACATGAAGGGACCTGTGCTGGAAATGCTGCAGGCGTTCGTGCGGTCGCATGAGCGTCAGGAAGTGGCCGCATAATGCCCATCTTTCGAGGGCATATGCGTTTGGACGATGGCGCGGCTCATGCCTGCACGCCTGGCCGCTCAGGCCCGGCGCCGGATGGCATGAAGCTTGCGTTGCATATCTTGCCCCCGATCTCCGCAGCTTCGGACGAGGTGGGACCTGACCCGTCTCGCTCCGGCGCCTGTAACCTAGAATTGGATCGAAGATGAATTATGCCAGCTTTCCTCTCGACAAGAGGATGCCATTGCCCAACCCCGATCAGGAAAAGGGTGAAGACTTCATCGACGTCGAGCGCCTGCTTGGCATGGCGGCGCGTCAGGTCAAGGTGGTGGCGGTCTGCGCCATCATCGGCCTGTTCCTGGGGTTGCTCTATCTGCAGACCACGCCCAAGCAATACATGTCGGTCGCCAGCGTGCTGATCGACGAAGGCCTGAACAAGGTCATCGACGACATCTCGGCTGCATCCGTCACCATGCAGACCGACGCCGCCCTGCTCAGCCAGATCGAAATCATCACCTCGGCGCGGCTGGCCTCGGTGGTGGTCGACAAGCTGAAACTCGACCAGAACGCAGAGTTCATGAACCCGCCGCAATCGGCGCTGGTCAAGGGCATCGGCTTCGTGCGCGGCGTGATCGGCTATTTCCGCTCAAGTTCCGCCGAGCAGATTCCCGGCATGGAAAACGTCGATGAGGCGACACGCCAGGCCATGATGCAGACGGCGCGCCACGACTATGCCGTGCTGAAGCTGCAGAGCGAGGTGCTGGCGCAGCGCAACGGCCGCTCCTATGTGCTCGCCATCGGTTACCAGTCGACCAATCCGGCGCTCGCCACCGCCATCACCAAGGCCTATGCCGACGCCTATCTCGCCGACCAGCTCAATGCCAGCTTCGACGCCACCGAGCGCGCTGCGGTCTGGCTGCAGGGCCGGCTGACCGAGCTTCGTCAGAACTCACAGGCGGCCGCTATGGCGGTCGAGAAATTCAGGGCCGAGCATGGTCTGGCCGCCAACAGCGACGGCCAGCTGATCAGCGACAAGCAGATTGCCGATCTCACCGCGCAACTGATCGTCGCGCAGGCCGATACGGCGCGCGCCAGCGCCCGCTATCAGCAATACAAGACCATCGTCGAAAGCGGCTCGGACAATGCCTTCAACGATTCCGCCATCTCAAGCGATCAGCCGGCAAGCTCCGTCATTGCAACGCTCAAGACCCGCTATCTCGCAGTGGCCAAGCGGCTGCAGGACGTGACGGCCAATTTCGGCGCCGACCATCCGCAGGCGGTGGCGCTGGCCAAGGAAAAGGCCGACCTGTCGACCCAGATTTTCGGCGAGTTGAAGCAACTGACCGAAAGCTATCGCAATGAATATGAAGTCGCGCTTTCACGCGAGACCTCACTGAGGCAGAAGATCGCCGACGCGGCCGGCAAGAGCTCCATCGACAACCAGAGCCAGGTCAAACTGCGCGAACTCGACCAGCAGGCGCAGGCGCTGACCACGCTCTACCAGACCTTCCTTAGCCGCTACGAGGAGGCCTCGCAGCAGCAATCCTTCCCGGTCGGCAAGGTCCGCATCATCTCGGATGCCTCAACGCCGCTTTCCGCCTCGAGCCCGCGCACCTCCAGGGTGCTGGCGCTGTCGCTGGTGCTTGGCGTGCTGCTTGGCGCCGGCTTTGGTGGCCTGAATGAGTTCAACGAGCGCTTCTTCAGGACCGGCGAGGACATTCGCGATCGCGTCGGCCTCAAATTCCTCGGCTATTTGCCGATGATCGGCGGCAGGCTCGGCAAGGACGCCGACGGCGGTGCGGCGGATGCCAAAGGCGCCAACACATTGTCGGCGGCCGAGAAACGGGCGCGCATGCGGGTCAGCGTCGATGCGCCGGCATCAATGTTCTCCGAAACGCTGCGCAACGCCAAGATCGCCTTCGACGTCGTCATGGAAGGGCAAGGCAGCCGGGTCATAGGCGTGGTCTCGGTCCTGCCCGGCGAGGGCAAGTCTACGGTCGCCGCCAATCTCGCCGGATTGCTGGCCGCCAACGGCTCGAAGACGCTTTTGATCGACGCCGATCTGCGCAATCCTGGCCTCAGCCGCAACCTCGGCATGGAAGCCGAGCAGGGGCTGATGGAGGCCGTGGTCAACGGCCAGACCTGGCAGTCGGTCGGCAAAGTCGACCGCCAGACCAAGCTGGCGATCATCCCGGCCGTGCTGCGTGGGCAATTCTCGCATACCAGCGAGCTGCTGTCGTCGGCCGGCATGCGGCGCTTCATCGACAACGCCAAGGAGACGTTCGAGTACATCATCGTCGACCTGCCGCCGCTCGGCCCCGTGGTCGACGCCAAGGCGTTTGCGCCGCTGGTCGACGGCTTCGTGCTGGTTGCCGAATGGGGCCGCACGCCGCGCGCCATGGTGCGCTCGCTGCTGGAGCAGGAACCCTACGTCGCAAGCAAGGTCGTCGGCGCCGTGCTCAACAAGGTCGATCTGAAGAAGCTGCCGAAATACGGCTCGCTCGGCGGCTCGGAAAAGTTCTTCGACCGCTATTCGACCTACTATCTGGAGAAATCGGACGTGCGAGCCAAGACCGCCGCCTGAACGGAGCGCGATCCTGAAAAGGAGCGTGATCCGGACAGCGGATCCGGTTTTCGGAAAAGATCACGCTCAAACGAAGAAGCACGGCAGGTCAGGAAAAGATCAGCTTGCCGAACTTACCCGCGATCCTGAGCGCTGTCAGCCGTCCGCTCTGAAAGGCGCCGGTGTCGATGCCGAGCCTTCGCCCGTCAAGCCTGGGGATATCGACCGGCGTGTGCCCATGCACCACAAGGCGGTCGAGCAGATGTGCGGCCTTGAAGAACTCGTCGCGGATGTTGAGCAGATCCTGCTCATCCTGTGCGACCAGGTCGATGCCCGGCCTGATGCCGGCATGGACGAAAACGAATTTATCCGAACAGAGCAGCACCGGCAGGCTGCGCAGGAAGTCGATATGGCTGGCCGGAATGACCTCCTTCACGCGCCGGTCGACCGCGTCGCTCGAGGCATAGAGGCTGGCAAGCCGCGCCGGATCGACCCCATAGGAAAACAGAGTCTCGCGGCCGCCGACCGCCAGCCAGCGGTCCCGCGACAGATAGCCGTCGAGATAGTTCAGCATGGCCACTTCGTGGTTTCCCGCCAGGCAGACGCGCAGGAACCCTGTTGGCGGCAGCGCCAAGAGGTGGTCGAGCACGCGCGCCGATTGCGGCCCGCGATCGATATAGTCGCCGAGCATGACGATAATCTTGCGGCCGCGAAATTGCAGCGCGTCGAGCTGGATCTTCTGCTCCAGCGACAGCAATTCCTTGTAGCAGCCATGCACGTCGCCGATCGCGTAGACGACGGTGTCGTCCATATCCATTTCCAGGCGCTCGCGCGGCGCCGGCCGGGGGGGCCTGGATCGCTGGAACAACGCCACTGGGGCCGTCAGACCCCGATGCCGCGGGCTTTGAGCGCCGCGGTGATCTCGTCAAGAATGGCGGGATCGTCGATAGTCGCCGGCATCGTCCATTCTTCCTTGTCGGCGATCTTCTGCATGGTGCCGCGCAGGATCTTGCCGGAGCGCGTCTTGGGCAGGCGCTTGATCGTCACCACGGTCTTGAAGGCCGCGACCGGGCCGATCCGTTCGCGCACCAGCCCCACCACTTCGCCTTCGATGGCAGCGGTATCGCGCGACACACCGGCATTGAGCACGACGAAGCCGAGCGGGACCTGGCCCTTCATAGCGTCAGCGACGCCGATGACGGCGCATTCGGCAACATCGGGATGCGCTGAAAGCACCTCCTCCATGGCTCCGGTCGACAGCCGGTGTCCGGCGACATTGATGATGTCGTCTGTGCGCGCCATGACATAGAGGTAGCCGTCGTCGTCGATCATGCCGGCATCGGCCGTCTTGTAGAAGCCGGGAAATTCCTCGAGATAGGCTTGCCGGAAACGCTCGTCGGCATTCCACAGCGTCGGCAGGCAGCCGGCCGGCAGCGGCAGTTTCACCGCCACATTGCCAAGTGTGCCGCGCGGCACTTCATGGCCGGCATCGTCGAGCACGCGAATGTCGTAGCCCGGCATCGGCACGCCGGGCGAGCCGTATTTCACCGGCAGCAGGCCGAGGCCCGCCGGGTTGATGGTCATCGGCGAGCCGGTCTCGGTCTGCCACCAATGATCGACCACCGGCACGTTGAGTTTCTGCTCCGCCCATTTGATGGTTTCCGGGTCTGCGCGTTCGCCGGCCAGGAACAGAGTGCGGAATTTCGACAGATCGTATTTCGGCACGAATTCGCCCTTGGGGTCCTGCCCCTTGATGGCGCGGAAGGCCGTCGGCGCGGTGAACAGCGCGACCACGCCGTGTTCTGCGATCACCCGCCAATAGGTGCCGGCGTCGGGTGTGCCGATCGGCTTGCCCTCGAACAGCACGCTTGTCGCACCATGCAGCAGCGGTCCGTAAACGATGTAGGAATGGCCGACCACCCAGCCGACATCGGAGGCCGCCCAGAATACTTCGCCCGGTCTGACGCCGAACTCGTTTTCCATCGTCCATTTGAGCGCGACCATGTGGCCGCCATTGTCGCGCACGATGCCCTTCGGCTGGCCGGTCGTGCCGGAGGTGTAGATGATGTAGAGCGGGTCGGTGGCGAGCACCGGAACGCAATCGACGTTGGCGCCCGCGGCGCGCTCGCGGGCAACGGCGTCGGCAAAATCGATATCGTAATGCTCCCTCAGATCGCAGCGCAGCTGGTCGCGCTGCAGGATCAGGCAGGCGTCCGGCTTGTGGCGGGACATTTCGATCGCCTTGTCGAGCAGCGGCTTGTAGGCCACGACACGTCCAGGCTCCAGGCCGCAGGACGCGGAGATGACCAGCTTCGGCTTGGCGTCGTCGATGCGGGTGGCGAGCTCGTGCGAGGCAAAGCCGCCGAACACCACCGAATGCACCGCGCCGATGCGGGCACAGGCAAGCATCGCGACCGCCGCTTCGGCCACCATCGGCATGTAGATGATGACGCGGTCGCCTTTGCGAATGCCGCGGTTCTTGAGCACCGAAGTCAGCGCTACCACTTCGCGCTTCAATTCGGCATAGGTGAATTTCTTGACCGTGCCGGTGATCGCGCTGTCGTAGATAAGTGCGATCTGGTCGGCACGGCCGCCTGCGACATGGCGATCGAGAGCGTTGAAGCAGGTGTTGCAGCTGGCGCCGTTGAACCAGCGCCCGTAAACGCCGGCCTTGGCATCGAAGACGCTGGTCCACGGCGAATACCAGTCGATCGCCTCGGCCGCATCGGCCCAGAATTGTTCTGGGTCGCGTTTCCAGCCGTCATAGACCTCGTGGTAGCGTGACGCCATTCATCCCTCCTCGGGAAAACTCTCTATCTTGCAATAGCCTATGCGGGTTTTCCCGGCCACGTCTTTCCCCAAATGCCATGTCTTTCCCGAAATTTGGCGCTTGGCCGATCTCGCCTTGGCCATAAATTGCAGGCACCATGGCCGGGTTTGAAATCGGGGCAGGGCGCGCAATGACGGTACGATACGGGGTTGGATCTGCCGTTGGAGCAGCGCTGCTGTTGACGATCGTTTCCGCCGCCCAGGCCGGCGATGCCGCCGCGCGGCGCATCATCGGCTTTTCCCCCGACGGCAAATATTTCGCCTTCGAGCAATATGGCGAGCTCGACGCTGCCGTTTCCGGCTGGTCGCAGATCGACATCATCGACACAAGCACAGACGAGTTCGTCGGCGGCAAGCCGATCCTTGTCCTCGACGAATCGGAAGAGGCGACCACGACGGTGGAGCAGGCACGGGCGCAGGCCGCAAAGCAGGCCGCGCCAATCCTGGCCAAATACGGCATCGCCGAGCGCGGCACGCGCACGGCCTCCGACAGGTTCACCTTCCCGGACGACACGGTCGAGTACAACGACATTTCCCGCCTCGAGCAAGCCGCGCAGAAATGGCTGTCGCCGTTCTATGGCGAAACACAGATTTCGACCATCCAGCTCGATGAGATTTTGGCCGACAGCAAGACGGACTGCTCGGCAAGCTTCGATGACGCCAAGCCAAGCGACCAGGCTCTTCCGAGCGACAAGACACTTCAGGGCGAAAAGAAACTTCAAGGCGCCAAGACGGGCAAGGCGCGCGGCTTCCGCCTGTCGCTGCAGGGGCAGGACGGCAAGCCGTTCAAGGTGCTGCACGAGGACAAGGCCGTGCCGGGCTCGCGCAACTGCCCGACTTCCTACAGCCTGTCGGAATCCTACGAATACACCCCGCCCGGCAGGCCGGCGGTAGTGGCGGTGCTGGTGCAGCGCTTCAGCCAGGGCTTCGAAGGACGCGACCGCCGCTTCATCGCCGTAACCGGCCATGCACGCTAAGCCGCGGCCCGTCTTGTGGCAGGCAGAAAAAGCTCATGCGCCCGGAGAAAGCAGGGCGTTCGTGTCGGATATCAGTCTTAAAGCGGCAAGGCCGCCAGCATCAGCCCGACGCCACCCGCAATCAATATGGCGGCTGCCAACGCTTTTCGATGACGTTCGAACGCGGTCGGCGCCCGCTCCCAGTTGTAACGCATACCCAATGCTCTCCCAAAACCCCGCGACTCCATAGCTTACTTTAGGTAAGAAAAGCAACACCTTGACCCTGCGAGATAGCTGGCTTGACCGTTTGCGGCGGTGATTCCCAGCCGCAATCACCGACTATTTCTGGGGTGCTTCCCCGTTCTCAGGCTCTGAATGATGTGGAAGTTACCACAATCTGAAATTGGATGTCTCCATTAGGCTTCGGTTGCCTGTGTCGTGAGGATGGTGGCGTTGCCGGATTGCCACAGAACGGTCAGGCCGGCTTGTTCTCCCTCTCGTCCGCGCAATGGACAGACCCGCATCGCCGCGCTATCTGCTCTCCAGGAAAATGGTGGAGGGGCTCCATGGCCCAAATCGGTTCTGAAATGGTTCTGCGGCTGGCGGACGACGCCTCGGTCCAGCATGTCGGCGATGGCGCCGTCGTGCTCTTGGCGCGCAGCGGCCAGCTTTACACCTGCAACGGCACCACCGAAGCCTTTCTCGACAAGGTGGACGGCGCCCGCAGCCTTGACCAGATCGTCGTCCTGTTGTCTGACGAGTTCGAGGTCGACAAGGGCACGCTCGACCAGGACATGGCGGCGCTGGCCGCCGAACTGGTGAGCGAAGGCATTCTCGCCGACCCGGCTCCCTGATGGTGGACGGCGTTCTCCTGCGCGCTTTGTTTCGTGTCCATTTATGGGCAAGCGCGCGGCTGATGCCGACCCTGATCGGCCGCCGCAGCTTCGAATCGGTGCTGAAATGGGCGCCGCTCAGCGCACCCACCCCTTATCGCGGCCTGTCGTCAGCCTACATCGTCGCTGCCGTCAACCGGACCGTCCGGCACCCCTGGCTGATGCGCGACCGCAGATGCCTGCGCGAGGGCCTGCTCGCCCACCGCTTCCTGCGCTTTGCCGGCTTCGATCCGGATCTGCGCTTCGGCGTCGATCCGAAGTCGATGCAGGCGCCGCGTATGTCTGCCCATTGCTGGGTCTGTCTCGATGGCCGCCCGGTGGTCTCGGACAGCCTCCCCGGCATGGTGCAGATCTATCGCCATCACGCCGATGCCGGAAAGGCGCACGCTGCTTGACCGGTCCGGCGACCACCTTCTGCTATGATCTCCAGGGCCAGGTCATCAGCATATCGGCCTCGCGGGCCGATCTCTGGCCGAGCTTCGACCTCTTGCTCGGCACGTTGCGCGTGAGCGGGCCGGTCGAGCCCGATTTCCGCGTCGACATCGTCGAGACGCGGGAGTTACCGGAATCGCCTGCCGGAAAACTCGCTTTCGACGGCGAGGTGCCGGAGGACGGCCATTGCCGGCTGATCGACGGTGGCGGCACCGTTCATCTGGTCTTTCCCGGCCTGCAGACCGTCTCGATCAATGCCGATGGAGGCTGGGCCGAGATACGAGTCCATCCCGATGCCAAGGTCAAATGGACGGTGCTGATGATGGTGCTGGATGCAGCACTTGATGCCGGCGACCAGCACATGCTGCACACCGCCGGCCTGACATTGCCCGGCCGCGAGGCGCTCGTGCTGATCCATGCGCCGAGCGGCACCGGCAAGTCAACGACGTCGCTGGCGCTGGCGTCGCAAGGTTTCGGCCTGTGCTCGGATGACGCCATGATCCTCAAGGTTTTGGCCGGTGGCGGCATCACGGCCTGGGGCTTGCCGCGCAAGGTGAAGGTCCACCGCCACACCGCGGCAATGCTGCCCTTCGTGGCGCCTTGCCTTGGCGACAAATGGGACGCCAATGGCGAGCAGGCCGTCTCGCTGGAACGTCTCGCCGAGATCATCCGCATCGAGGAAACTGTCGGCAGACCGGTTGCGGCACTGTTTCATCTCGCCCGCTCGGCGGACGCGCAAACCCGGCTCGTGCCCATGACCAGGACAGACGCCATGGTGGCGCTTGCCACCGACAATGTCAGGACCGGCATGACCGGCCTTTTGCCGGCGCAGAAGCGCCGCATGGCAACTATCGCAACGCTGGTCAAAGCCGTCCCGACCTTTACCCTGGAAGTTGGCGCCAACCCGGCCGACGCGGCCCCGCTGATCCGCTCGGCGGTGGCGGCGCGGGACTAAAGCACCCTTCAGGCAGAATGCGGCTTTGGCCTGGCGAGGCGCTGGATCCAGCGGAAGGCGTCGCGGCGCAGGCGCGAATGCATCTTGTCCCTGGAATTGACGCCGAGCAGCGTATCGCCGGTGATCAGCAATTTGGCCAAAAATATCGAGAGGTCGGGCTTGATGCGGTCGGCCAGTTCGATCGCGCGCGGTGCATCAAACAGCCGCCCCGTCACATTGAGAACCGTCGCCAGTTCGAGCTCGATGCCGCTGATGCGCGACGCCTCGAAAAGCCGGTCTTCATCCGCGGGCGACCGCAGCGCGCGCACGCCCTGCAGCACATCGACGCAAAGCTGCAGCCGGTGGAACTTGTGCCCGCCGGCGGCGTGGACAATGGCGATGGTCAGCAGCGCGGCCGGCGTGTCGGCCTCGCTGCCGTCGATGATCTGCAATTCGCGAAAGCCCAGCGACAGCCGCCGCCGCATGCCGGAATCATGCACCAGGTTGCCGTGCAGTTCGATCAGCAGGCTGGTATTCTCCTTCTCCAGCCACTTGAACTCCTGCAGATCCTGCGACTGCGTCTCCTCGCTCCAGAGTTCAAAGCCGCATCCGGCAATCACCGTGCTGGCTTCAATGATGCTGGCCGGCTCGACCAGAATGTCGATGTCGGTGAACGGCCGGTCGGCGGCGTGGCGGTAAAGTTTGCGCGCGAAGACCGGACCCTTGACGATGCGGGCCGGAACATTTTTCGCCGCCAATGCCTTCATGATGCGGTCGCCATGGTACTGCAGCAGCATCGATTGGCCGGTCGCCAGCGTCGAGCGATCACGCAGTTCCGACAGCTTTTGCCGCAAGGCTGCGTCGGCAGGCAGTTGGGCGTCGCCGATCTCGCTGAGCTTGCGCAGCATGATGGGCAGCACGCCGTGGAACTCGGCATTGACGAGCAGTGCCAGCAAGCTTTCGGCAGCGACGTCACGGCCAATGGCAACCGTCGCCTCCGGGTCGGCGAAGGTCAGCAGCAGTTTTTCATCGGCAGGCGCAAGAGATGGCAGCATCAAACCCGGATGACGTTCGCCCACATGAGCAATTCCCGTCCGGAATTGCGTCAAACAACCAACTCAGAGGAGCGTATGTTGCAGAAAAGCATGCATGAAGCCAGCGTGTGATGGCAGAACCAGCTCATGAATTGACTTTCCACGGTTTCCGTCCATTCTTTTGCACTGGACTGAAAAGGGTGTTTGGAATGACCAAGAAAAAGTATGAAGCGCCCGTGCTGCGCAAGGCAGGAAAGTTGTCCAGCGTGGTGGCCGGGCCGTCGCTGCCGATACCGCAATAAGACTTCTACGGCTTCGGTTTGGATGAAGCCGGAGCGGTCGGCCGCAAGGCAGGCCGCGCTGCAGGCGGGCAATCTGTCGGCGTGACTGCGGTAACGGTCCGTCCGGTCCCGCAGGCTAAGGCAAGTTCATAAGCCGCCTGTTCGGGATATGGGCAAGGCCCCTCCGTTACAGTCCCCAGCGCAGCGCGGCTGTGTGCACCGGCGCGTCCCACATTGACGTTGCCTCGTCATCCAGCATGGTCAGCGTGATCGAGCAGCCGGCCATGTCGAGCGATGTCACGTAGGACCCGACCAGCGAGCGGGTCACCGTCACGCCCTGTTTTTCGAAGATGTTTCGGGCGCTGTTGTACATCAGATAGAGCTCCATCAGCGGCGTGCCGCCAAAGCCGTTGATGAACAACAGTGCCGGGCCTTTCGCCCTGTCGCCGAGATCGCCCAGGATCGCGGCGCAAATCTCTTCGGCGATCGCATCGGCGCTTTTCAACGTGTCGCGACGCCGGCCGGGCTCGCCATGAATGCCGACGCCGAATTCCATCTCGCCATCACCAATCTCGAAGGTCGGCCTGCCCGCCGCCGGCACCGTGCAACTGGTCAGCGCCACGCCCATCGAACGCGTCGCGCTGTTGATGCGACCGCCGAGCGCCTTGAGATCCGCCAGCGCCATGCCTTGCTCGGCGGCGGCGCCGACGATCTTCTCCACCACCAGCGTGCCGGCGACGCCGCGCCGGCCGGTCGTAAAGGACGAATTCTCGACGGCGACGTCATCATTGATCACCACCTGCAGGACGCCGTCGGCCATTTCGCCGGCCATGTCGAAATTCATCACGTCGCCTTCATAGTTCTTGACGATGAACAGGCAGCCGGCGCCGGTATCGACGGCGGCGGCCGCCGCCAGTATCTGGTCCGGCGTTGGCGAGGTGAAGACCTGGCCGGGGCAGGCGGCGTCCAGCATGCCGTGACCGACAAAGCCGGCATGCAACGGCTCGTGGCCGGAACCGCCGCCCGAGATCAGCGCCACCTTCCCCGGCTTCATCACCTTGCGGCGAATGAATTTGTGCTCCTCGCCCAGCACCAGGATGTCGGCATTAGCTGCAACGAAGCCGTTGAGGCTTTCGGTCAGCACCGTGTCGACGGAATTCATAAACTTCTTCATGTGTCCTCCCGACACAACACGATCAGCCGCCACTCCTGCCGGTGATGCTGGTGATCTTCTGGATGAATTCGTTGATCGCCTTGTCGAGCGCTGCATTCTGCTTGTCGTCGCCGAAATCGGGCACGATCAGCGAGACATGCCGGGTCTTGCGCATGCCTGCCGCAACCGACATCTTGCCGGGATGCGCCAGATGATAGGCAGCCAGAAACTGATCGCGCTCGGCCGGACTGAAATGGCAGACCGAAAAAATAGCCGGCAGATGTTTTGACGGGATCGGGGTCGAATAGGCCGCGCTGGAAATCTGGGTGACGAAGCTGCGGTGCTTGCCAAGCGCATCGGCAAGGCGTTGTCGCATACCCGACGGTCGCTGGTCGATGACCTGCGACAGGATCGTCTTGTAGGCGCGGATCGCCTCTTCGGAGCCGGCTTCTGGTGTCTTGTCGGCCATCTCAGTCATCCTAGACCGATGCATCCGAGATGGCCGCCTTGGCCATGGCGAGTTGGGCGGGAGCCACCGAGAGATCCCGCAGGCCGGCCTCGAGCAGTGCCGGGATCGATGCCGGATCGCCGCCGGCATCGCCGCACAGGCTGACTGGGATTTTCGCGCGCAGGCCAAAAGCGGCAACCGAGCCGATCAGCCGCAACACGGCGGGATGGCGGACAGAATTAAGATGCGCCACGGCTGCGTTATCGCGGGCAGCCGCCATTACATATTGGGTCAGATCGTTCGAACCGATCGAGAAGAAGGCGACATCGGCGAACGCCTCCGGCGCGATCGCCACCGAAGGCACCTCGACCATGATGCCGAGCGGCGGCATTTTTTGCGCGATGCCGCGCGCGGCAAGCCCGGCCTGCTCCTCCACGAACAGAGCGGCGGCGCGTTGGTATTCCTCCGCGACGGCGATCATCGGAAACATCACCTTCAGATTGCCGTGCACCGCCGCGCGCAGCAGCGCCCGGATCTGTACGCGAAACACCTCCGGCCTTGCCAGCGACAGCCTGATGCCACGCAGCCCGAGGAACGGGTTGCTCTCCTCGACGGTGAAGCCCGGCACCGGCTTGTCGCCGCCGGCGTCGACGGTACGGATGGTCACCGGCTTGTCGCCTGCCCATTCCAGCACCTTGCGATAGGCCTGGTATTGCGTCTCCTCGTCCGGCGGCGCCTTGCCGAACAGGAATTCGGTGCGCATCAGCCCGACCCCGTCGCAGGTCGAAATGTCGATGCCGTCGACCTCGGACGGATCGGCGATGTTGACCTGCACGCGCACTGTCGTCCCGGCCCGGGTTACCGCCGGTTTCGCGAGATAGACTCCGGCCTTGTCTCGATGTGCCACAAACGAGGACGAGGACCGGTGGAACGCTTCGATCTCGGTCGTGGTCGGCGAAAGCACGATACCGCCATGCTCCGCATCGAGCAGAGCCAGACCGACGGGATTAGCCGGCGAAGCGCCAAGCCCCACCACCATCGGCACGCCGCGCGAGCGCGCCAGCATGGCGACGTGGCTGGCGGCGCTGCCGGCCCTCAGCGCGATGCCGCCGCCGGTGCTCCAGTCGGTCTCGAGAAAGCGCGTCGGCGCGATGTCCTCGCCATAGAGAATGGCGCCCGCTGGTGGAGCGCTCTCCTGCTCCTCGGTAAGGGCGCGCAGCACGCGGTCGCGGATATCGCTGATATCGGCGGCGCGAGCCCGGAAATAGTCCTGGTCTGACGTTTCGTAGCCGGAGATCTCGGCGTCCAGCGCCTGTCGCCAGGCCATGTCAGCCGGCATGCCGGACGCGATCGCGGCAAAAGCCGGGCCGGCCAGGGCATCGTCCTCAAGCATGGCGAGCTGGAATTCGAGAATGCCGGCGGCCTCCTCATCGGCGGTTTCAATCAGGGTCGCGAGCCGGTCAGCCGAACTGGCGATAGCTGCTTCCAATGCGGCCTTCTCCTCGACGGCTGTCGCCTTCCCTGGGTAGCGCGCAGTGCCGCCATCGAGGTTGAACAGCGGACCCTCGGCATAGCCGGCCGACGCCGAAATACCCTGCAGCCTAAGCGGTTCGGGCATGGCCCGCATCCTCGTCGAAACCGCGTCGCACCAGCTCGGCCAGCGCTCTCACGGCATCATCGGCGCCGTCGCCTGTGGCCCGGATGTGCAGCATGGTGCCTTTCGGCGCCCTGGCCGCCATCACCTTGACGATGCTCTTGGCGTCGAACCATGGGCCGTTGGCGGCAAGCGCAATCTCCACCTCGGCGGCAAAGCTCTTGGCAAGCTTGGTGAACTTCACCGAAGGGCGCGCGTGCAGACCTACCTCGTGGGTGATCAGGACGGTGGCCTCGGCAAATGCGGACATCAGGTCAAAATTCCCGTTCGCTCACGACGGCGACAATTCATGCGCCGTCGCCACCACTTCCTTCAGCGAGGCCCCGCCGGACGCCTCCGTCGCAGCCATCACCGCGCCTTCGACGATCGGCGCGTTGCAGACGACGATCTTCTGCGCCCGCGGCTCGCCGATCATTTCCACCGCCATTTCCGAATTGGTCTCGGCGCCGCCGAGATCGACCAGTATGGCGACGCCCGCCTCCGACCACGCCTTGTCGATGGCGCCCATGATCGCTTCGACGCTGGTGCCGAGCCCGCCATGGCCGTTTCCGCCGCACCATGCAAGCGGCACTTCGTCGCCCACCATCTGCCGCACCATGTCGGCCGTGCCTTCGGCAACCAGCGGCGAATGCGAGACGATGACGATGCCGACATTGCTCATGCTTGGCCCTCGACGGTTTCGGCGACGGTCCGCACCAGCAGCGCCACAGAGCGTCCGCCGGCATCCATATGACCGATTGAGCGGTCGCCGAGGAATGAGGCGCGACCGCGTGTTGCCTTCATCGGCACGGTCGCTTCGGCAGCCGCGTCGGCAATATCAGCGATTTCCGAGCCTGTCTTTCCATTCGCGAGCGCGTCATGCACCGGATACAGCACATCCAGCATCGTCTTCTGGCCGACCTGCGATTTGCCTCTGGCGGCCACCGCCTCGATTGCCTTGCCGAAAGCAGCCGTCAGCTTGGGGCGATCCGGCTCTCCTGAAATCTCCTTGCCCAGCGCCAGGAACAATGTGCCGAACAGCGGCCCGGACGCGCCGCCGACCGTCATCACCAGCTTGGTGCCGATCGCCTTCAGCGCCTCGGGCAGCGGCTTTGCAGCGAACGCCCCGGCATCGGCGCGCACAGCCTCGAAGCCGCGCTTCATGTTCAGCCCATGGTCACCGTCGCCGATCGCCTGGTCGAGCGCGGTCAACTCTTCCGAGTGAGCGGCGATCGTGTCCGCGGCGGCGGTGATCAGCCTGGCAAGGTCGAACGCTGCGATGTCCAGATTCCCGGTTTCGATCCTGCCGGCAGTATCGCAAGAGTTTTCATTCGACAATCGAAGCATGCCGTCAGGCCGCTGCATGCAGCGCGGCGGCGGCCGCGAACACTTCGGCCACGGCATGGGCGCCAGGGTCGACTACGCCTTGCAATTTGGCGCCAACATAGGCGGAGCGTCCGGCCTTCGCCTTCTCCATGGCAGCGGTCGCCTCGGCGCCGTGCCGTGCCGCTGTAGCCGCGGCATCCAGCCCCTTGGCATCGAGCGCCTTCAGCGCCGGCTCCAAGGCATCGACCATGGTGCGGTCGCCGACCCTGGCGCCACCGTAAAAAGTAATGCGGTCAAGCCCGGCAAGCAGCGCCTTGGACAGGGTTGCTCCGCCGTTCGAAGCCTGAGCCGCTGCCGTGAAGAAGATCGACAGCAAGACGCCTGAGGAGCCGCCCATTGCGACGCCCAGACTATCGCCTATAGCCGCGAGCGTGGCGGCAGGGTCGGCCAGCGGCAGTGTATCGAGCTTCTCCAGCACGCTGCGCGCGCCGGTCGCCACCGTCGAACCGGTATCGCCGTCGCCCGCCTTGGCGTCGAGCCCGTTCAGTGTCTCTTCGAGCCCGATCAGCCGTTCGCAGACCGTGACGATCAAACGCCTGGTACCGGGATCCTGACTGGCCTTTTGGGCTGCGCTGTTTCCAGCCGCTTTCGCCATAGGCACGATAGCCGGCGCGACGACGGTTTTGGCCGGCATCCAGGCATGTGGGCCGACAGGCGCCAGCAAGGCTGCCTCGCGCGCCGCATCGAGCTTGATCAGCGACAGCGAAAAGCCGTTCATGTTGAGCGCCGTCATCAGCGGTCCGGGGCCGATCGCAAGTTTGACGGTTTTGGCCAGCGGCGAGGCCAGCACGGCATTGGCGACCAGCGACATCTCAAGCGGCGGCACCGAGCCGAGATTGTTGATGAGCAACGCGTGGCTGGCGTTCGGGTCGAGCCGCGCGGCCAGCCGCTCCGCCATGATCGCCACCAGCTTGTCGGCGCTTTGCACCGCGATGCGCTCGACGCCCGGCTCGCCATGGATGCCGAGGCCGAGTTCGCCGTCATTTTCGCCGAACCGCTCTTCATGTGGCTGGCCGGGGATCGAGCAGGACGACAGCGACATGCCGAGCGAGACGATGTCCTTCGCCGCCGCGCGAGCGGCTGTAGCAACGGCTGCCAAGTCCTGACCGGTCTCCGACAAATGGCCGGCGATCTTGTGCACGAACAAGGTGCCGGCGACGCCGCGCGGCTGGTTGATACCCGGCAGGGCGATGTCGTCGGCAACGATCGCCATCTCGACGCGAAACCCCTCGGCGCGCGCCTTCTCGGCCGCCAGGCCGAAATTGAGCCGGTCGCCGGTGTAGTTCTTGACGATCAGCAGGCAGCCGGCGGGGCCGGTCACCGCGCGGATGGCCGCCAGCACCGCCTCGACGCTGGGCGAGGCAAAGATCTCGCCCGAAACCGCCGCCGTCAGCATGCCCTTGCCGACAAAGCCGGCATGGGACGGTTCGTGTCCGGCGCCGCCACCGGAGACGACGGCAACTTTCGCCTTGTCCCAGTCGGCGCGCAGCACGACCTTGATCTCGGGGTAACCGTCGAGGCGCGCGAGATCGCCGGAACCGATAGTCCGCAACAGCCCGTCCAGCGCCTCGGTGACGATCGTTTCCCTGCGGTTGAAAAAGTGCTTCATCGAATTCGTCCTGTATTCGTCAATCAGAAGCCGGTGCCGTGCCCTTGGCGAGACACCGAAAACCTCACATCAGTCTTTGTCCGTCGGCGCCGAAATAAAGTGGCGAGCGGTAGCGGATCACCACTTTGTCGCCCTCGGCCAGATCCGTATCGGGGTCGGTGAGCGTCACCAGTTTCTTCGGGCCGACCGTAACATGCAGATGGTTCTGGTCCCCGAGATGTTCGACCCAGTCGACGACGCCGTCGGCATGGCCGTTTGCGGTCTTCTCGATCGACAGATGCTCGGTGCGCGCGCCGATGGTCTTGGTTCCGGTCGGCGCCCCACCATCAGGCAGCAGTCCCGCTGGCAGCAGATTGATCGCCGGCTGGCCGAGCCGTGCGGCGACATGAAGGTTTGCCGGCTCGGAATAGATGGTGCGCGGCGTGCCGATCTGCACCAGCACGCCGTCATTGAGGATGCCGATGCGATCGGCCATGGTCATCGCCTCGATCTGGTCGTGCGTGACATAGAGCATGGTGGCGCCGAGTTCGGCCTGGATGCGCTTGAGTTCGAGCCTGAGATCGGCGCGCAATTTGGCATCCAGCGACGACAGCGGTTCGTCCATCAGATAGATCGACGGTTTGCGCACCAACGCTCGGCCGATGGCGACGCGCTGCATCTCGCCGCCCGACAGCTTGGTCGAGCGGTTGGCGAGCTTGTGATGGATGCGCACCATCTTTGCCACCTCTTCAACGCGGCGGCGGATCTGGTCCTCCTGTATTCTCCGCGCCGGCGAGCGCAGCGGAAAGGCGAGGTTGTCGTAGACCGACAGATGCGGATAGAGCGAATACTGCTGGAACACGAAAGCCGTGTCGCGCTCGGCCGGCGACAGCGTCGTCGCATCGTGGCCACCAATATGGATCGTGCCGCCATCCGGCCTCTCCAGTCCGGCGATCAATCTCAGCGTCGTCGTCTTGCCGGCGCCGGTCGGGCCGAGCAGCACGACGAATTCGCCGTCGGCGATGTTAAGGTCGAGGCCATTGACGGCGACATGATCGCCAAAGCTTTTGGTCACGCCCTTGATGTGCACGTCAGCCATGCTGCGCTCTCCCTTGAGAGGCGGTATCGTGGATCGCGGTGCGCACCGCCCGACCCGAGCCCTTGTCGAACAGCGACAGCCGCGCGCTGTTCAACGTCAGCCCGACGTGATCGCCGGCAGCGAGCCGGATTTCGGCCGGCACCCGCGCCTTGATGATGCCGTCCGCCGTCTCCACCGCCACGATCTGCGTCGTGCCGAGATATTCGGTGCCGTAGATGGCGCCGCGCAGTTTCGACGCATCGTCGAAACGGATGTGCTCGGGACGGATGCCGAGCGCCATGTCGGCGGGCGCAATTTCCTCGCGCACTTCCGGCACCGCCACCTTGGCGCCCTGGACGACGATTTCCTTCGCCCCCTTCGCCAGCCCGCCACCGAAGCCCAGGAAATTCATCGGCGGCGAGCCGATGAAGTCGGCGACGAACATGGTTGCCGGGCGGTCGTAGATTTCGCGCGGGCTGCCGAACTGTTCGATGACGCCATGGTTCATGACGGCGATCTTGTCGGCCATCGACATCGCTTCCATCTGGTCGTGCGTGACATAGACGGTGGTGGCGTGGATGCGGTTGTGCAGCTCGCGCAGCTCATGCACCATCAGATCGCGGAATTCGGTGTCGAGCGTGCCGAGCGGCTCGTCCATCAGAAAACACTTTGGCCGCCGCACGATGGCACGGCCGAGCGCGACCCGCTGGCGGTCGCCGCCGGCAAGCCCTGAGACCGATTTGTTGAGCAGGTGGTCGATGCGCAGCAGCTTCGCCGTTTCCTCGACACGGCTTCGAATCTCGGCGGACGGCATGCCTTGCGCCAGCAGCGGGAAGCCGATGTTCTTGCGCACATTCATATGCGGATAGAGCGCGAACAGCTGGAACACGAAGGCAATGTCGCGCTCCCGCGCCCGGCGCATGGTGACATCCTCGCCGCCGAGCAGGATCTGGCCGCCGGTCGGCAGTTCGAGCCCGGCGATCATGCGCAGCGTCGTCGTCTTGCCGCAGCCTGACGGCCCAAGCATCACGAAGAACTCGCCATCCTCGACGACGAAGCTGGAATCCTGCACGGCGACGAAATCGCCGAAGGCCTTTCTCAAATGTTGGACGCGGATTTCGGCCATGATTATTCCGGGAATTTCGAGACGATGATGAACATCACCGTGCCGGCGAGCATGGTGATGAAGGAGTAGGTGTAGAGCGCCAGCGCGAAGGGCTGGAACAGCATCAGGAATCCAATGGCGATCAGCGTCGTGGCGATATTTTCCATGAGGCCGCGCCGGGCCCAGCGAGGCCAGGATGACTTTTTGGAGATGGCTGGGCGCGTCATGCGTAGCTCCCTTCCTTCTGCCCGGTAACGGGGCGAGACGGTTGCCAGGTGGTTCCCCCACTCCGTCGCTGCTTCGCAGCGCCACCTCTCCCCCCTCCGGAGGGAGAGGAAGGGAGCCTGGCTGAATGAAGTTCGCGTCCTTCCTCTACCCCGTCGATCGGGGGAGAGGTGTCGAGCGAAGCTCGAGGGAGTGGGGGTCGACCTGGCACATCAATCATTTGCGCACCGCCCCAAAAGTGATGCCGCGCAGCAATTGTTTGCGAAGCAGGACGGTGAAAACCAGGATCGGCACCAGGAAGATCGTCGTGCCGGCCGCCACCGCCGGCCAGTCCTGGCCGCCTTCGCCGATGATGGTCGGGATGAAGGGCGGCGCGGTCTGCGCGGTGCCGGACGTCAAGAGTGCGGCGAAGGCATATTCGTTCCAGGCGAAGATCAGGCAGAAGATGGCGGTCGCGGCGATGCCGGTGGTCGCCTGCGGCAGCACGGTGCGCCAGAAGGCCTGCAGCCTGGTATAGCCGTCGATCATCGCCGCTTCCTCATACTCGCGCGGGATCTCGTCGATGAAGCCTTTCAGCAGCCACACCGCGAGTGACACGTTGACCGCGGTGTAGAGCAGGATCATGCCCAGCGCGGTGTCGGACAGGCCGAGCTCGCGGTACATCAGGTAGATGGGAATCGCGACCGCGATCGGCGGCATGAAGCGCGTCGACAGGATGAAGAACAGAAGGTCATCGGCCAGCGGCACCTTGAAGCGCGAGAAACCATAGGCAGACAGCGTGCCGAGGAAGACCGCGCAGAAGGTCGAGCCGAAGGCGATGATCAGCGAATTGACGAAGCGCGGCAGGAAATTGGACGGGCCGGCAATCACCATGTTGCGCTTGCGCGAGGTCTCGTCGCAGAAACCGGTCGCGGGTCCGAGCGAGTTGATATACTCGGGCGTTTGCCTGGTGCGCGTCGTGAACAGGTTGCAATAGCCCTCGATGCTCGGCTGGAACAGAATCTTGGGCGGATAGGCGATCGAATCCGGCGGCGTCTTGAAGCTGGTGGCGAAGATCCACAGCAGCGGCACGATCGAGATCAGCGCGTAGAGCACGATGATCGTGCCGGCGATCCGCTTCGAATTGGCCGAGGGGGCGACGACGGAGTGGGCGGTGGTCAGGCTCATCTCTGCTTCACCTTGTTCAGCGCCTTGACGTAGATGTTGGCCAGCCCGAACACCGCGACGAACAGGATGATGGCGAAGGCCGAGGAATAGCCGGTGCGCCAGCTCTCGAAGGCCTGCCGCTTCAGCGTGATCGAGGCGACCTCGGTGGTCGAGCCCGGCCCGCCGCCGGTCAGCAGGTTGACCATGTCGAACATTTTGAAGTTCTCGATGCCGCGAAACAGCACCGCCAGCATGATGAAGGGCAGCGCCATCGGCAGCGTGATCGACCAGAACTGCCGCCAGTTGGACGCGCGGTCGACCTCGGCGGCTTCATAGATGTATTCGGGGATGGAGCGCAGGCCGGCGAGACAGATCAGCATGACATAGGGCGTCCACATCCAGGTGTCGACGATGATGATCGACCACGGCGCCAGCGACACGTTGGACAGCATCTGGATGTCGGTCGGTGGTATCCGGGTGACGAACGAGATGGCGTAGGCGAACAGGCCGATCTGCGGCTCGTAGAGGAAGCGCCAGAAATTGCCGACCACCGCCGGCGACAGCATCATCGGCACCAGGATGATTGTCGTCCAGAAGGCGTGGCCGCGGAATTTGCGGTCGATCAGCCAGGCCAGCGTGAAGCCGATCAGCGTCTGCAGCAGGATCGTCCAGAACACGAAATGCGCCGTCGTCTGCATGGCGATCCAGATGTCCTGGTCGCCGAGGATGCGCTGGTAATTGGCGAAGCCGAGGTTCTTCACCACCTCGTTCGGGCGGTTCGCCCGGAAGTTGGTGAAGGACAGGTAGATCGCCCAGAACAGCGGGAAGATGTTGATGGCCAAGAGCAACAGGATCGTCGGCGAGATGAACAGCCAGGCGAGGCCCTTGTCGCTGATGCCCCGGACCTTGCGGGCCAACGGCTCCGGGGTCGCCCGGGCAACGTTCTCCGCAGTCCGATTGAGCATGGTGAGTCCTGCTTCGGTCACGTCAAGTCTCGACACTGGAATTTATCTGAACTGCGTCCCGTGCCAAGGGCAGCACGGGACCAAGAGCATGATGCCGAAAAGTGTGAAGCGGTTTTCGGACGACATCATGCTCTCTCTCTTTTTAGCCCAGAGGCGGATGATTTCTGATCGATTCGGCCTGAAAATCATCCGCCTCTGGGGTCAGGCTCGGGAGGAGCCGTTGGTCCGGTTACATCTTGCCGTCGTCCTGGAACACTTGCGTCCAGTCCTTGACCAGGCCGTCAAGCGCGTCCTTGGCCGAACCCTGGCCGGCAACGACATAGTCGTGGAAGCGCTTCTGCGACGCCTGCAGCAGCGGTGCGTAGCTCGGCTCGGCCCAGAAGTCCTTCACGATCGCCATCGAGTCGAGGAAGGTCTGTGCATAGGGCTGGCTGGACGGGAAGGCCGGGTCCTTGACCACCGCGTTCAGGCAGGAATAGCCGCCGAGCGACCACCATTTGGCCTGCACATCCTTGTTGGCGAACCACTTGATGTATTTCAGCGNGGCAGGAATAGCCGCCGAGCGACCACCATTTGGCCTGCACATCCTTGTTGGCGAACCACTTGATGTATTTCAGCGCCGATTCCTGCTTGTCTGAATAGGACACCACCGAAATGCCCTGGCCGCCAAGCTGCGCAAACTGGGCGCCGCCGGGACCCTTCGGATTGACGAAGTAGCCGATCTTGTCACCGCCGACATTCTCGTCCTTCTGCAGGCCGGGCCAGGTGAAGGCGAAGTTCATGTGCATGGCCACCTGACCGGATTTGAAGGCGTCGACGCCTTCGCCCATATAGCTGTTCGAGGCACCCGGAGGCGTGCAGCAATCGTAGAGCGACTTGTAGAACTCCAGGCCTTTGACCGCGTCTGGCGAATTGACGAAGCCTTCCATCTCGTAGGGCTTCTTGGGGTTTTCATACTGGAAGCCGTAGCTGTAGAGCACGTCCATGGCGCCCATGGTGATGCCTTCCGAGCCACGCTCGGTGTAGATCGAAGCGCCATAGACGGTCTTGCCGTCGATCTCGCGCTTCTGGAAGAACTCGGCGACCTGCTTCAGCTGGTCGAAGGTGGTCGGTGGGCCGAGGTCCCAGCCGTACTTTTCCTTGAATTCCTTCTGCAGCTCCGGCTTGGAGAACCAGTCCTTGCGATAGGTCCAGCCGACGACGTCGCCCATGGCCGGCAGCGCCCAGTAGTTCGGCGTGTTCTTCGGCCATTCGGAATAGCCGACGACTGTTGCCGGCACGAAGTCGTCCATGCTGATCTTCTCCTTGTCGAAGAAGTCGTTCAGCTTGACGTAGTGGCCGTTCTCGGCCGAGCCGCCGATCCACTGGCTGTCGCCGATGATCAGGTCGCACAGTTTGCCGTGCGAGTTGAGCTCGTTGAGGAAGCGGTCGGCATAGTTGGTCCACGGCACGAATTCGAATTTCATGCCGATGCCGGTTTCCTTGGTAAAATCCTTGGACAGTTCGACCAGCGCGTTTGCCGGATCCCAGGCGGCCCAGCAAAGCGTCAGGTCTTCAGCGTGCGCGGCGTTCGAGACGGCTGTCGACGCGGTAATCGCCGAGGCCAGCCCCAACGCCAGTTTCAAGCTCGATTTCATGCCTTCCTCCCATTTGCGAAACGCGCCCGGATGGCCGTTTCAAGAACCCCTCAACCCTCGCTCCTCCGAGGGCCTAAACACGGCGCGCTATGCGTCGGCGCGGTGCACCGCAGATGTTTAGTAATTTGTTTAGTGATGCAATTTTTACTAAACAAGGCAAGCGAATTCGTCGCTGCGCCGCAACATGGCCAAACGGCGATTGAAATCGTTGGGAAATGATTTGCCGGACGGCTCGCCCGGAAGTTGCTTAGCCGGGGTCGCCTATAATTTTCGTCTGCGGCGTCACCGGCCGGACAGGGGGCGCGGGCGGCAGCAGCGCGCGGATGTCGGCGAAGGGAAATGTCGGCTCGAATCGGAAGGCCTCGGCCAGGGAGCCGGGAACGCTGTTGCATTGCCCGGCGCGAAACTCATTCTGAACGCGCGCTCTGTCGACATATTGCTCCGGCCACTGCGATTGGTGCGCTCGGATCGCCTGCGTCTTGATATCGCCGTAGGCGGAAATGTCGACGTAATGCGTCGGCGCAAAGCCGGTGCCGCCCATCGTGTCGGCATGCAGCACGGGGACGCCGAACGAGGCCGCGATGCGCACGCCGTCCGACAAAGCACGATGGTCGGCGTGATAGTCGTTGGGGGCATGCGTGATAACCAGATCCGCCGCGGTCTCGCGTATCAGCGCTTTCAGCGAAGCGATCAGTGCCGCATCAGCCACCAGTTCGCCGTCGGGAAAGTCGAGAAAGCGAAGGGTTGCGCCGAGCAGCGCCGCAGCGGCCGCCGCCTCGTCGCGGCGGACACGAGCCAAAACGCTCGGGTCGCCCATGCCGCCCCTGGCGCCATCCGTGGCCACGGCAAAAGTCAGTTCTGCGCCTTGCGTGGCATAGGCAGCCAGCGTACCGAACATGAATATCTCGATGTCGTCGGGATGCGCGCCGAGCGCCAATACCTTCACTGCACTCTCCCCGGAAATGGAAAAACGTGACGAACGGAATCCTGCTCGCCCTCATCGCCTATGCAAGCTATTCGTGCAGCGATGCCGTTATCAAGAGCCTTGGCGGACAGTTCACCGTCCTCGAGATCGGCTTCTTCATCACGCTGTTTGCCGGCTGCTTCCTGTTTTTCAGCCGCCCAGTCGATGAACGCTGGCGCGACTTCTGGCGCACCGGGCGGCCATGGGCGGTGCAGGCCCGCGCCTGGGCCGGCATCGCCTCGGGCGTGCTCAGCGTCTATGCCTTCACCACCATTCCGCTGGCCGAGACCTATGCACTGATCTTCCTGGCGCCGCTTTGCGTTACCATTCTCTCGACCGTCATCCTGAAAGAAAAGGTCGGTCCATGGCGCTGGCTGGCGGTGGTTGCCGGCTTTGCAGGTGTCATGCTGGTGGTGCGGCCAGGTTTTCGCGAGTTGCATCTCGGACACCTTGCCGCCTTCACGGTGGCCTTCCTTGCCGCGGCCAGCGTCATCCTGATGCGGTCGCTCGCCCAGCAGGAAAAGCGCACCACCATGCTCGGCGTGCTCATCGGTTACGGGCTGCTGTTCAACGGGGCCGGCACCATCGCCACATCGTTCACCCTCCCCAACGCCATGCAGCTGCTGTGGCTGGTGCTGGGCGGCGCCTTTACCGCCGGCGGCCAATTGCTGCAGCTGCTGGCCGCCAAATACGCACCGGCCAACCGCATCGCGCCGACGCATTATTCGCAGATCGTCTGGGCGGTGATCCTCGGTGCGTTGTTCTTCCAGGAGTATCCGGACTGGATATCGCTGGTCGGCTTGGCCGTCGTCGGCGCGTCCGGCCTGCTCACCATGGTGCGCGAGGAGGTGCGGCTGGGCACGGTGCGCTGGAACCCGTTTGCGCGCACGAGGCTTTGAGCCGTTGCACGGTTGTGGTGACCGCTGATATGCGGACGCAATGACGACGAGATCCTTGCCGGAGCTTCCGGTATCCGCCGTGCTGCCGGCCCTGCGCGAGGCGCTCGGCTCCGGCAACAGCGCCGTTCTGGTGGCGCCGCCCGGCGCCGGCAAGACGACGCTGGTGCCGCTGGCGCTGCTCGATGCGCCCTGGCTGGTCGCCGGCAAGATCGTCCTGCTCGAACCGCGCCGCCTCGCCGCCCGCGCCGCCGCCCGCCGCATGGCCGAATTGCTTGATGAAGAGCCCGGCGCCACTGTCGGCTATGCCATGCGCATGGAAAACCGCACATCGGCCCGGACAAAAATCCTGGTCGTCACCGAAGGCGTCCTGGCGCGCATGATCCTAGACGATCCCGAGCTGCCCGGCGTCTCGGCGGTGATTTTCGACGAATTCCACGAGCGCTCGCTCGACGGCGATTTCGGCCTGGCGCTGGCGCTCGACGTGCAGGGCGCGCTGCGGCCGGATTTGCGGCTGCTGGTGATGTCGGCAACGCTCGATGGCGCGCGCGTCGCGAAACTCCTGTCCGGCGCCCCGGTGATCGAAAGCCAAGGCCGTGCGTTCCCCGTCGATGTCAGATACGACGAGCGGCCAGCCGGCGTTCCCATCGAAGACGCCATGGCCAAGGCGATCCGCTCCGCTCTTGCCGGCGAGAGCGGCAGCGTGCTCGCCTTCCTGCCGGGACAGCGCGAGATCGAGCGCACCGCCGAGCGGCTGCAGGGCCGGCTCGGTCCGGACACCGACATCGTGCCGCTCTACGGTCAGCTCGACAACAGGGCGCAGGATGCCGCCATCAAGCCGGCGCCGCCCGGCCGCCGCAAGGTGGTGCTGGCGACGTCGATCGCCGAGACCTCGATCACCATCGGCGGCGTGCGCGTCGTCATCGATTCCGGCCTGTCGCGCCTGCCACGATACGAACCGGCGAGCGGCCTGACGCGGCTGGAAACGGTGCGTGTCTCCAGGGCGTCGGCCGATCAGCGTGCCGGCCGCGCCGGGCGCACGCAGCCAGGCGTCGCCATCCGCCTGTGGCGGGCCGAGCAGACGGCGGCCTTGCCGGCCTTCACCCCGCCCGAAATCCTCGAAGCGGATCTGTCCGGCCTGCTGCTCGACTGCGCCGCTTTCGGTGTCGCCGACCCCGCAAGCCTGTCCTTCCTTGATCCGCCACCCGGTCCGGCGCTCAACGAGGCGCAGGCCCTGCTCCTGGCGCTGCACGCCATCGACGCGGCCGGCCGGCTGACGGAGGCGGGCGGCGCGATGCGCAAGCTGGCGCTGCCCGTGCGGCTCGCACACATGGTCGCTGAAGCCGCTGGCGGCGGCCACGCGCTCGAGGCTGCGATGCTAGCCGTCCTGCTCACCGAGCGTGGTCTCGGCGGTGACGGCGCCGACCTCGAACGGCGGCTGATGCGCTTTCGCACTGAGAAATCGCCACGCGGCGTTGCGGCAAGGCAGCTTGCCGAGCGATTGGCGAAGCAGGCGGGCGGCCCCAAGAGCAGCGAAGCCGCTTNGGTCTTCTCCTCATCCACGCCTGGCCGGACCGCGTCGCCAGGGCGCGCGGCGAGCGTGGCCGTTTCGTGCTCGCCAACGGCTCCGGCGCCATGGTGGATGCCGCCGATCCGCTGGCCGGCGAGACCTGGCTGGTCGTCGCCGATCTGCAGGGCAAGGCGCAAAATGCCCGCATCACGGCGGCGGCCGCGGTCCACGAGACCGACATCCGTGCCGCTCTGGCCGACAGGATCGAGATCCGCCGCGAGACAAGCTTCGACCGCGAGCGGCGCGCGGTGCGCGTGCGCGAGACCGCCAGGCTCGGCGCCATCACTTTGTCGGAGCGCATGCTGCCCGCACCAACTGGAACAGACGCCGACCGCGCCATAACAGATGCCTTGCGCGAGCACGGCCTGTCGCTGCTGGAATGGGGCAAGGACGGCGAGACGCTGCGCCAGCGCCTAGGCTGGCTGCATCGCGGCCTCGGTGCGCCTTGGCCCGATGTTTCGGAAGCCGCCCTGCTCGAACGCCTCGACGACTGGCTGCTGCCGTTCCTGTCGGGCAAGGCGTCCTTCGCCGCCATCGATCCCGGCACGCTGTCGTCGGGCCTGATGGCGCTGGTGCCGCATGATTTGCAGCGCAAGATCGGCACACTGGCGCCGACCCATTTCGACGCGCCGTCCGGCAGCCATGTGCCGATCCGCTATGACGGCGAATGGCCGGTGCTGGCGATCCGCGTGCAGGAGCTGTTCGGCCTTGACCGCCATCCGGCAATCGCCAACGGCACCGTGCCGCTGACGCTCGAGCTGTTGTCGCCGGCGCACCGGCCGATCCAGACGACGCGCGACCTGCCCGGCTTCTGGCGCGGCTCCTGGGCCGATGTGCGCACCGACATGCGCGGCCGCTATCCCCGCCATGTCTGGCCGGAAAATCCGCTGCTCGCTGCGGCCACCGCCCGCGCCAAACCGCGAGGGACCTAGCGCTCGTCCTTTCCCGGCTATAATCCTTGGCCATGATCAACATCGTGCACGCGCCAGACTTCCAGCAAAGCCAGCGGCTGCGCCTCAACACGCTGATCCGGCTGCGCTGGCTGGCCATCGTGGGCCAGAGCCTGGCGGTGCTGGTCGTCGCCTATGGGCTCAAGTTCCCGCTGCCGGTCAGCCTCTGCTTCGCGCTGGTCGCCTGCTCGGCCTGGCTCAACCTGGTGCTGACCTTCCGCTATCCGGCAGCGCACCGGCTGACCCCGTTCTCAGCCTTTTTCATCCTGACCTTCGACAGCCTGCAGCTTGCCGGCCTGCTCTATTTGACCGGCGGCCTCACCAACCCGTTCTCGGTGCTGATGACCGTGCCCGTCGTCATCTCGGCGGCGTCGCTGCCGCTGCGGCTGACTGCGGTGCTCGGCGCGCTGGTCATGGCGGCGGCCACGTTGCTGGTCTTCTTCCACCAGCCGCTGCCATGGTATGAGGGCGCGCCTCTGCCCATGCCATTCATCTATGTCGCCGGCATATGGATGGCGGTGTTTTCCTCGATCGCCTTCACTGCCATCTATGCCTTCCGCGTTGCCGAGGAAGCCCGCCTGCTCGCCAATGCGCTTGCCGCCACCGAACTGGTGTTGCAGCGCGAGCAGCATCTGTCGGCTCTGGATGGGCTTGCCGCCGCCGCCGCGCACGAACTCGGCACGCCGCTCGCCACCATCGCCCTTGTCTCCAAGGAGATGGAAAAGGCACTTGGCGATGACCCAAAATACGGTGAGGACGTCAAACTTCTGCGGTCGCAGAGCGAGCGCTGCCGCGAGATCCTGAAGCGGCTGACCAGCCTGTCCTCCGAGGGCGAGGCGCATCTGTCGCGTCTGCCGCTGACCTCGCTGGTCGAGGAGGTGACCGCGCCGCACCGCGATTTCGGCATCTCGATCAAGCTTCGGCCGGGCGAGCGCGTCGGCCCCGAACCGGTGGGACGGCGCAACCCCGGCGTCATCTACGGCCTCGGCAATCTGGTCGAGAACGCCGTCGACTTCGCCCGCAACAGTGTGACGGTGCGATGGAGCTGGGACGAACTCGACGTCACCTTCTCGATCATCGATGACGGGCCGGGCTTTCCCCCCGAAATCATCGATCGCATCGGCGAGCCCTATATGTCGACACGCCAGGGCAACGAGGCTGGCGGTGGCCTGGGTCTCGGGCTGTTCATCGCCAAGACCTTGCTCGAACGCTCCGGCGCCACGCTCGATTTCCGCAATTCGAGCGGACTGGGCGAAGGCGCGATCGTGCAGATATCGTGGCCGCGCACGGTCTTCCTCAACCCGGAATCGGTGGGGATCTCGATGTTCGACACCGCGTAAAAGCCTTGGCGGAGGCGGCAAAATTGGACAATGGCGTTCAGGAACTATATCTGCGTAAAATTAAGGCAGCAGGATTTTTTGAGATAATGACTGGCGAAGAAGCAATTGGCGCAATGGTCGAAGGCGAGGACACCTCGCTGCTCATCGTCGACGACGACAAGCCGTTCCTGACGCGGCTGGCCCGCGCCATGGAAACCAGGGGTTTCGTGGTCGAGACGGCCGAGAGCGTCGAGGAGGCAGTGGCCAAGGCGCGCGCCCACCCACCGGCCTATGCGGTGGTCGACATGCGGCTTGGCGACGGCAACGGCCTCGACGTCGTCGCCGCCATCCGCGAGAAGCGCGACGATGCCCGCACCGTCATCCTCACCGGCTACGGCAACATCGCCACCGCGGTGACCGCGGTGAAGCTCGGCGCCATCGACTATCTGTCGAAGCCGGCTGACGCCGACGACGTGTTTGCAGCGCTCACCCGCACCGCCGGCGAGCGCGCCGCCCCCCCGGAAAATCCGATGTCGGCCGACCGCGTGCGCTGGGAACACATCCAGCGCGTCTACGAAATGTGCGACCGCAACGTGTCGGAAACCGCGCGCCGGCTCAACATGCATCGCCGCACGCTGCAGCGCATACTCGCCAAGCGCGCACCACGCTGAGGTTCACGCGCCGGTGGCGCCGGCCGCCAATTGCCGAACCTCAGCGCTGCCCCTCACCTGCCTGCCGGCATCCTCTCCCCGTATAGAGACGGGGGAGAGGGGCGCTCTCATCGCCGGTTTCGCCAATCGCCGGCGTTGCAGGAGACGACGGCGAGGCTGAAGCTGCCTCTTTCTCCCCGTCGCTATGTGGGGAGTTGAGGAATGGTCCGCGAAGTGGACGAAAAGCCAACTGCTTGGCTTTTCGAATGACGAACGTCCGGCAGGACAATGAGGGGCGGCGCCAACGCTGGAAACAGTTGCACTTGCCGTGCCATCGACCTTTGCCCATCATCGGCAATAACGCCGCCGGAAAACCCGGCAACGGAGCACAGATGCGCGACAAGCAGCCGAAATCCATCCTTCGCGAATTCCTCGACGGCGAGGCGGCGGGCGGCATCATCCTGATGGTGGCGGCAGCCCTGGCGCTGATCGTCGCCAATTCACCATTGGCAGAAGCCTATTTCGCAGCACTCCACGGGTATCTCGGCCCGCTCAGCGTCTCGCACTGGATCAATGATGGGCTGATGGCGGTGTTCTTCCTGCTGGTCGGCCTCGAGATCAAGCGCGAGATGCTCGACGGTCAGCTCTCGACCTGGCCGCGCCGCGTGCTGCCGGGCGTAGCCGCCGGCGGCGGCATGCTGGTTCCCGCACTCGTCTATGTCGCCATCAACCGCAACAACGCCGCCGCGCTCTCCGGCTGGGCGATCCCGACCGCCACCGACATCGCCTTTGCGCTCGGCGTACTGTCGCTGCTCGGCAACCGCGTGCCGGCGTCGCTCAAGATCTTTCTCACCGCGCTCGCCATCATCGACGATCTCGGCGCCGTCATCATCATCGCCATCTTCTACACAAGCGGCCTGTCGCTGGCCTATCTCGGTGCGGCCTTCGCCGTCATCGCGGTGCTCATCGTGCTCAACCGCATGCGGGTGACGAGGCTGACGCCCTACCTCGTGCTCGGCGCCGTGCTGTGGGTGCTGGTTCTGAAATCGGGCGTGCATGCCACGCTGGCCGGCGTCGCGCTGGCGCTCACCATTCCGCTGAAAATCTCTGCCGGTAGCGGCCACGATCTCGACCATTCGCCGTTGCACCGGCTCGAACACGGCCTGCACAAGATCGTGCCCTTCTTCGTCATCCCGATTTTCGGCTTTGCCAATGCCGGCGTGTCGCTGGCCGGCCTCAGCGCCTCTGCCCTGGTCGAGCCGCTGACGCTCGGCGTTGCCGCCGGCCTGGTGCTGGGCAAGCTGGCCGGCGTCTTCGGCTCCTCGGCGCTGGCGATTCGGCTCGGCTTCGCCGACCTGCCGGTCAATGCCGGCTGGCTGCACATGATCGGCATTTCGCTGCTCTGCGGCATCGGCTTCACCATGAGCCTGTTCATCGGCCTGCTTGCCTTTGCCAACGACATGGCGCTGCAGGACGCCGTCAAGGTCGGCATCCTGGCGGGCTCGTTCGTTGCAGCGCTGCTGGGGGCAACCGTGCTGTTGGTGGCGCCAGCTGCGGGGGCGGAGGAAGAGGTGGAGTAGGTGTTCTTGGGTTCCTCGCCCCACTTCGTGGGGCGAGGAACTTGAGCTTCGTCTACTCGCTCTCCCCCGCCAGCGCCGGCACCGCCACACCCGCCAGCTCCGCCGCCAGCAGCCGCGCCGCACCCGCCCGTGCAATGCGCAGCATCAGCGCCTTGCGCGTTGCTGCGGCCATGCGGTGCTCGGGCGCCTCGCGCAAAATCTCGGCGCCGTAGCCGTCGGACAGGATGAAGCCGCATTCCTCCGGAAAAATATCCGAGGGCACGCCGGGATGCGTGGCGAAGAAGAAGCGGTCGGAGTGCAGCCGGTAATCAGGCCATTTGCGGTCGACGCGAAAATCCTCGATCGAGGATTTGATCTCGATGATCCAGATGTCGCCCTGCCTGGTCAGCGCCACAAGGTCGGCGCGCCGGCCGGTGGCCAGCGACAGTTCGGGCAGCACATGCATGCCCATTTGCATAAGCAGCCGCTGCACGCCACGCCGCACCAGCATGGCGCGTTCCGACTGGCGGCCATCGATCAGGGGATTGAGGAGAATCGGGGAGATCATCGGCATGGCAGCCACCATGCCAGATTTTGTTCACGGTTTGAACCGGTGCTTGGACGGCGATTATCCGGTTGACAAACCCATAGGCGAATTTTCTCTCGCAATGATAAGAAGCACGGTCCTTGGCACGAGGGGAGACACCATGGGGTTTTTGGGATTCATCAACCGGCTTTTCCCCGCGACCGAAGAGTTGCGCCGGTACTCAGCGATCGCGGGTCCCTATTCATTCATGTTTCTGGTGAAGCGCATCCCAGCCGAAAACCGGAAATTCGTACGCTTCCGCCTCAGCCATATGGGAGCGGTCCAGGATAGTTACACATTCAGCGTCGAGGAGTTCGGTTCCCTCGTTGATGCCGTCCTGAAGACAAAGGCAGAGCTAGATGACCCACTGCTCACGAGCGCTACCCAGCCGTAGGGGAATGGCGGCAATTATACGGTTGACAGAACTGAGGCTACGACTTGATGCGAGCGCCTTCCGCGATCGCACCATATCTGTATCGGCGCGGTCTGGTATTGCTCCGGAACGCCCCTGCGTCCGCCGATCAACTTCCGTTCTTAGCTATAAGGCGGCCGGACTAAAGTCTTGCGCCGGGAACGCAAAGGTCTGATGTAACCGCTTTGGTTCCGTTCTTGTCCCTTGGACGTTCCCGTATTTTAGTCAGTCGAGATACTACCTATATGGCCGAAGCCGGCCTGTTCTCGAGCAGCGCAGCCCCCGCAATATCATCCAAAATCGGGCAATCCGGCCGGTCGTCACCATGGCAGGCCTGGATCAGCGTCTGCAAGGTCGTGCGCATCGACTGCAGCTCGCGCACCTTTTCCTCGATGGCGCTGACATGGGCGGCGGCGATCTCGCGCACATCGTGGCTGGCGCGGCTGCGATCCCGGTAGAGCGCCATCAGCTGGCGGCAATCTTCGATTGAAAAGCCGAGGTTGCGGGCGCGGCGCAGGAAGGCCAGCCGATGGATGTCGTCGCTGGAATAATCGCGGTAGCCATTGCCGGCGCGCGCCGGCGCGATCAGGCCGATCTCTTCATAGTAGCGGATGGTCTTGGCCGGCAGGCCGGACCGCGCCGCGGCATCGCCTACATTCATTGTGATTCCTCGATGTGGTTCCCTGATTCTAGGCTATCCGACAGGACCGACCATTGTTTTTCCTTCATAATCCCGTGAGTCCTGTTGCCGAAATGCCATAGTTGACGGCTTACCGGCACGTAAGCTCCTGCATATAGGCATCGCGCGCTTGGCAAGCAAAGCAAATGCCAGCATGAATGATCTCAGGAAAAGCGGCCGTAACGTGTCGCGACATCTTGGCGGGGCATCGGACCATTTCATGCGCATGAAGTCATTTGCAATCGTCGCCGCACTTGCGTTGTCGGCCGCGATCTCGGGTTGCAGCACGATCGGCTCGCAGCTGTTCACCAACAACTACGGTTCGGTGAACGATGCAGGCTACCAACTGCCGCGCATCCCGATCGAGAGGGTGCCGCTGAAGTACCACCGGCAAGAGGTGAACTACGACACCTCGGAAAAGCCGGGCACTATCGTCGTCGATACCCAGAACAAGTTTCTCTACTTCGTCGAAGGCGACGGCCGGGCGATCCGCTACGGCATCGGCGTCGGCCGCGAAGGCTTTGAATGGCACGGCACCGCCCATATCGCGCTGAAGCGCGAATGGCCGACCTGGACGCCGCCGCGGCAGATGATCCAGCGCCAGCCGGAGCTAGCGAAGTTCGCGAGCGGCATGGAGCCGGGCTTGAAGAACCCGCTCGGCGCGCGCGCCATGTATCTGTTCAACAAGGGCGGCGACATGGGCTACCGCCTGCACGGCAGTCCGGAATGGAATTCGATCGGCAAGGCGATGTCGTCAGGCTGCATCCGGCTGATGAACCAGGACATCATCGACCTCTACGACCGCACGTCGGTCGGTGCCAAGGTCATCGTGATGTAGGACCATGATCCGGAACCGAGGTCCACGAAAGCGAAAAGTGGAACCGGTTTTCGGGAAGATCATGGTCAAAATAGGCGTTACCCTTCGTACGCGGACCGTCTAGGCAACAACGGACGTCCAAAACAGAAAACCGGGCAATCTGGCCCGGTTTTTTGTTGCTCGCTCGAATGCGTGAAGGGGTCTTAGGAGACCTGCTCGACCTGCTGTACTTCCGGCACGAAGTGGCGGAGCAGGTTCTGGATGCCGTGCTTCAGCGTCGCCGTCGAGGACGGGCAGCCGGCGCAGGCGCCCTTCATGTGCAGGAACACGGTGCCGTTCTCGAAGCCGCGGAAGGTGATGTCGCCGCCATCTTGGGCAACCGCCGGGCGCACCCTGGTGTCGAGCAGTTCCTTGATGGTGATGACCAGTTGCTCATCGGCCTTGTCGTAGAATTCGCCGGTCTGGCTGGTCTCGGCGGCGGGGCCGGCGTTGACCATCACGGGCGCGCCCGACATGAAATGCTCCATGATGGCGCCCAGGATCGCCGGCTTCAGGTGCTGCCAGTCCGGGCCGTCCTTGGTCACGGTGATGAAGTCATAGCCGAAGAAGACGCCGGTCACGCCGGGGATCTCGAACAGGCGGCCGGCCAGCGGCGAGGCGCTGGCTGCACTGTCGGCGTCGCGGAAATCGGCGGTGCCTTCGACAAGCACTTCCTTGCCGGGCAGGAACTTCAGCGTTGCCGGGTTCGGCGTCGATTCGGTCTGGATGAACATGGCCGTCTCCGTGCCCCAGTCGGGCAGCTAGTTTGGAATAGTTCTAAATAGGCTCAATCGGCTGTACATTCAAGCGAAACGCATCGCTCAAAATGGCTGGCTGGCGGAATGTTTTTGCTGGCTGGGAAGGAATCCCGCGCGGGCTATAAATCCAGGATCGTGATGTTATCCGAACCGCTTCACACTTTCCCGCATCACTCTCTACGCGAGGCTGTCAATCTCCTCGTCGGAAAGGTTCTGCGGCACCACTGTGACGGGAATAGGGAAGGCGGCGCCCTTGCCGGCAACAGCCCCGACCAGCGGCCCGGGTCCTTCCTTGCCGGCACCTGCCGCCAGCACCAGGATGGCGATGTCCTGGTCTTCCTCGATCAGCTTGTGGATCTCTTCGGTCGGCTTGCCTTCGCGCACCACCATCTCGGGCTCGATGCCGAGCTTCTGGCGCACCTTGTTGGCGTAGCCGTCGAGTGCCGCGCGCGCCGTGGCGTTGGCTTCCTCGCGCATGATCTTCTCGACGCCCAGCCAGTGCTGAAAGTCGTCCGGTGTGATGATGTAGAGCAGCACCAGCGTGCCGCTGGTGCTCTGCGCCCGCTTGGAGGCGTAGGCGACGGCGCGCTCGCACTCGGGCGTGTCGTCGATGATCGTCAGGAATTTCCTGCGATGGCCGGCTTCGCGACTGAGGCGTTTGGAGACCATGTCTATCTACTCGATGTTTCGGCCGCAATCTGCCACCGCGACAGACCGGCGGCAAGCCGCCGGCCTTGGGCCAGAATGGTGCGGTGCACTGACGGTAGGATCAGCCCTGCAACAGGCCGATAATGTCGCGTACCGTCTTCATGGTGGTCCCAGCCAGCGCGCCGGCGCGTTCGCCGCCGTCTCTCAGCACCGCGTCGACATAGGCGCGGTCTCCCTCGATACGGCGCATCTCGCCGGCGATCGGCGCCAGTTTTTCCACGGCAAGGTCGGCGAGCGCCGGCTTGAACACGGAAAACTGCTGGCCGCCGAATTCCTTCAGCACGTCCGCCTTCGACATCTCGGCCAGCCCGGCATAGATGCCGACCAGGTTTTCCGCTTCGGGGCGGCTTTCCAGGCCGTCGGCTTCGCTTGGCAACGCTTCCGGGTCGGTCTTGGCCTTGCGGATCTTCTTCGAGATGGTGTCGGCATCGTCGGTCAAATTGATGCGGGACAGATCCGACGGGTCCGACTTCGACATCTTCTTGGAGCCGTCGCGCAGGCTCATGATGCGCGCCGCCGGCCCGCCGATCACCGGTTCGGTTATCGGGAAGAAACCGTTCACCGTCTCCTGGCCGACCTGCATCTCGACGCCGACGCCAAGGCTGGCGATGCGGCTCGAAAAATCATTATTGAACTTTTGCGCGATGTCGCGGGTCAGCTCCAGATGCTGCTTTTGGTCCTCGCCCACCGGCACATGGGTCGCGCGGTAGAGCAGGATGTCGGCGGCCATCAGCGAGGGATAGGCAAGCAGGCCCAGCGAGGCGTTCTCGCGGTCCTTGCCGGCCTTGTCCTTGAACTGCGTCATCTTGTTCATCCAGCCGATGCGCGCCACGCAATTGAAGATCCAGGCAAGCTCGGCATGCTGCATCACCCGCGACTGGTTGAAGACGATGTGCTTCTTCGGGTCGATGCCGGAGGCAAGGAAGGCGGCGGTGATCGAGCGGGTCTGGTCGGCGAGGTCATCATGGACGAGCTGTGCCGTCAGCGAATGCAGGTCGACGACGCAATAGATGCAGTCTGACGTGTCCTGCAGGGCGACGAATTTCTTGATGGCGCCGAGATAGTTGCCGAGATGCAGATTGCCGGTCGGCTGTACCCCGGAAAAAACGAGCTGTTTGAAGGCGGTCATGATGTCCTCATGGCTTGTGGAGGGCCGTATAAGCGTGATTCCGAAAAGTTGCAGACTTTTCGGAGCCAATCACGCGGCTGGAAACCACGCGCGGCGAAAGTCTTGCGACGGCGCGCTTATGGACGAAGGGGCGGAGAGGATCAAGACCGGTGTTGCTGTTAGCTCGCCCGGACTATTCGTCCAGATCGGCGTTTGGGGCTGGCGCCGCTGCCTTGCCCGAGCCGCGTTTCACATTGCGCCGGATCATTCCGAAATCGGCGCCGCCGGTGGCGAAAGCCGTGACGAAGTAGAGCAGCGCCCCGCCGGCCACCAATGAGAGAAGCGTCACGGCCTTGATCACCAGTGGCGAGCCGGGGCCGAGCCTGACGGCCAGCCAGTGCTCGGCGAAATAGAGCGCCACCGCCATCACCGCCGCCGACAGCACAAGACGCGGAATGCGCTTCAGCAGCGGCACGTCGCGGCCCCAATGGCCACGTCGGATCAGCACCGCAAGCAGCATCACCGCGTTGACCCAGCCGGCGACGGCCGAGGCCACCGCAATGCCGGGCGCGCCCATTTTCGGGAACAGCGTCAGCGCGGTGATCACGTTCACGCCGACCGAGATGGCGGCGAACATCATCGGCGTGCGCGTATCCTCGCGGGCGAAATAGCCGGGAGTGAAGGCCTTGATCAGCACGAAGGCCGGCAGGCCGAGGCCGAAAATCGCCAGGATCGCGGCCACGGTCGGCGTCGAGCCGGTGGCGGCGAAGGCGCCGCGCTCATAGACCAGCCGCACGATCGGCTCCGCCATTACCCAAAGGGCCGCCGCCGCCGGCAAGGTCATGAACAGCGTGAACTCGACCGAGCGGTTCTGCAGATTGGCCGCCTCGACCAGATTGCCCGATTTCAGTGCCCGCGACAGCTCCGGCAACAGCACGATGGCCACCGCGACGCCGACGACGCCGAGCGGCAGCTGGTAGATGCGGTCGGCGTAAGCAAGCGACGACACGGCGCTGTCCTGCGCCGACGCGATCGCCGTGCCGATCAGCTGGTTGATCTGGGTGATGCCGCCGGTGATCGCCGCCGGCAGCGCCAGGATCAGCAGGCGCTTGACGTTGGGCGTCATCTTCGGCCGGCGAAAGCCGATGGCGATGCCGGCATTGCGCACCGCCACCCAGACAATGGCGAGCTGTACCAGCCCCGCCGCCAGCACGCCCCAGGACAGGCTGAAACCAACCTCACGGGCATCCATGCCGTGGTACCAGGCGTAGCCGAGCACGCTAATCAGGATGATGTTGAGGAATGCGGGCGCCACGGCAGCCGCGAAATAGCGGCGCAGCGAATTCAGCATGCCGGCCATCATGGCTGCGAGCGACATGCAGATGAGATACGGGAACATGATCGTCGCCAGCAGGACGGTCGTCTCGAATTTGCCCGGCGTGTCGGCAAAGCCCGGCGCCACGAGATAGCGCACGATCAGCGGCATCGCCAATTCCATGACGATGGTCAGCGCCAGAAGTGCGGTGAACAGGACGCCGAACACTTCCTCCGAAAAGCGCTTGGCGCCGTCGGTGCCGTGAGTCTCGATCTCCTTGGCAAACAGCGGCACGAAAGCGGCGTTGAAGGCGCCTTCGGCAAACAGCCGGCGAAACGTGTTGGGAAACTGGAAGGCGGCGTTGAAGGCGTCCGCCACCGGCCCGGTGCCGAGTGCGGCCGCCATCAGCATTTCGCGGCCAAAGCCAAGGGCGCGGCTCATCAGCGTGCCGGACGCAACCGTGGCGAATTTCTTGACGAGGCTCATGCGCGGGGAGATTGCCTGGATGATTGGGACAAAGGGGATGATTGGGACAAAGGGGGTGATTGGAACAAAGTGATGGTCACTCGGCCGCCGCCTTGGCCTTGCCGCCGCGCTCCGGGACAACGCCTTCAAGCGCCGCGATCAGCCTGGCGTGGATGGTGGCGGTGCGTGCCGGGTTGTCGATCTTCTGCCCCGTAAGGTCGGTGACATAGAAAGTGTCGATCACCTTCTCGCCGAAGGTGGTGATGTGAGCCGAGGCGATGTCGAGCGAGAGATCGGACAACGCACTGGTGATTTCCGACAACAGCCCAGGCCGGTCCAGTCCCTCGACCTCGATCACCGAAAACCGGTTCGACAGCGTGTTGCGGATTTCGGCGCGCGGCGGAATCTTGAACACCTTGGCGCCGCGCCGCGGCCGGGTGCGCTTCTCGATCATCTCCGGCAGCCAGCTCTTGCCCGACAGCACGTCCTCGATCAGCCGGCCGACGCGCTCGGCGCGACGGCGCTCATCCTCATCGCGGTCGAATTCCCGTGAGATCAGGATGATGTCCAGCGCGCGGCCGTCGGACGTGGTGAAGATCTGCGCGTCGACGATGTTGCCGCCGGCTCCCGCGCAGGCGCCGGCAATGACCGAAAGCAGGCGCGGATGATCCTGCGCCAGCACGGTTATCTCGGTCACCGCCTCGAATTGGTGGGTCCTGACCACGGTGGCGAGCTTCTTGCCTGCCGCGTCGGCTTCGCGGATGAATTCGGCATGGCGCAACTGATCGGGGAGGTCGACCGTCAGCAGATAGTTCTCGTAATGCAGGCCGACATAGCGCTTGCGGGCCTTGTCCGGCCAATCGGCCAGCGCCTCGGCCAGCCGCTCGCGCGCCGCCGCCGTCCGCTTGGCGCGCGACACTTCCGAGAAGCCGCCGGTCAAAAGCAGTTCGGTCTCGTAGTAGAGCGTGCGCAGGAGCTGGCCCTTCCAGCCGTTCCACACGCCCGGCCCGACACCCCTGATGTCGCAGACGGTCAGGATCAACAGCATTTTCAGCCGCTCGACCGATTGCACGATCGAGGCGAAATCCTCGATCGTCTTGCGGTCGTTGAGGTCGCGCGTCTGCGCCGTCATCGACATCACCAGATGGTTCTCGACCAGCCAGGCGACGGTCTCGGTGTCGGCGGCCGACAGCCCCATATGCGGGCAGATGCGGCGTGCGATCCGGGCGCCGGCCTCTGAGTGATCCTCCGGCCGGCCCTTGGCGATGTCGTGCAGCAGCACCGCGACATAGAGTGCCTCGCGGCTCTTCTCTAGCCCCGGCATCAGCGTGTGCGACAGCGGATGCACCTTTTCACCATCGCCGCGCTCGATCTCGGCCAAGACGCCGATGCAGCGGATCAGGTGCTCGTCCACCGTATAGTGGTGGTACATCGAGAACTGCATCATGGCGACTATTCTGCCGAAATCGGGGATCAGCCTGCCGAGCAGGCCGGCCTCGTTCATGCGCCGCAAATTAAGCTCGGCATTGCGGTCCGAGGTCAGGATGTCGAGGAACAGCCGGTTGGCCTCCTCGTCGCGCCGCAGCGACTTGTTGACCAGACCGAGCGAGCGGGTGAGCAGCTTCAGCGCATCGGGATGGAACTCCAGCCCGTGCTTGTCGGCGAACCAGAACAGCCTGAGCAGATTGACCGGGTCGCGCTCGAACACGCTGTCGTCGGCGACGTTGATGCGGTGATTGTCGACAATGAAGTCCGACGTGCCTGCCAGCTTGCGCTTGCGGCGCTGGAAGGTGAGGAAGATGCGGTTGAAGCCGGGCACATGCTTGGCCTGCTCTTCCTCGAGCGCGGCGCAGAAGATGCGGGTGAGGTCGCCGACATCCTTGGCGACGAGGAAGTAGTGCTTCATGAAGCGCTCGACCGCCGACAGACCGGGATGCGTGGTGTAGCCCAGCCGTTCGGCGATCTCGCGCTGGATATCGAAATGCAGCCGTTCCTCTGGCTTGCCGGTGAGGAAATGCATGTGGCAGCGCACCGCCCACAGGAAGTCTTCGGCCTTCTGGAATTCGCGGTACTCGGCTTCGGTGAAGACGCCCTTTTCGACCAGTTCCTCGCCGGTGCGCACGCGATAGAAGTATTTGGCGATCCAGAACAGCGTCTGCAAATCGCGCAGGCCGCCCTTGCCGTCCTTGACGTTGGGCTCGACCAGATAGCGGCTTTCGCCGGCCTTGGCATGGCGATCATCGCGTTCGGCGAGCTTGGCCTGCACATATTCCGGTCCGGTGGTGCGCACCACTTCATGGTCGAAGCGGGTCAGCAATTCGTCGAAGAGCTTCTGTTCGCCCCATAGGAACCGCGCTTCCAGGATCGTGGTGCGGATGGTGATGTCGCTGCGCGACAGCCTGAGACACTCGTCGATGTTGCGGGTGGCGTGGCCAACCTTCAACCCGAGGTCCCACAACATATAGAGCATATATTCGACGATCTGTTCGCCCCACGGCGTCTGCTTGTAGGGCAGCAGGAACAACAGGTCGATGTCGGAGCCCGGCGCCAGCGTGCCGCGGCCATAGCCGCCGACGGCAACGACCGCCATGCGCTCTGCGGTCGAGGGGCTTTTCACCCGGTAGACGTGGGTCGCGGCGAACTCGTAGAGGGCGCGGATGATCTCGTCCATCAGATGCGACAGCCGGGCGGCGCAGGCCGTGCCGCTGCCATCGTCCATCAGCATGCGCTCGGCAACCTTGCGGCCCTCGGTCAGCCGATCCTTCAGCAGCCGGAGCGCACCGACGCGCGCGCCGGGCTCGATGCCGCTGGCGGCCGAGATCAGCGCCGTCATGTCGCGGCGCAAAGCCTCGCTGTCGATCAGCGCGTCGAGCTTGAGGGAGATTTTTGCCATGGATTGCCGGTGGGCCTCGCCTTTGCGCGGCGTCTATAGCGCGTTTTCACGGCGCTGTGTATGGGGCGGACGGACGCGTCGGCCGCGATACCAGAAAGGGATGATCATCTCGCGCCGGAGCCGGAAGAGATCGGCGATCTGCCGCGTCAACCGCCTGGTCTCGATCCTTACCTTGGCGGTGATTGGCCTGGGGCGCCGTTTACCTATCCCGCTTGCCACCCATTCCTCTGTTCGCTCCTGCTTGAGCAGGCTTGGCAATCTCACCGGACTGTCGCCGAGGAATTGTGCCTGCAGGCACAATGCTGGGACGAGTTGGTAAATGACCTTGTCGGACGAGGTCGCAAAACGCGGATTGAAGATGAGGTGATCGACGGGAATGCTGATCTCATTCGTTGCCGCAAGAAGGTCCCGCGCGGCCTGTCTGGACAGGATGTATCCCGCCGTACCGATATGGAGCCCGTGCAGTCTGCTCGCAGAAAAACCGTGGCCGCAGGCAACTTGCTTGCGTGAAATTACGGTCCGGTTGAAGAACGTTTCCAACTTGACGATGTCCGCATCGGCGGGAATCCAGCCCGCATCGGCAAGCAAAGCGCCGGCTTTGTCCGGGAAAACGACATCGTCCTCGAAAATCGCCGCGTAAGCATCCTCACCTGCAGCGATCGTCGACCAACACTGTTGGTGGCTGAGCAGGCAGGCAATCTCGGCGTCGGCCAGGCGCAAATGCTTCTTGCCCTGCGGCATTTCGGCCAGATCCGGCCGATCTCGCGCATCGATGGCGGCGACCCGCTCGAAGGCGATGCCGATGCGCGCGAACTCCGCCGTTACATGGGCGAGGCGATCGCGGGACCGATCGAGATTGATAATCAGGCATTTCATTTGGGTGGGATCGATGCAGTGGGACGCGCGTCCATAGCATGGGAACAAAGTTGCGTAAGCGATTTTCCCTCGATGTGCGCGATGACGGCCACGATCGAAAAGTGGAAATCGCCCCTTGACCTTCCAGTTACTGGAAGCACTACCTCCTCACCCAGACAGATATAAGGCACTTTTCGATGGCGCATTCCGAGCATCACCACCACGCGCACGCGGCCGATGGCAACTGCTGTACGGCAAAGGCTGCTGAGCCGGCCGCCGAAGCAGTGGTGCGCGATCCGGTCTGCGGCATGAGCGTCGATCCGGCAGCGGGCAAGCCGACGGCCGAGCATGGCGGCCGTCTCTTTCACTTCTGCAGCGAGGGTTGCCGTACGAAATTCGTCGCCGGGCCCGAAAAATACCTGACCGCCACCGACCCCGTCTGTGGCATGAGTGTCGACCGCGCTACCGCCAGGCATTTTTTCCGCCACGAAGGCCAGGGTTTCTATTTCTGCTCGGCCGGCTGCCGGGCGAAGTTCGAGGCCGAGCCGCAAAACTATCTCGGTGACAGGCCGACGCCGTCGCCAGTGCGGAAAGGCACGCAATACACCTGCCCGATGCATCCCGAAGTGGTAAGAGACAAGCCCGGCTCCTGCCCGATCTGCGGCATGGCGCTTGAGCCGATGGGCGTTCCCACTGGCGATGAGGGCCCGAACCCCGAACTGGTAGACTTCACCAGACGGTTCTGGGTCAGCGCGGTGCTGTCCCTGCCGCTGCTGATCGTTGCCATGGCGCCGATGCTCGGCCTGACGTTCCAGGCGTTTGTCGACGGGCGAACGATGGTCTGGCTGGAATTGGCGCTGGCCAGCCCCGTCGTGCTGTGGGCGGCCTTCCCGTTCTTCCACCGAGGCTGGGAGTCGCTGGTCAACCGCAGCCCCAATATGTGGACGCTGATTTCGCTCGGTGTCGGCGCTGCCTATCTCTACAGCGTGGCGGCCACTCTGTTCCCGGACATTTTTCCACACCAGTTCCGCGGTCATGGCGGCACAGTGCCGGTCTATTTCGAGGCAGCCGCCGTCATCGTCGCGCTGGTATTCCTCGGTCAGGTGCTCGAATTGCGGGCGCGCGAAAAGACCGGCTCGGCCATCCGTGCGCTGCTCGACCTGGCGCCGAAGACGGCAAGGCTGATCGGGGAGGACGGCTCCGACACCGACGTGCCGCTCGTTGCGGTCAAGACCGGCGACCACCTACGCATCCGTCCGGGCGACGCCGTGCCGGTCGACGGCACTGTAACGGAAGGCCGTTCCGCCGTTGACGAATCGATGATCTCGGGCGAGCCGCTGCCGGTCGAAAAAACGAAAGGCGATGCCTTGACCGGCGGCACGCTCAACAAGAACGGTTCGCTGATCATGCGCGCCGAAAAGGTCGGCTCCGAAACGACGCTTTCGCGCATCGTCGAGCTGGTCGCAAAGGCGCAGCGTTCGCGCGCGCCGATTCAAGGTCTGGCCGATCGCGTCTCCTTCTACTTCGTGCCGGCCGTCGTGCTGGTCGCGCTCGCGGCCTTTGCCGCCTGGGCGATCTTCGGTCCCGAACCCAGCTTGATCTTTGCCATCGTCTCGGCGGTCTCGGTGCTGATCATCGCCTGCCCCTGCGCGCTCGGCCTGGCGACGCCGATGTCGATCATGACCGCCACCGGGCGCGGGGCGCACGCGGGCGTGCTGATCAAGGACGCGGCCGCGCTCGAGCGCTTCGCTTCGGTCGACACGTTGATCGTCGACAAGACCGGCACCTTGACCGAAGGCAAGCCTCGCTTGACCGATGTCGTCGCTGCCGACGGCCTGTCCGAGAATGAGTTGCTGGCGCTCGCCGCCGGGCTGGAAAAAGGCTCGGAGCATCCGCTGGCCGAGGCCATTGTCGGCGGCGCCGGCGAACGCGGGCTGACGCTCATCGAGGCCAGCGGCTTCGACGCCGTCACCGGCAAGGGCGTATCCGGCACGGTGTCTGGCAGGAAGGTTTCTCTCGGCAACGCCGCCATGATGGCCGACGTGGGCATGGACACCGCTTCCCTTTCGGCGAAAGCTGAGGCGCTGCAGGCCGAGGGCAAGACGGCGATGTTCGTTGCGGTGGACAAAAGACTGGCCGGCATTGTCGCGGTCGCCGATCCGGTCAAGGCAACGACAGCCGAGGCGATCAGGGCGCTGCACGACAGAGGCTTGCGGATCATCATGGCGACCGGCGACAACGAGCGCACGGCGCGCGCCATCGCCAAAAGCCTTGGCATTGACGAGGTGCGCGCCGGCCTTCTGCCGGAACAAAAGGCCGCCCTTGTCGAGGAGTTGCGTGCGAAAGGTGCCGGCGTCGCCATGGCCGGGGACGGCGTCAACGATGCGCCGGCCTTGGCCAGCGCCGATGTCGGCATCGCCATGGGCACCGGCGCCGATGTCGCTGTCGAGAGCGCCGGCATTACGCTGGTCAAGGGCGATCTCAACGGCATCGTCAGGGCGCGAACGCTCGCCCAGGGGACTATCCGCAACATCCGCCAGAATCTGTTTTTCGCCTTCCTCTACAATGTGCTTGGCGTGCCGGTTGCTGCCGGCGTGCTCTATCCGCTCACCGGCACGCTTTTGTCGCCGATGCTGGCGGCGGCGGCCATGAGCCTGTCTTCGGTTTCGGTCATCGCCAACGCATTGCGGCTGCGGACGTTGAAACTCTGAGCAAAGCCCCCAGATTCGAATTTCAATCAACAGGAGATCATGGATGACCTTGGCTAAGAAAATCGTGCTTTTGATGATGGCGGCGGGAATGCTGCTTGCCGTTTTCCTCGAAAGCGTCCCGGCGCAATCCGAAGAGATGAAACACGACATGGGCGCGATGGGCGCGCAAGGTCCTTCGACCGACGGCTACAAGGCGGCGATGGACAAGATGCACACCGACATGATGATCGAATATTCCGGCAATGCCGATGTCGATTTCGTGCGCGGCATGATCCCGCATCATCGGGGCGCGATCGACATGGCCAAGGTGGAACTCGCCAATGGCAAGGATCCCGAAATCCGCAAGCTGGCCGAAGATGTCATCGCCGCGCAGGAAGCCGAGATCGCCAAGATGCAGGCCTGGCTCGCCGCCCATCCGGCGAAGTAAGGCAGCAACGGCCATGCCGGAGAGATCCATTCTGGATTTCTCTCCGTGGTTGTGATGCCATTCACATCGATTACACGGCGCCAGGAGCCCACATGCCATCGACGATAAGAGCCACCACGCTGCCTTCGGGCGAGGCCGTCCAGGTGCTGGGACAGGGCACATGGAAGATGGGCGAGGATTCCCGCCGCCGCGCCGGGGAGGTCAATGCCCTGAAGCTCGGGCTGGACCTCGGCATGACGTTGATCGACACCGCTGAAATGTATGCCAGCGGCGGCGCCGAGGAGGTGGTGGCGGAAGCCATTGCCGGGCGCCGCGACGAACTCTTTCTTGTCTCCAAGGTATTGCCGTCCAATGCCTCGCGCGCCGGCGTGGCGCGGGCCTGCGAAAACAGCTTGAAGCGCCTGCGCACCGACCGCATCGATCTCTATCTCCTGCACTGGCCGGGCAGTGTGCCTCTATCTGAAACCGTCGAGGCGTTCGAGGCGCTGAAGGAGGCCGGCAAGATACGCCACTGGGGTGTCAGCAATTTCGACACCGACGAGATGGAGGAGTTGACCGGCCTGTCGTCTGGCGATCATGTCCAGACCAACCAGGTGCTCTACAATCTGTCGCGGCGCGGCCCCGAATTCGATCTCGCACCGTGGAGCCGGCAGCGCGGCATCCCGCTGATGGCCTATTCGCCGGTCGAGCAGGGCGCGCTGGCGCGCAATTCCAGGCTGGAAACCATCGCCGCCCGCCACAACGCCACGGCAGCACAGATCGCGCTTGCCTGGGTGATGGCGCAGCCCGCTGTCATCGCCATTCCGAAGGCGAGCAGCCACGACCATGTCCGCCAGAATGTCGCCGCGCTCGATATCAGGCTGACGGCCGAAGACCTCGCCGAACTCGACCGCGCCTTTCCACCGCCGACGCGCAAGCGCGGGCTGGAGATGATCTGAATTGATTGCGGTTGGTCAGACTGGCCGTCTACTTGCTGCCCAGTCGTAGGTTTTCGATCTCGCGCGCTGCGTTTCGCACATCGCGGACACCGACAAAGCTCACTGTGGTTGTGGTTGGTTCGTCGCCCGTATCAACCGTTTCCCGGCGAAAGGTAATCGATCCTCTACCGTTCGAGCGTTCGTTTCGCTCAATGGTGTTTATGGCATTAGGGGCCATGGCAAGGACATGCCGCCACCACAAATCGCTGATGATAAGGATTCGACGATCGGTCACGGCGTAGACCGTTCGCCATACAGCCAAAGTATTCCAGACGGCATTGCCGAGCAGGCATAGTCCAAAGCCAATAGCGACAAACCACGTGATCAGCGAGAGTGAATTCCACCCAATGTGCTTAAGGAATGGTTCGCTTAGAGCGCTGAGGAGGAGTGGAGTACAGAAACAGGTCAAGGCGATGGCAAAAATAATCGGAAATAACTGGGTCCGAAGCATACCCATAAAGGATGGAGATCCAGTCCAGCGCACGGTTTCTCCAGGTTGCAATTCAGTCTTGACGACCTCGTGCGGAGTCCAAATCATGTGGGGCAGTATCCTCACGGCAATGCTTCATGAGATCGCGCCATTTGCCTTCCCAATTTCGTTATGGATGGGCCTAGGAGGTGGCAATGAACAACTCGCATTCTGAATGCCAGACGCCCATGCAATTGGCTAGGTGGTTTCCAGCGCCGCCCGCGCTCGTTGCAGGGCGCGGGAAAACACTGCCGTGTCGTCGAAGGCGCGTGCCAGCGTGAGCGCGCCCTGGATGGCGCCGACCGCTTCTTCGGCGAGTTCGTCCGCCCTGCCAGCGCTGTGCCCGCTTCGGGTCAGCGCTTCGGCAAGATGCGCCACCCAGCGGCCGAAATAGCTTTTGATCGCAATGGCGAAGAGGTCGCGGGATTCGTCCAGCGCGAAGGCGCCGATCAGGCACACCCGGCGTCCCGAGCGGAAATAGCTGTCGGTCGCTTCGAACATCCGATCGATGCCCGTGCGAGGGTAGGCCCTGTCCTGCAACGGCACGAAGACATTCTCCTCGAACCAGCCATCTATATGGGCAATGACAGCCGCCGCCATCTCTTCCTTGCCGCCGGGGAAGAAGTGGTAAAGGCTGCCTTTGCCTAGGCCGGTCGCCGCACCGATCCGCGCCAGGCTCGCCCCTTCATAGCCGTGTTCGCGGAAAACCTCGCCGATGATGGAGAGCAAATCGGCGCGATCGGGCGCGATCCTGCGCATGCGCTAGTTTTTCCGCTTGAGCATGATCTTTGCCGAAAACCGCGACACAGCTCTAGGGATCATATTCTAAAATCCGAGTTCGGACAGGCCGGGATGGTCGTCCGGCCGGCGGCCGAGCGGCCAGTGATATTTGCGCTCACCCTCGGCGATCGGCAGGTCGTTGATGCTGGCGACGCGCCTACGCATCAGCCCGGCCGCGTCGAATTCCCAATTCTCATTGCCGTAGGAGCGGAACCAGTGGCCACTGTCGTCGCGCCATTCATAGGCAAAGCGCACCGCGATGCGGTTGTCGTTCCAGGTCCAGACCTCCTTGATCAGGCGGTAGTCGAGCTCGCGAGCCCATTTGCGCGTGAGGAAGGAGACGATCTCGTTTCTGCCCGAGACGAACTCGGCGCGGTTGCGCCAGGTGCTGTCCTGCGTATAGGCGAGCGAAACCCGTTCGGGATCGCGGCTGTTCCAGGCGTCTTCGGCAAGCCGAGCCTTCTGCGCGGCGGTCTCGGCGGTGAAGGGCGGCAGCGGCGGACGGCTCATGTCATTCTCCCATCGGCAAAGGCGATGGCGAGCATTGTACCAATCGGTACAATTGGTCAAGGCCGAAATCGGGCTAGGTTTTCCCCGCCAGCCCCTTCAGCCGGTAGAGCGCTTCCAGCGCCTCGCGCGGCGTCATCTCGTCTGGATTGATCTCACCCAGCGCTGCGCCCAATGCGTCGCTCTCCGCAGGCTTTGCCGCTTCCCGCTTCATTGCCACCGAAAACAGCGGCAGATCGTCGACCAGTCGGTTGGCCTTGCCGGAGACATCGCCTTCCTCGAGCTGATGCAGCACCTCTTTGGCGCGGCCGACCACCGCTTCCGGCAGACCGGCAAGGCGAGCGACCTGAACGCCATAGGAGCGATCGGCGGCACCCTTGCCGACCTCGTGCAGGAAGACGACGTCGCCTTCCCACTCCTTGACCCGCATCGTGACATTGTGCAGTCGCGGCAGCTTGCCGGAGAGTGCCGTCATTTCGTGGAAATGAGTGGCGAAGATCGCCCGGCAGCGGTTCTTCTCGTGCAGATACTCGACGGCCGCCCAGGCGATCGACAGGCCATCGAAGGTGGCGGTGCCGCGGCCGATTTCGTCGAGGATCACCAGCGCCCGCTCACCGGCCTGGTTGAGGATCGCCGCCGTCTCTACCATCTCGACCATGAAGGTCGAACGGCCACGCGCCAGATCGTCCGAGGCGCCGACCCGCGAGAACAGCCGGTCGACAACGCCGATATGGGCCGACGTCGCCGGCACGAAGGAACCGGTTTGGGCGAGGATGGCGATCAGTGCGTTTTGCCGCAGGAAGGTCGACTTACCGCCCATATTCGGACCGGTGAGCAGCCAGATCGCGCCGGCCTTGGCCCCGTCTTGCGGCGACAGATCGCAATCATTGGCGACGAACGGCCCTTCGCCCGAACGCCGCAGCGCCTGTTCCACCACAGGATGGCGCCCGCCCGAAATGTCGAAGGCAAGGCTGGAATCGACCAGCGGCCGGCACCAGGCTTCGCTCTCCGACAACAGCGCGAGCGCCGCCGACACGTCGAGCACGGCGAGCGCATCGGCGCCGGCGCGGATCTTCTGCGCCTCGCCGACCGCCTCAGCCGTCAGCGTATCGAAAGCGGCAAGCTCGATGCTCAGCGCCCGGTCGGCGGCATTGGCGATCTTGGTCTCGAGTTCGGCAAGTTCGGTCGTGGTGAAACGCATGGCATTGGCCATGGTCTGGCGGTGGATGAAGCGCGCCTTGGCGCCGTCGCTTCCGGTCATGATCGAATGGTGGTTGGCGGTCACCTCGATGTAGTAACCCAGCACATTGTTGTGCCGGATTTTCAGCGAGCGGATGCCGGTCTCCTCGATCAGCGAGCGCTCCAGTCCGGCGATCACCTTGCGCGATTCGTCGCGCAGCGCCCGCATTTCGTCGAGTTCGGCATGGTAGCCGCCACGCACGAAGCCGCCGTCGCGCCTCAGCAGCGGCAGTTCCTCGCCAAGAGCCTGGGTCAGATGCTCGGCCAGCGCGCGCGGCAGCGCCTTTATCGCGGCAAGTGCCGCGGTCAGCTCAGCGGGCAGGACGGTCGTTCCGAACAGTTCGGCAATGGTGGCCGCCGCTTCGAAGCCGGCACGCAGCGCGCCGAGATCGCGCGGACCGCCGCGGTTGAGCGCCAACCGCGACAGCGCCCGCGGCATGTCGGCGACGCTCTTCAGGCTTGACCGCACCGCCTGGCAGAGCCGCGTCTCGGTGCGGAAGAACGATACCGAATCAAGCCGGGCAGCAATCGCCGCCGGATCGGTCAGCGGCGCCATCAGCCGGTCGGCGAGCAGCCTGGCTCCGCCGCCGGTGACCGTGCGGTCTATAGCCTTGAACAGCGAGCCGTCGCGGCTGCCCGACAGCGTGCGCAACAGTTCCAGATTGCCGCGTGTCGCAGGATCGATGAACAGCGTCGAGCCCTGCTCCTCGCGTTCGGGACGCGACAAAGGCGGCCGCTCGGCCTTCTGCGTCTTTTCGACGTAGGCGATGGCGCCCGAGATCGCCGACAATTCGGCGCGCGAGAAGGCACCGAAACTGTCAGGCGTCGCCACTTCGAAGAAGCGCGCGATCCGCCCCGCTGCCGAAGCCGAATCGAAAAGCGACGGCGGCTGCGGGCTGGCGACGCGGCCGATGACGTCGAACACCGGCTTCAGCTCGGGATCGTAAAACACCGGCTCGGCGACGATCAGCTCGCGCGGGTCGACGCGGAAGACATCGGCCAGCAGGCGGTCGGCCGTGGTTTCGGCGACGCGGAAGACGCCGGTCGAGATCTCGATCCAGGCCAGGGCGAAGGCGTCACCGCTGTTGCCGCCCTTCACCCGCCCTAGCGCCATCAGGAAGCTCGATTCCGACGGCGCCAGCAATTTATCCTCGGTGATGGTGCCTGGCGTCACCAGGCGCACCACGTCACGGCGTACGACCGATTTGCCGCCGCGCTTCCTGGCTTCCGCCGGATCCTCGATCTGCTCGCAGACGGCAACGCGAAAACCTTGGCCGATCAGCTTTTGCAGATAGTCGTCGGCCGCATGCACCGGCACGCCGCACATCGGAATGTCATGGCCCTGGTGCTTGCCGCGCTTGGTCAGGACGATGCCCAGCGCCCGGCTCGCCTTTTCGGCGTCGTCGAAGAACAGCTCGTAGAAATCGCCCATGCGGTAGAACAGCAGAGAATCCGGATTCGCCGCCTTGATCTCGATAAACTGCTCCATCATCGGCGTGACGCTGCCGACGGGCGCAGGCGGTGTCACCTCTGGGGCGTCGGTTTCTGCTGAAGTGTGCATGTTCATGCCCGCACGCTAGCAGATGTGGGTGCGGGGTTTAATGCAGGCGGCTCGAAAAGCAGGGGACGACCGGCCTCGACGGCGGCTTGTGCTCCCTCTATGCCGGGTGAAGCCGTTGGTTGCTTCGGGCGCCAACCAGACCCTATGATCGCCATGGCGGGGATAAGCGGCATGGATCAGGACAAACAGGAGGCGTTCGAAGAGCTGGTCGGTCCGGCTGGATCGGCGCTTGAGCGCCTGCTGCTGTTGGCGGCGCGGCGCGTCCACCGCACCAAAAGCAAGCTTAGCGGGACAGTGCGCAAGCGCGTCCCCTTCCTCCTGCCGACACGGGGACCGCTGTCCGATCTCGATAGCGGCATCGAGATGTCGCTGCATGTGCTCAGCCGCGACCCGCTGGTGCTCTATGTCCCGATTGGCGGAGCCCGTCCGCTCTATCCGCTGGCGGCCCTTGGCCGGCGCCTGGCGGGACGGCGCGTCACCTTCCTGACGATGCAGACCTGGACCATGGAGCGGCCGGCGGTCATCTCCCGGATGGGCCGCGACCTCGCCTGGTACGCCGGCCGGTTTCCGCTGCACGAGATCATCTTCCTGTGCAACACCGAGGAAGAGCGCCGTCTCGTCGCGGCTGCGGGCGGCAATGCCATCTTCTCCAACCACAATCTGATGGTATCGGAGGATATATTCCGGCCGCTGCCGGACGTGCCGGTCGAATTCGACGCCGTCTACAATGGCCGCATCTCGCCGATCAAACGCCATCACCTGGCCTTCGACATAGAGCGGCTGGCCCACATCACCTATTCGATCGGCGAATTGCCGCCGGTTGCCGCCCGCGCCTTTGTCCGGCGACTGCAGGCGCAATCGCTGCTGCACCAGATCGCCAATCCGCTCGTCGACGGCTGGCCGGGCAAGCTGACGGCGCAACAGGTCAACCACGTCTACAACCAGGCCGCCGTCGGGCTGTGCCTGTCGGCCGTGGAAGGAGCGATGTACTCCTCGATGGAATATCTGATGGCCGGCCTGCCGATCGTCAGTACGCCGAGCCTTGGCGGTCGCGACGTCTATTTCGATCCGGATTATTGCATCGTCGCCGATCCGGAACCGGCTGCCATTCGCCGCGCCGTCGAGACGCTGCGAGATCGTGCCATACCGCGTCAGCACATCCGCCGCCGCACGCTGGAGAAGGTTCACGCCCAGCGCATCGAACTCATGGCGTTCCTGACTGCATTGCTGCGGCGCAAGGGAAGCCGTGCGCCACCCATCGAGACGTGGCCTTTCCCCGGCACAGACGGCATGATGCGGCGGGGAACGGTGCGCGAAATCGCTGCCTTCGTCAGCGAGCCAGAGCCGACGTGACGCCGTTCGACTTCGGGAGATTCGCTGCGGGCGTGAAGATCGCTTGGCGATTTACAGCGGTGGCGTGTAGCCTTGATCCAGAAGTTTCAAAAACACGCACCCGTCTCAAGGGGGCGACACCGGCGAGGAAATCAAAAGCATCATGGCCAAGAAAACCGAAAACAGCGGCCCCTCCGTCAGCGCCGAGGAGGCGCTGGAATTCCACGCCATGGGCCGCCCCGGCAAGCTGGAGATCGTCGCCACCAAGCCGATGGCTACGCAGCGCGATCTGAGCCTCGCCTATTCGCCGGGTGTGGCGGTTCCTGTGCTGGCCATCGCCGAAGACCCCAGCCGCGCTTTCGACTACACGACGCGCGGCAACATGGTCGCCGTCATCTCCAACGGCACCGCCATTCTCGGCCTCGGCAATCTCGGCGCGTTGGCCTCCAAGCCGGTGATGGAAGGCAAGGCGGTGCTGTTCAAGCGCTTCGCCGATGTCGATTCCATCGACCTCGAGGTCGACACCGAGGATGCCGACGAATTCATCAACTGCGTGCGCTTTCTCGGCCCGTCCTTCGGCGGCATCAACCTGGAAGACATCAAGGCGCCGGAATGCTTCATCATCGAGCAGCGGCTGCGCGAACTGATGGACATCCCGGTCTTCCATGACGACCAGCACGGCACCGCCATCATCTCGGCCGCCGGGCTGATCAACGCGCTGGAGATCACCGGCCGCGACATGAAGACCACGAAAATGGTCTGCAACGGCGCCGGCGCCGCCGGCATTGCCTGCATCGAACTGATGAAGGCGATAGGCTTTGCCCCCGAGAACATCATCCTGTGCGACACCAAGGGCGTCGTCTACCAGGGCCGCACCGAAGGCATGAACCAGTGGAAGTCGGCGCATGCGGTCAAGACCGACACGCGCAGCCTGGCCGAGGCGCTGGACGGCGCCGACGTCTTCCTCGGCCTGTCGGCCAAGGGCGCATTGACCACCAAGATGGTGCAGTCGATGGCCAAGAACCCGATCATCTTCGCCATGGCCAATCCCGACCCGGAGATCACGCCGGAGGAAGTGGCCGAAATCCGCACCGATGCCATCATGGCCACCGGGCGTTCCGACTACCCCAACCAGGTCAACAATGTGCTGGGCTTCCCCTACATCTTCCGCGGTGCGCTGGATGTCAGGGCCATCACCATCAATGACGACATGAAGATCGCCGCAGCGAGAGCGCTGGCCGACCTGGCGCGCAAGGACGTGCCCGACGATGTCGCCGCCGCCTATCAGGGCAACCGGCCGAAATTCGGCCCCAACTACATCATCCCGGTGCCGTTCGATCCGCGCCTGATCTCGGCCATCCCGCTCGCTGTGGCCAAGGCGGCGATGGAGTCAGGCGTCGCCCGCAAGCCTATCCTCGACCTCGACCGCTACGCGCAGGAGCTGTCGGCCCGCCGCGACCCGATCGCCTCGACCTTGCAGCGCATCTACGATCGCGTCCGCCGCCAGCCCAAGCGCATCGTCTTTGCCGAGGGCGAGGAAGAACAGGTGATGCGCGCCGCCGTATCCTATGTGAACCAGAAGCTCGGCACCGCGATCCTGCTTGGCCGCGACGACGTCATCAAGGAAAACGCCAGGCACGCCGGCATCGACCTGAACAAGCAAGGCATCGAGATCATCAATGCCAGGCTTTCGCGCCGCAACAGCATCTACACCGATTATCTCTACGAGCGCATGCAGCGCAAAGGCTTCCTGTTCCGCGACTGCCAGCGGCTGATCAACAACGACCGCAACCATTTCGCTGCCTGCATGGTGGCGCTGGGCGATGCCGACGGCATCGTCACCGGCGTCACCCGCAACTATTCCACGGCGCTTGACGATATCCGCCGCGTCATCGACGCCAAGCCCGGACACCGCGTCATCGGCGTCTCCATCGTGCTCGCGCGGGGCAAAACAGTCCTCGTCGCCGATACCGCCGTGCACGACATGCCCAATGCCGAACAGATCGCCGACATCGCCGAAGAGGCGGCGGGATTTGCCCGCCGCATGGGCTACGAGCCGAGGCTCGCCATGCTTGCCTATTCGACCTTCGGCCACCCGCAGGGCGAACGCTCCGAGCGGGTGCAGGAAGCGGTGCGTATCCTCGACAAGCGCCGCGTCGATTTCGAATATGACGGCGAGATGGCCGCCGACGTTGCGTTGAACGCCCGTGCCATGGCGCAGTATCCGTTCATCCGGCTGACCGGCCCGGCCAACGTGCTGATCATGCCGGCGTTCCACTCGGCCTCGATCTCGACCAAGATGCTGCAGGAACTCGGCGGCTCCACCGTCATCGGCCCGCTGCTGGTCGGCTTGAACAAACCGGTCCAGATCGTCTCGCTCAACGCCAAGGATTCGGACATCGTCAACATGGCTGCGATCGCGGCCTATAGCGCGGGAGCCTGATTGGCGGCAAAATCGCCAACGCATAAGAGATTGATAATATTCGGCTGCTATAGGGAACGTTCTCGCCCCCTATGGCCTTATGGCATTGGCGGCGCGCTCAGACCGCCAAAACGGGGGTGCGGCCATGAAGCATGACACGGCATCTGTGGTCGGCCAGGGGGTCTATCACGACGAGCGCCTGGATGCGCTGCTGAGCATCACCGGCCGCATGGACGGTTATCTCTACCGTTGCCGCAACGATGCGTCCTACACCATGCTCTACATCAGCGACGGCATTTTAACCGTCAGCGGTTATCGGCCGAGCGACTTCATTCAAAATGCCGTGCGCGACTATGTCTCGGCGATCCACCCGGATGATCTCGCTGCGGTCTATGCCGCCGTCGATACCGCGCTCGAGGCGCGCTGCAACTGGAACGTCGACTACCGCATCGTGCCACAGGTCGGCGAGCCGCTCTGGGTGCGCGAGATCGGAGGCGGGGTCTGGGATGGTGCCGGCGAACTCGAATTCCTCGAAGGTTTCGTCGTCGACATTAGCGACCGTAAGGTAGTCGAGGATCTCAATGCCGAACTGCTGCTCGAACTCAAGGCCGCCAATGAGGAACTCTCCGTACAAAAGCGCGAGATCGAGCTGGCCAAGCAGCAGAGCGATCATTCGGCCAACCACGATGCATTGACCGGCCTGCCCAACCGGCGCGCCTTTCACAACGAGCTGAGGTCGGTGATCGACCGCTGCGACAGCACCGGCCAGGCGGCCGGCCTGCTGTTCATCGACCTCGATAGGTTCAAGAAGGTCAACGACACGCTCGGCCACGAGGCCGGCGACGCGCTGCTGCAGGAGGTGGCGGGTCAGCTTCGCACCATCCTGCGCAGCGCTGATTTCGTGGCGCGGCTCGGTGGAGACGAGTTCGCATTCCTGTTTTCAGGAGAGGCTAGCCGGGCCCGACAGAAGGCCGTGGGCGTCGCCGAACGTATCCTGGAAAAGCTGCGGATCAAGGTGCCGACGCCGAATGGAGCCATCCATGTTGGTTGCACCGTTGGCGTCGCCATCTACCCGGCGGAAGCGTCCGATTCGGAGGCGCTGATAACGCTCGCCGACCGACTGATGTACATCGGCAAAAAGAGCGGCCGCAACCGGCTGGTCACCGCCGGGGCTTTGGAACCCGGGCCTACGTCCGACGACCTTCGCCGCACCGCCTGAGCGGAGCGCCGGACAGCCTGATCCGGCGGGAACCCCTCATCTGGCTCGGCGCTGCGCGCCGAAAGACGGCCCTACAGCAACCCCGCCAATTGGGCCGCGCTGCGCAGGTTTTGCCGCGGCCGTGGCCCGAGCTGCTGGATCACCAGCCCGGCGGCCAGCGAGCCGAGATCGCCGCAATCCTTCAGGCTGCGCCCCGAGGTGTAGCCGTAGAGGAAACCGGCGGCATAGAGGTCGCCGGCGCCGGTGGTGTCGACCAGTTCGCGGATCGTCGTCGCCTGAATGGTGACGGTCTCGTCGCCGCGCACGATCACTGAGCCTTTTTCGGAGCGGGTGACGGCGGCAATCTTGCAGTCTTTGCGGATAGCCGCCAGCGCCTCGTCGAAGGATTTTGTCTGGTAGAGCGACTTGATCTCGTGGCTGTTGGCAAAGACAATGTCGACAGTGCCCGAGCGCATCAGCTCGAGGAACTCGTCCCGGTAGCGGTCGACGCAGAACGAATCCGACAACGTCATCGACACTTCGCGCCCGGCCTCGTGTGCGAGCTTCGCCGTCTGCCGGATCGCCTCCTTGGCGCGCGGCGGATCCCACAGATAGCCCTCGAAATAGGTAACCTTGGCGCCGGATGCCTTGTCGGCCTCGACGTCTTCCGGGCCGAGTTCGACGCAGGCGCCGAGATAGGTGTTCATCGAACGCTCGCCATCGGGGGTGACGAATATCATCGAGCGCGCCGTCGGCGGCTGTCCCTCAAGCGGCCTGGTGTCGAAGGCAACGCCCTGGGCATGGATGTCATGGGCGTAGATTNCTCCTTGGCGCGCGGCGGATCCCACAGATAGCCCTCGAAATAGGTAACCTTGGCGCCGGATGCCTTGTCGGCCTCCACGTCTTCCGGGCCGAGTTCGACGCAGGCGCCGAGATAGGTGTTCATCGAACGCTCGCCATCGGGGGTGACGAATATCATCGAGCGCGCCGTCGGCGGCTGTCCCTCAAGCGGCCTAGTGTCGAAGGCAACGCCCTGGGCATGGATGTCATGGGCGTAGATCTCGCCGAGCGGGTCGTTCGATACCTTGCCGAAGAATGCGGCGCGGCCGCCGAAGCTGGCGACGCCCGCCGCCGTGTTGCCGGCGCTGCCGCCCGAGGCCTCGATCGCCGGCCCCATGCGGCTGTAGAGCAGCTCGGCGCGCTTGGTGTCGATGAGGTTCATCGCACCCTTGATGATGCCGTTGGTCTCGAGAAAAGCGTCGTCGCACTGGGCGATGATGTCGACAATGGCATTGCCGATGCAAAGCACGTCAAAATCCGGCATCAATGTCTCCGCCTCGGAACCTGCCGGCTTTCTGCCGCGCCCGGGCGGGTCTACAGCATCACCCCGAAAAATGGCAACCGATTTCCATCCTTTGCCGGCCCAAGCCGGCGCGCGCGCCTGGGACGAGGCTCCATCACAGTTCGACCGTGGCCGAAGCATCTGACCGCCGGGTCGCCTACAAGCTTGGCCTCAAATCAAGCGCTGGAAGCACCCGCATGCAAGCAAAGACCGACATGACCACCGAACTGGCGCTGCTTGGCGTGCTGGCCGCCCTGTGGGGCGCGTCCTATACCTTCATCAAGATCGGTGTCGAGACGATCCCGCCGATATCCTTCATCGCTGCCCGCACCTTGATTGCCGGCGCCATCCTGCTCGCGCTGATCCGCTGGCGCGGCCTCGCCATGCCCAAGGACAGCGCGACCTTGTGGCGGTTCATGGTCCAGGCCTGCCTCAACAGCGTCGTGCCGTTCACGCTGATCGCCGCCGCCGAGCGCTCCATCGACGCCGGTCTGGCCACCATTCTCAACGCGACCTCGCCGATCTTCACCTTCCTGCTGACCGCGCTTATCACCCGCCATGAATCCGTGACCGCACGCAAGCTGTTCGGTGTCGGTGCCGGCATTGCCGGCATTTGCCTGATCGTCGGCACCCAGGCGCTTGGCGGGCTCGGCCATCAATTGTGGGCGCAGCTTGCCGTCATTGCCGCCACGGTCTGCTATGCCGGCGCCGCCATTTTCGGCCGCGGCTTTAGGGGACTCGACCCGATGCTGCCGGCCGCCGGCTCGATGCTGTGCGGCGCGGTCATCCTCGTCCCCTTGAGCCTGGCCTTCGACCGCCCGTGGACCCTGTCGCCTTCAATGGCGTCGATACTGGCCTTGTTGGCATTGTCGGTGTTCTCCACGGCGCTGGCCTTCTGCATCTTTTTCCGCCTCATCCACACGCTTGGTTCGGTCGGCACGACGTCGCAGGCCTATCTGCGCGTGCCGATCGGCGTCGGCATCGGCGTCGTGTTCCTCGGCGAGAGCCTTGGGCCGACAGCTTTCTGGGGCATGGGCTGCGTCGTCGCCGGCGTTGCGGCAATGACCATCCCAGCCCGCTCCCGGGCGCTGGCGCGCTAGATCGTGATGAGATTTGGTTGAAATCTCATCATGATCTAACCCTTTGTTGGAGCATGATCTTTTCCAAAAACCGGTACCCACTTTTTGGGATCATGCTCTAGTTCCCGTCCGGAATTGCGCCCGCTCCAGCAGGCTTGCGGCTGACAGGGTCTCAGCCTATGTCGGAGATATCCGTTCGTTCCTGGGGGTGAAACGCCGTGATCTTCAACGCTGCCCGCGCCGCCTTCAGCCGGCTGTTTTCTCCCGAATTCCGCGCGGTTTTCCTGAAGACGCTGGGCTTGACCGTCCTGGCGCTGGTCGCGTTGTGGTTCGTCTTGACCGGGCTTGTCGATTGGCTGGCCCTGCCATGGGTTCACTCCTTGCTGCCCGGCCTGCCGTCCTGGGCCGGATGGCTGAGCGGCATCATCGCTGCCATCGCGCTTGCCTTCGGGATGGCGCTGCTGATCGCGCCGGTGACGGCAATCGTGGCGGGCCTGTTTCTCGAAGACATCGCCGAAGTGGTCGAGCGCACCGACTATCCGGCCGATCCCGTCGGACGCGCCATGCCGGCGCTGCGCTCGCTCGTGTTGTCGGTGAAATTCTTCGGCGTTGTCATCCTGGGCAACATCGTCGCCCTGCTGCTTCTGTTGGTTCCGGGCGTCAACATCGCCGCCTTCTTCATCGTCAACGGCTATCTGCTGGGACGTGAATTCTTCGAATTCGCCGCCATGCGCTTCCGCCCGGAAGACGAGGCGAGGGCGTTGCGCCGGAAACATGCCGGCACCGTGTTTCTGGCCGGGCTGCTCATTGCCGCCTTTCTCGCCGTGCCCCTGCTCAACCTGCTGACGCCGCTCTTTGCCGCCGCCATGATGGTGCATCTGCACAAGGCGGTCGGCGCGCGGGAGAGCGCCGGGCGATAGGCCTATCAACGCAGAAGAAAACCGCGTCCCAATTCGTCATCCGGCTCGACGGTGAATTCCGCCCGGCCCGAATAGTAGGCGCGGCCGCCGACGCGGGCGATGATCGCATCATGCGGGCCGGCCATGGTCGTGCGCGCCACCGCTCCGGAAAAGCGCGAGCCGGCGATGCTTTCGAAGGACCGCTCCTGACCAGGGTTGATCTCACCCTTGGCATGCATTGCCGCCAGCCGCGCGGTGACGCCGGAGCCGGTCGGCGAGCGGTCGACCTCGGCATCGGCAAAGACGCAGATGTTTTTTGTTGCCTCGCCGGAGAACGCATCGTGTCCATCGGTGAGGACGGTGCCGTAGAGGAAAGCGAGATCGGCATGGTCGGGATGCGATAGAGGGAACGCCGCCTTCAGCCGCTCGGTCAGCGCGGTTGCCGCGTCGACGAAATCGCGCACCCGGCTGCGGCCGAACTCCAGGCCGAATTGATGGCAGTCGGCCAGCGCGTAGAAGGCGCCGCCATAGGCGATGTCGAACGCAATCTTGCCGTATCCCCCCAATTCGATTTGTTGGTCATGGGCAAACAGAAAGGCCGGCACGCTTTCGAACGACACCGATCCCGCTTTGCCGTCCCTGACCTCGACCGAGGCGACGACCATGCCGCACGGCGCCTCGATGTTGACGGTGGTGATTGGCTCCTGCTTGACCACCAGCCCTTCGTCGACGGCGTAGCGGCCAAGCGCAATGATGGCGTGGCCGCACATCGTCGAATAGCCCTCGTTGTGCATAAACAGCACGGCCAGCTCGGCGCCGGGCAGGTCGGGCTCCACCAGCAGCGCGCCATACATGTCGTAGTGGCCGCGCGGCTCGAAGATCAGCAGCTTGCGCAAATGGTCGAGGTGGTCGCGCACATAGGCGCGCTTTTCCAGGATCGTGCCTTTGGGAATGTCTGGATAGCCGTCGGTGACGATCCTGAGCGGCTCGCCGCCGGTGTGCATGTCGACGACGGTGAGCGTCATGCGCCGGGACCCCCTAGCCTGAGGATTTGGAAAACAGCGCCTGCAATTTGCCGAACGGGATGGCGGCCCGGGTGAAGCCGAACGTGCCGTCCTGCTGGATCTCGCGCGCCGCGGTTTCCAGCATGCCGAAGGCGAAATTGGTCAGCCACGGACCGAGCGAGATGCGCTTGACCCCGGCCATGGCAAGGTCGGCGATGGTGAAGGCCGGCAGTGCCATGACGTTGACTGGCCTGCTCACCGCCGAGCAGATGTTCCGGATGGTCTCGACATCTTTGAGGCCGGGCGCATAGAGCACATCGGCGCCGGCCTTTTCGAAGGCCTGCAGCCGCTTGATCGTGTCGTCGAGATCCGGTTTGCCCCAAAGGAAATTCTCGGCCCGCGCGGTGAAGACGAAATCATGCTTGAGCGCCCGTGCGGCTTCAGCAGCAGCTGCAACGCGCTCGACGGCGTGTGAAAACTCATAGATCGGCTTGTCGGGATCGCCAGTATGGTCCTCGATCGAGCAGCCGGCGAGACCTGCCGCTTCGGCCGCAAAAACCGTCTCGGCGGCACTCGTCGCGCTGTTGCCCTTGCCTTTCTCGAGATCGGCCGACACCGGCAGGCTGGTCGCCGCCGTCAGCTCGCGGCAATGGTGGATCATCGCTTCGAACGTTACTGCGCCGTCGGGCAGGCCGCGCGAAAAGGCAAAGCCAGCGCTGGTCGTCGCCAGCGCCTTGAAGCCGAAGGAGGCCAGGAGCTTGGTCGTGCCGACATCCCAGGGATTGGGCATGACGAAGGTCGAGGCGTGCAGGTCGCGAAAGATCTTGCCCTTGTCCATGAGTGCTCCCTTCAGATGCGGAAATGTCGGCAGATTTCTATCGTGCAGAAATGCACCGGGCAAACGAATGCGGTTGGCTCAGAAGCGTTTGGCGTTCTCTCCTGCCAGTTTGTCCAGCGCGTCGGAATCCTTGACGTAGTGCAACGTCTTTTTGTCCCAATGATAGGTAACGGAAATTGCGTGGGCTTCAGGCTTGGGGGGCTGGTCGTCGCAGCTCTCGCCGTTGAGCACCGTGGCGTCGGTCACCGTCACTTTGACCGCGCATAAGGCTGTCCGTCAGCGATCGTCTGCAAAGCAACATCCTGCTTGCGGCTGTAGGCGCACAGGTTCTCATCGAAGGTGAAGATCATGTCGATCAGTTGGAATTTGTCGTCGCGCACCATGATCAGCGGCGTGATCGCGTAGTTTTGGCTTGAATTGAAATGCGCGCTCATGGTGATCACGATGTCGTCGTTCGGCCCAACGGAAAGCTTGCCCGGTTCACGGAAATAGGTGCCGCGGTCGAGCGCGACATTGACGGCGTCGAGCAGCTTCGGCTTGTCTGTGATGTCGTAGAGCGCCAGCACGGCATAGCCTTCGGCGCTGTCGGGAGAGTCGCCGAGGTCGTAGAGCATCGCCAGCCGGTCCTTGCCCCCGGCCTTGATGGCGAGCACGCCGGCGTTGGAGAGGCCCGATGTCTCAGGCGGCGAACCGCCGCCATCCGGTCCCTCGATGTGGCGCATCTCGATCGGCAATCCACCCCGGTAGAAACCGTTGCTGTCACCTGCGAGGCCGGGAATGACCATCCTTGCGAGGTCCAGATAGGTCACATCCATGTGGCCGGGGATGGCGCTGCCGAATTCCGGGAAGCTGACGGCTTGCGCGCCGGCTGCGGTCCAAAGCCACGGCAGCAGCACAAGCGCTAGAGCAATTTCAGGAAAAGTGTGTGCGGTTTTCCGGCCGGAAATTGCAACAAAACAAAAAGATAGAGCGGTTCGCCGTTTCCATGAAACGGTGAAACGCTTTAGGATGGAGCGAAGCAGGTTCGTTGGCATGGGCGCCTCAGGCTGGCCGCGCGGAACCTAACACAGCTTCAGTGGATCGGCACCAGCCCGGCAAGTTCGCGCATGTCGTCGAACAGGACGCCGCCGGCGCTGGCCAGGCCATCGCGGTCGGAATAGGGATCGCCATGATAGGCATAGACACGCATGCCGGCGGCAATGCCGGCCTGCGTGCCGGCTACGCTGTCCTCGATGACGATGCAGTCGGCCGGCGCAAAACCCATGGTCTTTGCCGCATGCAGGAACAGGTCCGGGAACGGCTTGCCGCGGCTGACCATGGTCGAAGAGAACATGGCATGCTCGAACAGCGGCAGCAGCCCGGTCTGGCCGAGCGTGATGTGCATCTTCGAGATACGCGCAGAAGTGGCGACGCAATAGGGAATGCCGGCCGCGCGAACCGCCTCGATGAAGTCGCGCACATAGGGGATCGCCTCGACGCCATGCGCAAACAGATCGGGCAGGCCGGCATTCCAGCGATCGACGAAATCGGCGCCGAGCCGCACCGTGGTCGTCTCTTCGATTTCCTTCTGCACCGAAGCCATGCTGCGGCCGGAAAAATATTTGCGGCAATATTCGAATGTGGTGGGATAACCGGCGGCAACAAACCACTCGGCAAGCCGCCGGTTGGCAAGGTTCTCGGTGTCGACCAGGATTCCGTCGCAGTCGAAGATGACCAGTTTCGGTATGCTCATTCAGGCGGTGCCGGTCGATCCGAACCCGCCCGCGCCGCGCGTCGTGGCGCCGGCCAGCGAGCGCTCCTCAACCGTCACCTGCGTCACCGCGGCAAAGACGATCTGGGCAATGCGCATGCCGCGCGTCACCGCGAAATCCTCGTCGCCGAGGTTGACCAGCAGCACCTTAACCTCGCCGCGATAGTCGCTGTCGACCGTGCCTGGTGAATTGAGGACGGTCAGCCCATGCTTGAAGGCAAGGCCGGAGCGCGGCCGCACCTGGCCTTCCATTCCTTCGGGAATTTCCAGGATCAGACCGGTCGGCACCAAGGCGCGCTTGCCAGGCAGGATCAGCAGCGGCCGGTCTTCCGGCACCGCGGCGCGCAGATCCATGCCGGCGGCGCCGGTGCTTTCGTAAGCGGGAAGGGGAAGTCCATCGCCATGCGGCAACCTGACGAAGCCGACGGTTGGACCGATGACGGAGGAATTGTGGAGGGCTGCGCGCATAAAATCGATCCTATCGGCGCGAACGGCGATTCGGTCAACTCGTCCGCAGGCCTATCAACGGCTTTCTTTCGGGCGTCAGTGTGACCTAGCGCAATTCCACCGGAACGACCGTCGTCTCCTTGATCTCCTCCATGACGAAGGAGGCCGAAACGTCCGACAGCGCCACCTTGGCGATCAGCCGCTGATAGAGGCGGTCATAGGCCTTCATGTCAGCGACGCGGGCGCGCAGCACGTAGTCGAGATCGCCGGACATGCGATAGACCCCGGTGATCTCTGGAAAACCGGTCACCGCCGCACGGAACTTCTGCAGCCAGTCCGGGTCATGATTGGAGGTGCGGATCAGGATGAACACCGAAAGTCCGAGCCCGAGCTTGTCGGCATCGACCAGCGCCACCCGTCCGGTGATGACGCCGTCCTCTTCCAGCCGCTTGACCCGGCGCCAGCAGGCGTTGCGCGACAGCGACACTTTTTCGGAGAGCTGATCGACCGACAGTGTGCCGTCGCGTTGCAGCTCGGCCAGCAATCTTCGGTCGATTTCATCGAATTCAAGCGCCATGTTGGGATGAATGTCCCGAACGACGGCGTTAGACAAGGACAAATTGAGACCGATGAACCTTTACCCCGTGGCAGGATACCCACATCGGGGCTTATCCCGGCAGGAGGGATCACCATGACGACGCTGTTTTCGAAGCTGTTCACCTCTCACCCGGCCAAGGTGGGCGAGACCTATTTCAGCCATATGGCCTTTGCCGCCTGGTTCTGCTCGCGCCTCCTGATGGCCGCTGGTGCGGCACTCGTTCACGCTTTCTTGCCGTTTCTCTTCGAAACTACGGCAAGCCGAATCGTTCGCGAACTCTACGAGCGGACGCACAACAGAGGCTCGCACGCGGTCAAGGAGCCCCAGGCTCTCTTGGATCGCGCCTAGGATTGGTTAGAAGCGATGTGCCGATGGGCGGCCTATCTGGGTGACGCGGTCTTCCTCGAGGACGTCGTCACCGCGCCTTGCCACTCGCTGATTGCCCAGAGCCATTGCGCCCAGGAAGCCAAGTCGCCGACCAATGGCGACGGTTTCGGCCTTGCCTGGTATGGCGACCGGCCCGAGCCCGGCCTCTACCGCGACATCCTGCCGGCCTGGTCGGATCCCAATCTGAAAAGCCTGTGCCGACAGATCAAATCCGGCCTGTTCCTCGCCCATGTCAGAGCGTCGACCGGCGGCGCCACCAGCCGCATGAACTGCCACCCCTTCATCTCCGGCAGCTGGTCGTTCATGCACAATGGCCAGATCGGCGGCTTCGAAAAGATCCGCCGCGCGCTGGAGAACTCGCTCTGCGACGCCGTCTTCGACCAGCGCGAGGGCACCACCGATTCCGAATTGTTTTTCCTGCTGATGATCGATGAGGGTCTTGCTGGCGACCCGCAAGGGGCAGTATCGCGCGCCACCGCTCGGGTTCTAGAGGCGTCACGCCACGCCGGTCTGGAGCCAGCCGTGAAACTGACCGCAGCGTTCTCGGATGGGCAGGCGCTCTATGCCGTGCGCTACGCCAGCGACGCCCACGCGCCGACGCTGTACACGTCGGTGCGCAATGCCGGCCGTTGCATCGTGTCGGAGCCTTTCGATCGCGAGGGCGGGGAATGGCAGGCCATCCCGCCGGCGAGTTTTGTGACCATTACGGGTGATGGGATGAGCATTCGGCCGTTCGTGCCGGCTGTGGCAAGGCTGGCACTGGTCGTCTAGGCCCTAGTCTAGGCCGCATTCTTCGCGCCCCCCTCTGTCCTGCCCTCCCCACGAGGGGGGAGATTGGAGGTCACGGCGGCCTTCGCCAATTTTCAACGCAGGAAAAGGGGCGCCGAAGCCAAAGCTGCCAATCGCCCCCCAAAGTGGGCATAGGCGCTAAGATAGCTTTGGCATGGACTGAAACTTGCGCTTTCGTGGTGGTTCGCGCCAGCGATATCGCAAG
>NZ_AYVN01000016.1:0-149657 GCF_000502815.1 Mesorhizobium sp. LSJC269B00
GACACGATAGCCGATCAGCTCGGCGAGATCGTGAAGTCCACAGCAGACAAGACCGAGCATGCCGTGCGCGAACGAATTTCCGATACGTCTCAGCGCCAAACCTAGCTTGATGATCCTGGATCAACGATAGCCGGCCTCTCCAGAAAGGGGCCGGTGTTGTCCGTCAAACGGTGACCCGCTCGAGTCACTTCAGAGCCGTGTGCGGACTGATGTCCCTTGCCGATAGTAATCCAGCGAATCAGGTTCTCTGGATTGTTGGCCAACCCGCCGCCGATAAGACGCGGTCAGCAAAACTGGCATCTAGGCGAGGACCGACATTGCACTTGAAGTTCGCAGACCGAGGATGCCGGTCCGCTCTGGGACGTAGGGCGACACCCCACTTCACCCCCCAGCCAACCGCGGCAGCAGGAAAATCTCCGCTCCCTGTGGCAGTTCCTTCGACCAGGTATCGCGATAGATCGTACCGTCGATCGCCACCGCAATGCCCTTCTCGATCCAGGGCTCGATGCCGGGATACTGTTCAGCCAGCTTCCTGAACAGCTCCCTTATGTCCTTGGCCTCGACCTCGATCTTGCTCTGGCCGCCGGCGAGCTGGCCCAGCGCGCCCCAGAGCGTGACTTCGACCATTAGGGCAAGAACCTCATTTTTGCCCTAGCCTCCCCGTTCCGCCTCGATCGCGGCGAGAACCCGTGGCGGCGACATCGGGATGTGGGTCATGCGCACGCCGGCGGCGTTGGAGACCGCGTTGGCGATCGCCGCCAGCGGCGGCACGATCGAGGTTTCGCCGACGCCGCGCACGCCATAGGGGTGGTTGGGATTGGGTATCTCGAGGATCTGCGTGTCGATCATCGGCAGGTCCGAGCAGACCGGGATGCGGTAGTCGAGGAAGCCGGCGTTCTGGAGACGCCCGTCCTTTCCGTAGATGTACTCCTCGTTGAGCGCCCAGCCGATGCCTTGCGCGGCGCCGCCCTGGTACTGGCCCTCGACATAGGTGGGGTGCACCGCCTTGCCGGCATCCTGGATCACCGTGTAGCGGATCACCCTGGTCGAGCCGGTATCGGGGTCGACCTCGATGTCGCATATATGGGTGGCGAAGGAGACGCCGGCGCCGTCGGCGACGAGCTCGCTGTGGCCGGCGATCGGCCCGCCGGTCTTGCCGGACGCGGCGGCGATCTCCTTCAGCGAGAGGGCTGCAAGATTGCCGTACTTCTCGCCCTTGGCGATGGCGTGGCCGTTTTCCCAGACCACGTCGTCGACGGGGATGTCCCACGTCTGGGCGGCGCGCTCACGCAGGATCTTGATGGCGTTGCGGGCGGCCGAGATGGTCGCCATCGAGGACGAGAAGGTGCCGCGGCTGCCGTCGGTCATGTCGTTGTAGCCGAGCGAGGAGGTGTCGGCGACCACCGCCTTGAGCTGGGCATAGTCGATGCCGAGCTCCTCCGCCGCCACCAGCGACAGCGACGCGCGCGAACCGCCGACGTCCACCGTGCCGACGGCCAGCGACACCGAGCCGTCCATGCCGATGTTCAGGTCCACGCAGGTCTGGCCGCCGAAATTGAACCAGAAGCCGCAGGCCATGCCGCGGCCCTGGTTCTTGCTCAGCGGCGCCTTCATGTGCGGATGGTGCTTGGCCGCCTCCAGCGTCGGGCCGATGCCGATCGGGCCGTAGACCGGACCGTAGGAGGAGCGGGTGCCTTCCTGCGCGGCGTTCTTGATGCGGAACTCGACCGGGTCCATGCCGAGTTCCTTGGCCAGCTCGTCGACTGCACTTTCCACCGCGAACGCCGCCATCGGCGCGGAGGGCGCGCGATAGGCCGCGGTCTTCGGCCGGTTGACCAGCACTTCGAAGCCGACGGTCTGGACGTTATCGAGCTTGTAGCAGGCGAAGGCCGTCATGGCGCCGATCTCGGCCCAGGTGCCGGCATAGGGACCGCTGGTGTAGCGCAGCGTCGCTTCGGCGGCAGTGATGGTGCCGTCCTTGCGGGCGCCGATCTTCACGTCGATCGAGGTGGCGCTGGTCGGACCCGAGGCGCGGAACACCTCGTCGCGGGTCATGACGAGCTTGACCGGCCGACCGGCCTTGCGCGACAGCGCCAGCGCCACCGGCTCGGCCCAGACATGGGTCTTGCCGCCGAAGCCGCCGCCGATCTCCGAGGAGGTGACGCGCAGCTTCGAGGCTTCCAGCCCGAGCAGTTGCGCACAATGCTGGCGGTAGACGAAATGGCCCTGCGTGCAGACCCAGAGGTCGGCGGTGCCGTCCGACGAGACGCTCGCCACGCAGGCATGCGGCTCGATATAGCCCTGATGCGTCTGCTCGGTCTTGAAGGAGCGCTCGACAATGACATCGGCGTGGCCAAAGCCCTGATGGACATCGCCATGGCCAAACTGGCTGCGCTTGGTGACGTTGGACGGCTTTGCCGGCTTTTCCTCGAGACCCTCGGTGAAGATCGTGTCGTTGATCAAGGGGGCGGTGTGCTTCATCGCCTCGTCGACATCGGTCACATGCGGCAACAGCTCGTATTCGACCTCGATGAGCTTCAGCGCCTGCCTGGCCGTGCGGGCATCGACGGCGGCGACCGCGGCCACGGCGTGGCCGTCATAGAGCGCCTTGCCGCGCGCCATGCAATTGTCGAGGACGTCATACATGGCGGCGTCGCCATCGGTGAGGTCGGGCAGGTCGGCGGCGGTGATCACCGCTTTCACGCCGGCCAGCTTTTCCGCTTTCGAAGTGTCGATCTTGAGGATCCTGGCATGCGCATGCGGGCTGCGCAGGACACGCCCGACCAGCTGTCCCGCCATGTTGAAGTCGGCGCCGTAACGGGCGCGTCCCGTCACCTTGTCGACGCCGTCGGGACGGATAGGCCGCGTGCCGACGGAGGAGAATTTGCGGCCCGAAAAGCGTGGATCGAAGTTCATGCGTGCGCTCCCTTCATCACATTGGCCGCATCCTGGACCGCGCGCACGATCTTGTCGTAGCCGGTGCAGCGGCAGAGGTTGCCGGCGAGGCCGAAGCGGATTTCTTCCTCGGTAGGATCGGGGTTCTTGGCCAGAAGATCCTTGGCCGCGATGAGGAAGCCCGGCGTGCAGATGCCGCATTGCAGGGCCGCATGCTCCAGGAATTTCTGCTGCAGCGGATGCAACTGATCGCCATGCGCCATGCCCTCGACGGTCTCGATATGCCTGCCTTCGGCTTCAGCGCCAAGCACAAGGCAGGAGCAGACCAGCCGATTGTCGAGAACGATCGAGCAGGCGCCGCAGTCGCCGGTGCCGCAGCCTTCCTTGGCGCCGGTCAGGCCGAGCCGATCGCGCAGGACGTCGAGCAACGTCTCGTCGGGCTGGCAAAGGTATTCGACGTGATCGCCGTTGATTGTCGTTGAAACTGCTACACCGGCCATCATTTGCCTCCTGCGCGTGCGTAGGCGGTCGTCGCGGCCCGTCCGGCCAGCACGCCCGCAACTTTTCGTCTGAATTCGATTGTGCCGCGCTTGTCGTCGATGGGGCGGCAGGCCCCAGCGCAGATCTTGGCGAGCCGCTCAAGTACCGCCTCATCCAGCTTCCTGCCGATGAGTGCCTCGGCTGCTTCTTCCACCAGAAGCACGGTCGGGGCCGCGGCGCCCAGCGCGACGCGGGCGGCTGTTATGACGCCATGCTCGTCGAGCGTCAGGTTCACGCCGGCGCTCACCACCGCGATGTCCATCTCGGTGCGCGGAATGAATCTGAGATAGGCGTCGCCCGAACGCGGCGCGCGCTTGTCGAGCAGGATCGCCTCGACGATCTCACCCTTGGTGAGCGAGGTCTTGCCAGGCCCGATCGGCACAGCCTCGACCGGAATGGTGCGCTTGCCCGACGGACCGGCAACCACGGCCTTTGCGGCGGCGGCCACCAAGGCCGGGACGCTGTCGGCGGCCGGCGATGCGTTGCACAGATTGCCAACGATGGTGCAGCGGCCCTGGACCTGTTTAGAGCCGATCAGCTTCGACGCTTCGACGACACCGGGCCAGGCCTTCTTCAGAACCGCGCTCTCGCCCAGGACGGCGCAGGGGACGGTGGCGCCGATGCTGAAGCCGTCGGCCGTCTCCCTGATCTCGCTCAAGCCCTCGATCGCCTTGATATCGACGATCAGGTCGGGATCGACAAACCCGCCCTTCATCCGAACGAGGAGGTCACTGCCTCCAGCGAGAATGGCTGATGTGCCGGAAGCGTCGGCCAGCAGGCCAACGGCGTCTTCGATTGAAAGCGGACGTATGTAACGCATCGTCTCCCCTTGGTGATGGTGATCTCGCCGACCGTTATAAACAGTCTCCTCATAATGACCATCCGGTTGCTGATTTCCAGCGATTGGGCCAGCACCGCGAGAGAGATTTTTGTCTAAAGTCTTTGTTCTGATGCATGTCGTTGTCCCAGAACCGCGCACACTTCTGGGCGACATGCATTTAAGCGGCGTCTTTTGCATTGTCGAGGCTGATGCCGATGTCCTTCAATGCCTCGGCCACGGCCTCGTCCAGCGGCGTGTGCGGGACTTCGCCGATGATGCTTGCCAGCCGGTCGGACACGAGCCGGTGCGGTTCGAAGCGCAGATAGGACATCGAGACGATCTCGCGCCACATCGCCACGAACGGGCTGCCGGCGCGCAGCACCCACCAAGGCATGAAGGTCAGTTTCAGCGGACGGCCCAGCGCCTTCTCGGCGGCGGCCTTTATGTCCATGTCGGTGACGGCGTGGCCGGGGAAGTTGAGCGCCTCAAAGAAGCCGAGCTTGCCCTGATTGCGCGCCAGGCCGACGAAGCCGATGGCGAAGTCCGGCAAATAGGCCCATTCGTGCACGAGGTTGGCAGGGCCAGGCGCTGTGTAGACGCCCTTGTTCATCTTGGCGGCGACGACGAGGTCGAACCATGAACCGCTGCCCGTGCCGCCGAAGAAATCGCCGGCGCGCAGGATGATGGTGCGGACGCGGCCGGCATCCGCCTCGCGGCGAAACAGCGCTTCCATGGCGCAGCGGATGCGGCCCTTCTCGGTCGTCGGACGAAATGGCGCGTCTTCGGTGACCACCTCAGGCATCGGCGAGCCGTAATTGTAGACAGTGCCGGGGAAGAGATGCAGCGCGCCGTTGGCATGGCAGGCGGCCATGACGTTCTCCGCCATCGGCCGGCATTTGCTCCAGTCGGTGTAGATCGGGTTGAGACCGTTGAAGACGATGTCGACACCCTGCGTGGCGCGGATCAGCGCCTCGCGGTCGAGCGCATCGCCGGCGACGGCGGTGGCGCCCTTGAGTTCGGCTGGGACCTTGCCGCTGCGGGTGACGGCGCGGACGTCGAAACCGGCGTCGATGAAGGCTTTCCCAACCACGCGGCCGAGCCGGCCATTGGCGCCTAGAATTGCGATCTTGGTCATTTTTCTTCTCCGTGTCTGTGTTTGCACGGCGAATATGATGCGTTCATACGCGAATGAAAATTGACTATGGATGCAGATTTGTTATTCATAAATGAATGGAAGACATCGACTGGAACCTGATCAAGAGTTTCGTCACCGTGGCGGAGACCGGCAGCCTGTCGGCCGCAGCGCGCAAACTGTCGGCCAGCCAACCGACGCTCGGGCGTCACATCGGTGAGCTCGAACAGGCGTTGGGCGTCACCTTGTTCCGGCGCGGGCGGCGCGGCTATGCGCTGACGGAAGCAGGCGCCACGCTGTTCGAACGCGGCAAGGCCGTGAGCGAGCAGGCGAGCGCGTTCTCACTATTGGCATTGGGCTCGGTCGAGGCGATCGAAGGCACGGTGCGCATTGCCGCCAGCGAGGTGGTGGCGGCCTATGTGCTGCCGAGGATGACGGCGCGGCTCGGCATCGAGGAACCCGGCATCGAGGTCGAGATCGTCGCCTCGAACCAGGTCGAGAACCTGCTGCGAAGGGATGCCGATATCGCCATCCGCATGGTCAAGCCGGCGCAGAACGAGCTGACGGCGCGCAAGGTCTGCGATATCAAGCTCTGCTGCTGCGCGGCGAAATCCTATCTCGACCAGCACGGCCGCCCGCTCAAGCCCGCCGATCTTCTCGACCATCCGCTGATCGGCTTCGACCGCAGCGACGAGATGATCCGGGGCTTTACCCAGGCCGGCATCCCCGTCACCCGAAGCAGCTTCCGCTTCAGGGCCGACAACCAGATCGTGCTGTGGGAAGCGCTGCGGGCGGGAAACGGCGTCGGTCTTGGCCAGGAGCCGCTGACGGACAGCGACCCGTCGCTGGAGAAACTGCTGCCCGGCCTGCCACTGCCCAGCCTGCCGGTGTGGCTGGCCATGCATCGCGACGTGCGCACCAGCGTGCGCATCCGCCGCGTCGCGGATTTCCTCTATGAGGAGCTGAAGCGCTATTCGGCGGGGGCGGCCGCGAATTCGGCGCGGTGAGCGAGCCCGGCCATCAAAAGCACGACGATCAACAGCCCCGACATGGCGACGAAGATCGGCCCGAAGCTGGAATGCTCGGCGACGAAGCCGATCGCCGACGGCGCTACCAATATGCCGGAATAGCCCATGGTGGTGACGACGCTCATGCCGGTGCCCGACGACATGCCTTCCTGGTTGCCGCCGGCCGAGAAGATGATCGGCACCATATTGGCGATGCCGAAGCCGCACAGGGCAAAAGCCGCGATGGCGATCCAGGGCGAAGGCGACAGGCCGGCGACCAGCATGCCGGCGGCGGCGACCACCGCCGAGCCGCGCAGCGTCGCCACCGCGCCGAAGCGGTTGCGCACGCCGTCGCCGAAAAAGCGCATGACAGCCATGACGCCGGAGAAGGCGGCGTAGGCAAGGCCGGCGATGGCGAGGTCGGCGCCGAGCTCCTGCCGGAGATAAAGCGCTGCCCAGTCGAGCACGGCGCCCTCGGAAATCATCGTCAGCAGCGCCATCAGCCCGACAAGATAGACCAGCGGGTTGGCCGGCAGCGTTAATCTGTGATGCTCGGCGGCCTGCGGCTTGTCCTCGGCGATGAGGTAGCCGACCGCCACGGCAATGACGGCAAAAGCTATGACCGTGACCACAGCCGCATGGGCGAGGTGGCCGTAAGTCTGGATGGCGTAACCGCCCAGACCGCCACCGGCGAAACCGCCGAGGCTCCAGAAGCCGTGCGAGGACGACATGATGGCGCGGGACAGCCGGCGCTCGACCACCACCGCATTGGCGTTCATCGCGACATCCATGCCGCCGATCGAGCCGCCGAAGATGATCATGGCGATCGCCGCCAGCGGCACGTTGGGCGCCAGCGCCACGATCAGCAGGCCGAGGCTGCCGCAAAGGCCGAACCAGCGCAACACGGTGCGCGAGCCATGCCTGGAGATCAGATGGCCGCACCAGCTCATGGCCGCGACCGCGCCGACGCCGAACAGCAGGATCAGCAGACCGAGGGTGAATTTCGAGATGTCGAGCCGGGTCAGGAACACCGGAATCTGCGGCGCCCAGCTGCCGGTCAGGAAGCCGTTGGCGAGGAAGATCGCGGCTACGGCCCATCGCCCCTGAAGGGCGCTCTGCATGGTGTCTTGCGCGTTCATGGCCCGAATCCGGTCAAGGAATGGCTTTGCGCGGCAAATTAGATCGATTCAATTTCTCGTCAAGCGCTTGGCTGCGAAAAGCTTGTGGGCCACATCTAAGGGGAAACCGTTAGGCGCTGTCCCGCCGACGTCAATCCTGTGAACCGCGCGCTACTTCAGTGATCCCTCGGCCGTCTTGCCTCGAACTCCGCTTTCTTGGCGTCCGAAGCCTCGGTCTGGTTCAGCGCCTGCCATTGCGCATAGGGCATGCCGTAGACGATTTCGCGCGACTGATCCTTGCCGAGATCGACGCCCTCAGCCTCGGCCGCTTCGCGATACCAGTTCGACAGGCAGTTGCGGCAGAAGCCGGCGAGGTTCATCAGGTCGATGTTTTGCACATCGCTGCGCTCGCGCAGATGCTCGACCAGCCGGCGGAAGGCCGCGGCCTCGAAATCGCGTTTCTGGTCATCGCTGAGTTCGGTCATTGCCTTGGGTCCTCACAGCGGCCCGGTGCGCGAGCCGAACATCTTCACCTGATGTATATCGGGACGGCGGTCGATGGCGTCAACGATCGGCGCCAGCCGTTCCGCCCAGGCCAGCGCCCCCTTGCGGTCTGATATCAGGTCCTGGCGGATCTCGATCAGCGCATGGGCAAAGCCGTTGACGATGGCGTGCTTGAACATGGTGTCGCCGCGCAACGCGCCGTCATAGGGTTCATTGTCGCCAACGACGAGGTTTTTATCCTGCGCCAGCATGTCGATCAGCGGCCGCGCCACGCGGTCGTCGAGGTCCCACAATATGCCGACATGCCAAGGGCGGATGAAGCCCTGCATGACAGGGGTGAAGGAGTGTACGGAGAAGATGAGCGGCGCTTTGCCTGAGGCGTGCGCCACCGACGCGATCATGGCGCCGACCGCGTCCTGATAAGGCCGGTAGAAGCCGTCGAGCCGCCTTTCGCGTTCGGCCGGTGCCATAGGGTAGTTTCCCGGCACGACAGTGCCGTCATAGAGCTGGCGGATCAGCGTCGGGTCGTCCTCGCCGCGATTGGGATCGATCAGCAGCCGCGAAAAATTGGCGATCACCGCCGGCACGTCGAGCGCTGCGGCCAGTTCGCGCGTCACCGTCTCGACACCGATGTCGTAGGCGATATGGCGATCGAGTTCCGCCGCCGGCAAGCCGAGACTGCCATACTCCTCCGGCAGGTCGCGGCGGGCATGGTCGGCGACAAGCACGATGCCTCGCTTGCGGTCGCCTTCGACGATATCGAAAGGCGCGAAAACTGTGGATCGGGTCATTGGCTGGAAAGGTCTGTTCGCTGGCTTCCGGGGAGGGTGGTATCGTCATTCCCACGAAGAGGACTGTTGCGCAATGCCGTTGTTTGGCCACGGTTTCTGCGAAAATCCTGTGACGCGCGGCAGATCGCGTGTCGGGGGCCTTTCTAAATCGATTGGAATTGGACAGAACGGCGCGTTGACATGCGCCCGGACTTTTCCGAAAAGGGGCGCTGAGAGATGCAGATGACGTTATTGAGGGGTTTCGGGATGGGTTCCGCCGGCAGGCCGCGTGCGCGCACCGCCTTTGCCGTGCCGCTCCTGACCCTGACGCTAGGGCTCACCGCGCTGGTCGCGGCTTCGCCTGCCCGCGCCGATTTCCGCGTCTGCAACGCCACGCAGAACCTGGTCGGCGTCGGCATCGGCTACCGCGCCAAGGCAGGCTGGATCACCGAGGGGTGGTGGCACATCGAAGGATCGAGCTGCAAGACGCTGATCGAAGGTCCGCTGTCATCGAGGTTTTACTATCTTTATGCAGAAGACGCCGAGCGCGGCGGGCGCTGGGATGGCCCGATCAACATGTGCGTGGCCGAAAAAGAATTCAAGATTGCCGGCGTTACCGATTGCGTCGCCCGGGGCTTCCAGCGCGCCGGATTCCAGGAATATGACACGGGCGAGCAGGCAAGCTGGATGGTCCAGCTGACCGATGAGTCCACAACGGGAGGCGCTCCAGCCGCCCCGGGAACAAACAGTCAATGAGACGTAGCCGCAAGGTCAAGATCCTCGCCACCATCGGTCCTGCCTCCTCGTCCGAGGAGATGCTGCAGAAGCTGTTCGAAGCCGGCGCCGATGTCTTCCGCATCAATATGAGCCACACCGATCACGAGCTGATGCGCACGCTGGTCGGCCGCATCCGCGCGGTCGAGGAAAAGGTCGGCCGTCCGATCGGCATCCTGGCCGATTTGCAGGGACCGAAGCTGCGCGTCGGCAAGTTCGCCAACGGCAAGGAGGTGCTGACCCCGGGCCAGACCTTCACCCTCGACAACAATCCCGAGCCCGGCACGTCGACCCGCGTCTACCTGCCGCATCCCGAAATCCTGAGTTCGGTCGAGGCCGGCCACCGTCTGTTGATCGACGACGGCAAGCTGGAGCTCAGGGCGGTGAAGAGCGACGGCAAGTCGATCACCTGCGCGGTCGTCGCCGGCACCACCATTTCCGACAAGAAGGGCGTCAGCCTGCCCGACACCGACCTGCCGGTCGGTGCGCTGACCGAAAAGGACCGCAAGGACCTCGATGCGGTGCTGGCGGAAAGCGTCGACTGGGTGGCGCTGTCGTTCGTGCAGCGGCCGGAGGATTTGGCGGAAGCCCGCAAGATCGCGCGCGGCCGGGCGCTTATCATGGCCAAGATCGAAAAGCCGCAGGCGGTAGCCCGGCTGGCCGAAATCATCGAACTCTCCGACGCGCTGATGGTCGCCCGCGGCGATCTCGGTGTGGAAATGCCGCTGGAAGCGGTGCCCGGCATCCAGAAGCAGATCACGCGCGCCGCGCGCCGCGCCGGCAAGCCGGTGGTGGTCGCCACGCAAATGCTGGAATCGATGATCACCGCGCCGGTGCCGACCCGCGCCGAGGTCTCCGACGTGTCGATCGCCGTGTTCGAGGGCGCCGACGCCATCATGCTTTCAGCCGAATCCGCTGCCGGCGCCTATCCGGTCGAGGCGGTGGCGATGATGAACCGCATCGCCACCAAGGTCGAAACCGACCCGACCTATGCCGGCATCATCAACGCGCAGCGCTCGGAACCGGAAGCAACCGGCGCCGACGCCATTTCGCTCGCCGCCCGCGAGATTGCCGAGACGCTGAAACTGTCGGCGATCATCACCTATACGGCGTCGGGCACCACCGGCCTGCGCGCCGCGCGCGAGCGGCCGCAAGTGCCGATCATCGCGCTGTCGCCGATCCTCAACACGGCGCGGCGGCTGTCGCTTTTGTGGGGCACGCATTGCGTCGTCTCGCCCGACGCCAGCGACCTCGACGACATGGTCGACCGCGCCTGCCGCATCGCTTTCGAAGAGGGGTTCGGCCAGCCGGGCGACCGTGTCATCATCACGGCGGGCGTGCCGCTGAGGACGCCGGGTTCGACCAACATGCTGCGCATCGCCTATGTCGGATCGGACGTGCAGGCCACCCGCAACATAGGCTGAGACCTCGTCACAGTCCGCAGCGCTCTTGCCGCACCTTCGGCGTGATCGATGCGCCGAAGGAAGCGGCGAGCCCGGGGAACGGGGTCGTGCAGGTACTGGTCCGGACCCAGCATCTTTCGCCGGTTGAGTTCGACTGTGTCGAGCAGATCGAAATCGACCGTGGCGATCGTGCAGTGCCACCCGGGATTGCGCGACGCCCAGCCCCTCTTGTGGTGTCCAAAAGCTGCTCGCGGGCGGAATAGCCGTGATAGTCGAACGCGATCACGCCGTTCGTCGCGTAAATATGGTTCCCGGAAAAGCCCTCGCCAGGAATGATCCGTTCGCCGTAAAATCCTTCCAGAGGAGGATGCTCGAGAAAGGCGCCGGCAAGAATGGCGCACGCGCCATAACCGAAGAAGATGCGGTCCGGCAACGCCCATCGCTTCTCCGGGTTTCTCTTGATGCCGTGTTTCAGGACATACATGGCGATCAGGTCGGGGCCAGTTCCGCGTCGGGCACGGTGATGTCGGGGCATCGCCCCTCATTGTACGCATCGACGGCGATCCGTGCTTCCACGGTTTTTGCGACTGCCTCCAGGTCGATCTCCTTGCCGGCGACTTTCTCGATCGCGCCGACGACGAGATCGGAGGCGATCCAATCCGGCTTGTGGCCGAGATTGTGGACCCAGATCAGTTCGGCGCCGGGGATGTCCCTGACCAGGCCGACCGAATGGATCGAGGCATAGACCACCTTGTCGCGGTCGCCCGAGATGACGATGGTCGGCGCTGTGATGTCGCGGTAATGCGGCGCGGCCTTCAGCGTATAGTCGTAGAGGCCGGCGACATCGATGGCGTTGGCGCGGAAAGCGCCGGGACGCAGCACCAGCGGAATCGAGGCATTGCCGACATAGCCTTCCGGCACCTTGTTGGGAGAAAACACGCAGGCCGTGGCGCCGTCCATCTGCAGCGTGCCTGCCGGATAGGTCAATGTCTCCGAGAACAGCCAGCCGATGATGGGGGTGGCGGTCAGCTTGTAGTACCAGGCGGTCGCGCCGCCCGGCCAGGGGTGGCTGACCGGCGACAGAAAGACCAGCCCGAGCGTCTTCTCCGGGTGTTCGCGGCCAAAGGCGGCGGTGATCACGCCGCCAAACGAATGGCCGACGATGATCGCCTTGTGGATGCCGAGACGGTCCATCAGCCTGGCGATGGTGTCGGCCTGCCCCGACGGGCTCTCATTGCCGGGGCCGCGCGCCGACCAGCCGAAGCCCGGCCGGTCGAGGAAGACCATCTCGGCGCGGCCTTCGAGCAAAGGCCTGATCGGCAGCATCTGATCCCTGAGGTTGGCGCTGGCGCCATGGATGAAGACGATCGCCGGCAGCTCGGCATTTTGAGGCGCCGGCACGTGGACATAGTGGATGCGGGTGGCGTCGATGTCGGCAAATTCGCCGGCCGGCGGGTTTCGCCACTCGATCAGCCACGCGCCGGCGCGGGTGACACCGGCCAGGGCAAAGACGAGCGCGAGGAGCAAAGCACAGGCGGCGTAAATGAGGTTCATGCGCGGAGATACGGGGTGGAGGGAGTAGGGAGTAGGGAGTAGGGAGTAGGGAGTAGGGAGTAGGGAGGTGGCGTCTCGACCAATCTTCTCTACTGACTACTGACTAATCCCTAATTCCTACTGACTAATCAAATTCCTTCGCCGGCAAGCTCTTCCGAAATTGCCGCGACCTGGTCCTGGGCGCTGCGCATCATCGGATAGATGGTAAGCACCTTCTGCCAGGCTTCGAGCGCCGATTGCTTGTGGCCGGTGGCGGCCATGATCTGGGCCAGGCCCGAAAGCGCGCCGAAATGGCGTGGTTCCAGCTGCAGCGTCTGGTCGATGTCGGACATCGATTTCCCGAAATTCTTCATCATGTAATGCACGGTGGCGCGCCGGTTCCAGCCTTCGGCATATTTTGGCTGCAGGATGACGACCTGGTCGAGGAAGTCGAGGGCGACGTCGAACTTCTGGTCGTCAATCGCCTTTTGCGACCATTGCATCATCAGGTCGATCGAGGCGCTGCCGGACTGGAACCATTCGCCCCAGATGCGCCCGGCGATGCGCTCGGCCGCCTTTTCGTTGCGCTCGCGCTTCAGCTCGGCAAACAGTTGGTCGAGCCTGGCTTCCCTGGTCAGGGCAACCGGCGGCTTTGCCGGCGGATCGTCCGCCGACGCCGGAGCGACGCCGAAAAGAAAGAGGGTGGCCAAAAATGCAAAAAGAATCCGCATCGCCGGAATCTAACCCCGGACGGCGGATCGTCAAACTGAAATTAGCGTGAAAGTGCCTGGAACCAGGCAATTACCATCGTATGGACGGAGGCAACGAGCCTCCGGCCGAACACTCAGCCCTGGCGCGCCTTGTAGCGTGGAGCGGTCTTGTTGATGATGTAGACGCGGCCCTTGCGGCGAACCAGCTGGTTGTCGCGGTGACGCGCCTTCAGCGCCTTGAGCGAATTCTTGATCTTCATGGTCTTGCCCGTCGGTCTGGGCCCTGTCCGGGCCGAATTATTAAGGCGCGCCTGAAAAGCGCGCCTTTGAACTTGCGGTGGCTCATAAACGAGGAGCCTTGCCCGTGTCAACCGCAAGCGTGCTGGATAGAGGCCGAGAATGGCTTTGGCCATCAAATATCCGCCATCTCGGCTCCACGCCATTGCGCGGCCGAAGGCGGGCTGGAATGGTGCGGCACCCGCAAGCCGATTTGGAGACCTCTATGCGCCTGTTGTTTGTGTCCGCGAGCCTTGCCGTTATGGCAGCCGCCTCCATCGCGCAGGCGCAGGAATGCGACCGCAACGACGACAGCCAGCAGATGATGAACATCTGCGCCGGCGAGGACTATCGGGCCGCCGATGCCAAGCTCAACCAGGCCTACAAGGATCTCGTCGGTCGCAACGACGACAAGGGCAGGAAGCTGCTGCAGGTCGCGCAACGCGCCTGGATCGCCTTCCGCGACGCCGAATGCGCCTACACGACGACAGACAGCGAGGGCGGCTCCATCCATCCGATGGAGGTTTCACAATGCCTGACCGAACTGACGGACCAGCGCATCAAACAGCTCACCGCGGGCGCCAATTGTAGGGAAGGCGATGCGAGTTGCGCCAGCCCCGACGAAGACGGGGATCTGAACGACGAGCTGCAATAGGGCTCGAGCCACGCCCTCGCGCAAAGTGCCGGAATGGCTTAGCTACGGCGGCTGATGCGCGTGAAATGGCCCATCTTGCGGCCTGGGCGCGCTTCCGCCTTGCCGTAGAGATGCAGCATCAGATCGGGCTCGGCGAGCAAAGCGGGTACGCGCAGCACATCGTCGCCGATCAGGTTTTCCATGATGCAGTTTGAATGCCGGCCAGGGTTGCCCAGCGGCAGGCCGGCAATGGCGCGGATATGCTGCTCGAACTGCGAAACGATGCCGGCGGCTTCCGTCCAGTGGCCGGAATTGTGCACGCGCGGCGCCATTTCGTTGGCCAGCAGCGTGCCATCGGCAAGAACGAAGAACTCGACGCCGATGACGCCGACATAGTCGAGGGCCGCCAGGATTTTCGCTGCCGACCCCTGTGCCGTCGCCGCCGTCTCCAGCCTGATCTGGGCCGGCAGGGTCGAGGTATGCAGGATGCCGTCGCGGTGGACGTTCTCAGCCGGATCGTAGGCGGCGACCGCGCCGTCCAACCCGCGCGCGGCGATGACCGAGATTTCGCGCTCGAAAGCGACGAAGGATTCGAGGATCAGCGGCACATTGCCCATGGTCTCGCATGTGCCGGCAAAGCCGCCCGTCTCCATGTTGCGGAAGACGCGCTGGCCCTTGCCGTCATAGCCCATGCGGCGGGTTTTCAAGATGCCGCTGCCACCGAACTCTCTCAGCGCCGCCGTCAGCTCGTCGTCATTGTCGACGGAGCGGAAATCCGCTGTCCTGATGCCGATGCCGTTCAGGAATAGCTTCTCCGCCACCCTATCCTGGGCAACTTCCAGCGCTCGCGGCGGCGGATAAACCGGGACCTTGGAAGCAAGTGCGCCGGCGGCCGCCACCGGCACATTCTCGAATTCGTAGGTGACGACGGCGCTGACTGCCGCCAGTTCGGCAAGGGCGTCCGCATCGTCATAGGCGGCGGTGATCTGGCGGTTGGCGACCTGAGCCGCCGGGCAATCGGCCTGCGGTTCGAGGATAGTTGTGCGGTAGCCGAGGCGCGCTGCGGCAACAGCCAGCATGCGGCCGAGCTGGCCGCCGCCGATGATGCCGATGCTCGATCCCGCGGGCAGGCTCACGGCGCATCCGTCGGTTCGGTGGCGACCCTGGCGGTTTGGGCGGTGCGCCAGGCATCCAGGCGGGCGGCAAGTTCTTCGTCGTTCAGCGCCAGCACGGCGGCCGCCAGAAGGGCGGCGTTGGCCGCACCCGCCTTGCCGATGGCAAGCGTGCCGACCGGAATGCCGGCCGGCATCTGGACGATGGAGAGCAGCGAATCCTGGCCTGACAGCGCCTTCGATTCGACCGGTACGCCGAACACCGGCAGCGGCGTCATCGCCGCCGTCATGCCGGGCAGGTGGGCGGCGCCGCCGGCGCCGGCGATGATCACCTTGAAGCCGGCCGCCTTGGCGCCCTTGGCGAAATCATAGAGGCGGTCCGGGGTGCGGTGGGCGGAGACGATCAGCCGCTTGTGCGGAATGCCCAGCGCCTCCAGCGTTTCGGCGGCGTGGCGCATCGTCGCCCAGTCGGACTGGCTGCCCATGATGATGGCGACGTCGGCGCGGTGGTCGGTCAAGCGCATGCTCCCGGCGGTAAAGGCGCGCCTTAGCGGAATTCGGGCTGGCCCGCAAGGATGGCGGCCGCCGCAGCCTAGTCCGGCCAGCGTAGGGCGCCGGATGAATCCTTTCGCGGCTGTCTCATCGCATCCGCCGGCCTGTCGGCCGCGGTGAGCACGGCGCGGAGGCGTTCGGCGACGATCTCGGCCTCGCCTGGGTGCAGATTGCAGGGGTCGAGGAAGAAATGGCCACGCTCGACCTCGTGATTGCGCACGATGATGGGCGGCGATCCGGCCGCCAATGCCGAGGCGAGGCCGGCGGCACTGAAGCGGCTTTCGGGGGAGACGAAGATCTGCAGCCGGTCGAGCGGATTGGCGGTCGGGTCGGGAATGATGTTTGCGACGATGCCGGGTGTTCCCTGCAGCGAATCCCTCCATAGATTGAGCGCCGCTTCCTCGCGTCGGCGGATGCCGGCATGGTCGCGCTTTTCCCAGGCTTCGAGCGCCGCCATGGTGCCGGCGATGCTTTCCTTGCCGACCTTCATGGCGCGGGCGACGCCGCGGTTTTGCAGATAGGCGGCGCGGACGAGATCCTTGCGGCCGGCGACGATTCCGCTGGTCGGCCCCGAAAGGAATTTGTGGCCGCTGTAGACGACGATGTCGGCGCCGCGCGCCAGGAAGCTGCGCAGGTCATATTCGGAAGCCGCATCGACGATCACCGGCACGCCCCTGGCGTGGCAGATATCGCAGAATTCCTCCAAGGAAAGCATGCCGTATTGCACGGTGTGGTGCGCCACGACGTAGAGCGCCGCCGCCGTGCGCTCGTTGATAGCCTCGCGCACATGATAATCCTGCGTGACGCTGACCGTGCCGGCCGGAATGACCTTGGCGCCGGCGACGCGGATCGACTGGTCGATCGGTGCGCCGTAATTGACGATATGGCCAAGCTGGATGACGACTTCGGACTTCAGGCCTTCGGTGTCGTCGGGCAGCCGTTCGATCGCCAGCAAATTGGTGCCGGTCATTGCCCCGGCGATCGCCATTGTGATGCCTGAGGCGCAGCAGGCGGTGATGAAGCCGGCCTCGCCGCCGGTGAGGCGGGCGGTGATCACGCTTGCGGCGCGCTGCAGATCGTCCATCTCCACCCATTGCGAGGCGATCTCGGCCATGGCGCTGATCGCCTCGGGAACGATGATCGAGGCGCCGAGCGTCGTCATCGTGCCGGAGACGTTGATGATCGGCCGCAGTCCCAGCCGTTCACGGATCGTGGTGTTGGAGCCGGTGTCGGAATAGGTTTTCATGTTCAGCAATCCCTTGACGGTCAGGCGGCGATCTCGACGACCGCTTCGATTTCGACGGTGATGTTTCCAGGCAGCGAGCCGACCCCGATCGCCGAGCGGGCATGGCCGCCGATCTTGTCGAAGACGCTGGCGAACAGGTCCGAGCAGCCATTGACCACTTTCGGGTGGTCGCTGAAGGTCGGCGTCGCATTGACGAAGCCGAGCAATTTGACGACGCGCACGATGCGGCCGAGATCGCCGGCGGCGGCGTGCATGACGGCGAGCAGGTTGAGGCCGGTGAGGCGGGCATGCTCATAGGCCTGCTCGACGGTGACGTCCTCGCCGACCTTGCCGGTGCACAGCGTGCCGTCGGCGCGCAGCGGCCCTTGACCCGAAAGAAAGATCAGCCGGCCGCTTTCCGCATGGGTGACGAAATTGGCGATCGGCGTCGGCGGCTCGGGCAGCGTCAGGCCGAGCTCGGCGAGCCGGATGTAAGGCGTCATGGAAGAATTCTCCTTGGGACGGCCTGTTGTTTTACGCAATTCCCAAGGGAAAGCGCTTCGCGCTTTTCCCGGGAAAACCGCTTACACTTTTCCTGGAATTGCTTTGGGCCGCCCATGTCAGAAATGCGAGGCGCGGAACCGCGCCAGGAAAGAGCGCAGGCGCTCATTGGTGGTCTCTTCGGCAAGGATCTCCTTCGGCGGGCCAACAGCGCTGACACCGCCATCGGCCATGAAGACAATGCGGCTCGAAGCGTCGCGGGCAAAGGCCATCTCGTGCGTGACCATCACCATTGTCATGCCGTCTTCGGCCAGGCTGCGCACAACGGCCAGCACCTCGCCGACCAATTCGGGATCGAGCGCGGAGGTGATCTCGTCGAGCAGCAGGATCTTTGGCTCCATGGCGACTGCCCGCGCTATGCCGACGCGCTGCTGCTGGCCCCCGGAGAGTTCCGCCGGCAGGCTGTCGGCCTTGTGGGCCAGGCCGACGCGGCTCAGCCAATGCTCGGCGATCTGGCGCGCCTCGGCCTTGCTCTTGCCGCGCACCTTGGTGAGGCCGAGCATGATGTTGCCGGCGGCGGTGAGGTGCGGAAACAGGTTGAAGCTCTGGAACACCATGCCGGTTTCGGCGCGCATATTGGCAAGGTCGCGCTCGCTGCGCCGCTGGCGCGCGCCGACCTCACGAAAACCGACCTCCTTGCCGTCGATTCGGATCGAGCCTGAGTCGTAGCTTTCGAGAAAGTTGACGCAGCGCAGCAGGGTGGTCTTGCCGCTGCCGGAAGGGCCGATGACGGTGACCACCTCGCCCCTGTCCACCTTGAGGCTGACCGAGCGAAGCACCTCGACCGAACCAAAGGCTTTCGAGACCCCGGCAATGTCGAGAAGGGCAGCATTGTCGTTCGAGCTTGTGGCCATCGTGCTAGTCCCGGATGAAGGCAAAGCGCCGTTCCAGCCGCCGGCTGGCGTAGGAAAGCGCATAGTTGACCGCGAAATAGATCAAGGCGCCGAGGATGTAGAGCGGCATCGCCTCATAGGTGCGGCCGATGACCTGGTTGATCGCCTGCATCAGGTCGGTGATGCCGAGCAGCGAGACCAGGGCGCTGCCCTTGACCGCATCGGTGACGCCGTTGATCCAGGGCGGCAGGAAGCGGCGGAAGGCCTGCGGAAAGATGACGTAGGTGAGCCGCTGGCGGAAGGTCAGCCCAATCGCCATCGCCGCCTCGGACTGCCCCTTGGGAATGGAGCCGACGGCGCCGCGGAGATACTCAATGACCTGCGCGGTCTTGAACAAGGTGAGCGCCAGCACCGCCGCCGAGAAGGATTGCAGATGCAGGCCGATGGCCGGCAGGCCGTAATAGACGAAGAACATCAGCACCAGGATCGGGATGCCGCGGATGGTGTCGGAGAAGATGCGCACGGCCCAGCGCAGCGGCGCCGGGCCGTAGACCAGGCCGACGCCGAGCGCGACGCCGGCAATCAGCGACAGCACCACGACCAGCAGCGACACCCACAAAGTGATGGCGAAGCCCTGGGCGAGGAACGGTACGGCGTAGAGGATCTGGCTCAGCATGTCAGCGCGCAGCCCTGAACCGGCGTTCGACCAGCCGCAGCCCGAAGAGCAGGGTGTAGCCGGTCACCAGGTACATCGCCGTCGTCACCAGATAGACCTCGACAATGCGGAAGGTGTTGAAGTTGATCCACTGGGCGCCGAAGGTGAGCTCGGGCACCGAGATCACCGAGGCGATCGACGTGTCCTTGAACAGCGAGATGAAGGTGTTGGACAGCGCCGGCAGCGTGATGCGCAGCATGGTCGGCAGGCGCACATGAACCAGCCGCTGCCAGGGCGTCAGGCCGATGGCTTTGCCGGCATCGAGCTGGCCGCGCGGCACGGCTTCCAGGCCGGAGCGGAACACCTCGACCAGATAGGCGCCGCTATAGACCGACAGCGTCAGCACGAACGAGGTCGGCGCGTCGTAGGCGACGTCGATCACCGTCGGCAGGCCGTAGAAGACAAGATAGACGAGCAGGATCAGCGGCACGTTGCGGATGAATTCGACGTAGGCCGCAATGATGGCGCGCACCACGCGTCCTGCCGAGACATACCAGACCGCCAGCATCAGGCCGATGACGACGCCGATGGCAATCGAAATCACGGCAAGCTCGAGGCTGAGCAGAAGGCCGCCCCACAGCTTGTCGAAATGCCGCCAGATCAGGTTGAAGTTGAGCGTATAGCCCATGCGTCTCCCGCAATAACCAAGGGGATGCGAACTAGAAGGCGGAAGGGCTAACCCTTCCGCCAGCACTTGTCAGACAACCGGGAAACCGGGATGGCGGGCCGGCGGCTCCTGGCCGAAATAGTCCTTGAAGGCGGCGTCGTAGAGTGCGGTCTCATGGCCGAACATAGCGATGGTGAAGGTCTGGTTGACGAAGGTCAGCCAGTCCAGGTCGCCCTGCCTGACCGCCGCGCCGTAGAGCATCGAGTACCAGCTCTTGCCGGCATCGAAATATTTGTCGGGGTTGCGCGAGGCCAGCCAGCGCACGGTTGAAAGATCGACAGCGGCGGCATCGGCGCGTTTCGATTCCAGTGCCTGCAGCACATTGGCCTGAGTGTCGATCTGCAGCACCTGCGCCTCCGGCAGGGCGTAATGGACCGAGCTTTCGGCATCGACATTCTGCAGGATCGAGATGCGCGTCGCCGAACCACCGGCGAGCAGCTTGTCGAAGGTCTTGTTTTCCGCCGTCGGCAGCGTCAGCAGGGCGACGCCCTCGACATAGTATGGCCTGGAGAAGTGGATCAGCTGCGAGCGCTGCGCGGTCATGGTCATGAACTGGATGGTAATGTCGACCTTGTTGGTGGTGACATTGGGGATGCGCTGCGCCGGATCCTGCATGACGAACTCGACCTTGCTCGGATCGTCGAACAGACCCTTGGCCAGAATGCGGCCCATGGTGATGTCCATGCCGACTAGCTCGCCGGCATCGTTTTCGAAATGCCATGGCGCGTTGGTGCTGCCGGTGCCGACGATCAGCTTGCCGCGGTCAAGCGCGGTGCGCAGAACGCTGTCGGATGCGGCTTGTGCCGCCGCCTTTTCGGCGCTGACAGCGGTCATCACGCCCGCCGTTGCAAGCCCGGCCATGCCCAGTTTCAGAAAATCTCGCTTGGATGCGTCGTTCACTGCGACCTCCTGTTGTTTGAGTTCCCCTACAGACACACGTGTCGCCGACCTGAATTGTCTCTTACAATAGACATATGTATCCTATACAAGACAGATACTAACATCAGGAATCAGTTATGCAAGACAGCAATGGACTCACGGATCGGGCGGAGCTTGGTCCAGCCGAGAGCCCGACGCCCGACAAGACCTCCGGCTCGCGCGAGAAGGGCCTCAACCGGGTGCTGGAGATCCTGGACTTCCTGCATGTTACGCAGCGCGCCATCGGCATTGGCGATCTCGCCAAGGGGGTGAATGCGCCGCGCTCCACCACCTATACGCTGGTGCGTTCGCTGGTCGATGCGGGTCTCCTGGAGATGGAGGGCGACGGCAACCGGGTCTATTTCGGCAAGAAGCTCTACCTCTATGGGATGGACTATGTCAGGGGCAACGACCTGCTTAGGCGGGGCCGGCAGGAGGTCGACAATCTGTCGCGCGAGACCGGCGAGACCTCCGAATTGTGCATGCTGCAAAGCGGGCGCTATACCATCGTCCATTCCAGCCCCGGCACCAGGCCGTTCCGCATCAGCTCGGCCACTGGCTTGCAGATCCCGCTGCCATGGACGGCATCGGGGCGGCTGCTTCTGGCCGGATTGGAAAGGGCCGCCATCCAGGACATGGTCTCGGAAGACGACCTTTTGCTGCCCGACGGCCGCAGGCTGCAGTTCGACGACTTCATTGCCGATATCGCGACGGCCAGAACGACCGGCTATTGCATCACTTCGGGGCTGGTCGACGCCTACACCAAATGCCTGGCCGCCCCTGTCTTCGCGGCCGCCGGCAAGGTCGAGGCGACGATGTGCCTGGTGGTGCCGATCGACACTTCAGCGGAGAAGACCGACGAATTGCTGACGTTGCTGCGCCATCGCGCGGCGCGGCTGTCGATAGCGGGGTGAGCAGTTAGGCCCCGAGGCCGTCGGCTAAGCGATGATGTCCGGAATGATCTTGTCTTCCAGCGCCATCAGCCGGTCCTTGAGGAAAAGCTTCTTCTTCTTCATGCGCTGGATCTGCAAGGGGTCGCAGCCCATGGCGATCATCGCATTGATGGCCGCGTCGAAATCGGCATGCTCCTGCTTCAGGCGGGAAAATTCGAGGCGGACATCGGCCTTTTCCTGGTCGGACATTCTCTACCGTCTGCATGTCTGCGGCGCCCGGCAATGGGCATGATTGGGCGGGGGCGGCATCAATTGCCGCCGGCGCGCAGCCAATATCACATATCACATTGTCGTGGAATGCTACCACGCAGCATTCGACATCGCAGCCGGATGGTGGCAGACTGTCATGGTGCCGTCACAGATGCGACCTGCGGTGGACGTGCCTTTGACGGCTGCAATCGAGGAAACCATGAAAGGGAGAACCAATCATGTCTCTTGCATCCCATCTTGATGAGTTGCAGCGGAAACACGGTGATATCGAACGCGAGATCGACGATGCGATGAACCATCCATCGGTCGACGACCTCGAAATCGTGAATCTAAAGCGACGCAAGCTGGCACTCAAGGACGAGATTGAAAAACTGAAGGCGAAACCGACGAGACACTGACGCCCTTCCAGGATTAGACGCGCCGCCTTGGCGCGTGACTATCGCTCCGGTGGCGACATGCCGCCGGAGGCCTGTTTTTGCTACTGATTCCGATACTGTTGGCCGGCGAAACCCGTCTGTGGGGTCGCCGCGCTGCTGCGATTTGGCGGCTCTGCTTGTCTGTCGCCATTGACAAGCCATCTTTGCTCCTCCACCTCATGCCCGAACCTCAGCGCTATGCGCTGATAGCTGTTTGAGCGTGCGTCGACGTGGACGTATGTCGCTCGGGTGATCAAGAGGCTGCCGGCATGACCGGGTATTTTTCCTCCCCCTTTGCGCGCCGGACATCGGTCGGCGTCGATGTCGGCGGCGTGGTCGTCGGCGGCGGCGCGCCGGTCGTGGTGCAGTCGATGACCAACACCGACACGGCCGATATCGACCAGACCGTCGCGCAGGTTGCGGCTTTGCATCGCGCCGGCTCCGAGATCGTGCGCATCACCGTCGATCGGGACGAGAGCGCCGCCGCCGTGCCGCGCATCCGCGAACGGCTCGAACGGCTCGGCATCAATGTGCCGCTGGTCGGCGACTTCCACTATATCGGCCACAAGCTGCTGGCCGACCATCCAGCCTGCGCCGAGGCGCTGGCCAAATACCGCATCAATCCTGGCAATGTCGGCTTCAAGGACAAGAAGGACCGCCAGTTCGCCGCGATCGTCGAAATGGCGATCAGGCATGACAAGCCGGTGCGCATCGGCGTCAATTGGGGGTCGCTCGATCAGGAGCTGCTCACCCGGCTGATGGACGAAAACCAGCGCCAAGGCTTTCCGCTGACGGCGCAGGAAGTAACCCGCGAAGCGATCGTGCAGTCGGCCATCCTGTCGGCCGAAATGGCCGAAGAGATAGGCCTCGCCCGCGAAAAGATCATCCTGTCGGCCAAGGTCAGCGGCGTGCAGGATTTGATCGCCGTCTATGCCGAGCTTGCCACGCGCTCCAACCATGCGCTGCATCTTGGCCTCACCGAAGCCGGCATGGGATCCAAGGGCATCGTCGCCTCGTCGGCTGCCATGGGCATCCTCTTGCAGCAAGGCATTGGCGACACCATCCGCATCTCGCTGACGCCGGAGCCGAATGGCGACCGCACGCGCGAGGTGCAGGTCTCGCAGGAACTGCTGCAGACCATGGGCTTCCGTCAGTTCGTGCCGATCGTCGCCGCTTGCCCCGGCTGCGGCCGCACGACCTCCACCGTGTTCCAGGAGCTCGCCCAGAACATCCAGGCCGATTTGCGCAAGAACATGCCGGTCTGGCGGGAGAAATATCCCGGCGTCGAGAACCTCAAGGTCGCGGTGATGGGCTGCATCGTCAACGGCCCCGGCGAATCCAAGCACGCCGATATCGGCATATCGCTGCCCGGCACCGGCGAGACGCCGACCGCACCCGTCTTCGTCGACGGCAAGAAGTCGGCGACGCTGCGCGGTCCGTCGATCGCCGCCGATTTCGAAAAAATGGTTGCCGACTATATCGAGCGGCGGTTTGGCCAGCACGGCAAAGCCGCGGCCGAATGAGCCATGCGGGGGCTGCTCAAAGCCGGGGTGATCCTGCTCTGCGGGCTGAGTGCCGGACAGGCACTTGCCGATCCACCGCAATCGCGCTCGGCGGCGAAACGATTGATCGGCCGTGTCTGTGACCTGATCGAGACGCATGCCGAGCGGAACGGCCTGCCGAAGGATTACTTCGCCCGGCTGATCTGGAAAGAAAGCCGCTTCGATCCCAATGCGGTTAGCCCGGTGGGCGCCGAAGGCATCGCCCAGTTCATGCCGGGCACCGCCAAAATGCGCGGGCTGGCCGATCCTTTCGACATCGAGCAGGCGATCCCGGCTTCGGCGAAATATCTCGGCGAGATGAAGCTCGCCTACGGCAATCTCGGCCTGGCGGCGGCCGCCTACAATGCCGGCGAGAACCGGGTGTCGCGCTGGCTGGGTTCGGGCGGCTTCCTGCCGATGGAGACAGAGAGCTATGTCTTCGACGTCATGGGCGAACCCGTCGACAAGTTTTCCGACAGCGCCTACGCCGGAACGATCGAGCCGCTCGACGCGAAAACCAGCTTTCCCGTCGCCTGCCGCAAGCTGCCGGTGATCATGTCCAGAACCGTGGCGATGGCCTCGATCAATGTGAAGCCATGGGGCGTCCAGGTGGCCGGCAATTTCCGCAGGGGAGCTGCGATCAATCAGTGGCTGAGGGTCAGGAGCCGGTTTCCGGCGCTGCTTTCCGGTCCTGACCCGGTGGTCAGCCGGGTGCGCACGCCGATCGGCCGACGCGGCATCTACGCCGTCAGGATCGGCGTCGACGACCGTGCCGCCGCCAACGTCATCTGCCAGAAACTGCAAAGCGTCGGCGGCGCCTGTATCGTCGTGCGCAACCGATAGGGGGCGACATGACGGCCAAAATCGTCCTGCTTAATGGCGTCGGCAGCGCCGGCAAAAGCTCGATCGCCAGGGCGCTGCAAACAATCGCCACCGAGCCCTTCCTGCATGTCCAGATGGATGCTTTCATCGACATGCTGCCGCCGGCGCTGCAGGATCATGCCGACGGGTTTTCCTTTGAGACCGTGCTGGAAGACGGCAAGCCGTCGGTGGTGATCAGGAGCGGGCCGGTCGGCGCGCGAGCCATGCGCGGCATGCGCCATGCCATCGCCGCCATGGCCGGGCAAGGCAACAATCTCATTGTCGACGACGTGATCTTCAATGACGAGATAGCGGAGCACCGCAAGTTGCTGTCGAGCTTTGACCTGCATCTGGTCGGCGTCATGGCGCCGCTGGAGGTGCTGGAAGCGCGCGAGGCCGCGCGCGCCGACAGGCTGCCTGGCCTGGCGCGCTGGCAATATGGACGCGTCCACAAGGGCATGGACTACGACCTCGAAGTCGACACCAGCCGGCTGACGCCGCTTGAATGCGCCCGTCGCATCCAGGAAAGATTCCGACTATAGTGGCCGGTGTTCTTTTGTTGCAATCATGGCTCTTCCAATCGCCCAAAAGCGATAGTCACCCGTCATGTGCAGGGTCGTGGCGATTAAATATTAATGAGCCCTGCTGTAGCAAAAGAGGTCGATATCTCCGACGAGAGCTTTTTTGCGATCGTCAAAAAGGCGGGGCATAGGGGGCGGTGGCAAATTTCCTTAGACGCGTTGTAAGTGAACTTGAAACGCCGCGCGCCAAACGGCCGTTCGGTTCTGGCTGGCTGTCCGGCTCGATTGGCTTGCTTGCCGGGGTCACCGCCCTGCTGATGGTCATCGTGCTGCGCTACCCGTCGCTTACATCGATGCCGGATCTGGCCCCCATCCACCAGATGCTGTTCTTCAAGCCGGTGCTCTATTTCGTCCTCATCTCCGGCTATATCCTGGCGATCCTCAGCATGACGCTGCGCAGGCAAAAGACGCTCGGCGCGGCAGCGATGTTCACTGTGCTGCTGGCGTCGCTGGTCGGCATGCTTCCGGTGCGCCATCAACTGCACATCGACGGGGTGTTCTTCGGGCTCGATTTCTTCATCCTGAACGCCTTGTTCATGGGTGTGCTGTTCGTCCCGCTCGAACGTCTTTTCGCGCGCAACAAGGATCAGACCGTGTTCCGCGACGAATGGCGCGAGGACCTGTTCTACTATCTGGTCTCGTCGCTGCTGGTGCAGATTTTGACCTACCTGACCTTGGCGCCGTCCAACTTCGTCAATTCACAGGGCGCCCTTGGTTCGGTGCGCGCCTGGGTCCACGGCTTGCCGTGGCTGGTGCAACTGCTGGCGGTGATGTTCCTGACCGACCTTGCCCAGTATTGGGTGCATCGGGCCTTTCATCGCATTCCCTGGCTGTGGAAGTTCCATGCCGTGCACCATTCCGCCAAGTCGATGGACTGGATTGCCGGTGCGCGCATGCATTTCCTGGAAATCATCGTGCTGCGCAGCCTGACGGCCACCCCGATGTTCGTGCTGGGGTTCGATGAATCGGCTATCCAGACGTATATATTGATCGTCTACGTCTATTCGTCGTTCATCCATTCCAACATCGGAACCAGTTTCGGTCCAGTCGAAAAGGTGCTGGTGTCGCCGCGTTACCACCACTGGCATCACGGCCTCGAAAAAGAAGCGATCGACGTAAATTTCGCCATCCATTTCCCGCTGCTCGACCGGCTGTTCGGCACCCATCATATGCCCGAAGGGCGCTGGCCGAACGGCTACGGCATTCACGGACATCCCGTTCCGAACGGATACTGGCAGCAATTCCTCTATCCCTTCCGGCGCGGCTAGACTGGAGCCTTTCGCGAAGCGCGCGTGTCACCGCGCCCTGGCGGGGTTAGCCCAATCCATGACAAGCGACAGAGTCCCAGATGCTTGACGGCTACATAATCTGCGGCACGCCGAGAACCGGAAGCACTTTGCTGTGCGGCCTTCTGGCCTCGACGAAAACAGCCGGCGATCCGCACTCATTCTACCGGCGGCAGGACAAAGCGGAATGGGCCGAAGAGTGGAAATTGCCGCATCCCGAGACGATGAGCGCGCATGATTTCGACGTCGCCTATCTCGGTGCGGCAATCAGCGCGGGAAGGGGCGGAACAGGCGTCTTCGGCTTGCGCCTGATGCGGGAAAACCTGGGTGAACTCTCGGCCATCCTCGACCGGATCTACCCAGACCTGCCATCGGACAAAGCACGCTTTGAAAAGGCCTTCGGCCGGATCCTCTACATCCATCTTTCGCGCGAAAACAAGCTGGCGCAGGCGGTGTCGCTGATCAAGGCCGAGCAGACTGGGCTTTGGCACATCGCGCCCGACGGAACCGAGATCGAACGGGTCGCACCGCCGCAGGAACCCCGCTACGATTTCAAGCGGATCCAGCGCGAGCTTGCCGAACTCGAAGCCTATGACGCGGGCTGGAATGTCTGGTTCGCGGAGCAGGGGATCGTCCCGCTGCGAATCGGCTATGAGCGCCTGTCAGCCGATCCGGCAGCGGCATTGGCATCCATCTGCGAGGCCCTGGGTGTTCCGGCGCCGAATGCCGCCGACATAAAGCCTGGTGTCGCCAAGCTCTCGGACGAGACCAGTCTCGACTGGATGCACCGCTATTGTCTGGACGCGGCGATTTGATCAAGCCCTCTTTACCGCCACCGTTTCGCTGAGCCATGTGCCGATCTTGCTGCCGAGACGGTCGGGCGACACCGGCTTGGGCAGATAGTCGTCCATGCCGGACTCGATACATTTGTCGCGGTCGCCCTTCAGTGCGTGCGCGGTGACGCCGATGATTGGTGTGTGATTGCCACTCGCTGCCTCCGCCGCCCGGATGGCGCGGGTCGCCTCGTAGCCGTTCATCTCCGGCATGGAGACGTCCATGAGGATCAGCTTCGGTCCCAGCGCCCGGTACATCTCGACGGCCGTGCGGCCATTGCTGGCGATGCGGTAGCTGAGGCCAAGCCCATTGAGGATCTGGCCGAACACCAGCTGGTTCACGTCATTGTCCTCGGCGATCAGAATATCGATCGGGCCGTTTGGCGTGGCGATCGATTCAGGCACTGTGGCCGCCGGAATTGCCGGGCCGCGAATGACGGTGAAGGCGGGTGGCGCCACAGGTGCCGCCTGCGGAACAACAGGCTCGCGAACAAACTGGGCCTTGCCGATCTGGGCCCGCACTTTCTGGATTGCCGAGATGACGGTGCCGAGCAGGACGGCCGAGCGCGCCGGCTTGGTGAGATGCGCGGCGATGCCGAAATCGATGACCATCTTGCCGAAATCGACCTGATCGACCGAGGTCAGCAGCACCACCGGGATGGCGGAGAGACGGCTGTCGGCGGAAATCGCCTTGGCGACATCGGCGCCGTTCATGCCGGGCATCTGGTAGTCGAGGATGATGCAGTCGACCGCAGCACCGAGTTGGCTGGCCCGGTCTAGAAAGGCGAGGCCGACGGCGCCGCTTTCGGCGGCCGCGCAGTCGAAGCTCCAGCTTCTGAGCTGCTCCAGCAAGATCTCGCGGTTGACCGGGTTGTCGTCGATGACCAGCACGCGAGCGCCGGTGACATCGACCGGCACGACCTCGTTGCGCGTGTCCTGCTGATGCGCCGGCAGCGGCACGGCGAACCAGAACACCGAGCCGCGGCCGATCTCGCTTTCGACGCCGATCTTGCCGCCCATCAGNGCCCATCAGATCGATGAGGCGGGCGGCGATGGCAAGGCCGAGGCCGGTGCCTTCATGGCGGCGCGTCGACGAGCCGTCGACCTGCGCGAATTTCTCGAACACGTTCTCGAGCTTCTCGGCAGGAATGCCGATGCCTGTGTCCTCGACGCGGACCTTGAGCTGGACCATGCCGTCGACCACCTCGCCGCCGACATCGATCAGCACATGGCCCTTCTCGGTGAACTTCACCGCATTGCCGAGCAGATTGGTGACGATCTGACGGAACCGTCCGGCATCGCCGACGACATGGGCAGGCAGGCGCGGGTCGACACGCACGATCAGCTCGAGGTTCTTTTCGGCGACGCGCGCCGACACCAGTGTGGCCACGTCCTCGACCGCTTCGGCAAGCCGGAAGGGTGCAGGATCGAGCGTCAGCTGACCGGCATTGATCTTGGAGAAATCGAGGATGTCGTTGATGATGGTGAGCAGCGCATTGCCGGACTTGACGATGACTTCGGTGAAGGTTTTCTGGCGCGCGTTAAGCTCGGTCTTGGCGAGCAGTTCGGCCATGCCCAGCACGCCATTCATCGGCGTGCGGATCTCATGGCTCATATTGGCCAGGAATTCCGATTTGGCGCGGTCGGCCGCTTCGGCCTTGAACAAGGATGCGGCGGATTCGGTGAAGGCGCGGCGGATCGCCTTTTCCATCGGCCGGAAGATCCAGAGGGCAACGATGGCAAGAACCGCGAACAGAAGGCCGCTTGCCCACAACAGCAGCCTGTCGCTGGAGGCGTCGGCCAGATGGCGTTCGCCATCCATGGCGGTACGCACACGCACCAGCATCGGCTGGACGAACAGGTCGTTCTGGTTGAGGATTTCGCGCGAACTCCATTCGTCGGTCTGTTGCGCCGCCGACATCTGGTTGAAGTTGCGCACGATGTCGCGCGACGACCAGAACAGGTCGCCGTTGACGGCGGCCGACGAGAGTTCGTCCAGCGTTTTGGCCGACAGGCTCGGCTTGATCGCGGCCAACTCCGCGGACAGTGTTTCGATCTCGCTGGTCAGGCGTTGCGAATGGCCGCGCGCTGCGGCGGCAAGGCCGTCACGGGTTTCGGTGCGCCAGGTCGTGCTGGCGGTTTCGGCAAAGCTGGAGGCGTTGCGCAGGTCGCGGGTGAAGACGACGAGATTGCTGCTCAGCGCGTCGATGTCGTGGCGGAAGGAATTGACGCGATTGAGCGCAAACATCACCGCGGTGGAAGCCAGCGCAAAGATGAGCAATCCCGAGATGTAGCGGATCCGGATCGAGCGGATGAAGAAAGAATATTCCGGCATGCGCAACCCCAACACATACGCATCATTTTAACGGTCGGGATTACGCTTGATTTACATTAAAATTCCGTTCGCGCCTGGCGGGCCGTCAAGATCCTGGCTGCACGTGCCCGGAGTTGGCGCCATAGAGGGTGGCATCGCATTCGCGCATCATGCGCAGTGCTTCTTCCTCGGTCAGGCCGAACTTGCGCATCATGCTCCGGATTTCGGGGCCTACAGCTATCTCCACCGGTCTTGCCGCCTGGCGGGTCTTCCTGGCCTTTTTCTTGGACATCAGTACGTTTCCCGTCTTGACCGACACATGTTTCGCATCAGCCCTGACCCGGCCTCACCGTGCTGCGCCAGACCATGGGCGCATGGCAGATCAGGCGGCTGCCAGCCTCCTCCCGCGCGCCGGTCGCGAGCCGCACGGCGCGCCTGGCGATCTCCTCGATCGGCGGCGAGAACGTCGTCAGCCGGTAAGAGGCCCAGTCGGCCTGTTCAATGTCGTCAAAGCCGATGACGCAGAGATCGCGGGGTACGTTGATGCCGAACTCGTGGCGGGCCGCATCGAGAAAGCCGCACGCAATCAGGTCGGTCACGCAGAACGCCGCATCCGGCCGCTGCCGGCCGGAAAAGAGCCGCCTGGCGCCATCGGCTCCGGTGGCATAGCCGGTGCGGCCCTCGCGCCACACGGTCACCTCCAGCCCTTCCTTCTGCGCGGCGGTAAGGAAGGCGGTTTCGCGGGAGAGCAGGCTGGGCGTGCCGGCAGCCGAGGTCACCAAAGCGGGGCGGGTACAGCCGGCCCGGATGAAGGCATGCAGCGCTGCCTCTGCGGCTGCAGCGTTGTCGACACCGATATTGTGCGGGCCGTCGAAGCGGTCATCGCGATTGATCAGCACCAGCCGCTGGCCGTTCTCAAGACAGGTGCGGATCAGCAACTGCGGCGGCGAGCCGGACAGAACGATGCTCGCATCGGCGCGATAGTTCAGCGTGTTGCGCAGCGCCTGGTCGACATGGTGGCTGGGGCCGGAGGTGTTGAACACCATGGCCATTTTGCCGGCGTCCCGCAGATGTTGGGTCAGCGCCTTCTGCAGGCGGGCATGATAGGGCGTGTCGCCATCGGCAACGATGAGGCAGACAATGCCGGTCGAGGCCCGCATCAGGCCGCGAGCCAGATGGTTGACGTGATAGCCGAGTTGCTCGGCGGCCAGCATCACCCGCTCGCGGGTTTCCCCGGAAACGGAAGCGCCGGGCGTGAAGGTACGTGACACCGCCGAACGTGAAACCCCGGCGAGGTCGGCAACCTGCTGGGCGCTGGAAAAACCGGTGCGGATTCTCGGAACCGTCAAGCGAACGCTCTCGCTGCTGTTTTCGTGATTCTTTGCACGCCAGTGCAATGTAATGCAACTCTTCTGCCATTGCCACCCACCGCACTTGACAGGCATGGCCGAATGCAACAGCTTTGCACAGCCGTGCAATACAAGCCGGCTCAAGAGTGGCATCGGAGGAATACCCTGTCCATTTCGCCGAAGACGGCATTGAGGGCGCGATTGTCCGGACCGGCTGCATGAGCAGGGCGGCGGCGCATCCGAAGGCGGACCGGCTGTCCGAGGCCGAGATGGACAGGCGTGCCGAGGTCTGCCGGAAACTGCTTGTCACGGCCGGGCAACTGGCGATGGAAGGCTATGCCCGGCAGGGCGCCGTCCAGCCGGTGGCGATGAAAGGCCCGCAGGATTTTCTCACTGAAACCGACGGCAAGGTCGAGGAGCACATCCGCGCGACGCTGGCAGAGGCTTTTCCGCAGGACGGGTTTTTGGGCGAGGAAGGCGGTGGCATCGGCTCTGCCCGCATGTGGGTCGTCGACCCCATCGACGGCACCGCCAATTTCATGCGCGGTATTCCGCATTTCTGCATTTCGATAGCTTTCGTCGAGGACGGCCGCAGCGAGATCGGCGGCATTGCCAATCCGGCCATCGGCGAAACGTACTTTGCCCGTCGCGGGCACGGCGCGACGCGCAATGGCGCGCCGATCCATGTGTCGCCGACGCAAGCGTTCGACCGCGCCTTTGTCGAGTTCGGCTGGTCGCCCAGGATTCCCAATCGCGACTATCTGGACAAGGTGAGCCTTGTCTGGGCACTCGGCGCCAATGTGCGGCGCTCCGGCTCCGGAGCGCTTGGGCTGGCCTATGTGGCCGACGGCCGCTCGGATGCCTATGCCGAGCTGCACATCAATTCGTGGGACTGCCTGGCCGGATTGCTGCTGGTGGAGGAGGCCGGCGGCCGTGTGAACCGGTTCCTCGACGGCGACGGCATGGCGAAGGGCAATCCCGTGCTTGCGGCAGCACCCGGTGTCGCGGCGACATTGTCCCAGGTGATCGGAGTGCCGCTCGACGACGGGTAGATCGTTTCCAGTGAGAAGACAGGGAGGAATATCGATGAAGACATTTGACAGTAAGCAAGGCTTGCGCGCCGCCTGGCTTGGCCTTGGCGCGGCGCTGGCCATGTTCGGATTGGCGGGTGCCGCCCAGGCGGCCGACCGCAGCCTCACAATGTATTGCGCCGTCGACGAGGCCTGGTGCCGGGCGATGGCGACCACCTACCAGAAGGAGACGGGCGTCAGCGTCGACATGACCCGCATGAGCGCCGGCGAAATCTACGCCCGCCTCCGGGCCGAGAAGGACAATCCGCAAGCCGATATCTGGTGGGGCGGCACCGGCGACCCGCATCTGCAGGCGGCGGAAGAGGGCCTCACCCAGGAATACAAGTCGCCGCAACTGGCAAACTTGCGCGACTGGGCGCTGAAGCAGGCCGACAGGTCGAAGAACCGCACGGTCGGCATTTATCTCGGTGCGCTCGGCTATGGCTACAATGAGGAAGATCTGAAGCAGCGCGGGCTGACCGCGCCGGCGTGCTGGGCCGATCTGGTCAAGCCGGAATTCCAGGGCGAGATCGAGATGGCCGATCCGAATTCATCGGGCACGGCCTGGACCATGCTTGCCACCATCGTCCAGCTGATGGGCGAGGACAAGGCATTCGACTATCTCAAGCAGCTCAACAAGAACATCGCCGAATACACCAAGGCAGGGGCCGCGCCGGCGCTCGCCGTCGGCAAGGGCGAGACGCTGATCGGCATCTCCTTCCAGCACGACGTCATCAACGCGGCCAAGCAGAACCCGGCGGTGAAGGTGGTTTCGCCTTGCGAGGGCACCGGCTTCGAGATCGGCTCGATGAGCATCGTGACGGGCGCCAAGCATGTCGAAGAGGCGCAGAAATTCTACGACTGGGCGCTGAGCCCGGAAGCGCAGAAGCTCGCGGCGCCGAACGGCAGCTTCCAGATCCCGTCGAACACCGCCACGCCGGTGCCGCCCGAGGCGCCGGACCTCTCGAAGATCAAGCTGATCGACTACGACTTCGCCAAATACGGCTCGTCGGCCGAACGCAAGCGGCTGTTGAAGAAGTTCACCGATGAGGTCCGCAATGGCGGCTGAGCGCGTTCTTTCGCGCTCACTCTAGCATCTGATCGCCGGCTGCCCCTCGCGGCAGCCGGCGCACCATCCTTTGGCACAGAAAGACATTGAATGGCCGCGGCCGGTTCCATGGTCAGTTCCGCTCCTGGACGCAGCGCGCTCGCCTGGGTGATGGCCGCGTGGGCGAGCTTCGTGCTCTTGCCTTGGTACAAGGTCGAAGGCGGCTTCCTGTCGTTCGAGTGGCTTGCACAGCCGGCGGATGCGACGCCGGCCATCATGCTGGCGCTCGGTGGCCGGCCCTGGCTGTTGCCGCTTGTCCTGCCGCTTCTGCTGGCGAGCTGGCTGGTGGCGCGCAACAACCCCAAGAGCCTGGCGGTTGCAGGCGCGGCGGGCCTGCTGTGGCTGGCCATCGAAGGCTTTTCCATCATCCATTCGGGCTGGGGATTTGGCTTGCTTACCCGGATCGCCGGCACGCCGGGACCGATACAGCCGGGGCTCGGCTGGGGTGCGGCGCTCTATGCCGTGGCGATGCTGATGTTCATCGCCGAGGCGCTCGCCGCGCGCGGCTGGTGCAAGGGCGACCGTTTCGTCGTCGGCTCGCTCTCAATCGTGATTGCTTCGCTGATCCTGTTCGTCGCCTATCCGCTGCTGTCGATCCTCACCTCGGCCATCCAGGACAATGACGGCAATGTCGTGCCGGCGCTGTTCGTCGAAAAGATCTTCAGCGCCAACATATGGAGCCTGCGCTGCCTCTATGGCGAGGGCCCCTGCGGCGTGGCGTGGAACACGGTGGCGATCGCAGTCCTCGTCGGCTTTTTCTGCACGGCGCTTGGGCTGGCTCTGGCGCTGATTGCGCTTCGCACCAAGCTGCCGGCCAAATGGCTGCTGCGCGGCCTGTCCATCCTGCCGATCATCACGCCGCCCTTTGTCATCGGCCTGGCGCTGATCCTGCTTTTCGGCCGCGCCGGCATCGTCACCAACCTCATGTCGGTGCATCTCGGCATTCCGCGCAGCCGCTGGATCTATGGCATGGCCGGCATCACCATCGCGCAGGTGCTGGCCTTCACGCCGATCGCCTTCCTGGTTCTGGTCGGCGTGCTGCAAGGGGTCAGCCCAAGCATGGAGGAAGCATCACAAACCCTGCGCGCCAGCCGCTGGCGCACGTTTCGCACCGTCACCTGGCCGTTGATCCGGCCGGGGCTGGCCAGCGCCTTCCTGATTTCGTTCATCGAGAGCATGGCCGATTTCGCCAATCCGCTGGTGCTGGGCGGAAACTTCAACGTGCTGTCGACCGACATCTTCTTTGCAGTGGTCGGTGCGGCGCACGACCAGGGCCGCGCGGCGGTGCTGGCGATCGTGCTGTTGATGTTCACGCTGGCAGCCTTCGTCATCCAGCGCCGCTGGATCGGCAGCCGCAGCTACGTCACCGTCGCAGGCAAGGGCGATGGCGGTGTACCGGCGACGCTGCCCAAGGCCTTGCGGATCGGCTGCTACGCCGCCGTCGTTCCGTGGCTGGTTCTGACCATCGTGGTCTACGGCATCATCCTGGGCGGCGGTTTCGTGCAATCGATCGGGCGCGACAACACGCCGACGCTCCAATATTTCCTCACCGCCTTTTCGATCGAGAAAGGCGTCAATGGCTGGTTTTTCAGCGGCTCGGCCTGGCCGTCGCTGCTGATGACCATCGGCCTGGCGCTGGTGGCGATGCCGTTCACCGCGGCGCTCGGCATCCTGACGGCCTATCTGCTCGACCGGCAGCGTTTCGCCGGGCGTACCATGTTCGAGTTCCTGGCCATGATGAGTTTCGCCATTCCCGGCACGGTGATCGGCGTCAGCTATATCCTTGCCTTCAACGTGCCGCCGGTGCAGTTGACCGGCACCGGGCTGATCATCGTCATCTCCTTCATCTTCCGCAACATGCCGGTGGCGATCCGTGCCGGGCTTGCCAATCTCGGACAGATCGACAAGAGCCTGGACGAGGCATCGCTGACGCTTGGGGCGCGGTCTTTTGCTACCTTGCGGCGGGTGATCCTGCCGATCCTGAAGCCGGCGATCGTGACCGCGATGATCTACAGTTTCGTGCGCGCGGTGACGGCGGTCAGCGCCGTCATCTTCCTGGCGAGCGGCCGGTTCAATCTCGCCACGGTCTACATTGTCGGGCGCGCAGATGTCGGCGAATACGGCATCGCGATTGTCTATTCGGCGGTGATGATCGTTGTCATGATGGTCATCCTCATCGGCATCCAGCTGCTGGTCGGCGAACGCCGGCTCGGCCGGCGCCGTGCGGGTCCGGAAGCCGTCGTGGCGGCAATCTGATGGGGAGAAGCGGCGTGGATCAGACGGCGAAGAATGCTGCCCCGGTTGTCACGGACAGGCCGGCCGTGCGGTTCGAGGGCGTCACCAAGAAATACGGCGCGGTGATCGCCGTCGACAATGTCAGCTTCGACATCGCGCCGGCCAGCCTGGTGACGCTGCTCGGGCCCTCGGGTTGCGGCAAGACGACGACGCTGCGGCTGATCGCCGGGCTGGAACAGACCAGCACCGGGCGCATCCTGATCGACGACAAGGACGTCACCTTGCTGTCCGCCGCCGAGCGAGATGTCTCCATGGTGTTCCAGTCCTATGCGCTGTTCCCGCACATGAACGTGATGGAGAATGTCAGCTACGGCTTGCGGGCTATGGGGCTTGGCAAGGCGCAGGCAGCCGAGCGCGCCGCCGAAAAGCTGTCGCTTGTCGGCCTGTCCGGCTACGAGAAGCGCCAGCCGAGCGAATTGTCCGGCGGCCAGCAGCAGCGCGTCGCGGTGGCGCGAGCCATCGTACTGGAGCCGAAGGTGCTGCTGTTCGACGAGCCGCTGTCCAATCTCGACGCCAAGCTGCGCCGGCGCGTGCGCGACGAAATCCGGGGTCTCCAGCAAGATCTGGCGCTGACCATGGTCTATGTCACGCATGACCAGGAAGAGGCGCTCGCCGTCTCCGACCGCATCATCGTCATGAACGCCGCTCGCGTCGCCCAGGACGGCACGCCGCGCGACCTCTACAACGAGCCGACCAACCGCTTCATCGCCGACTTCATGGGCGACGCCAATCTGCTCGACGTCGAGGTGCTTTCCAGCAATGCGACCAGTGCAAGGGTCAAGGTCGGACCCTTGCTGCTCGACATGCCGGGTCGCGGTAACGCTCCGGGGCCGGCGATGCTCGCTGTGCGCCCGAATGCCGTGCGCATCTTGCCCGGCCAGCCAGCGGGCACCATGAAGGGCCGGGTGGTCAAGAGCTCGTATCTCGGCGACCACATGGAATACCGCATCGCGATCAGCGATCCGGCGGTCGAACTGTTCGCGACATCGCCTGATGTCACACCCGCCGTGGCGGAAGGGACGATGGTCGGGATCGATTTCGATCCGGCGAAGATCGTGCTGATCAAAGACGATTGAACGCGCCGGGAAAGCACCTTCGAAAAAATCCAGCCTGAATGTCACACCGGCCGGTCTTGTCTCGTCATGATGGCGTACCCAACACAAGGACTGCAATCATGACCGCCAAGATCGACCTCTTCGCCGCCGCCCCTGCGCTGATCAAGCAGTGGCAGCGCGCATCGACCGAACTCTCCGTCGCCGCCGGGCTCGAGCACAGCCTCAACGAGCTGGTGAAGCTTCGGGCGTCGCAGATCAATGGCTGCGCCAACTGCATCAATCTGCATGCCACCGAAGCGCGCGAGAATGGCGAGACCGAGCAGCGCATCTATCTGCTGCCGGCCTGGCGCGAAGCGCCCTGCTACAGCGACCGCGAGCGTGCCGCGCTCGGCTGGACCGATGCGCTGACGCGCCTCTCGGAAGGACAGGACCGCGAAAGCGCCTATGATGATCTTAAGGCGCATTTCACCGAGGAGGAGCAGGTGAAGCTCACCGTTTTGATCAACATCATCAATGGCTGGAACCGCATCGCCGTTGGCTTCGGGCTCTACACCGACGCAGCAACGATACGCGCCAGCGCCAAGGCGGCCTGATGACGGCGACGGCACCCGACGACGCGGCAGCGGGCTTCGGCCCGCTGCGTCCGAAGCTGATGCGGGTCGCCTATCGCATGCTGGGCTCGGTGAGCGACGCCGAGGATGTCGTGCAGGATGCCTTCATCCGCTGGATGGGGACCGACCGCTCGCAGGTTCGCGAGCCAGAAGCGTTCCTGCGCCGCACGGTGACGCGGCTTTGCCTTGACCAGCTCAAATCCACGCGGCGCCAGCGCGAGACCTATATCGGCCCTTGGCTGCCCGAGCCGATCGTCGAAGAGGACGATCTTGAAGATGTCACCTTGCCGCTGATGTTGGCGCTGGAGCGGCTTTCGCCGCTCGAGCGGGCGGCCTTTCTGCTGCACGATGTGTTCGGGCTGGAATTCGAGGAGGTCGCGACCGCCATCGAGCGCGATTCAGCCGCCTGCCGCCAGCTTGCCGCTCGCGCACGGGGCCATGTCCGCGAGGCGCGGCCTCGCTTCAAGGTGGAGAAGCAGCGTGGCCTGGAGATCGCCGAAGCCTTTTTCGCGGCATCGCGCAGCGGCGACATGCAGGCGCTCGGCGCGCTGCTGACGGAAGATGTCAGCGCTCATGCCGATGGCGGCGGCAAGCGTCCGGCGGCTTTGGCGCCGGTGCTGGGCTTCGACGCCGTCATGAAGCAATACGCGCAAGTCGCGGCCTGGCTGCGCGACAATCGCTCGACGCTGGTGCGCATCGGCTTCGTCAATGGACTGCCGGGGTTCGTCACGCGGGAGGCCGATGGCGAACTGCAGACGACCGCGCTTGACATCGAGGACGGGAAGATCGCGGCCGTCTATGTCATGCGCAATCCCGACAAGCTCAGGCATCTGCGTTAGACCCGATTGAATCGGAGCGAAATACCGGTTCGGCCCGCCTCCAAAAGCCGGCCCTTCCTGTGTGCGACCCGAGGACGATGTCAGGGCTGCCCTTTGCCGCTGCCGCCACCGACCTCTAGGATGCCTTCTCCCCGTCACGTGGCTGGATCAGCCTGCGCGCGGCATCTGCTCCTGCCGCAAGGAAGCGATCCGACAATTCGGTCCCTGCCACCGCGCGGGCCAGTTGAAGCGCGCCGATGAGGGTCGCAAAGACGCCCGTGGCAACGCCTTCCGGATCCCTGGCCTGCGGAAGCGCTGCAGACAACTGGCGCACCAAAACCAGCAAGCGTTCGGTGTAGACTTGGCGCGTTTCGGGCGGCTGACGCGCGAGTTCCGGCAACAGGGCGGCCGACGCGCAGCCGGCTCCCGGATTGTCCCGGTGCTCAGCTGACAGATACGCCGCTATGCCCATCTCCGGACCACCGGCTGCCAATACCTCCTGCAGTTGCTGCGACTGGGCCTCCAGTGCCGCTACAAGGCTTTCACGCACAAGCTCCGCCTTGGACTGGAAATGCGGATAGAAGGCTCCGTTCGTCAGTCCGGCGTCGCCCATGATGGCTGCCAGTCCGGACGCGGCGATGCCGTCACCGCGAAAACGCTGGGCTGCGACCTCGACGATGCGATCGCGAGAGGCGTCCTTTCGGCCCTTTTCGTAGCGCATGGCGCTCTTCCTTTCTGCTATTGCATTATAGGTGTAATGTGATATTACGATCATAATTCAATCAACGGCAAAAAGCTAGCCCTCATGTCTGTGGAGTATCAAATGAGTACCCTTTCGGGAAGAACCGCAGTCGTGACCGGAGCCTCTTCGGGCATCGGCCGCGCCAGTGCCGAGGCCTTGGCGCGGGCGGGGTATACCGTCTTCGGGACAAGCCGCAGCAAGGCCGGCAACGGCCCGGCGCAGGTGTCCATGCTGACCTGCGACGTGACCGACGGGGAGTCGGTCAGCGCCCTCGTTGCAACCGTGCTGGCCCAGACCGGTCGTATCGATCTGCTGGTGAACAATGCCGGTGTCGGCCTGCTTGGCGGTGCCGAGGAATCTTCGGTCGCACAGGTGCAGGCTCTGTTCGACGTCAATCTGTTCGGCGTCATGCGCATGACCAATGCGGTGTTGCCGTCGATGCGGCGCCGCGGCCAAGGGCGCATCGTCAACATCGGCTCGATTCTGGGATTGGTGCCCGCGCCATACTCAGCGCACTACTCGGCGGTCAAGCACGCGCTGGAGGGCTATTCGGAATCGCTCGATCATGAGGTTCGCGCCTTCAACATTCGCGTCTCGGTCATCGAGCCGGCATTCGTGCGCACCGTCTTCGACCAGAACGGCATCGAGCCGGATTCCCTGTTGAAGGACTACGATCAGGCGCGCGCCGGTCTCAAGGCGCTGCTTGCCGATGTGATGCCCAAAGCCGATCGGCCGGAAGTGGTGGCGGATGTGGTCGTCAAGGCAGCGACCGACGCCCGTCCGCGACGGCGCTATACCGCAGGGAAGGCAGCGCGCCAGGTCAGCCTGCTGCGCCGCTTCGCCCCCGCGGAGATGTTCGACAAGACCTTGCGCAAGCAGTTCCGCTTGCCGGTCTGAACAACGGCGGGACGGAGAATTTCACGCACAGACAGCAGGCCAACAGACACTTTCAGAAAGTCACTGCCATGAAGGCATTCGTTGTCGATAAATATAGCAAGAAAGGCATTTTGCGGCTGGCCGAGATGCCGGAGCCGGAGCTGCTGGACAATGACGTCCTGGTCGAGGTCCATGCCGCCGGGGTGAACCTGCTGGATTCCAAAATCAGAACCGGCGAATTCAAACTCGTCCTTCCCTATCGCCGGCCCTTCATCCTCGGTCACGACGTTGCCGGGAGGGTTGTCAGGGTGGGCTCGAAAGTCCGCAAATTCAAACCCGGCGACGCCGTCTATGCGCGGCCGCGCGACGGCCGGATCGGGACATTCGCCGAATTCATCGCAATCGATGAAGCCGACGTGGCGCTGAAGCCGGCGAACCTCAGCATGGAAGAGGCGGCCTCGATCCCGCTGGTCGGTCTGACCGCCTGGCAGGCTCTCATCGAGAGGGCGGGTCTGAAGACAGGCCAGAAGATCTTCATCCAGGCTGGCTCCGGCGGCGTGGGGACATTCGCCATCCAGTTGGCAAAGCACCTCGGCGCGATCGTTGCGACAACAGCGGGCGCGGCAAGCAACGATCTGGTCAGGGATCTCGGCGCCGATGTCGTCGTCGACTACAGGAAGGACGACTTCGAGAAAATCCTGTCGGGCTACGACGTCGTCCTGAACAGCCAGGACGCCAAGACGCTTGAGAAATCCCTGACTGTGCTGAAACCGGGTGGGAAGCTCATCTCGATTTCCGGTCCTCCGGATCCCGAATTTGCCAGGAAACAGAGACTGAACGTGGTGCTAAGGCTGCTGCTGCGGCTGCTGGGCCGTGGTATCAGGACCAAAGCCAAGCGCCGGGGCGTGGGATTTTCGTTCCTGTTCATGTCGGCGCAAGGTGAGCAACTGAGCAAAATCACGTCCCTCATCGAAGATGGGGCGATTCGCCCGGTCGTCGACAGGGTCTTTCCTTTTGAAGCGACCAATGAGGCGCTGGCTTACGTCGAAACAGGACGCGCCAAGGGCAAGGTCGTCGTCAAGGTCAGATAGCGCGCCCAGTTGCTTTGGGGGCATTTGAGAGACACCAAAGCAAGGCAGCGCAAGGCCGACAAATTCCGAAAACGGTTCGGCATCCGATCGCCCAAACCTCAGTTGTTGCGGATTGCCACGAAGCTTGCCGCTGCCTTCAGCAAGGCTGCCTGTTCACCGTAAGGCTCGAGCAATTCATGCGCCTGCTTGACCAGCCCATGGAGCTGGCTGCGCGCCCAGTTCGCGCCATGCAGCGCCACCAGCGTCGCCTTGCCGGCGGCTGCGTCCTTGCCGGTCGCCTTGCCCATCTGGCTGGCATCGGCGGTCAGGTCGAGCAGGTCGTCGGCGAGCTGGAAGGCAAGCCCGACCGCCGAGCCGAATTCGGCCAGCCGGTCGCGGTCCTGCGGTGCAGCGCCGGCAATGATCGCGCCGGCTTCGCAGGCGTAGCGGATCAGCGCGCCGGTTTTCATCGCCTGCAGCCGGACGATGCCGGCCTCGTCCGGCCTGTTGCGCTCGGCTTCGAGATCGAGCGTCTGCCCGCCGACCATGCCCCCCGTGCCGGCGGCGCGCGCCAGCGCCAGCACCAGCGCCGCCCTGCGCTCCGCCGGCAGCGCCGTCGCCTCATCGGCGAGGACATCGAAGGCAAGCGTCAGAAGCGCATCGCCGGCAAGTATGGCGGTGGCTTCATCGAAGGCCTTGTGCACTGTCGGCTGGCCGCGGCGCAGATCGTCGTCGTCCATGGCAGGCAGATCGTCATGGATCAGCGAATAGCAATGCACGCATTCGAGCGCCGCCGCCACGCGCATCGCCGCCTCGCCATCGGCGCCAAAAAGGGCGGCACTTTCCATGACCAGGAAGGGGCGCAGCCGCTTGCCGCCGTTCAGCACGCCATGGCGCATGGCCGCCATCAGACGCTCCGGCCGGGCGATCTCGCCGGCAAGCGTGCGGCCGTCGAGCAGCAGCCTGAGCCCGGCCTCGATCGCCGCCGCCCGCCCCAGAAGTCCGGCCTCAAAGGCCAATTGCTCGTCTTTCGTCATGGCCGGGAGCGGTAGCCGACACTCAGACGTTGCGCAAGAAGCCTCGCGCCATTATGCCGGAGGCGGGAGAGTGGCGCGGGTGGGGGCGGCTTGACGGAACCGATCGTCGATCATGAAACCGAAGGGTTTGAGATGGCGCGACCAAGGCGTGTGAACCGCGCCGGTCTGAAGCGCCTGGCACGGCGCGGCCTGGTCGTCGCCGTCGTGCTGGCGGCGATACCCATTGGGCTGACCTTCCTCTATCTGCCGTCCTTCGTGCATCCGATATCGACCTTGATGGTCAAAGACCTCGCGACCTTCTCCGGTTACGACCGGCGTTGGGTGTCGATCGACGATGTGTCGCCGGTGCTGGCCAATTCGGTGATCATGTCGGAGGACGGTCAGTTCTGCTTCCATCGCGGCATCGATCTCGGCGAATTGCGCGGCGTCGTCGACGATGCGCTGGCCGGCGAGGCGACGCGCGGCGCCTCGACCATCACCATGCAGACGGTGAAGAACCTTTTCCTGTGGTCGCGGCCGCTGGGCTCGGTGCGCAAGGTGGTCGAACTGCCGCTGGCCGTCTATTTCGATGCGGTGATGTCGAAACGGCGGATCATGGAAATCTATCTCAACATCGCCGAATGGGGGCCGGGCATTTACGGCATCGAGGCGGCGGCGCAGCATCATTTCGGCGTTTCGGCCAAGCAGCTGTCGCGGCGGCAGGCGGCATTGCTCGCCGTCTCGTTGCCCAATCCGATCGCCCGCAATCCGGCCAAGCCCGGTCCGGGTCTGCGGCGCCTGGCGTCGCTGATCGAACGCCGCGCCGGCCGTTCGGGCGCGTATGTCGGTTGTCTTGATTAGGTCGAACCGCTGCCGGCTCAAAAAAAATCGCCACGGTGCTGGCCAAAACGGCGCAGGGCGTGTATAGGCACCCGACTTTCTCAGATTATGGCCCTGACGCGGCCCTTTCACGAGGGCTATCGGGGCATTTTGACCATGTAGTGGAGCATATCCATGGCCGTTCCGAAACGAAAAACCTCTCCGTCCAAGCGCGGCATGCGCCGCTCGGCCGACGCTCTCAAGGCCCCGACCTATGTCGAGGACAAGAATTCCGGCGAAATGCGCCGCCCGCACCATATCGACCTGAAGACCGGCATGTATCGCGGTCGCCAGGTGCTGACGCCCAAGGAAAGCTGAGACCAGCTTTCGAAGGGTTTGATGCCAAAAGAACCGGCCATTGGCCGGTTTTTTTGCGTTTGGTGCGCGCCGCGCCGCCAACTATGCCAAAGACCGGGCGTCCGTGGCGATACAAGCTGCGGCGGCGGTGCTGTATTGAGTCCGCATGCCTTGTCGCGGCGCTTCCGCGCGATGATCGACCGGCTTCAGAGGGACCGCATGACCAAGCTCACCACAGCACCCCGCGATATCTTCCAGACCTTCATGAACTTCCCGCTGGTCGAGGACCTCGATGCGCTGAAGGCGGATGTCGCCATCATCGGCATGCCTTACGGCAGTCCCTACACGATCGACGAGCTGGTCAACGACCAGACCAACGCGCCGACCGCGGTGCGGCGCGCCTCGCAGCGCATCAGCCTCGGGCTCGACCGCTATGATTTCGACATTGGCGGAACCCTGTTCGACGGGCAGGACGTCAAGGTGGTCGATGTCGGCGATGTCCCCGGCGATGCCGCCGGCAGCCACTACAGGTTGGCCGAAACGGCGATCCGCAAGATCCGCGTCGCCGGCGCCTTGCCGATCACCATTGGCGGCGATCACGGCATTCCAATCCCGATCCTGCGGGCGCTTGACGGCGAAGGGCCGATCACCCTGGTTCAGATCGATGCCCATCTCGACTGGCGCGACAATGTCAACGGGGTCAGGGAAGGCTATTCCAGCCCCATCCGCCGCGCTTCGGAGATGGCGCATATAGCCGGGATTTTCCAGCTCGGCATCCGCGGCCAGGGCAGCGCCCGGCTCGAGGAGGTCGAGGCGGCCCGCGCCTACGGCTCCAACATCGTCACCGCCAATGAATGGCAGGATATCGGTACGGCGGCGCTGCTCAAGCGCATCCCGGACCGTGGCCGCTATTACCTGACCATCGATGCCGACGGTCTCGATCCCGCTGTCATGCCGGCGGTCGAAGGGCCGGCGCCTGGCGGCATCAGCTACCGGCAGACGATCGAACTGATCAAGGGGCTGTTCGCCAAGGGACGTGTCGTCGGCATCGACATCGTCGAGATCGCGCCGGCGCGCGACGTCAACGAGATCACCTCGATGACCGCCGGCCTTTTCATCCTCAACGCTATCGGCGCCGCCGTGCGGACAGGCCAGTTCAAGCGCTGAATCCGGCGTGTCGGTGGTCAGCCGGGGCAACTGTGGCTGACAGGGTTGTTTCGCGCGGTCTTTTTCCGTGTTTGCGGGCGCTAGCGAAAAATCTTGACGGCGTGCCTGCGGGGCATTCTACAGAAGGTGCCCCCATTGTTCGCAATTCCTTGGGAAACCGCTTTCCTGGAATTGCTAGAGGAGACGCCTGATGTTCGGTGCCATCCCGCTGCTGATCGTGCCCTTCGTGGCCTACAATCTCGGACTCCTCGGAATATTCGGCAGCGGCGACGATCCGTGGGCGACCGAGATCTTCTCGTTCAGCATGATGTCGGGCGGGGTGTTCTCGATGACGCTCGGCGACCTGATGGTGGTGATCGGGCTGATCTTCCTGTTCCTCGAAATGGTGAAGTCGGTGCGCACCACGAACGCCTCGATCATGGACCATCTGTTGTCGACGCTGGTCTTCGTGGCGTTCCTGGTCGAGTTCCTGCTGGTGAAGGGCGCGGCGCACTCCGTCTTCTTCACGCTGATGGTGATCGCCCTGTTCGATGTGCTGGCCGGGTTTTCGGTGTCGATGCGGTCGGCGAGTAGAGACATAAATTTGAACTAGCCGCCTTCGGTCGCATCCGTTCGCGATTGGCGTGGCTGCTCTTTCTGGTCCTCCTGGGGCGAAGCAAGGAGCGAAGCGACGCGGCGCAGACCTTGGGATCCATTCCGTGAAGCTAAGGCGTTGCAATGGTTCAGAATTCTGCTCCGCTTACACTTGCGGCAAAGGTCGCGGCATGGATCCCGGGGTCTTCGCGACGGAGCTTCGCTCCTGCTTCGCCCTGGGATGACGAAGCTCCCCCTCAGCCCGGATCGGCGGTGAAGCCCGCCGCTTCGATGCCGGCGATGGCGGCGGCCTCGTCATTGTCCGACGTATCGCCCGAAATTCCGACGGCGCCGATGACGGCGCCTGCCTTGTCGCGGATCAACACGCCGCCGACGACCGGCAATACGCGTCCACCCGAAACGTCCGAAATGCCGGCGACGAGATGCGGCCGCTCCTTGGCGAAAGCCTCGACACGGCGCGAGCCCATGCCGATGGCCAGCGCCCCATAGGCCTTGCCGGCCGACATTTGCGGGCGCAGGAACGAGGCGCCGTCCTGACGCTGGAAGGCGACGAGATGCGCGCCGGCATCCAGCACGGAAACGCCGAGCGGCTTGAGCTTCAGCTCGGCGCCCTTGGCGAAGGCGGCGTCGATGATGTGCTTGGCTTTTTCGAGGGTCAGTGCGGTCATGGCTGTCTCCTGATCAAAACGCGTCAATCATCGCCTGACATGCGGGATGCGAAATCCCGGTTGCGGTTGAAATTGCCTCGCGTGGGAAAGCGGAAATGGCGGGCATTGCTGATCGTGGCACATGGCCGATACGATCCGCCGGCATCCAGATCGGGCGTCGATGAAGAAGGCCGCGCTATTTTTTCTTGGCTCGGGGCGCTTTCTTGACCGGAACGGCAGGGGCGTTGGCGAGGTCTTCCGCTTCCTTGGCAAGGCGCAATGCCCGGAGCTTGTTGGTCTTGGCCTGGCGGGCGTCGGCCTCGGCGACATACTCCGCCATCGCCTTTTGCCGCACCGTGGCTGCCTCTTCCTGCTTCTTGAAACGCATATCTGCCCTGGCGCGGGCAGTATCCTTAGAGTTCTCGACCAAGAGCGTTATCCAATCCCGTAAATTATGTTTTTCAGCCCCTTGATAGCAGAGCCGGCCTGATAATGGGGAAATAAGTTGGTCAAGCGGCCGGGGCCTCGATGCCGCTCGACGCCTTGCGGGCTACCACCGCCTCATATCCGGCCTGCAATGTAGCGCGGACGGAAGGCTGCGCGGGTGTGGCGACAGGCGTGCCCAGATGGTCGTGGCGCAACTCGTCCATGAACTGCTCCCACATTGGCGGCCCGCCTTTCTCCAGCAGCTCGGCGCGGATCGAAAGCTCCTCGCTCACCGGCAGCCAGACGCGGCCCCAAGCGCCGAGATGCGCCATGATCGGCACCAGCGTGATGGCCATCTCGGTCAGGCTGTAGATCGCCTTCTGCTTGTGCGAGGGGTCGTCGGCCTTGGTCAGCATGCCGAGTTCCATCAGCCGCTTCAGCCGGTCGGCCAGGATATTGGAAGCGATGCCCTCGATCGAGCCGTTGAGCAGTTCGCGAAAGTGGCGTTTGCCGCCAAAAATCATGTCGCGCAGGATGATCAGGCTCCAGCGATCGCCGAACACTTCCAGCGACAGATTGATAGGGCATCCCGAGCGGTGTTCGGTTTTCATCCGACTCTCCTCAAAAACCGGTTGCATTATCGTATCAGTTTTATTATCGTGCAACCGATTGCAAAATGCAACCAGTTTGATTGGCCTTTGATTGGCCGATAGGAGGAGAGTCCCATGACAAGGGCCGCAGCACCCGAAATCGTCTCCCAGACGTTTGGCGATCCCGGAGATCCAGCCATTCTGCTGATCATGGGCGCCATGGCCTCGATGCTCTGGTGGCCGGAGGCGCTCTGCAGAAAGCTCGCCGGCGAAGGCCACTTCGTGATCCGCTACGACAATCGTGACACCGGCCTGTCGACCAAATATACGCCGGGCGAGCCGCCGTATACGTTCGACGACATGGCGGACGATGCGGTGCGCGTCCTCGACAGTTGCGGCATCGGCAAGGCGCATGTGATCGGGATGTCGATGGGCGGCATGATCGCGCAACGACTGGTGTTGAAACATCCCTTGCGTGTCATCTCGCTGACCGTAATCAGCAGTTCGCCGGTGGGGATCGACACATCGCAGCTGCCGGGAACGACCGAAGCCTATATGGAGCACTCGGCCGATGGCGCCAGAGTCGACTGGTCGAACCGCGACCAGGTGGTCGGCTTCGTCGTCAAGGATGCGCGTGCGATCGCCAGCACCGCGCATCCCTTCGACGAGAAGGCGATGCGGGCGTTCGTCGAACGGGACTACGACCGATCCGGCGGCTTCCTGAGCGCGACTAACCATTTCATGCTGAAGAGCTGCGAGGATCTGAAAGGACGCCTGCGCGAGATCAAGGTTCCGCTGCTCGTCATTCACGGGACATCGGATCCGATCTTTCCGGTCGAGCATGGCGCAGCCCTTGCCGACGCTGTTGCCGGCGGGCGGCTTGTCCGCGTCGAAGGCGGTGGCCACGAACTGCATCCCGACGACTGGGGCACGATCGTTGCCGCCATCGTGGCGCATACCAAACCCTGAAGGCAGTCTGGAACCTTGACACATTCGCCTCACGGAAATAGTTAAGTAAATGCTTCAGTGTTGGCGCTGGCTGGCACCGCTCCAGCATCGACGAACCGCAAACAGACGAGCAAAAAATGTCCCTGACCTTCCATTTCCATCCGCTGGCATCGTTCTGCTGGAAACCGCTGATAGCGTTTTACGAGAACGATACGCCCTTCACGCCGGTTATCGTCGACCTCGGCGATGAGCAGTCGCGGGCAGCGTTCCTGAAGGTGTCCCCGACCGGCAAGATGCCGGCGCTGCGTGACGATGCACGCAACCGCACGGTGCTGGAATCGACCATCGTCATCGAATATCTGGCGGCGCATTATCCCGGGCCGGTTGAGCTTATCCCGGCCGAGGCCGACCTTGCTCTCCAGGTCCGCCAGGCCGACCGTTTCTACGATTTCTACGTGCAGGCGCCGATGCAGAAGATCGTCGGCGACAGGTTGCGCCCGCAGGACAAGACCGATCCGTTCGGGGTCGATGAGGCGCGCGCGCAACTGCGCAACGCCTATGCGATCATCGAGGAGGAGATGCGCTCGAAACTCTGGGCGGCCGGGCCTACCTTCACCATGGCCGACTGCGCGGCCTCGCCGGCGCTGTTCTACGCCAACAAGGTCGAGCCATTCGGCGACAGCTATCCGGCCGTGAAACACTACCACGACCGCCTGCTCAAGCGGCCGTCCTTCGCCCGGGTGGTCGAGGAGGCGCAGCCCTACTTCAAGTTCTTTCCCTACAATAACGGCTGATCGCGATGCTGCACGATCCCGCCCAGTTCGACCTGATGTTCCAGGCGCTCGCAGACCCGGCCAGGCGCAGCATGGTCGAACGGCTGTCGCGTGGGCCGGCCTCGGTCAGCCAGTTGGCCGAACCGCTGGCGATGTCGCTGTCGGCCGTCGTCCAGCATCTCAACGTGCTCGAAGCAAGCGGGCTGGTGCGCTCGGAAAAGCTCGGCCGTGTGCGCACCTGCCAGATCGCGCCGCAGGCGCTGCGCAGCGCAGAACACTGGATCAACGAACGGCGGCTGACATGGGAGCGTCGGCTCGACCGGCTCGGCGATTTTCTCGCCGAGACCGAATGACCTGAAGCAGAGGAGAAATGACCATGCCCGGCAAAAGCAGAGCGGAGTTGATCCGCGGCTATTTTTCCGCCTACCAGGCGAATAACAAGCCTGCCGTCGCGGCGGTGCTCGCCAACGATTTCACCTTCACCAGCCCCTATGACGACGCCATCGACCGTGCGACCTATTTCGAGCGCTGCTGGCCGGACAGCCCGGCCTTCAGCTCGATCGTCATCGAGCGGATATGCGAGGACGAGGACGCCGCCTTTGTCCTCTATCGCTGCGAGACGGCGGACGGAAAGACCTTCCGCAACACCGAACTGCATCTGTTCCATGGCGACAGGTTGCGCGCCGTCGAAGTCTATTTCGGCGCGTCCTATCGCGACGGCGTCTTCGTCGCGCAGAAACCATCAAGCTGACCAAGAGGACCCGACCATGGCCGAACGATCCGTCGTCCACTCCACCTTCGTCCTCGAGCGCCTCTATCCAGTTGCGCCGGCGAAAGTCTATTTCGCGCTCAGCGATCCGGCCGCCAAGCGGCGCTGGTTCGCCGACCCCGACAACCCGATGACCCACAGGCACGAAATGGATTTTTGCGTCGGCGGCCAGGAGGTCAATGCCGGCGGGCCGAAGAACGGGCCGATCCACACCTATACCGCCACCTATCAGGACATCGTGCCCAACCAGCGCATCGTCTACAGCTACGACATGCTGTTCGGTGATGTCAGAATCTCGGTTTCGCTGGCGACAATTGAGCTTCGCCCGGAAGGCACGGGCACGCGTCTGGTGCTCACCGAGCAGGGCGCGTTTCTCGATGGGCACGACACACCGTCATCGCGCGAGCATGGTACCCGATTCCTGCTCGATGCGCTGGGCAAGGCGCTGGCAACGGACACTTGAAAGCCAGGGAGGCGAGCTGGAATCTCGGCCTATGCTTCCCAGAACTGATCAAGCCAAATATTGAGCTTGAGGAAGCCGGCACTGCTGACTGTATAGACGCGCCTCGTGCCCTCGGCCCTGGCCTGAACCAGACCGGCGTCCAGCAACACTTTCAAGTGCTGGGACACGGCCGGGCGGGAGACTGGAAGGCCCGAAGCCAGCTCGTTGACGGTTTTCGGGCCACGCCGGAGCTCTTCCAGAAGATAGCGCCGGTTGGGGTCGGCAATCGCCATGAAGGCGTCAGAAAAGATCATGCCTATACTTGTGGGGCAAAGCTTTTCAAATCTCAACCGTCGGCTTCCGCTTTTCTGAGCCGCAGTGCTTCAGGGGTGACCGAGCGATCGGCCGGCTGGGTCTTGAAGGCATCGCGGTCTTCGATCGGCACCGGCGCGCGGCGGCTGATGCGCAGCAACGTGTAGGCGGCGAGGCTGAGATGCGCCAGCGCGGTGGCCAGGAACAGGCCTTCGGGGCGGAGCCAGCCCATCAGGGCGGCAGCCAGCAAGGGCCCGATCATGGTTCCGAAGCCATACAGAAGCAGCAGGCCGCCCGAGACCTTGACGAAATCCTCCGATCGGGCGTGGTCGTTGGCATGCGCCACGGCGATCGAATAGAGCGTGTAGGCAAAGGCGCCGTAGGCAGCGGCGAAGACAATGACGAGGACGGCGGAACGCGGTTCGAACAGGAAGATCAGGATGGCGAACAGTGCGGCGCCGAAAGCCGCGCCCGCCAGCACGAAACGGCGGTCGGTCTTGTCGGAGAGGCGTCCGGCCGGAAGCTGCATGGCCGCGCCGGCAATAACGACAAGGCTCATCATCAGTGCGATCTGGGCGGTGGAGATGCCGATACGGGCGCCGTAGACGGCGCCAAGCGTGCCCCAGGCGCCATTGGCGATGCCGACCAACAGGCAGGCGATCGCCGACACCGGCGAGTTGGCGTAGAGACCTTTGACGTCGAGCTTGACGTCCTGCAAAGGCTTGGGAGACGAAGCCGACGACACCGCGGTCGGGATCAGCGACAGGCAGAACAATATGCCGGTGATCATGAACAGCGATGCCGATCTGACGTCGCCGCCGGCAACGATCATCTGGCCGCCCATGATCGAGGCATAGGTGACCATCATGTAGAGGCCGAAGACGGTGCCGCGGTTCTCGTTTGTGGCCTTCTCGTTCAGCCAGCTTTCGATGACCATGAAGGCTCCGGCCATGGTGAAGCCGGTGAAGGCGCGCAGCAGGATCCAGACATATTCGTCGATGATCAGGCCGGTAAGCAACGCCACGATGGCGCCCGAAGCGGCAAAGGCGCCGAACGCCCGGACGTGGCCGGCGCGGCGCACCAGGCGCGGTGCGAAGAAGCAGCCGGTGACGAAGCCACCGGCCCAGGCCGTGCCCATCAGGCCGAGCGATGCGGTCGAAAACCCTTCGAGCTGGCCGCGCAACGGCAACAACAGGCCGTGCAATCCCGAAGCCGCGAGCAGGAAAGCGGTGCCGCGAAGCAGCGAGAGGATCGGCCTGTAGCTTGCAAACATTGTTTGATCCGTCTGGAGATTCGGTGGCGGGGTCTGAAGACAGGCGCATTCGGGCTTTTCGGCGGCGGATGCTCAACGCCGAAACTAACGCGAAAACTAGCCGCGGCGAAACAGGGCTTCGGCCGCCGATTTGGTGCTGCCCTTGGTCTGGAGCTCGGCTTCGAGCCGGGCAATCTCCTCGCGCAGGATGCTGATCCGTTCGGTAAGGTCACCGACCGAAAGCAGCGACAGATCCTGTCCGATCTCATGCGGGCGGGCTTTCTTTTTGGGTTCGTCGTCGAAGATCGCCATCGTCGCTCCTCCCTATTCAGTTTTGGGCTGATTTGGCCATTTGCCTGATCCGGCAATCAGCATACATAGGGCAGGGGCGCAGATGCAAACAGCCGGCAAGAAGCTGGCAGCCGGCGACAGACCGGCGGACCGAGACGGGAAATTTCATGGCGAGCGGACATAAAATTCCAGCCACGATGACGGCCATCGCAATCTCGCAACCGGGCGGGCCGCGGGTGCTGAAACCGGAAACGCGCGACGTGCCGGTGCCTGGTCCCGGCGAAATCCTGATCCGGGTGCGTGCGGCCGGCGTCAACCGCCCCGACGTGCAGCAGCGCAAGGGCGCCTATCCGGCGCCGCCCGGCGCCTCCGACCTGCCCGGTCTCGAGGCATCGGGCGAAGTGGCCGCCCTTGGCGACGAGATATCGCGCTGGCGCATCGGCGACCGGGTCTGCGCGCTGACGCCGGGGGGCGGTTATGCCGAATATGTCAAGGTTCATGCCGGCAGCGTGCTGCCGCTGCCCGCCGGCTTCACCCACACGGAGGCGGCCGCGGTTCCGGAAAACTATTTCACCGTCTGGCACAATGTGTTCGAGCGCGGCGGCTTGAAAAAGGGTGAGACGCTGCTGGTCCATGGCGGCTCATCGGGCATCGGCACCACGGCGATCCAGCTGGCGTCGGCCTTCGGCGCGTATGTCGTCACCACCGCCGGCAGCAAGGAAAAATGCGACGCCTGCCTGAAGCTCGGCGCCGACCGGGCGATCAACTACCGCGAGGAGGATTTCGTCGCGGCGGTCAAGGATGCGACTGGCGGCAAGGGGGCCGACGTCATTCTCGACATGGTCGGCGGCGACTATATCGCGCGCAACTACGAGGCCGCCGCGGTCGAGGGCAGGATCGTCCAGATCGCCGTCCAGGCCGGCGCGGTGGCGAGCGCCGATTTCTCGAAAATCATGGTCAAGCGGCTGACCCACACCGGCTCGACGCTGCGGCCTCGCACGGTCGAGTTCAAGGCGGCGCTCGCCGCCGCACTGGAAGCACAGGTGTGGCCGCTGCTCGGCACCCGGAAGGTAGCGCCGGTGATGGACATGATCTTCCCGCTGACCGACGCCTGGCGGGCGCATGAGCGCATGGAAGAGGGCGAGCATATAGGCAAGATCGTTCTCGACGTCGGCTAGATGGGGCGAGATTCAGGTGAGGCCGGCCTGCGAATGGCGGCTCCCTGCGCTTCCGGCCTTCCGCCGGCCGAAGCCCTCATGAGGGGTTGCGGCAGTTAAGGCTACGGCCGGCGTAGGCCGGTGCTTCGTACTGAAGTACGCTCCGCTCCGGTTCTCGGGAGCCGCCATTCTCTGCTCGGCCTGACCTGAACCTCGCGCCATGCTCCGCGCTCAGCCTGTCGGCAAGATGAACAGAAGCTTAATGCTGCAATGCAGCATTTGCATTGCGGCTATGCAAAGACGTCTGTTCAATTCGTGGGCAGCACTGCCTATCTAAGCGTCATCGAAACGATTTGATCCAACAACTGGAGGACAACCATGAACCCGATCCGCGCTTTCCGTAACTGGCGTATGTACAACGAAACCGTGCGCGAGCTGAACAAGCTCAACGCCCGTCAGCTCAGCGACCTCGGCATCAGCCGCGGCGACATCGAGAGGATTGCCCGCAAGGCCATCTAATTCGAAGCCTGGTCGGCCGATGAGGCCTGACCACGCGGCAGAAGCAAGAGCCGCCGCAGACGGTATCCCGTCGCCGGTTCCGAGCCCGCTGGACCCTGTCCGGCGGGTTTTGTCGTTTTGGACCCCCTGTACAACTCGGCATCAATGATCGCCGGAGCCGAGGTCCTCTTGGCCTCCCCCGCTGTCCGGTGTCCGACGGCTGCGCCCTGCGCCAAAAACATTGCGAAACGGCAGCGGAGCGGTTATACAGGCCGCGAATTTCCCATTTTGGTGGCTCTAAACCACCGCCCGCGCGGGAACGCGGGCGAACGAGAAGGATTTTTGAAATGGCCAATACGCTGCTGATGCCCAAGGCGACCGCCGTCTGGCTGGTCGACAACACCGCGCTTTCCTTCGAGCAGATCGCGCAGTTCTGCGGGTTGCATCCGCTCGAGGTCAAGGCGATCGCCGACGGCGAATCGGCGCAGGGCATCAAGGGCATGGATCCGATCATGACCGGACAGCTGACCCGCGACGAGATCGCGCGCGCCGAGAAGGATCCGAACCAGCGCCTGAAACTGTCCGACCCCAAGGTGCGGGTGCCGGAATCCAAGCGCAAGGGTCCCCGCTACACACCGCTGTCGAAGCGCCAGGACCGGCCCAACGCCATCCTGTGGCTGGTCCGCAACCATCCGGAATTGAAGGACGCGCAGATTTCGCGCCTGGTCGGCACGACCAAGTCGACGATCGAACAGATCCGCGAGCGCAAGCACTGGAATTCGGCCAATCTGCAGCCGATGGACCCGGTGACGCTGGGTCTCGCTTCGCAGATCGACCTCGACATGGAAGTCAACCGCGCCTCGCGCGGCCGCGAGCAGGCGCAGCCTGTCGGCGACACGCTGCTGCCGGCTGCCGTGACCGAGCGCCTGGTGCCGGCGCCGGAGAAGCCGAAGGACGAGGATGCCGAGCTCGACGCAAACGCCGTGTTCGCCAAGCTCTCGGCGCTCAAGTCCAAGAAGGAAGATGTGGACGACGAGTAAGGTTTGCGACAGTTCATCAAAAAAGCCCGCTTCGAGCGGGCTTTTTCATTGATTATCGAAGTCTCAGCTGCGCGCCGCCCGGTCCGGCGTCATGCCATAGTCCTCCGAGCGTTCGACGGCGCGGTAGAAGTCGGCAAGCTGCTTGCCGCGCTCAGGCTTGAAGATGCGGCCGGCGATGACCACCGAGGCGATGCGGTCGATGCGGAAGGCGCGGAAATCGTCGCGCATCTCGCACCAGGCAACCAGCGTCCAAACCTTGCCCCAGAACCACAGACCGAGCGGACGGATGTCGCGCCCGGTGCCGCGGCCGGCCTCGTCGCGGTAGTCGATGGTCAGCACCTGTCGCTTCTCGACAGCGCGCTCGATCACGTCGATCGCCTCACGCGCGGCGTCGCTCACCACCCACATCGGCGTGTGGATCTCGGTGCGGGCGATGCGGTCCTTCTCGGCGTCGGGCAGGACGGCGCCGATCTTGACCAGCGCCTCGTCGGCCGCACGCGCCATGGCCGCGCCGCCAAAGGCCCGCACCATGCGGGCGCCGGCGACCAGCGCGACGATTTCGTCACGCGTGAACATCAGCGGCGGAAGGTCGAAACCCTCCCTCATCATGTAGCCGACGCCGGCCTCGCCGTCGATCGGCACTCCGGTCGACTGCAAATCGGCGATATCGCGGTAGATGGTCCGCTCGGAAACCTCGAGCCATGTGCCGAGCTTCTGGGCGGTGACCAGCCGGCCGCCACGCAGGTGCTGCACGATCTGAAAGAGCCTGTCGGCACGTCGCATCGTATGGTCCCTCGGCTGCTTGTCTATGAATGTCATGGTCCCAAAACCGGTTCCGGGTGACATCCATGTCCTGTTTTATGCTTGTCGTTCTCCCAAAAACCGCTGCGCACTTTTGGGCGACACGCATTATGGTTTAAGTCCTTCGCGCTTGCGCTGCACGGCGACGAATTCCGCGCCGAAGGACAACTTCTTCGTTGTCGGCGTGTTCACGTCGAGCACACGCCAGTACGGCGTGATATCGTTCAGCGTCATGCCGCGTTCGAGATCCTCATTGGCGGCTTCGGCGACGGTTCGCAGATGATAGCCGATGGTGACCGGACATGTCACTTGCGCCCCATGCTCGATGGCGAGCGCGGTGCGCAAGGCGCGTACATCCATCTCGAGGCCGTTGGGGATCGTGCGGATGAAATCATCGACCTGACGGGCCGTCGGCACCAGCATCGGCTGGCCCTCGACGACGTCGCCCATTGTGCGTGGCGTCGGCTTCACGCCGTTGACGCCCGGCGTGTTCAGCCTGTCGTTCCAGCTTTTCACCATTCATGTCTCCTGACACGTTTATGGCATGGTGCTCCTGACAGCATTCTGTCAGGAGCCTTCAGCATTGTCCGTAGCAGGCGCCAAAAGTCTTTGCGCCAGCCCGAGGGGTCGCCGCCCGGGGGGCCATGTCAATGATCCGGGCGTTGCGGGGTTCGCATCCAAGCATTGTCATGTAAAACGCCTCAGATCTCGCGAATGCGGCTGTGACCCTCATACATATCCGGCCAGCCAATGTCCTTGCGGATGTCCGCGGGCAAGGAGTTCAGGAAGCGCTGGGTACGAACTTCATTGCGCATCGTGCGGATCTTGCCGACATAGTGCTGTACGCTGTTCAAAATACCAAAGCTGTTCATGACCATCTCCTCTTCTCTGATGGAGACACTATTGCATACCCCTCCTGACAGCAGTCTGTCAGGAGCATGTCAGGTCGTTGAAGAAAGCTGCGAGGTGCTTGGCGGTCGGTTCGGAAACGAGCCTTTTGTCAGGAATGGCCAAGTCGACCGAGACCATGCAAGAACCGCTTTGACAGCCTGTCGCGATGCTGCTCAAAGGCGGGCATGTCGAAACTCCTCGCGCTCGTCATCATCGGCATGATGGCCATTCAGCTGATCAAGCCGCTCGGCTGGCCGGGCCTGAAGCGGCGCGGCGATTTCTGGAAGCTGGGCCTGATCGCCATGGCGGCCATCGCGCTGGCGGGTGCGCTGGGGCACTGGACATAGCCTTGAGGGTCAGGTCGGGTCCACCGTTCCCATGGCAATCATCCGGATGGCGTTGAGGCTGGGCACGAAGAAGTAATCGCCACCGCGCGTTGTCATGAATTCCGGCAGGTTCGCCGCAATAAAAGGCGTGGCGTTGGCCGGGCCGGCCGGAATGACATGCTTGCTCGATTCGGCGCGGTTGCCGGTCAGCGTGCAGGTGTCGTTGCCGGTTTCGGAATCCAGGCCGTAGCTCATCCATTGCTGCTGGATGATATTCTGGCTCAGATCCATTGGAAGCAGGCTGCGATCAACAGTATTTGGAAATACTCATGTCAGTTCTCTGAAGCCCACCAGTCCGAGCTTGTGCCCCCTCAGGTCAATCGGCGAGCACCCATCCGACCAGATGTTCGGCCCAGGCGCGGTAACCGGCTTCCGAGGCATGAAAGCCATCGGAGGCAAAGCCGGCCTCCAGGTTGGTGATCGGCAGCCGTGGCGCCGGCACGGCGCCGCGCTCGAAACAGAGGCGCTCGCCCATGCGGTTCATTGCGGTAGCGCGGATTTCGAGAATCTTGCCGAGCAGCGGCGGCATGGCCGGCGCGCGGGTGAACTCCAGCACCGGCGACCACACCACGCGCGCCTCCGGCCATTTGGCACGCGAGGCGTAGAGCAGGCCACCGAACTCCTTCTTGAAGCGCGGTACCGAGTGGAAATTCTTGGTGTCGTTGGTGCCGATGGCGAGCACGATATGCGTCCACGGATCGGCCGACAGATTGGGCAGCACATGGTCGCGGATCTGGCCCGACGTTGCCGAGTTGAAGCCAGCGGCGCGCCAGCGCACGGCAAGGCCGGTTCGTTGCGCGATCATGACGGCAAGCTGCGCGGCAAGCCCGTTCTCGGAATTGCCGATGCCGACGGAAGCGGCCGAGGAATCGCCCAGCACCAGCAGCGAGATGGCCGGCGCCTTGCCCGATATTTCGTGCATGACCGGCCCTTGTGCCGGCAGCATGCGGGTGGTGCGGCGGCGCACGCCGAGGCCCTGCCAGACATAGACGGGGTAGGCGAGCCAGGTAAGAAGGGCCGGGAAGCGCATGGCAATACCGTTAGAGGTTAACGGCAGCCTTAGCGCATGTTTGGGCGCAGGTGAACGCGCTTCTAGTCGCAGCAGTTCGGCTTGTCCGCCTGCTTGTCCTGATATTCGTCATGCAGCCGCACCCAGTCCATCAGGCTATGATAAGGGCCATTTTCGCCGCGGCCCTTCGGTGTCATGTCGAGATAGTCGTAAGTGCCGATCTGGGCCTCGCCGCCGCGGGCGCGCGACATAAAGGTAAGGAATATGTCGCCGTTCTCGTCCTTGTAGAAAACACTGGTGCCGGGAAGGTCCTTTGACGTGCGCGGACGCGTCTCGAAATTGTAGGTGGTGTCGCCGGCCGCGATCTGCTTGTCGGTGAAGGAGACCTGCATGTCGAAGTTGAAATCCGAGGCGTGGGACGACACCCAGTCGAATTTCCAGCCCATACGCTGCTTGTAAGGCAGCAGTTCCGCCAGCGGCGCGCGCGCAACCACCACCAGCGACACGTCGTGGTGCCTCAGATGCTGATCGGCGCCGTCTATATGGTCGGCAAGGAAGGAGCAGCCTTCGCAGCGGTGGTTCGATCCTGGCGTCATCATGAAGTGGTAGACGATCAGTTGGCTGTTGGCGCCGAACAGTCCGGCCAGGTTCTTCGGACCCTGCTCGGTCTCTAAGACATAGTCCTTGCGGATTTTCATCCAGGGCAGTTCACGTCGCTCGGCGGCGATGCGCTCACGCAACCGTGTCAATTCCTTCTCGCGCGCCAGATGCGCCTTGTGCGCCTCAAACCAGTCTTCACGCGAAACCACCTTGCTGCGAGTCATGAAGTTCTCCCTGTCTGTTCACCCAAGGACGTTTGGGGTGGGCAGAAACCGACATCGCCGTCAGCTTTTGCCGAAAAGGAGATAAGGATGGACGAACTCCGTCCAAGCCGGGCTTTGCATAAACAAACCCGGGCGCATCGGCCCGGGTTGTATGACAACGGGAGGACTGCGCTCAGGCGGCCTGTTCGAGGCTCGCCTTCCATTGTCCCAGCGCCGCCAGATGGTTCATGTGGGCACGATGGGTGAAGGCGGCCTGGCCGGCGGCGACGTTCGATGCCTTGCCGCTCCAGGCCTTTTGCGGGGCGGCCTGCAAGGCGCGGCCATAGGAGAAGGTCAGCTTCCACGGATGCGGCCCGATGGCGTTGATGGCGTTGAGGTTGGCGGTAGCCTCCTCGTCCGACTGCCCGCCCGAAAGGAAGGCGATGCCCGGCACCGCTGCCGGTACGGTTTCGCGAAACAGTTTTATGGTCTTTTCCGCGACCTCTTCGGGGCTGCTCACCTTGCCTGATTTCCTGCCGGGCAGCACCATGTTCGGCTTCAGGATGGTGCCTTCCAGCACAACGCGCGCCGCATGCAGCTCGTCATAGAGCTTGATCAGCGTTGCCTTCGAGATGTCGTAGCAGGTGTCAATGTCGTGCGCGCCGTCCATCAGCACTTCCGGTTCGACGATCGGCACGATGCCGGCCTCCTGGCAAAGTGCGGCATAGCGGGCCAGCGCATGGGCATTGGAGGCAATCGAATTGGCCGAGGGCACGCCCTTGCCGCTGTCGATGTCGATCACCGCGCGCCATTTGGCAAAGCGGGCGCCGAGCTTGTAATAATCCGCGAGCCGCTCGCGCAAGCCGTCGAGGCCTTCGGTAACGGTATCGCCGGGAAAGCCGGCCAGCGGCTTGGCGCCGGCGTCGACCTTGATGCCGGGGATGGCGCCCGCCGCCTTGATGATGTCGACCAGAGGCGTGCCGTCGGCAGCCTTCTGACGGATGGTCTCGTCGTAGAGAATGACGCCGGAGATGTACTTCGTCATCGCGTCCTTGGCGCGGAACATCATCTCGCGGTAGTCGCGGCGGCTATCGGCGGTCGATTCGACGCTGATAACGTCGAAGCGCTTCTTGATGGTGCCGGAGCTCTCATCGGCGGCCAGCAGGCCCTTGCCGCCGGCCACCATCGCGGCGGCAATGTCTTCGAGACGTTCGCTCATTTTTCTTCTCCTAAGGGGGTACGTTCCGCGCGTAACGGAAGTCTACCGCCAAAGGAATGGGATCGGAAAGCTCGAATCGAATTGAAAGTTCCTGGCGTCCGTTTTTGCGCCCCCGATCCGGTCAGGCTTGTTTCTTCAGCACGTCGACGCCGGGCAGCGGCTTGCCTTCCATCCATTCGAGGAAAGCGCCGCCGGCGGTCGAGACATAGGTGAAGTCGTCGGCGACGCCGGCATGGTTGAGGGCGGCCACCGTATCGCCGCCACCGGCGACCGAGACCAGCTTGCCGGCCCTGGTGCGGGCCGCCGCGTGCCTGGCCGCCGCCACCGTGGCGTGGTCGAAAGGCTCGATCTCGAAGGCGCCGAGCGGGCCGTTCCAGACCAGCGTCGCGGCGCGGTCGATCCATTCACCGATCGTCTTCACGGTCTTTTCGCCGACATCGAGGATCATGCCGTCAGCCGGGACATCCGAAATGGCAACGGTCTCGCTGGCCGCACCCGCCTTGAATTCCTTGGCGACGACACCGTCGACAGGCAGGATGATGGCGCAGCCTGCCTCGGCGGCCTCGATCATGATCTGCTTGGCGGTCGCGGCAAGGTCATGCTCGCACAGCGACTTGCCGACAGCGGTGCCACGCGCGGCGAGAAAAGTGTTGGCCATGCCGCCGCCGATGACCAGCGCGTCGACCTTCTTCACCAGGTTCATCAACAGGTCGATCTTGGTCGACACCTTGGCGCCACCGACAATGGCGACGACAGGGCGGACCGGATTGCCGAGCCCCTTCTCCAGCGCCTCGAGCTCGGCCTGCATGGTGCGGCCGGCATAGGACGGCAACAGCCGCGCCAGGCCTTCGGTCGAGGAGTGCGCCCGGTGGGCGGCGGAAAAGGCGTCGTTGACGAAGATATCGCCATTGGCGGCGAGCCGCTCTGTGAAGGCCGGGTCGTTCTTCTCCTCGGTCTTGTGGAAGCGGGTGTTTTCCAGCAGCAGCACATCGCCCTTGTTCATGGCGGCGACCGCACTGCCCGCCGTGTCGCCGACGCAGTCGCCGGCAAAGCCGACGGGGCGGCCAAGCACCTCCGCGGCAGCCTTGGCGATCGGCTCCAGCGAGAATTCGGGCGAGGGACCATCCTTCGGGCGGCCGAAATGCGCGAGCAGGATGACCTTGGCGCCCTTACCGGACAGTTCGGCGATGGTCGGCGCGATGCGTTCGATGCGGGTGGCGTCGGTGACCTTGCCGTCGGCGACGGGCACGTTGAGGTCGACGCGCACCAGCACGCGCTTGCCGCTGATATTGCCGATATCGTCGAGTGTCTTGAAGGCGGCCATGCTGATACCTTTCCGTGAAAAATCGCCGGGACCATACCTCGCATCGATGACGATGCAAGGCTTGAGCCGGGGTGCGAGCTAAATTTTGAGATCAAGGCGAAGGCTGTCGTGATGATGCGGGACGTCAGCGTGAACCGATCGCTTGTCACCCTTCGGTCGTTATCTTTTCCGCCGTCGGCTCAAGGGCCTTCTCATTGGCTATCGCCTCTGCAGTCTGCGTCTCGGTCGGCTGGTGCCAGTTGCGGATGAAGGCGGAGACCCGATCGCCGATCTCGCCGGCGCTCAGGAACACCGGAACCCGCGCCACCGGCGCGGTCGGCTCGAAGGAGAGGCCGAGACCGGTGATCTTGCCCTTGTCGTCGACGTCGCGGACGATCAATTCGATCGGGCCGATCAGCACCCGGTCGGCATATTCGGCATGGCCGCCGAGCCGCGCCGTCACCAGCGCGCCGACGGTGAGCTTCTGCTCGGCTTCGCTCAATCCCGGAGTGTATGCGGCCTCGAGCTCTGCGGCCGAGCGGGCGGGATCGACGGCAAAGGCGCCGAAGAAGTCGGCATCCTCGGGGTCGACTACGGCGCGGCTGGCAAACAGCTTGTCAAGCAGGCGCGGATAGCGGTCGGGCACGAAGATGTAGACCTGGTCGCCGGCCGCGAGCCGGCCCATGTCCTGGAAACGCATCGAGCGGCCGTCGCGCAGCACCAGCGAGGGCCGTGCCCAGCGCGGGATGCGCTCGCCGCGCGCCACCGGGCTGCCGGGCGCGACGCGGTAGGCGAGCAGTTCGTGGTGGGCGGAGCCCGGCAGTTCGAGTTCGACCTTGTCGAGCGGCCCGAGTCTCGCCGGCACGATCAGGCCGAGCCGGCGCGCCAGCGGACCGACCGACCAGCCCTGCACCACCAGCGATACCAGCACGATGATGAAGGCGACGTTGAAGATGGTGCGGCCGTTCTCCAGTCCGCCGAGCAGTGGGGTGATGGCAAGCAGGATGGACACGGCGCCGCGCAAGCCGACCCAGGAGACGAAGGCGATCTCGGGACGCGGCAGGCGGAACGGGATCAGGCAGAGCCAGACGGCGACAGGGCGCGCGACAAACATCAGGAACAGGCCGAGCAGCACCGCCGGCACCATGATCGCCGGAAACTGCGAGGGTGTCGCGAACAGGCCGAGGATCAGGAACATGATGATCTGTGCCAGCCACGACATGCCGTCCTGGAAGCGCTTCAGGATGGTGACGGCGCGGATGTCGGAGTTGCCGGCAATCAGCCCGGCGAGATAGACCGCCAGGAAGCCCGAGCCGCCAATGGCGCCGGCGGCGGCGAACACCATCAGTGACAGGGTCAGCACGAAGATCGGCAGCAAGCCATGGTCGAGGTTGAGCCGGTCGACGAGGCGCACGATGCCGAGCCCGCCAAGCACGCCGACGACGGCGCCGAGCCCCATATTGAGCAGGAAGCCGAGGATCAGGTCGGTGACCAGCACATGGGTCTCGGGATTGGCGTGGGCGGCGATGATCTCGACCAGCGTGATGGTCAGGAAGATGGCGATCGGGTCGTTGGTGCCGGATTCGACTTCCAGTGTCGCGCGCACGCGTTCGCGCAGATTGATCTCGCCGGCGCGTAGCAGGAAGAAGACGGCCGCCGCATCGGTCGAGGCGACCGCGGCGCCGAGCAGGAAGGATTCCAGCCAGCTGAGGTCGAGCAGGTAATAGGCGGCGGCGCCGAACAGGCCAGTGGTCAGGATTACGCCGAAGGTCGCCAGCGACACCGCCGGTCCGGCCGCCTGGCGCAGCGCGTTGAGCGGCGTGCCGAAACCGGAATCGAACAGGATGACCGCCAGCGCCAGCGAGCCGGCAAAATATGCCACGCGCGCATTGTCGAATTCGATGCCGAGACCATCGACGCCGCTGGCGAGGCCGATGCAGAGGAAGAGCAGCAGCAAAGGGGCGCCGAAGCGGAAGGCGATCAGGCTCGAGAACGCTGCGGCGACGACTAGCGCTGTGCCGACCAGCGTGACGAGATAGATCGCATGCTCCATCCGTGATTTGCCCCTCGAATTCCTCTTTCTACCGATTCACGGGAGAGTGGGGCGAAGGCATGGCCGGTGCAAGGCGCAAGGATGGCTTTTTGCCTTATGCCGCTGATTTTCCGGCGTTTGGCGGCTCGGCGCGCCTTGCCCGGCGCGCTGACGAAAAACGCCCGGGCACAGCCGGGCGTTCGAAGCTGCGAGACGATGCCTTCAGGTCAGGCGATGGTCTTGCCAAAGGCGACCGAGGTGTCGGCCATGCGGTTGGAGAAGCCCCACTCATTGTCGTACCAGGACAGCACCGAAACGAAGTTGCCGTCCATGACCTTGGTCTGGTCGAGCGCCAGGATCGACGAGCGCGGATCGTGGTTGAAGTCGATCGACACATTCGGATGATGGGTGACGCCGAGAATGCCCTTCAGCTTGCCGTTGGAGGCGGCGATCACCGCTTCGTTTATCTCCTGCACGGTGGTGGCGCGCTTGGCGATGAACTTGAAGTCGACGACCGAGACGTTGGGGGTCGGCACGCGGATCGAGATGCCGTCGAGCTTGCCCTTGAGGTCGGGCAGCACCAGGCCGATCGCCTTGGCCGCACCGGTCGAGGTCGGGATCTGCGACAGGGCAGCCGCGCGGCCGCGGTAGAGATCCTTGTGCATGGTGTCCAGCGTCGGCTGGTCGCCGGTGTAGGAGTGGATCGTCGTCATCATGCCCTTTTCGATGCCGACGGTCTCGTGCAGCACTGCGGCGAGCGGCGCCAGGCAGTTGGTGGTGCAGGACGCATTCGAAATGACGATGTGGTCCTTGGTCAGCTTGTCGTGGTTGATGCCGTAGACGACGGTGAGGTCAGCACCTTCGGCAGGCGCGGAGACGACGACGCGCTTGGCGCCGGCGGTCAAATGCGCGGCAGCCTTGTCGCGGGCGGTGAAGATGCCGGTGCATTCGAGCGCGATGTCGATGCCGAGCTCCTTCCACGGCAGCTGCGCCGGGTCCTTGATCGCGGTGACCTTGAAGGTCTCCTTGCCGACGGTGATCTGGTCGCCCGAGACCGACACTTCGTGCGGGAAGCGGCCGTGCACGCTGTCATAGCGCAGCAGATGCGCGTTGGTCTCGACCGGGCCGAGGTCGTTGACGGCGACGACGTCGATGTCCTTGCGGCCGGATTCATGGATGGCGCGCAGGATGTTGCGGCCGATGCGGCCAAATCCGTTGATGGCAACTCTGACGGTCATTTTACTCTCCCTGGGAGCTGGAGGCGGCAGATGGGTCCGCAGCTTCATAGCGGCGGATGGCACAAGAATCCAGCCGCAGAAGGCCGAATTTAAATCGATTAGGTTGGTCCAGCCCCGCGAATCCGCCTTGGAGGTGCGCGGGACTGACCCTGATCTTACTTGCCGTGCAGGCGGGCTTCCGCCGCCTTGGCCGCGGCTTCGGCGGTGATGCCGAAATGCGGGTAGAGCTGCTCGATGGTGCCGGAAGCGCCGAAGCCGGTCATGCCGATGAAGATGCCGTCGGAGCCGATCAGGTGATCCCAGCCCTGGCGGATGCCGGCCTCGATCGCCATCTTGATCGGCGCGTTGCCGATCGTCTCCTTGCGGTAGGCGTCGCTCTGCTGGTCGAACAGTTCGAAGCAAGGCACCGAGACGACGCGGGTCGGGTGCCCATGCTTTTCAAGCAAATCACGGGCGCCGAGCGCGATCTCGACCTCGGAGCCGGTCGCGAAGATCGTCACCGCCGCTTCGCCGCTCGCCGCGGCCAGTTCATAGGCGCCCTGGCTCGAGAGGTTCCTGGCCGAGTGCTCGGTGCGCACCGTCGGCAGGTTCTGGCGGGTCAGCGCCAGGGTGGACGGGGTCTTTTCCGATTCAATGGCAATCTGCCAGCATTCGGCGGTTTCCACCGCGTCGGCCGGACGGAAGACATTGTGGTTGGGGATGGCGCGGAGCGCCGCCAGGTGCTCGACCGGCTGGTGGGTCGGGCCGTCTTCGCCCAAACCGATCGAATCATGGGTCATGACGAAGATCGAGCGGATGCCCATCAGCGACGCCAGCCGCATCGACGGACGGGCATAGTCAGAGAAGCACATGAAGGTGCCACCGTAGGCGATGAGGCCGCCATGCAGCGTCAGGCCGTTGAGGGCGGCCGCCATGCCATGCTCGCGGATGCCGTAGTGGACATAGCGCTGGCCGTAATCGTCCGGCGTGATGTTCTTGGTCTGGCTGGTCTTGGTGTTGTTGGAGCCCGTCAGGTCGGCAGAGCCGCCGATGGTTTCCGGCACCGCGCCGTTGATGACTTCCAGCGCCATTTCCGACGATTTGCGGGTGGCGACCTTCGGCTTGTCGGCCGACAGCTTCTTCCTGTAGTCGGCAATGACGGCATCGAAATTCGACGGCAGCTTGCCGGCGAGGCGGCGCTCGAACTCGGCCTTCAGCTCGGGCTTGGCCTTGGCGAGCCGGCCTTCCCAGTCGGTGCGCGGCTTGGCGCCGGCCTTGCCGGCGGTGCGCCAGGCGTCGAGAATGTCGGCCGGAATTTCGAAGGGCGGCGAGTCCCAGTTGAAGAATTTCCGCGCGCCTGCGATCTCGTCGGCGCCGAGCGGCGAACCGTGCGCCTTGTTGGTGCCGGCCTTGGTCGGGGCGCCGAAGCCGATGGTCGTCTTGCAGGCGATCATCGTCGGCTTGTCGGAATGGCGGGCGGCTTCGATGGCGTAGGCGATCGCCTCGGGGTCGGTGCCGTCAATGTGGCTGGCATTCCAGCCCGAGGCCTGGAAGCGGGCGACCTGGTCGGTGTTGTCTGCAAGCGAAACCGGACCGTCGATCGAGATGTTGTTGTTGTCCCAGAAGACGATCAGCTTGTTGAGCTTGAGGTGGCCGGCCAGCGCGATGGCTTCCTGGGAAACACCTTCCATCAGGCAGCCGTCGCCGGCCAGCACATAGGTGTAGTGGTCGACGAGGTCGTTGCCGAAGCCGGCGTTCATGATGCGCTCGCCGAGCGCGAAGCCGACCGAATTGGCGAGACCCTGGCCGAGCGGGCCGGTCGTCGTCTCGATGCCGGTGGCATGGCCGTATTCGGGATGGCCGGCAGTCTTGGAACCCAGCTGGCGGAAATGCTTGATCTGGTCGAGGGTCATGTCCTCGTAACCGGTCAGATGCAGCAGCGAGTAGAGCAGCATAGAACCGTGGCCGGCCGACAGGATGAAGCGGTCTCGGTCCGGCCAATGGGGGTTCTTCGGATCATATTTCAGAAAGCGGGTGAACAGCACTGTGGCGATGTCGGCGCAGCCCATGGGCAGGCCGGGATGGCCGGACTGGGACTTCTCGACGGCGTCCATGGAGAGAAAACGGATCGCATTGGCCATCCGGTCATGTTGTTCACGCGACGTCATGGTACCTCCGGGGTGGGGATTTGTGGGCTTGGCAGAGCCCAGGAAAGAGTGCGCGACACATAGCAGCCACGGGCTTTTAGTCAACAAATCGGCTGCACATTTGCCGGTCTTGTGATGGCTTTGAGACCTTATGGGGCGACCTACATTAGCGTTAGCGGGGGACAGTCGCGAGAGCTTTGTTGACGTTGCCTTCACCCGGTGCCTAATGTTTCCTTGTTAACGCGTTCTGAACGCGAAGCGATTCGGTGATGGGCAGGGCACAGGACGAAGGCCATGACCGGCGAAACCACACTCAAGGAAGTCATCCACAGGCTGGGCAAGGCCATCGAGGGGCTGGAAAACGCCGTCGCGGCCAAGCTCGAGCACGAGCGCGACTATTCCGAAGCCGAGGCTGAGGTGCAGCGCATGAACGCCGACCGTTCACGGCTGGCGCAGGAACTCGACAATTCCGAAGCCCGCGCCGAACGGCTGGAAGATGCCAACAAGGAAGTGTCGCGCCGCTTGGTGACCGCCATGGAAACCATCCGCGCGGTGCTGGACAGGTAGGAGCTGCAGGCCATGGCACAGGTCACGGTTTCCATCGACGGCAAGCAGTATCGCATGGCTTGCGACGAGGGTCAGGAAGAGCACCTGATCGACCTCGCCGAGCGGTTCGACCGTTATGTCTCGCATCTGAAGGATTCGTTCGGCGAGATCGGCGACCAGCGGCTGACGGTGATGGCCGGCATCATGGTGATGGACGAGCTTTCGGAGCTGCAGAAGCGGGTCAAGGGCATGGAGACCGAAGTGCAGACACTGCGCAAGACGCGCGACGAAGCGCTGACCAAGGCCGACAAGAACGACACCGTGCTGACCAGCGCGCTCGGCGCGCTCGCCCAGCGCATGGAAGACCTGGCCACGTCGCTGGCGGTCAACAAGGCCTGAGTCTTCCCCGCACAAACGAAAGATTGTCGGCCCAACGTCGGTCCGTAGAACGAAAGTGCTCGTTCGGTCGCCAATAATAGTTTCCTATTGTCCTGCAGCCGCGATTTTTGCGCTAAGATGCGGGAATGCCGGAGCGTTGACGCCGTCCACGGCCGCTCCTGACGAAATCTGTTGCTGGGGAATAATGCCATGAGCCTTCGTATCAACGACATCGCGCCTGACTTCACCGCCGAGACCACGCAAGGGCCGATCAAGTTTCATGACTGGATCGGCGACGGCTGGGCGATCCTGTTCAGCCATCCGAAGAATTTCACCCCGGTCTGCACCACCGAGCTGGGCACGATGGCGGGGCTCGAAGGCGAGTTCAAGAAGCGCAACGTCAAGGTCATCGGCATTTCCGTCGATCCCGTTGCGAGCCACGACAAGTGGCAGGCCGACATCAAGACGGCGACCGGCCAGACGGTGAACTACCCGCTGATCGGCGACAAGGACCTCAAGGTGGCCAAGCTTTATGGCATGCTGCCGGCGGGCGCCGGCGAGACGTCGGAAGGCCGCACGCCGGCCGACAACGCCACGGTGCGCTCGGTCTATGTCGTCGGGCCGGACAAGAAGATCAAGCTGGTGCTGACTTACCCAATGACGACGGGCCGCAACTTCGACGAGATCCTGCGCGCGGTCGATTCCATGCAGCTGACCGCCAAGCACCAGGTGGCGACGCCGGCCAACTGGAAGCAGGGCGAGGATGTGATCATCACCGCCGCGGTTTCGAACGAAGATGCGGTCAAGCGTTTTGGCGCTTTCGAGACGATCCTGCCCTATCTCAGGAAGACCAAGCAGCCGTCAGCCTAGGTTTTCTCCGTCGGAGCTATTCGGGCTTCAGTCCTATTTGTGGCAAGGCGTGCTTGACCGGCGCGCTTTGCCAGATGACCATGCTCTTGTTCAGCCCCGACGGAGAAAACGGTTCCTGTCGGGCAAGGGGCAGGGGAGCCGGATATTGGACATCGCTTCGGCCAAACCTGAGGTCGCCGGCTTCTACGACAAGCCGACCGGCGCCATCCAGTATGTCGTCACCGACCCGGTGACGAGACGCTGCGCCGTCATCGACCCGATCCTCGATTTCGACGAAAAATCCGGCGCGACGGCGACGAAGAATGCCGACGCCTTGCTGGATTTTATCCGCGAAAACGGGCTGGAGCTCGAGTGGATCCTGGACACCCATCCGCATGCCGATCATTTCTCGGCGGCGCACTATCTCCGGGAAAAGACCGGCGCGCCGACGGCGATCGGCGACAGGATCATCGAAGTCCAGGCGCTGTGGAAGGCGATCTACAACTGGCCGGATTTCCCCGCAGACGGCTCGCAGTGGGACCGGCTGTTTGGGGAAGGCGAAACGTTCATGATCGGCAACCTGCCGGTCAAGGTGCTGTTCTCGCCCGGCCACACGCTCGCCTCGATCACCTATGTCGTCGGCGACGCAGCCTTCGTCCACGACACGCTGTTCATGCCCGACAGCGGCTCGGCAAGGACGGACTTTCCCGGCGGCAGTGCCGCGCGGCTGTGGCATTCGATTGAGGGCATTCTGGCGCTGCCGGACGATACGCGCGTGTTCGTCGGCCACGACTATCAGGCCGGCGGCCGCGAGCCGTGCTGGGAGAGCACGGTCGCCGAGCAGAGGGCAAAGAATATCCACCTCGTTGCGGCGCGCAGCGAAGCCGAGTTCGTCGACTTGCGCGAAGCGCGCGACAAGACACTGCCGATGCCGCGGCTGATCCTGCATGCGCTGCAGGTCAACATGAATGGTGGACGGCTGCCGGAACCGGAGGCCAACGGCCGAAGGTATCTCAAGTTTCCGCTGGATGGGCTGTAGATCGGTTCATGCTGGTGGCGCCGTCGCCGAAGCTGCCAATCTCCCCCTCAAGGGGGGAGATCAGCTGTTGCCCGACTTTCGCTAACCGCCGACGGACGACAAAACAAAAAAGGCGGCGCCGGTTTCCCGACGCCGCCTTCTGTTCCTTAGCCGAACCCGGCTTTACGCCGCGGGCTGCGCCTCGATCGTGCGCAGCGCCTGCATCTGGCGCTTGGCGGCGGCCTTGACCGCGTCCTGCACCTTCTCGAAGGCGCGCACCTCGATCTGGCGCACGCGCTCGCGGCTGATGTCGAACTCGGACGACAGCTCTTCCAGCGTCAGCGGCTCCTCGGCGAGGCGGCGTGCCTCGAAGATGCGCCGCTCACGATCGTTGAGCACGGCCAAAGCACCCGACAGCATGCCGCGGCGGTTTTCCAGCTCGTCCTGTTCGATCAGCATGTCTTCCTGGCTTTCGTGGTCATCGACCAGCCAGTCCTGCCATTCGCCGGATTCACCTTCGCTGGCGCGGATCGGCGCGTTCAGCGACGCGTCGCCCGACAGGCGGCGGTTCATCGACACGACTTCGGCTTCCGACACGTTCAGCCGGGTGGCGATCTCGGTGATCTGGTCCGGCTTGAGGTCGCCATCGTCCAGCGCCTGGATCTTGCCCTTCACCTTGCGCAGGTTGAAGAACAGGCGCTTCTGATTGGCGGTCGTGCCCATCTTGACCAGGCTCCACGAGCGCAGGATGTACTCCTGGATCGAGGCCTTGATCCACCACATGGCGTAGGTCGCGAGGCGGAAGCCACGCTCGGGTTCGAATTTCTTGACGGCCTGCATCAGGCCGACATTGCCTTCCGAGATCACTTCGCCGATCGGCAGGCCGTAGCCGCGATAGCCCATGGCGATCTTGGCAACGAGCCGAAGGTGGCTGGTGACGAGCTTGTGCGCAGCGCTGGTGTCTTCATGCTCGGCGTAGCGCTTGGCGAGCATGTACTCTTCCTGCGGCTGAAGCATGGGAAAGCGGCGGATTTCTTCCAGGTAGCGGCTGAGGCCGCCTTCGCCGGAAACAATACTGGGTAGTGACTGGGCCATGATTGCGCCCCCTCTCTATTGGAGTGATGCCCCCGAAACGCGGCGGGCATGTGACGCGAGCACCAAAAGGCTCGCCCGCGGCAACTGATTTATATAGGAACAAAACCAGAAAAGACAGGCATTTGTTCAACACGAAACAGTGTGTCACGCTGAAGTGAACAATGCCGCTCAGGTTTTAGCTGGCTTGTTTAGACGCAATTCCGGACGGAAAACCGTTTCACACTTTTCCTGGAATTGCTCGGGTTCAGAGTTTGCGAAAGCCGCCGACGAGTTCCTCCATGTCCCCCGGTATCGGCGCCTCGAACCTCATCGATAAATGGGTAGCCGGGTGCCGAAATGCAAGGAGCCAGGCATGCAAAGCTTGCCTGGAAAATGCCTTGACCTGACCCTTCAGCCGCTCGGGCAGCCGGTTGGCCTTGGTGCGGAAGGCCTGGCCGTAATCGGGGTCGCCGATGACGGGATGGCCGATATGGGCCATGTGGACGCGGATCTGGTGGGTGCGGCCGGTTTCCAGCCGGCATTCGACCAGGCTGGCGGTGGCGAACGCCTGCTGGCCCTCGCCGAAACGCTCCTTGACGGTGAAATGGGTCACGGCGTGGCGGGCATCGTCACGGCCTTCCGGCACGACGGCGCGGCGCACGCGGTCGGCGGCACGGCCAAGCGGCGCATCGACCGTTCCGGCCGGCCGCGACGGGATTCCCCAGACCAGCGCCAGATAAGCACGTTCGAGGTCGCCGGTGCGGCCGTGGTCGGCAAAGGCCTCCGACAGCGCCTTGTGGGCGCGGTCGGTCTTGGCCACCACCATGACGCCGCTGGTTTCCTTGTCCAGCCGATGGACGATGCCCGGCCGCCTGACGCCGCCAATGCCTGAAAGACTGTCGCCGCAGTGGTGGATCAGGGCATTGACCAACGTGCCGGTCCAGTTGCCGGCGCCGGGATGGACGACGAGGCCGGCCGGCTTGTTGATGACGATCAGCTCGTCGTCCTCATAAAGCACGTCGAGCACGATGGCCTCGCCTTGCGGTTCGGCCGGTTCCGGCTCGGGCATGACGACCGATACGCGCTCGCCGGCACTCATCTTGCGCTTGGTCTCGTCGACCGGCTTGCCGTCGATCGAAACGGCACCTTGCCGGATCAGCATCTGCACCCGGCTGCGCGACATGTCGGGACCAAGGGCGCTCGCCAGCCACTGGTCGAGGCGCTGGCCGGCCGCTTCCGCGCCGGCTTCGAGCACGGTTGGCGCCGCCTCTATGAATTGTCCAGCCTCTATCAATTCAGGGGTCTCTTCGCTATGAGCGCTCATCGAAAAAAGTTCCGGAAGTTCTGCCATGGCCCGGCCCGTTGCCGATGAAGAAGAAAAGCCGCTCGATCCCGAGATCGAAAAGGTGCGCGGCAGGCTCATCCGTTTCATGGCCATCAATCTCGGCCTGCTTTTGCTGGCCCTTATGGTGGTGATCGCGGCCATTGTCTACAAATCCCGCAAGGCGCCGCCCGCGAACCCGCCGCTCGCCAACGACATTCCAGTTCCGCCCGGCGAGCCGCTCGCGGCTGACATAGTGCTCCCGGTCGGAGCCAAGGTGATCAGCCAGGCTCTGTCGGGCAATCGCATTTCGATCGACGCCGAGCTCAGCGACGGCAGCCGCACCATCTTCGTCTACGACATCGCCGAGCGCCGTATCATCGGCCGCTTCGCCATCCGCAACAAATGAGCGGGCGGCAATTGTGAGCGGCTTCGCCGAACATCGCCGGGTCGCGACCGTCGCGCTGGTCGTCGCCAACTATGATGAGGCGATTGCCTGGTATGTCGAACGGCTCGGCTTTCTGCTTGCCGAAGATGTCGATCTCGGCGGCGGCAAGCGCTGGGTGACGGTGGCGCCGGCGAACGGTCAGGGCGCAAGGCTGCTTCTGGCCGAAGCTGACGGCGCGGCGCAAGAGAAGAGCATCGGCAACCAGACCGGCGGCCGCGTCTTCCTGTTCCTCGAAACCGATGACTTTGCCCGCGACCACAAAGCGATGCTTGCGAAGGGCGTCGACTTTCGCGAAGCGCCGCGCTTCGAGCCCTACGGCACGGTGGCGGTGTTCGCCGATCTCTACGGCAATCTGTGGGATCTGATCGAGCCCAAACGGCAGGCATGAACAACGCAAATCAATGGTTCGGCGGAAGCGCTCGAAGCCCAGTTGCTTTTTCCCAAGCGTCAGCCTATATCGCCGGTTCTTGAACGCGCCCATCGTCTAGCGGTCAGGACACCGCCCTCTCACGGCGGGAACAGGGGTTCGATTCCCCTTGGGCGTACCAAGCAACCGCTTTCCTTCCGCATCATCGAAAATTTCGGGCAGCAGCCGCGCGGATCGCGTGTGACCGCGAGGGCCGGCGGCATAAGCGAAAACCCGGCAAATCCGCGTCACAGATACACCCAATTTAAGTCAGACCGCGACGCTTGAAAGCGTAGCGATCTCTGTTACTTGCGGTGCGGGGATAGCATCTGCGGCAACGCGGATTTGGTTGGGCATAGCAGGTATGAGTTCGGCAAAAATGATATGCCCGTGCTGTCACGGCAGCGGGCAGGTTTTCGATTGCTTGAAATGGCGCGAGTCGAAAGGGCATTGCTGCCCGCAAGGCACGCATCGGGCCGGCTGTCCCGGGCAGACCATGGCATGCGCCGAATGCGCGGGCCTGGGCACGCTGGCGGAAGCCGAGCTCAGAGCGGTCGCGTAGCCTCAGGTCATGCAACTCAAACCCCTTTCACCATCCAGCGCCGGCAGTCTCCGCGAGCTTCTGGCGCGGCGCTGCCAATTGCACTAGCATCATGTACGAAGCCTCGCCAAAGGGCGTTGCGGCGCGCAAGACGCCGGGGAACATAGGCGAGGGTCGGCGAGGAGGAGACCGATGCAGAAACTGCAGTCGCAGGGCGTCCATCACATCACCCTCGTCGGCGCCGGGCGCCAGACTTCGATCGATTTCTGGGAGGGCGTGCTCGGCATGCCGTTCATCTTCGAGCAGCCCAACCTCGACAAGCCAAGCGAAAGTCATCTCTATTTCGATCCCGGCGACGGCAGGTTGATCACCGTCTTCACCGACGAGAGCCGCACGCCGGTCAAGCGGCGCACGCCCACCGAACCGGGCTGCGTCCATCATATTGCGTTCTCGGTGTCGCGCGTCACTTTCCTGCAGGCGGTCGCCCGGCTCGACGAACGCGCCATCAAGCACAGCGGCGTCAAGGATCGCGGCTTCATGGATTCGATCTATTTCGAGGATCCGCTCGGCCTCTTGATCGAACTCGCCTCCTATCGCTTCGATCCGCCGGCAGGTTTCACCCATGCCGACGTGCTGATGCAGGCGCACAAGCTGCGCGTTGCGCGCGGCGACTACAACATCGCCGAAGTGCACCTTGCCGACGCGATCCAGACGCTGGTCGAGTGGTCGCGCGCGACCTTGTCGGACGACCGGACGCCGAAGAATCCATACTGACGGCCAGCAAAAGGGGAGGACCATAATGGCAAAGACAGTGATCAAGAGCGCCGGGAAATCAGCGGCCAAGCCTGCGGCGAAAGCGGCTGCGAAGCCGGCCGCAAAGGCCGTAAAGGCCGCGCCGAAGGCAGCCGCAAAGCCGGCCGCGAAAGCCGCGACAAAGCCGGCTGCCAAGAAATCCGCGCCGAAGGTCAAGGCGGCGAAAAAACCGGCGCTGAAGCTCTCGATGCTGAAGCCGAGCGTCAACAACATGACCGTCCGGGTGTTTGCCCGTGCGGCCGGGTTCGACGCCGCCGAGACCGACGCCTGGGGCCACACGCGCTCGCCCGAATATATGGCGCGCAATCCGGCGCATCTGACGCCGATGATCGAGGACAAGGGGCTGCCGCGCGGCGTGCTCTGGGAGAGCTGTGCCATCATGCAGTATCTCGCCAACAAGCACGGGCTGGAGAAATTCTATCCCAAGGCGCCGGCCAAGCGGGCGATGGTCGACAGCGCCATGTTCTACCTGATCGGCACGCTCTACCCGTATGTGGCGCGCGCCACCTATCCGGCGCTGGGTTTCCCGCACTATGCCGGCGAGGTCGGCCATAGCGACGCTCATCCGGAGAAGAAGTCCGAGGCGCAGAAGGCCGCCATGGCGGCGATTGCCGAGCCGCTGGAGGTGTTTCACTCCTTCTTCAGGGACGGCAAGCCGTTCATCGGCGGCAAGCACCCGTCGATCGCCGACATACGCCTGGCATCGACGCTGGAGTTCCTGGCCGTCATCGACTATGCGCTGCCAAAATGGGCCAAGGAGTATGTCGCTGCGATGGAGAAGAAACTCGGTAAGGCCTATGCCGAGCCGGCCGGCGACGTGCGCGGCTACATCGCCTATGTGAAGTCGCAGGCCAGCGCGCAACGCTAAGGATTCATTAACCAGAACGCTGTCTATTGAAGGCACCGCGCGACCACGGATGTACTGGCGCAAGGGTGAAGGGAAAGGTCGGCGCAATGCCGGCCTTTTGCTTTTCGCCGATGCGCCATCAGGCACGTCTCATGCTGTAAAGTCCGACATCAGGCATATTGCCATCGTCTGCTTCGACCCTACCATCATGGTCGGCGGACGACACACGAGGAGCTTTGCGATGAAGGGCGTAGCGAGAGTGTTTGCGATTGCCGGTGTTGTGTTGGTCGGAGGCTACCCGTGCAATGCCGCGCCGCTCGACACGATGGCGGAGGTCGGCGATGCCATCCAGGCGTGCTGGACGCCGCCGGCGGGTGTTGGAAATGCCAGCGTCACCTTGAGCTTCAGCTTCAAGCGCGACGGCACGCTGATCGGTCCGCCGCGGCCGACGGCGATCAAGGTCGATGGCGATGCCGATACCAGGAAGTCATTCGTCGACGCCGCAACCACTGCCCTGCAAAAGTGCCTCCCGTTGAGCTTCTCGCCGACGCTGGCGCAAGGCGTCGCGGGCAATGTCTTCACCGTGCAATTCGCTTCGCCCAAGCAGTAGGCGAGCGGGCGAGCGTTTCACCGTTTTCACAGAAACGGCGACCCCTCTCTCGTTGTCTTGACGCAATTCCCAGGGGAAAGCGCTACGCGCTTTTCCCGGAAAAACGACTCACACTTTTCCTGAAGTTGCTCTGATCAGTTGTGCGGGCGTCTGATATCGACATGCCGCTGCAGTTCCGGCGTCTCGAAGACGTAGTCGGCCCAGGCGGATTCCGGAATCTGTCCGGCCAGATAGCATTCCAGCAACAGGCTCTGTTCGGGATCGAGCGCTCTCGGCGCCCGCTCATGGTCCAGCCCCAGCGAGTGGAACAGGTTCCTGGTCAGGCCAGAGACAGTGAAGTGAATAGACATCTTCGTCTCCTTTGCCCGACACAACGCGAGACACCGGAGAAAGGTTTCATCCGCAAGGGCCCGATAACGCGGGATCGATGATTGCGGCGGCCCGGGCTCGCCCGAGCCTGGCCTGGTCGCAATCTTGAAACAAAAGTGTAATAGCGAATTTACAGGAACCGGCATAATACACTCGGCATAAAATACCTGGCGGTTGCTGGCGTCTCTTGAATTAGACTTACCTCACGCATTGAGGCTCAATCGGCTGGAGCGGCGATCGGCTCCACAGGGGTACAAGGACCAGGTGTCGCCGATGATGCGTTTGTGGCTTGTAGTGACCTTTGCACTGGTGTCGGCAAGCGTCCTCGGCATTTCGGCTTCCCTTGCCGATCCATGCGCCGCGCTCAGGAGCCAGCTGGCACCGTCCGGCCGCAGCGGCGGGATCAGCTCCGAGCTTGCGCAGCTGCGTCGCCAGCTTGCGGCGATCCAGGGGCTGGAGAGGCAACGCCGGTGCACGGCGCAAAGTGCGGTGGGGGGCTTCTTCAATGCTTGCGCCGACCTCGCCAAAAGCCGCACACAGGTGCAACGCCAGATCGCCGGCGCCGCGATTTCGCGCCGGGATGCGTCCGGACTGCAGGCCAGGCTCGTCGCGCTCGGCTGCACGCCCGCCGCCGGGCAACAAGACAGCGTCCGGCTGGCGCCATGATCGGCAGCAATTCGATGCTGTTTTGCGTTCGTCTCTCCGACGGCTATTTCTTCCCGGCGCCGAAATCGCAGTTCGTGCAAGGCGGCGATGTCAAGGAGATGGTCGATCAGTGCCGCTACATCTGCGACGATGCCGGCGTCGACCTGTACACGCTCAGTGATCCAAGCCTTGAAACCGAAGAGATGGTCGCGCTCGATACGCGCACATCCTACAAGGACCTGCCGACGGCCTTCAAATATCGCAATGATGCGAACTTCAGGGCCTGCGACCTCAAGCGCTATCACCGGCGCGTTGCCGAGCTGAGAGCGCGCACGGTGACGCCAGCCAATATGGCCAACGCGATCATTCCTTTGCCGTCAGCGAAGCCGGATCTTGGCACCGTGGCGCAACTTCTCCAGCCTGGCGCAGACGCTGCAGAGGCCAGGGGCGCCGCCCAGCGACAATCGGTCGAGCCATTGGCCGGCTCGCGGCCGGTCAGGGTGGTCGGGCCGGCTTTCTTCCCGGCGGAGTAACCTGCGCCTAGAGCGTTTCACCGTTTCACCGAAACGGCGAACCGCTCTATGTCTTTGTTTTACGCAATTCCGGACGGAAAACCGTTTCACACTTTTCCTGGAATTGCACTAGTACCAGCTATTCGCAAACCATCCTGTAGCGTTTGCCGGGTTCGCTGACATTCTTGCAGGTGAGCGGATTGGCCGGTTCGGAAGCCATGCTGGGAGGGCTGGACCTGACGTGCCGCCTTGGCGCAGCTATTTGTGTCGTGTGCCTGCGTGCCGCGGGCCGGTAGGGCTCCTGCGGCGGCGGCGTCGGAAACACACCGGCTGCCGCCTGCATCCGGCTGGCCTCAGTCTGCGACGGATCGCGATCCCAGACCCGCCTGATATCGAGCGGCTTCGGGATCACCACCGTGCCGTCATAGCTGCGTGCGCAGCCGCTGCCCGCAAGCAGCGCCATGCACAGGAAACAAGGCACGATCCAACCGGTCATCAGCAACACCCCCGCCGACTTATAGCCCGGCCGGGGTTCCGCCGACAACCGGCGGAATACCGCAGGGCAATGTGGCTCTGGCCGCAGTCTGGATTGGTTATGGTTAGCGGATCATTAATGCTTCTCGGGCACATTCCGCCGGCGAACCGCTGAGGGGGTTCGGCCTTGGCTTTCGGGGTGGGAACGGGATGGCTGACGGGACTGTTGGAACACGCGGCGGACGCGGTTCCCGAAAAGGGGTGGTGAACGGCGAGGATACGTCCGTCGGGGGTTCGCCCGAAGCGCTGCGCGAACTGGTCGGGGCCGGCGCCGACTGGGTCTGGGAGACCGACGCCGAGCTGCGCTTTTCCTGGCTTTCGGAGAACTACCAGGCCGCCACCGGCATCGATCCCGCCAGCATTCTTGGCCGTTTCCGCTTCGATTTCCTCAAGCAGATGGTGCACGGCAATCGACACGCCGCCGCGCATCTGGAGGATCTGCAGGCGCATCGGCCGTTTCGCGACTTTGTTTATGAGTTGAAGGGCGGCCGTCCCGGCTGCCGCTGGGTTTCGATCACCGGTTCCCCGCGGTTCGACGGCGAAGGCGAATTCATCGGCTATCGCGGCATCGGCCGCAACGTCACGGCACTGGCCGGTGCGCTGGACGAACTGCGGCAGGACGAGAGCGATCCGCCGGCCGGCGAGGCTACGCAGCACCTCGCCGATCTCGAGCGGACAATGGATGCCATGCATATGGGCGTCGTGGTGCTTGACGCGAAGTTCGACACGCTCATCGTCAACAAGGCCTATCGCGAGCTCTCCAGGATTCCCGACGGCGCCGTCACGGTCGGCGCGCCGTTCAGCCTGTTGATGGAACTCAACCGCCGCAACGGCATCTACGGCGATCTCGATGAACAGCAGTGGCAGCACTACCTCGCCACCCGCATCGAGGAGATCAGCGCCGGCTCGGTTGCGCCACGCGAATTTCTCCATGCCAATGGCAGGACGATGATGTTCTCCGTGACGGCGTTGTCCGGCGGCAAGCGGCTGTTGACCTACTACGACGTCTCCGAGCTCAAGCGTCGCGACGCCGAGATCGAGAGTGCCAACGCCAAGATCACCGAGACCTTCGCCAATCTTCGCACGATGGTCGACCAGATGCCGATCGGCGTGCTCGTCCTCGATGCCGACATGCGCGCGGAGGTGATCAACCGCGCCTTCTATGATTTCTGGGAAATCGATCCCCGGCGCGCCGGCATCGGCTGCGGCTTCCGCGAACTGATGCAGGCCAGCCGCGATATGGACCCGTACGGTGCTGACGATGCGGAATGGCAGGACCACATCGCCGAGCGCGAAGCAGAAATCTCGGCTGGCCTGGTGGGCTCAAGGCAACTGCCACGCAATGACGGCCGTACGCTGATTGCCTCGCTGGCGCCGCTCGCCGGCGGCAAAAGGCTGATCTCCTATGTCGACGTCACCAACATGAAGGATCGCGAGGCTGAACTCGCCCAAGCGCTGGAGAAATCGCGGCTGGCCGAGGCGGTGATCAACGGCGTCAAGGACCCGATCTTCGTCAAGGACGACAATCTGCGTTTCGTCTTCGTCAATGAGGCGTTTTCGGCACTGTTCGGACAGAGCCCGCAAGCGATGCTGGGCAGGCCCGGCGGCGACTTCCTCAAGCAAAAGGACGCCGCGCAATTCGAAGACAGCGAACGCGCCGTGCTGGCGACCGGCACGCCCTACGAGGTCGAGGAGACTTTCGACGCCGAGGGCGCCAGCCGCTCGCGCATCGTGCGCAAGAACCGCGTCGGCATGCCCAGTGGCCGCAACTATGTCGCCGGTTTCCTGTTCGACATTTCCGACATGAAGCGCCGCGAGACCGAGGCCGAGGACGCGCGCAAGAACCTCGCCACGGTGCTGGAGTCGCTGCCGGCGGCCGTCATCATCTATGACCGCGACGACAAGTTCATCTTTGCCAATCGCAAGCTGCAGGACACGCTGCCGGCGCTGAAACCGGCATGGCAGCCCGGCCGCACCTTCCGCGAGGCGTTGGAACTTGGACATTCCGTGGGATATTTCCGCTTCAGTGGCGATCCGGAGACCGACAAGCTCTATGACGGCGATCGAGACATCTGGCTGGATGCCATTCTCGCCCGCTACCGCCTGCCGAACTCCTCCTACGAACGGTGCAATCCCGACGGCCGCTGGTATCAGGTCTACGATATGCGCACCGAGGACGGCACCTTCATCGGCGTGCGCGTCGACATCTCGGAGATCAAGAGCCGCGAAAAGGCGCTGCAGGAAAGCATGCGCCAGATCGACCTGTTCCGCCACGTCATGGACGAACTGCCGGTCGCCGCCTTCATCAAGGCGCAGGATCTGAGCATGGAATTCGTCAACAAGGCCTGGTGCGCGCTGACGGGCATCCCCAAGGAGGAGGTCATCGGCCGAACCGATCTCCAGCTTTTCGGCATAGACGACGCCGAAACCTACACCCATGACGACACCCAGGTCGTCGTCACCGGCCGCGGCCGCGAGATCGAGGAGCCCGTTACCCATCGCGACGGCACGGTGCGGCAATTGATGACGCGCAAGAGCCGGCTGGTGGCGCTCGATGGGTCGGTGCACCTGGTCGGGTCCAGCACCGACATCACCGACGTCAAGGCGCGCGAGCAGGCGTTGGAAGAGAGCATGCGCGAGAACGAGGTGTTCCGCAATCTCATCGACAACGTGCCGGTGTCGATCTACGCCAAGCGCTCCGACCTCAGGCAGTTCTACGTCAACAAGGGCTGGTGCGACCTCACCGGCCTCCGCAGGGAAGACGCGATCGGCAAGACGGACATCGAGATTTTCGGCGAGGACGGCGAAGCCTTCGTCAACAGCGATCTCGCCGTGCTGCGCACAGGCGATACACAGGAGATCGAGGAAACGGTGACGCTTGCCGACGGCAGCGTGCGCCACCAGTTCGCCCGCAAGGGCGCGATGATCGCGTCCGATGGTTCGCTCTATCTGATTGGGTCGACCACCGACATCACCGAACTGAAGCTGCGCGAGGCCGAACTGCGCGAGGCGCGGCAGCGCGCCGTGTTGGCCGACCGCGCCAAGTCGGAATTCCTGGCCAATATGAGCCACGAAATCCGCACGCCGATGAACGGCGTACTCGGCATGGCCGAGTTGCTGGCCAAATCCGACCTCGATCCCAAGCAGAAGACGTTCACCGATATCATCGTCAAGTCGGGTAACGCGCTCTTGACCATCATCAACGACATACTGGACTTCTCCAAGATCGATGCCGGACAGCTGGTGCTCGACCCTGCGCCCTTCAACCTGCCCGAAGCGATCGAGGATGTGGCGACGCTGATATCGACGCGCGCCAAGGAGAAGGACCTTGAACTCATCGTGCGCGTCGAGCCGGGCCTGGAAAGCCTGTTCGTCGGCGATGTCGGTCGCATCAGACAGATCGTCACCAATCTGGTCGGCAACGCGGTGAAGTTTACCGACGAAGGCCACGTGCTGGTCGACGTGACGGGACAAAGGGGGCCGACGGGGACAAAGCTTACCGTTTCGGTCACCGACACCGGCATCGGCATTCCGCAGCAGAAACTGAAGCTCGTCTTCGAAAAATTCAGTCAGGCCGACACCTCGTCGACGAGACGCCACGAAGGCACAGGGCTCGGGCTCGCCATCACCTCGCGGCTGGTCGAGTTGATGGGCGGCGAGATCGGTGTCGAGAGCGCCGAAGGCAAGGGCTCGACCTTCTGGTTCACCGTGACATTGCCCAGGGCCGAGGAACAGACCGGACGGCGGATCATGCCGGTCGATGTGACCGGCTCACGGGTGCTGATCGTTGACGACAATGCCGTGAATCGATCGATCCTGAGCGAGCAGATGGCGTCATGGACCTTCGATTCCTGCGCCGCCGAAAGCGGACCCGAAGGGCTGAAGGTGCTGGTCGCCGCGGCTGCCTACGGCGTGCCGGTCGACTGCGTCGTGCTCGATTATCAGATGCCGGGGATGAGCGGCGCCGAAATGGCGCGCGTCGTGCGCAACACCGCAGGGCTGGCCGACACGCCGATCATCATGCTGACTTCGGTCGACCAGTCGCTCGCCAACACCAGCTATCGCGATCTCGGCATCGACGCCCAGCTGATCAAGCCGGCGCGCTCCTCGGTGCTTCTGGAAACGCTGGTCGCCACCATCCAGCGCCACCATCACAATATCACGGGCGGCCGTGTGCTGCCGGCGGCAAGCAGCGGTTCCGGCGGCGGCAGGAACGAACCGTCGCCGGCAAAGCCGCCGCTCGCTGCCTCGGAACGGGCCCTGCTGCAACCGCCGCCGGTTCGTGCCCGCGCCCGGGCCGCCGGGGATGAACGCCGGCTCGACATCCTCGTTGCGGAGGACAATGAAGTAAACCAGATGGTGTTCACCCAGATAATCGGCGAAACCGGCTACAGTTTCGAAATCGTCGGCAACGGGCGCAAGGCGCTCGACGCCTTCGGCCGGCTTAATCCGCGCATGATCCTGATGGACGTCTCGATGCCGGAGATGAACGGGCTCGAGGCCACCGCCGCAATTCGCCGGCTTGAAGAACATACGGGTATGCATATCCCGATCGTCGGCGTCACCGCGCATGCCTTGAAGGGCGACCGCGAGCGCTGCCTGGAAGCCGGCATGGATGACTATTTGCCCAAGCCGATCAGCCCCAGGGCGCTGCTCGAAAAGGTCGAGCGCTGGGTCGGCATATCAGGCGAAGCCCAACGAGACGCTGGATAGCAACCTGCGGCGCCGCCGGGATTCGGCCGCGCCGCAACAGCCAAGGCTATGGTGCGATCGCACCATATCAAAGCTGGCGCCCAGTCAGGACAATGGTCGCAACGAAACCGCTCATTCAGTTACGGGCGGGAGCAAGCGACCGCCGACAAGAAACAGCGTCGAATCTACCCCAACGGACCTGTTTTTGGCGATGGCTCGGCCAAAATTCGCTCTGGCCACGGGCAACGCGCTCCCGTCCGGTTTTTCTTTCTCGGCATCGCGGCCTGCGGTGTGCCGGGACTTGATGCCAGCACGAATCGCGCAAGCGTCTGATTCCAGCGGCAACTTCCATCCCCACAAACCGGCTTAAAGGCTGCGGCTCACGAGGCGTCTGTGCGACGTTACCGGGCTGACACGAAACTGTCATGCGACTGTAATAATCGAAGGCTATTGGCCTCAGCGGGCGCCGGTTTGAAGAGGGCGCCAAGAGACCATCTTCCGAACAGGAGCAGGCCACATGAAGAAATTCCTCGTTACGGCATCGGCCGTGGCGGTAGCGTTCGCCGCATCGTCCGGTGTCGCCGCTGCGCGTGACCAGATCCAGGTCGCCGGTTCGTCGACCGTGCTGCCTTACGCCAAGATCGTCGCCGAGCAGTTCGGCGAAACCTTCACCAACTTCAAGACCCCGGTGGTCGAGTCCGGCGGCAGCGGCGCCGGCATCAAGGAATTCTGCAAGGGCGTCGGCGAAGACACTATCGACATCGCCAACTCCTCGCGTCCGATCAAGAAAGACGAGCTGAAGTCCTGCGCCGACGCCGGCGTCAAGGACGTCCAGGAAGTCCGCATCGGCTATGACGGCATCGTCTTTGCCACCGACATCAAGGGTCCGGATTGGGCGCTGGTTCCCGCCGACATCTACAAGGCGCTCGCCGCCAAGCTGGTGGTCGACGGCAAGCTGGTCGACAACCCGAACACCAAGTGGAACCAGGTCAATCCGAAGCTGCCCGACTGGGATATCGCCGCCTATATTCCGGGTGAGAAGCACGGCACCCGTGAAGTGTTCGAGACCAAGCTGCTCGACGCCGGCTGCGACAAGGCCGCTTTGAAGGCTGCCGGCATCGCCGACGACAAGGAAATCGGCAAGACCTGCATCGCCATCCGCAAGGACGGCAAGGCTGTCGACATTGACGGCGACTACACCGAGACGCTGGCCCGCATCGACTCCAACAAGACCGGCGTTGGCGTGTTCGGCCTCGCCTTCTACGAGAACAATGCCGACAAGCTGAAGGTCGCTACCGTGGAAGGCATCGTGCCTTCGACGCAGACCATCGCCGATGGCACGTACCCCGTGTCGCGGCCGTTGTTCTTCTACGTCAAGAAGGCGCATCTGGGCGTCGTTCCCGGCCTCAAGGAATATGTCGAGTTCTTCCTTGATGACCAGATGATCGGCCCGGAAAGCCCGCTCGCCCAGTACGGCCTGGTTTCCGCTCCCGACGCCGAACGTCAGGGCCAGCGCGACGCCTTCGCCGCCGGAAAGACAATGTAATCAACGAACGGATCAGGGCGCGGATGAACTCCGCGCCCTGATTTCGCCGCTTGCCGCAACGGCGGCGGCGATCTGAATTTTCCCTGGGGTGGGTTATGTCGTCCTTGCTCGTACTCTCCATAGTCATCGCCATAGGCGTGGTCGCTTTTGTGGTCGGCCGCCAGGGCGCCGCGGCGCAGGATACCGGCAAGGTCAAGCCGCATTCGCGCGCGCATTATCATGGCTGGTGGGCCTTTCTGCTCGCGGTCCTGCCTGCCGTCCTTTTGCTCGCCGTCTGGGATATCGGCTCTTCCTTCTATCTCGACCGGCATATCCATGCCGCTTTGCCCGAGCGCACCACCGACACAAAGGTCGCCAGCGAAGCGCTCGACGCCAGCCTGGTGAAGAGCCTGGCCAAGGGCTTGCGCCGGCTCGATGGCGATACCGCACTTCCCGCTACTTTCGCCGAATTGCAGCCGCTGCTCGCCGCCAAGGGCGTGGCACTGGCCAGCGACACACAGGACTATATGATCCCGATCGCGGTCGAGGCGAACCAGGTCCAGGACCGGCTCGGCCTGTTCGGCGCCGTGCTGACCTTCGCGCTGTCGGTCGCCGGCGCCTTCTATGCGCTGAGGCAGATCGCGCCGCGCGCCAGGGCGCGCAACAATGTCGAGAAGCTGATGCTGTGGGGGCTGCTTGCGGCCTCGACCATCGCCATCCTGACCACGGTCGGCATCGTGCTGTCGATGCTGTTCCAGACCATCACCTTCTTCGAAAGCGTATCGCCGATGAGCTTCTTCTTCGGCACGGTGTGGGATCCGCGTTTCGCCGCCGCCGGTTCCGGCGGCAGCCAGGGTCAGTTCGGCCTGATCCCGCTACTCGCCGGCACGCTCTACATCGCCGCCGTTGCGCTTCTGGTCGCAGTGCCGGTCGGGCTGATGTCGGCGGTCTACATGTCCGAATACGCCTCGCGCAGCGTCCGGTCGGTGGTCAAGCCCGCGCTTGAACTGCTGGCCGGCATCCCGACCATCGTCTACGGCATCTTCGCCGTGGTCACGCTCGGACCGTTCCTGCGCGACCTCTCGGCAGCCCTCACCGGCGGCTCTCCCTTCATCCAGGGCCAGAGCATCTTCACCGCCGGCCTGGTGATGGGCGTCATGCTGATCCCGGTCGTGTCCTCTTTGTCCGACGACATCATCACCGCGGTGCCGCGCGCAATGAGTGACGGCTCGCTCGGCCTCGGTGCCACGCGCTCCGAGACGATCAAACGGGTGATCCTGCCGGCGGCACTGCCCGGCATCGTCGGCGCCATCCTGTTGACGGCGTCGCGCGCCATCGGCGAGACGATGATCGTCGTGCTGGCGGCGGGCGTCGCCGCCAATCTGACGGCCAATCCGTTCGAGGCGATGACGACCATCACCGTCAAGATTGTCAACCAGCTGACCGGCGATCTCGAGTTCAACTCACCGCAGACGCTGGTCGCCTTCGCGCTCGGCCTGACGCTGTTCGCGCTGACGCTGGTGATGAACATCGTCGCCCTCTACATCGTGCGCAAGTACCGGGAGCAGTACGAATGACCGACATCCCCCTGGACACGATGGCGGGTGCCGTCGCGCGTCCGCGCCGCGACATCGGGCTGAAGGCGCGCTATGCCGCCGAACGCCGGTTCCGCATCTATGGCGTGATTGCGATCTCGGTCGGCCTGGCGTTCCTGGCCATCATGCTGATCACCATCGTCTCGAAAGGCTACACCGCCTTCTGGCAGACGACGGTGACGCTGCCGGTCACCTTCGACGAGAAGGTGATCGATCCCTCCGGCAAGCGCGCCACCGACCCTACCGTGCTGATCAAGGCGAACTATCCCAAGCTCGCCGAAAACGCGCTGGTGGCCAAGCTCGGCATCGATCCGGCCAACAAGCCGATGATGCTGAAGCTCAAGGGCTTCCTGTCGGAAGGCGCGCGGGTCCAGCTGCGCGACATCGTCTCCGCCGATCCGTCGGTGATCGGCACGACGCGTGACGTCGACATCCTGGCCGCCGCCAATCTCGACTCGGCCTTCAAGGGCCAGATCGACCTCGGCGTCGACGAAGCGCGCCGCAAGGTGTCCAACCAGCAGATCGACTGGATGAACAAACTCAAGGCCGACGGCGTGATGGCCGAGCATTTCAACACCGGCCTGTTCAGCTATGGCGCCTCCAGCCGGCCCGAGACGTCGGGCATGGGCGTGGCCATCATCGGGTCGTTCTACATGATGGTGATCGTGCTGTTGCTGGCGCTGCCGATCGGCGTCGCCGCCTCGATCTATCTCGAGGAATTCGCCAAGAAGAACCGCTTCACCGACCTGATCGAGGTCAACATCAACAATCTCGCGGCGGTGCCGTCGATCGTCTTCGGCCTGCTCGGCCTTGCCGTGTTCATCAACTTCCTAGGCATGCCGCGCTCGGCTTCCTTCGTCGGCGGCCTGGTGCTGACGCTGATGACGCTGCCGACCATCATCATCGCCACGCGCGCCGCCCTTGCCGCGGTGCCGCCGTCGATCCGCTCGGCGGCGCTCGGCCTCGGCGCCTCCAAGATGCAGATGGTGTTCCACCACATCCTGCCGCTTGCCGCTCCGGGCATCCTTACCGGCACCATCATCGGCCTGGCGCGTGCGCTCGGCGAGACAGCACCGCTGCTCTTGATCGGCATGGTCGCTTTCGTCGCCGATTATCCGACGACGCCTTTCGATCCGGCGACCGCGCTGCCGGTGCAGATTTATATGTGGGCAAACGAGGCTGAGCGCGCTTTTGTCGAGCGCATGTCCGGCGCCATCATCATCCTGCTCGTCTTCCTCATGGCCATGAACATCACCGCGATCGTGCTTCGGCGCCGGTTCGAGCGGCGCTGGTAGAAAAAAGGCAATTTGGTATGAACATCATGACCGAACAGTCCCTTGAAAATGCAGTGGGCGACAAAATGAACGCCAAGTCGAACGAAGTCATCAAGATGCGCGGCGACAAGGTCGGCGTCTTCTACGGCGAGAAGCAGGCGTTGTTCGACGTCAATCTCGACGTGCTTCAGAACCAGGTGACGGCGCTGATCGGCCCGTCCGGCTGCGGCAAGTCGACCTTCCTGCGCTGCCTCAACCGCATGAACGACACCATCGATTCGGCGCGGGTGACCGGCAAGATCACGCTCGATGAAGACGACATCTACGACAAGAACATCGATGTCGTCGAACTGCGCGCCCGCGTCGGCATGGTGTTCCAGAAACCCAACCCGTTCCCGAAGTCGATCTACGAGAACGTCGCCTACGGCCCGCGCATCCATGGGCTGGCCAAGCGCAAGTCCGACATGGACCAGATCGTCGAGCAGAGCCTGAAGAAGGCTGCGATCTGGAACGAGGTCAAGGACCGCCTGCAGGAGCCCGGCACCGGCCTGTCCGGCGGCCAGCAGCAGCGCCTGTGCATCGCGCGCGCCATCGCCGTGTCGCCGGAGGTGATCCTGATGGACGAGCCCTGCTCGGCGCTCGATCCGATCGCCACCGCCCGTGTCGAGGAGCTGATCGACGAACTGCGCCAGAACTACACGATCGTCATCGTCACCCACTCGATGCAGCAGGCGGCGCGCGTGTCGCAGCGCACGGCGATGTTCCATCTCGGCTATCTCGTCGAGGAGGGCGCCACCGACAAGATGTTCACCAACCCCGACGACAAGCGCACCCAGGACTACATTACCGGCCGCTTCGGCTGAGCCGTCCGGCGGGTGAATTTTCAGGCACGAGGACCAAGATCATGGGTGAACATACCGTCGCCTCCTTCGATGAAGAGCTCGGGCAGATCAGCAAGCTGATCCGCGACATGGGCGATCTGGCAGGCTCGATGGTCAGCGGCTCGACCAGGGCGCTGCTCAATTCGGACAATGCGCTGGCACAGCGTGTCGTTTCCGACGACGCCATCATGGATGCGCGCCAGCGCGAACTGGACGACCGCGCCATCACGCTGATCGCCAAGCGCCAGCCGATGGCCAACGATCTGCGCGCCGTGGTCGGCTCGATCCGCATGGCGGGCGACCTCGAGCGCATCGGCGATCTCGCCAAGAACATCGCCAAACGCGTCGGCACCGTAGGCTTGAGCGTCACGCCGCGCGACCTCTCGCACTCCATCGATGCCATGGCGCAACTGGTGCTGATCCAGGTGCAAGGCGTCGTCGAGGAATATGCCGCCACCGATGCGGCAGCTCTTGCAAAACTCAGGAATGACGACGAGCGCATCGACGTCAAATACACGTCCGTGTTTCGTGAGCTTTTGACCTACATGATGGAAGACCCTCGCAACATCACCGCCTGCACGCATCTCTTGTTCTGCGCCAAGAATCTTGAGCGCATCGGCGATCATGTCACCAACATCGCCGAAAATGCGTATTATGTGCTGACCGGCCAGCAATTGCCCGCCAATCGTCCGAAGCAGGACGAGACGGCGATGGCCACGCCGGCCTGATGAGGGTGAACTGCCTATGATCGCGCCACGCATCATGGTCGTGGAGGACGAGGAGCCGCTAGGCGTTCTCCTCCGCTACAACCTCGAATCCGAAGGCTATCAGGTCGAGGTGGTGACACGCGGGGACGAGGCCGAGATCCGCCTGCAGGAAAACGTGCCCGATCTCCTGGTGCTCGACTGGATGGTGCCGGCTGTCTCCGGCATCGAGCTCTGCCGGCGGCTTAGAGTGCGGCCCGAAACCGAGCGGCTGCCGATCATCATGCTGACCGCGCGCGGTGAGGAAAGCGATCGCGTGCGCGGCCTGTCCACCGGCGCCGACGACTATCTGGTCAAGCCATTCTCGACGCCGGAGTTCATGGCGCGCGTGAAGGCGCTGCTGCGCCGGGCCAAGCCGGAAGTGCTGTCCAGCGTGCTCAAGGTCGGCGACATCGTGCTCGACCGAGAATCGCACCGGGTCTACCGCAAGAAGAGCGAGATCAGGCTCGGACCGACCGAGTTCCGGCTGCTCGAATTCATGATGCGCCATCCCGGCCGCGTGTTCTCGCGCAGCCAACTGCTCGACAATGTCTGGGGCGAGACGATCTATATCGACGAGCGAACCGTCGACGTCCATGTCGGGCGCTTACGCAAAGCGGTCAACAACGGCCGCATGCCGGATGTCATCCGTACCATTCGCGGCGCCGGCTACGCGATCAGGGAAGACTAGGATGCTGCGCGTCGCGCCGTTGCCGGCCATTCACGCGACATGCTTGCCGGATTTGGGCTGAATACCCGGCGCAAAAATCTCCTGATCGACGAAGCCGAGCGCGCGCATGGCACAGCCTTCGCGGATCAGCGGCAGCTCGTTGGGCTCGGTGTCGAAGGAGATCGACTTCGAGTGCTGGCCGCCGGCGGTCTGGGCGATCGCTTCGCGCAATGCCGGTTCGATCAGGTCGAACGCGGCGGCGCTGACGCCGACCATGGCGACGGGGGCCGGGTCGATCAGCGCAAACAGGCTGCCGAGGCCGAAGCCGAGCGCCTCACCGGCCCTGCGATAGGCTTCGCGCTCCGGGCCATCGGTTTCGCGGGCGCGCGCGGCGAGTGCGCGCATATCAGCGTCGCCGATATCGACCGGCTCGGCATCTTCGCTCATCATTTTGGCGCTGCGCCAGATGGCGTAGTTTCCGGCATAGGCCTCGACGCAGCCGCGCCGCCCGCAGCGGCAGAGCGCGCCGCCCGGACGGTGGATCATGTGGCCGAACTCGCCGCCCGAGGAATGGGTGCCGGTGAACAGTTCGCCTTTCAGCACCAGGCCCATGCCGATGCCGTGCGACAAGAGGATGGCGATAAAATTGTCGCGGTAGCGCTCGGGCTGGCGCCATTGCAGCGCCACCGCCATCATGTTGCAATCGTTCTCCATGGTGGCAGGAATGCCGAATTCCGCTTCCAACATGTCGGCGAAGGCAATGTCGGTCAGTGGCGTGATCGGCGACCACAGCATGGCGCGCGCCTGCGAATCGGTGATGCCCTGGATGCCCATGGCAATGCGGGCGATGCTCTGGACATCGAGGTCGGGATCCTCAAGCCGCCGCCGGACGATTGCTACGCATTCGCCAATCAGCTCGTCGCGCGGCTTGGTCAGCGTGTCCAGCCGGCGCTGTTCCTCGGCGACGACGTGGCCGGCATAGTCGATGACGGTGACGGACAGGAAATTGAGCGACAGCACGACGGTCATCACCGCCGCCGCTTCCGGGTTGAGACCAAGGCCCACCTGCGGCCGGCCGCGTTTCAGTGCGCCGGTCTCGCCAGGTTTGCCTTCAATCAGGATGCCTTCTTGAATCAGATCAGACGAGATTGCCGATATGGTCGAGTGGCTGAGGCCGGTGGTCGCCGCAATCTCGGTCCGCGACGGCTGGCCGGCCCGGCGCACGGCTGAAATCACCATCGCACGGTTGCGACGGCGCAGATCGTCGTGGCGGATTCCAACCGACATTTGTTTCCTCCCGGCCTCCTCGCGCCTCATGATAGTGAAGGCGTTCGACGGCACCAGCCAAATATTGGCAGACGCCGGCAGCCCTGTCATTGTTTATTGCGGACCTCGAAAAAATTCGGCACGGCCATCAGAATCCATCAGAATCGATGTTGACAGCGCCTTATCATTGAGCCAGTATTTTTTCGAGGCTCGAAAAAATAGGGCCTCTGTGTGCCGGCCCTCGGGCCAGTTTTGTCGCGCCGCACGCGGCGCAGGGAGGATTATGATGAACAGATTTGCAGCCGCCATGCTGGCGGGTGTCGCCATGTCGCTGGCGCTGATGTCGGTCGCGCAGGCGAAGGACAAGGTCATCGGCGTGTCGTGGTCGAACTTCCAGGAAGAGCGCTGGAAGACGGACGAGGCGGCGATGAAAACGGCGATCGAGGCTGCCGGCGACAAGTACATTTCCGCCGACGCGCAGTCCAATCCCGGCAAGCAGCTGACCGACGTCGAAAGCCTGATCTCGCAAGGCGCCAACTCGCTGATCATCCTGGCGCAGGACGCCTCGGCCATCGGCCCGGCGGTGCAGAAGGCCCTGGACGAAGGCATTCCGGTCGTCGGCTATGACCGCCTGATCGAGAACAAGGACGTCTTCTACCTGACCTTCGACAACAAGGAAGTCGGCCGCATGCAGGCCCGTGAAGTGTTCAAGGCGAAGCCCGAGGGCAACTATGTCTTCATCAAGGGCTCTGGCTCGGATCCGAATGCCGATTTCCTGTTCTCGGGCTCGATGGAAGTGCTCAAGGAGGCCATCGACTCGGGCAAGATCAAGAATGTCGGCGAGGCCTATACCGATGGCTGGCTGCCGGCCAACGCCCAGAAGAACATGGAACAGTTCCTGACCGCCAACGACAACAAAGTCGATGCCGTGGTTGCGGCGAATGACGGCACCGCCGGCGGCGTTGTCGCCGCGCTGACGGCGCAGGGCCTCGCCGGAACGGTTCCGGTCTCGGGCCAGGATGGCGACCATGCCGCTCTGAACCGCATCGCACTCGGCACGCAGACGGTGTCGGTGTGGAAGGACGCGCGCGAACTCGGCAAGAACGCCGCCGAGATCGCCTCGCAGCTCGCCGATGGCAAGAAGACGGGCGACATTGCCGGCGCCAAGGACTTCACCACGCCTGGCGGCAACACCGTCAAGTCGCTGTTCCTGACCCCCGTCGCGATCACCAAGGACAACCTCAACGTCGTCATCGACGCCGGCTGGATCAAGAAGGACGAAGTCTGCACAGGCGTCGCCGCAGGCAGCGTCGCGGCTTGCAACTGATCTCGACGACTTGAAGAAATGAGGCGCCGCGGCTGTCAAGCCGCGGCGTTTTCTCTACGAGAATTGTGTGTTTCCGCCATCGGCGGCAAACTTCTAGGCTGTGGTCCGGCATCCGCGCCAGACGGCAAGCCGCTGGAGGACATCATGACCGACACGACCTCAAATCCGCAGGCCGATACGGCACGAGCGTCTGAACTCGGCGCGGTCGCCCGGTTCCTGAAGGCGACCGAGCTCGACACGCGCATGCTCGGCATGGTCGGCGCGCTGCTGGTCATCTGGGTCGGCATACATATCCTGTCGGGCGGGCTTTTCCTGACGCCGCGCAATCTTTGGAACCTGTCGGTGCAGACGTCCTCGGTCGCGATCATGGCTACCGGCATGGTATTGGTCATCGTCATGCGCAACATCGACCTTTCGGTGGGCTCCGTCGAAGGCGTGATCGGCATGATCATGGGCGTGGCACAGGCCGAATTCCTCATTCGCGTCATCGGCTTCCAGCTTGGAAACCCCTGGCTCTGGATCGTCGCGCTTGCCGCCGGCGTGGTGCTTGGTCTGCTGATCGGCGCGTTCCAGGGCTTCATCATCGCCTATATGCAGGTTCCGGCCTTCATCGTGACGCTTGGTGGCCTGCTGGTCTGGCGTGGCATGGCATGGCTCATCACCAGCGGGCGCACGGTCGCGCCACTCGACGCCACCTTCCAGCTGATGGGCGGCGGACCACGCGGCTCGATTGGCGCCGCTGCCAGCTGGATCGTCGGCATCGTCGCCTGCGCGGCGGTCGCCTTCGCGCTGCTCAACGGTCGCTCGCAGCGCAAGCGCTTCAGCTTTCCACTGCGCCCCGTCTGGGCCGAGACCCTGCTTGGCGTGGTCGCTTGCGCGGCCATCCTCGGCGCCGTGTGGATCGCCAATTCCTATCCATGGCCGATCGGCATCGTGCGCCAGTACGCACAGCAGAACGGCATCACCGTTCCCGAAGGCGGGCTGTTCATCGCGCATGGCATCGCCATACCGGTGCTGATGGCGGTGATTGTCGGCATCATCATGACGTTCATCACCAAGCGCACGCGTTTCGGCCGCTATGTCTTCGCCATCGGCGGCAATCCGGAGGCAGCGGAACTCGCCGGCATCAACACGCGCTGGGTGACCATGAAGGTGTTCATGATCATGGGTGTGCTGGCTGCAATCAGCGCGGCGATCTCGTCGGCCCGTCTCAATGCGTCAACCAATGCGCTGGGCACACTGGACGAGCTTTTGGTGATCGCGGCCGCTGTCATCGGCGGCACGTCGCTCGCGGGCGGCGCCGGAACGGTGATGGGCGCCATGCTCGGCGCGCTTCTGATGCAGTCGCTGCAATCCGGCATGTTGCTGCTCGGCATCGACTCGCCGCTGCAGAGCATTGTCGTTGGCGCTGTCCTGGTCATCGCCGTCTGGCTCGACACCGTCTACCGCAAGCGCGTCTAGGGAGGAACGATTATGGAAAAAACTGCTCCCACCGGTACGCCACTGATCGACATGCGCAACATCTCGATCGCGTTCGGTGGCATTCGCGCCGTCGACGATGCGTCCATCGATCTTTTCCCGGGCGAAGTGGTGGCGCTGCTTGGCCACAACGGCGCCGGTAAGTCGACGCTGATCAAGATCCTGTCGGGAGCCTACAAGCGCGATGCCGGCCAGATCCTGGTCAACGGCCAGGAGGCCTCGATCTCCAATCCGCGCGACGCCAAGAAATACGGCATCGAAACGATCTACCAGACGCTTGCGCTGGCCGACAATGTCGACGCTGCCGCCAACCTCTTCCTCGGCCGCGAACTGATGACCGCGTGGGGGACACTCGACGATGTCGCCATGGAGGCCGAGGCGCGCAAGGTGATGGGCCGGCTCAATCCGCGCTTCCAGCGCTTCAAGGAGCCCGTGATCAAGCTATCGGGCGGCCAGCGCCAGTCGGTGGCGATCGCACGCGCCATCCTGTTCAACGCCCGCATCCTGATCATGGACGAACCGACGGCCGCGCTTGGGCCGCAGGAGACGGCGCAGGTCGGCGAACTGGTAAAGCAGCTCAAGGCCGACGGCATCGGCATTTTCCTGATCAGCCACGACATTCACGACGTGTTCGAGCTTGCCGACCGGGTCTGCGTAATGAAGAACGGCCAGGTCGTCGGCACCGCGCTCACCACCGATGTGACGCAGGACGAAGTGCTCGGCATGATCATCCTGGGAAAGTGCCCGCCCGGCGCCATTCCCGGTCCGGGTGCGCTGAAGATCGCGGCCTGAGACCACGCTATCGTCAGCTGTCATGTTCACTGATGCTCGAGATCGATAAGCCGGCTAAATATGCATGATATGCCAGCTGTCATTATGGCTTGGCCGCGCCATTGTCTTGCCGCGGCGACTTGCCCATAAAGATCCCGAACCGTCCATGGGCCTGCGTTGAAGAAGTTTTTCCCGATCCTTGCCTTCATTGCCGTTGCACTGATCAGCCTGACGATGGCGGGCTTCGCCTATTTCGCGACCCAGGAAGCGGCGCGCATCAAGTTCGAGGCGACGGCCGACGACGCGCTCAACCGCATCGAAAGCCGTATCGATCTGCATCTGTCACTGCTGCGCTCGACGCAGGCGCTGTTCGACGCCCGCAATGGCGAGATTTCAGGTAGCGAATTCAAGGCCTTCTTCAGCGCCCTCGATGTCGATAACAATTTCGCCGGCCTGCGCGGCATCGGCTATCTCAGGCTGGCCAAGACCGGTGACGAAGCGGCGGTCGAGCGCGACATGTTGCGCGACCGCGGCGCCGCCCACACGGTTTATCCGGACACGACACAGCCATGGCGCACGCCCGTCGTGCTGTTCGAGCCGCTCGACCCTGCCAACGAATCCACCATCGGCTACGACATGTTCACCGAGCCGGTGCGGCGCGAGGCGATCGAAAAAGCGATGGCCGATGACGCACAGCACGCAAGCGGTCTGGTCCAGCTCGGCCAGGACACTGGCGCGGCGCAGACCTTTACCGGTTTCCTGGTCTTCGTCAGGCTCAATGTCGAAACCGCGCCGGATGGTATCAATGCGTCCAGATCATCGACATCAGGCCTTCTCTACGCGGCCTTCCGCGCCCGCGACCTGTTCCAGACCGCGCTCAGCCGCACGCCTTTGCTGCCGGTCAACACCGCGGTCTATGACGGCACGGCCGACGCCGACAATCTTCTGTTCCAGTCGGAAACGCCGCCGGTTGCGAGCTTTGGCGACAGGCTGTTGGTGACGCGCAAGATCATCGTCGCCGGTCGGCCGTGGACGGTGCTGTTTCGGCCGACAAGTGCATTTTCGCAACCGTCCTCGCGCGCCATTCCGGTCATGCTCGGGCTGTTCGGCCTGCTTCTGGCCGGGGCCATCGCGTTGGTGGCGCGCTACCAGGAGCGCGCCTACGACGCCAAGTCGCTGCTGCATGAAACGACGGAAAAAAGCCTGCTCGAAAAGGATTTGATGCTGCAGGAGATGAAGCATCGGATCAAGAATTCGATCACGCGGGTGCTGGCGATTGCGCGCCAGACGGCAGCGCAAGCAACCGACGTGAAGGAGTTCTCAACTTCCTTCTCAGCCCGCCTGCAGGCAATGGCGGCTTCCCAGGATATGCTGACGCGTTCGCGCTGGCAGAAGGCCGATCTTGGCGACCTGCTGCGCATCGAGCTCGGCCAGGTGTTCGGCAAGGAGCTTCCGGAAGGGATATTGTCAGGGCCTCAGGTGCTGCTCGACGAGAGGACGACGCAGGCGCTTGGCCTGACCTTTCACGAACTGGCGACGAATGCGCTGAAATATGGCGAGGCCGGCAATTCCGTGGGTGCGCTCAAGGTCGACTGGTCGTTCGAGGGGCGCGGGTCCGAGCGGATGCTGGTTCTGAACTGGCGCGAGGCCGGGCAGAAGGAACTCGAAGCGCCGGCGAAGACCGGCTTCGGCACCAAGCTGATCGACCTCAATGTCACGCGCGAATTGCGCGGCACGATTGCCCGAGATTTTCGCATCGATGGGCTTACGGTGGAAATCAGGATCCCGCAGCCTGATGCAGTCAAACAAACGGAGACCGGCTGACCGGTCTCCGTCGCGATTGTCTGACGCTTTTGAAGCGGATCAGCAGCGAGCGGTGTAGAGCCGGCCGCGATTGTCGCGATACTGGCAATAGCCGTTGCGCAGGTTGCGCACCAGCAGGCCGGAACCGGCGCCAACGGCTGCGCCGATCAGCGCACCCTTGCCGCCGCCGATCAGTCCGCCGGCCAAAGCACCGACACCGGCGCCGACACCGACATCCTGCTCGGTCGTGCTGCAGCCGCTGACGGCGACCACCGCAACCATGGCAATAATCAATTTCCGCATAGAATCTCTCCTCACTTTTGTCCTCACTTTAGTAAGCTCCAGCCGCTATTTAGCACGAAACAGCAGCCTTTGCCCGCTCGATCTTATTGTTGGCTAAGAGAGTCTTTTTCGCGGCGCGTGGCGTTCGACGCGACCACGACACTGGAAATCTGCAAAGACGCGTCGAGGGTGCCGTCCGGGCGCACGTTCCAGACGATCTGGTCGTAATCATCCTCCAGCGCGGGGTCGACCGTAAGACATTTGGCAACGACGTGCTCGGCCTGACCCTGCACGTCGCCGGCAGCGAATGGACGTTCTGCCGTGCATGCTTCGGCGGTTTCGAAAACACTGACCGGCACCGGCAGTTCACGACATTCGGTCATGTTGTTCGAACAGCCAATTACCAAAAGCAAAGCGGCGATGTGTTCCACGGCGATACGTCCTCTCGCCATAAGAACGGTCCACAGCCGTCAAAGTTCCTGTGCCGAAAGGGGCGTTAATAATTGGTCGGCTACGAGCTGGACAGCTTCTGAGCCAGGCTGCTTGGGAGCAGCGTGAACCTGAGCATCTGGCTCAGGCCAATTGCGACGCCACGATCAGCACAACAGCGGCGACGAGCGCGACAGCGGCGAAGCGAAGCAAGGGGTGCCAGGCGTGCTGCAAAGGCGAGGCTGAAGCATCAGGATCCTGAAAGCCGCTCATCGAGACCCGCGCGGCCTGCTCCAGCCTGTTCATATCGGCCACCGTCATGATCATTCCTCCCATACTTGCGTTGCAGGCCGCGGCCGAACATCGGTTGAATCGGTCAAGATCCAGCAATCTCTGGGAACCACAGCATCGGATTTTATGGTGAACAGCCGGTTAAGGAATCCCGCCGCTCATTCGGTTTCGAAATTGCCGTGCGGAACCACCAGGCGATATTCGAGGCGGTCACTGGTGATCTCCAGCGTCGCCGTGCCGTTCAGCGATGCCGGCACGACACGTTCGAGGGCAACGCTGCCGAAGCGTTTCTCGGTGCGTCTGTTATCATTGGCGACAATGGCCTCGACCCAGGTCAGCGACAAAGCCGGCTTGTCGGCGGCCTCTGCGACGTTCGACAGATCGGCGGTTACCTCGACAAAGCCGTCCGGCCGCGCCAGGGCGCCGTAGCTGAATGAATTGACGGCGAGTTCGTGCATTGCCAGTCCGATATGAATGGCGGCGTTGGGATTGAGGTAGGGGTTGACGCCATTGAAGCGCAGGCTCTGCGCGGGATCGGCGCCGTAGCGAACGACCTGGCCGCGGATAAGCTCGCGAAGTGCTGCACCCCGCCAGTTCGACGACGTTACCAGATCCTGGGAGGAAGCCAGTGACTGCAGGCGGCCGCGAAAGCGCTTCAGGAAATCGTCGGGTGTCTCGGAATAGCGGCCGGTCTGGGTGGCAATACTCTGGATGATGGCCAACAGGTTCTTGGAGCGGTGGCTGACTTCGCGCAACAGCGTCTTCAGCGTCTGTTCGCGGCGTTTCTGCTCGGTGGTTTCCACCATCGTGGTGACGACGCCCTGCACGTCGCCGCGATGGCCCCGATCGGCATCGACCCATACCTGGAACCAGCGCATGCCATCACTGGTGGGAACACTCAGTTCAAGGCGTTCCGGATTGCCGGAAGCGATCACATTGCTTTTGGCGGCGGCGATTTGCTCAGCTTGCGCCGGTGGCAACGCGCCGTTGCTGTCGGCTGTGTCGGAAACCCACGGCGCACGCATGTTGCGGGCCCATACAGTCTTCAATTCACGATCCTGATAGAGGACGGAAATGCCGGCATTGTGCAGAGCGTGAAGCAAGGCCCGGCCAAGCTGCATTCCGCTTTCAGCCGGGTGCAGTGCGATCACCTCGTCGCCCTGTCCGCTCTCGCCTCCGCCAATGGAACGCATCAATCACCTGTCCACCTGATCAGGACCGAACGATTCACTTGGACTCAGTTCCTGAGTAGGTCCCCAGAAAAGGTCCGCCGGACGATGTCCCGTTGGAGGACATCGCCCGGCGGTGGCTGGAAACCGTTTGAGGGGTGCGGCTTCCAGTGTTCTTCGCCCGCTCCTACGATGCCCGTCTGAACAGGCCGGCCAGAAGCGAGATGACGAGGAAGGCGAGAAAGATGAAGAACAATATTTGCGCGATACCGGCCGAGGTACCGGCGATGCCGCCGAAACCAAGCGCGCCGGCGATGATCGCCACGACGAGAAATACGAGCGCCCAGTAGAGCATGATCTGTCTCCTTCCGATACTGGATCAAGAACGTGAGTGATTGCTGTTTGTTCCACCATTTGCCGAAAAAGAAGGTCTTTGGAAGAGGCCCGGACGCGAATTGATTCGCGCGCGTGAGCGCCATACGGCGCGACGGGCAGCCGCCGATCGCCGGGTTAGGCGATCGCCAGTGCCGCCAACGCTGCGAGGCGGCGAAAAGTTGGAGATTGAAGGCCCTACTTCACGCGGCGGCCTTGGCCTGCCGGTCGAAGAACAGCGCTTGGCTGATCAGCGCCTTGACCATGTCGGGATTGAACGGCTTGGTGACGAGGAAGGCCGGTTCAGGCCGCTCGCCGGTCAGCAGACGTTCGGGGAAGGCGGTGATGAAGATTACCGGCACCGAAGTCGACGACAGGATTTCGTTGACCGCATCGATACCCGAGCTGCCATCGGCAAGCTGAATGTCGGCCAGCACCATCTTCGGCCTTGTCTTGCCGAACATCGCCACCGCCTCGGTATGGGTGCGCGCGGTTCCGACCACGTGGTGGCCGAGGCTCTCGACCATTTCCTCGATGTCCATGGCGATCAGCGGCTCGTCCTCGATGATCAGCACATCGGTCGCCACCTGGCGAGAGATCTCGTTGCTCGCCTGGGCAAGCAGTTCGGAGAATTCCTTGGCGTCGACATCGAGAATTTCAGCTGCCTCGTCTTCACCGAAGCCTTCGACCGCGACCAGCAGGAAAGCCTGGCGTGGCCGTGGCGCAATGGCGTTCAGATTGGCGGCGGCGCGCTGCTCCCATGCCGATTGCGCCTGCTCCTGCGGAACGCGGATGGCAATGGAGGTGAACAGTTTGGCGAATACCTTGTAGAGCGCGATGCGGTCGCTTGACGCTTGCGGGAAGATGTCGACGTCGGCGATGATGGCTTCGAGCATCGCGGCTACCAGCGCATCGCCACTCTCCTGCGATCCGGATACGGCGCGTGAAAAGCGGCGCAGGAACGGCAGGTGCGGAGCGATGGTTGCGGAAAGGCTCATGGTAGACGTCTCCCTCAGATGACGTGATTGCATAGATTGCAGGTCAAGCTGATTGCAAGCCCCAACACCCAAACGCGGGTTTTGCGAAAAAGTTCCGACACTTGTGGAACGAAACTGCACGGGCGACGTTTGTGGTGCGATGGGCAACCAGACGAGGGGGCCGCTTTGCGTTGTGTAATGGGGCGGCTCGGGGCGCTGGATTTAAGGGCGAAATGAAGGACATGAATAAAGAAACGCTGGCTGGCGCCGCTGACAGGCGCCGGGCCAATTCCGGCGACCCGCTCGGGGCGAATTCGGAAATTGGCCGTAAACTCAAACAATATTATGACGAGCTGGTCTCGGACAATGTGCCGGATCGCTTTGCCCAGTTGCTCAGCCAACTGGAAAAGGCCGAACCCGCACAGAAGAAGGACTGAGGCATGGCAGCTGTCTCACAAGGGTTCAAGACCGACCTGCTCGGCTCGATCCCGAGCCTGCGGGCTTTTGCCGTGTCGCTGACGCAGAATGCCGACAAGGCCGACGATCTGGTGCAGGAGACGCTGGTCAAGGCTTGGGACAAGCATGAGAGCTTTCAGCCCGGCACCAATCTCAAGGCATGGCTGTTCACCATCCTGCGCAACGAGTTCTATTCCCAGATGCGCAAGCGCGGCCGCGAGGTGCAGGACAGCGACGGCATCATGACGGCCAGGCTTGCCGTTCATCCGGCTCAGCACGGCCAGCTTGACCTCAAGGATTTCCGCGGCGCGCTCGAGCAACTCCCCGAGGACCAGCGCGAAGCCATCATCCTCATCGGCGCTTCAGGCTTTTCCTATGAAGAGGCCGCCGAAATCTGCGGCTGTGCGGTCGGAACGATCAAGAGCCGGGTCAGCCGGGCCCGCACGCGGTTGCAGGAGATCCTCAAAATCTCCGGCGAAGACGAATACGGGCCGGACGCGATCTCGTCCCAGGTGACGGGTTCAAACGCTGCCTGACGGCGGAGGCCCCGTTTGCGGGCCTGGGCTCTTTACACATACGCATCGAAGATATCTCAGACTGGCGCGCGGCCGCAGGCCGCCGCCAGAGCCTCGACGAGATCGGTCCCCGAATAAGGCTTGGTGACCAGGCGGATGCCGGGAAAAGACCCTTTGATCTCATCGGGGTCCGAATAGCCGGAGGCAAAGACAAACGGCAGGCCCGATTGGCGCAGCCGCGCGGCGAAATCGAGTGTGGACGTTCCGCCCAGCATGAGGTCCACGATAGCGGCGTCGAACTCGCCAACGACCTTCTGCTCATCGATCTCGGCCAGAGCGCGGGCAATCACTACGTCGTTCGCGCCATGGTCGCGGCAAAGCTGCTCGACATCCATGGCGATCAGGAATTCATCCTCCAAGACAAGAATTCGCAATCCCTCAAGCAATGGCGGCACTTGGCAATCTCTCCTCAATTCTTGCAGCATCGGGTACAGTGACTCCAGTCAACCGCATCGCGGACCTTGGGGGATCGGTCAGGCCTTAATCCGAAAAGTTCGCCCACCGGCTCTACTCCACAAGCGAGCTTCGAATTCGCCTCAGTGGAGTGTAGCGAGTCATGATCGCTATTTGCCATCCTGTCATTTAAAAAAGACATGCCATCGGCAGCGGAACCGCGGCCGTGCAAAGGCGTAGCACTCAGTCTCTGGCAAGAGACTTTCGAAAGAGGGATCGAAATGTCTGGCCAGAATGGTCGTTCGTTTTCCAGCCGTCAGTACCCATGCGAGATCTGCCCGCTTCGGCCATTGCCGGTGTTCCGGGAATTCGAGAAGCAGGAGCTTGCCTATGTCAGCATGTTCAAGAAGGGCGAACTGGCCGTCGACAAGGGCGCCACAGTGCTGGTCGAAGGCAGCCAAAGTGCTCATCTCTACACCGTGCTTTCGGGCTGGGCCTTCCGCTACAAACTATTGTCGGACGGCAGGCGCCAGATCCTGAACTACTCCATGCCCGGCGATCTTATCGGGCTGCAGGGCAGCCTGATGGGCGAAATGCAGCACTCGGTCGAGGCGCTGTCGCCCATGCTGTTGTGCGTCTTCGAGCGTGAAAACCTGCACGAGCTCTACCGCAACCATCCGGGCCTTGCTTACGACATTACCTGGCTGGCGTCGCGCGAGGAGCGCATGCTGGACGAGAACCTGCTCAGCGTCGGTCGGCGCACGGCGGTCGAGCGCACCGCCTATCTCATTGCCTTCATCGCCAGCCGCGCGGCGGCAGTCGGGCTCAACGGCAAGGCGCCGGTGCAAATCCCGATTACCCAGCAGCATGTCGCCGATACGCTCGGCCTGTCGCTGGTCCACACCAACAAGACGATCCGCAAGCTCATCGATCGCAAGCTGATCGCCTGGCGCGACGGCGGTTGCGAAGTGATCGACGGGGAGGGGCTGAAGGATCTCGCGCGCTGGGAGGGCCTAAGCGAAGGCCGTCGGCCACTGATCTGACAGGCAGGCCTCCATCTGGGGCTGGACTCGCACTTGCAAACACCCTTTCATGGATACGGTCTCCGATTTCGGAACCATGACGTGTGTCGGGCGTTTGAAGCCAAGCAAACGCAAGGAGTTTAGAATGGCAACTGCCGCAGGAAAAACCGCCAACGAAAGTCAGACGAACGCCGACCTCGAAGCCGACATTCGGCAGTTGAAGGCGGATATCGAAAAATTGACCAAGCAATTGGCCAAGACCGGCGAACATGGTTACGGCACGGCGCGGCGCGCTGCTGCTGAAGGCGTCGACCAGTTGCGCGCGCAGGGCGAAGCCGTCTTCGACAGCCTGCGTGGCAACGCCAAGGATCTTGAGGCCCAGATCACGGCCAATGTGCGCGAGAAGCCGGTCACTTCACTGGCGATCGCGGCCGGCGTCGGCTTCCTGTTTGCGCTTCTTGCCCGGCGCTAGTTTCGACAGAGATGGGCATGCTGGCACCGCTTATCTCGGCCTTGGCCTCGGGTGAAGCCATTGCCGCCATGCGCCGCGCGCGCACGGCGGCAATCGTCTATGGGCTCGCCGCCGTGGCTGCCCTGTGCGGCCTCGGATTCCTCCTGGGGGCGGCCTACATCTGGGCGGCTGACCGTTATGGCTCAATGGCCGCCTGTCTCGGCTTCGCGGCCGGTTTCCTGGTAACGGCCGCGCTTATCGTGCTCATTCATCAACTTGCGGCCGGAACGCGTGCGCGCCGACGTGCGCGAAGGCGCAATGCCGACCTGAAGGCGCTCGGTATCACTGCGGCGCTTGCCGTGCTGCCGGCTTTGCTCAAGGGGAAAGGCGGCAAGGGCGTCATTCTCGGCCCGATGATCGCGCTCGCGGCCTATGCCATCTACCGCGAGAACGTCAAACCGGATCCGGGCGATCCGGACAGCGAAGCCGACTAAAGCGCGTGGCGCTGATGCGCTTTTCCCGGGAAAATCGCTTCGCACTTCTGGAATCGCTTTAGGCCGGCAGATCTTCAAGCGGCATCGATATTTCGGCGAACACGCCTTCGCTGCGGAATTCGTGGGTCACCTCGCTCGATAAAACCTTGGCGAGGCTGCGGCGGATCAGGATAGAGCCGAAGCCCTGGCGTTCCGGCGGGTCGACTTTCGGCCCACCGCTTTCGCTCCAAGTCAGCACAAGGCGGCGCGCGCCTTTCTTGCCCGCCGCCTTCCAGTCGACATCGACCTTCCCCGAGCCAACCGACAGCGATCCGTATTGCAGCGCGTTGCTGGCCAGTTCGTGCATGATCAAACCGAGCCCCACCGCCTGGTCGGGCGAAAGCAGCAGCTCCGGACCGGACATCACGATGCGCGGCCGTTCTGCCGAATCGAACGGCTTCACCTCGATCTGCATCAGTTCGCGAATACCGATGCCGCGCCATTCGCGATCCGACAGCAGGTTATGGGCAGCGCCCAGCGCCTGCAGCCTGGCGCCGAAGGCTTCCAGGAATTCGCTTGGGCGGCGAGCGTGGCGAACGGTCTGCGTCGCCAGCGCCTGCACCGTCGCCAGCGTGTTCTTGACCCGATGGTTGAGCTCGCGCAGCAGCAGCCTTTGCCGGTCCTCGCCGAGCTTGCGTTCCGAGATGTCGTAGTTGACGCCAAAGATCAGCGTCGGCTTGCCTTCGCCGTCGCGCTCGATGACGCGGCCGCGGGTGACTATCCAGCGCGGCGGATCGAAGCCTTTGACACGGTATTCGCCGAAATAGTCGTCGCTGCCGGTCAGGGCATCGCGAAAGCGCGTCTCGGTCTGGTAGACGTCGCGCGGGTCGATGGCGGCCAGAATGTCGCGCGCCCGCAGCCGGTTCGAACGCGGCAGGTTGAACAGCTCCGACAAACGCACGTCGCATTCGATCATGTCGGTGCGGATATCCCAGGCCCAACTGGCGAGCGAGGCGGCGTCGAGCGCTATGGCTCGGCGCTTTTCCTCCTGCGCCAAAGCAGCCGTGGCAATGGCGCCGCTGCGGGTGGCGTCCTTGAGGGTAAACAGGCTGGCGGCGAGGCTGGCCAGCGATTTCAAATGATCGAGCGCGGCAGCGGACGGAAATTCATGCGGCTCCCGGTCGAGTACGCACACCGTACCGACGCGCGCGCCGGCAACCACCATCGGCGCGCCGACATAAAAGCGGACATGGTGTTCGCCGGTGACCAGCGGGTTGCGGGAGAAGCGAGGGTCGATGCTGGCATCCGGCACCACCATGGGCTCGTCGCCGGCGGCAATGGTATGGGCGCAGAACGATATGTCGGTCGCGGTTTCGGTCTCGTTGAAGCCGACACAGGATTTGAACCACTGTCGTTCGGTGTCGAGCAGCGTGACGAGCGCGATCGGCGCCTGCATCACGGCTGCGGCAAGGCCGGTGATGCGATCGAAGTCGGGATCGGAGTCGGTGTCGATCGCGTCAAGCCTATGCAGTACGGCAACCCGCTCCGGCGCCGCCACGGCGCGGCGGACCTCAACCGGCAAACCAGCCTGCTTCGCCACCTTGCTATCCACCAAGCCCCCTCGCTTGCAGGCCCCACCTGCGGTGGCGCGCATCTCGCGCGGCCGTCGCGCGCCGGAACTTTTGTAGCAAGCAATCGTTACTCCACCATGTTTCGCCGGCGATGGTTTTATCCACCATCCCGGTTGCGCGATAGGAACGCCGCCGATGACCAAGATCGCCCCTGAAAACAAAGCCCGTCAGGGGCGCTGGGGTTGGCACGGCCTGCGCATATTGGTCGCCGCGTTGCTCCTGGCTTTCATTGCTTGGGGAGCGGCCGAGATTTATGGCCAAAAGATCGATCCAGATACCCCTGAAAGCCAGGGGCAGCCCACCGGCCAGAGCGCGCCGGCCAACCAGAGCGCGCCAGCCGGCGAGGGGCAGTCGGGCGGCTAGGGTTTTCCGCGTCATTCGTAATCGCATCAGGCGGCCTTCGCCTGGGCGGCTTGCGCCGGAACCAGGACGTTCAGTGCGCCAGGGTGGATCTGGATTGTCGTTTCGCGGTCCAGCTTGACCAGTTCGCCGTCGATGACGGCGCCGAATTTCTTGCTCCCTGTATGGATCTTCACGATTGCCTTGTCGGCCTGATGAGTTTCGACATGATCGCTGTCGCGCCACCTGCCTCGAGCCATGTCGAAGAGCGCCCTGACCAGCTCGCCACGCTGCCGCGCCACGGTTACATAGATGCCGAGCACGCCGCCGGCAGGATTGTCGGCATAAGGCAGATGGCCTTCGCCAAACAGATTGTTGGAAATGCCGATGCCGCTGATGCGGGTCACGATTTCGGCTTCGCCGACCGTCAATGTCACCTTCATGGCTGGAGGATTGTTGATCGTCGTCCAAGCGGCCTTGGCCGAAGCGCGGATCTTTCCCAGGCGCGAGGCAAATTCCATATTGTCGCGCAGCTTCACCATTCTGGCGTGCAGGCCGATCGAGAACTGATGCACGAACGGCCGGCCATTCGCGCTCGCGATATCGACCGCCATGATCTCGCCGTCGGCAAAGGACTTTAGCGCGCCATCGATGGTCTGCGGAATTCCAAGGCCGCGGGCAAACAGGTTCATGGTTCCTGCAGGCAGGACGGCCAGCGCCTTCTTGCCATTCATCAGCCGCCCCGCGGCGGCCGAAATGGTGCCGTCGCCGCCACCGGCCAGCACGACGTCGATGTCGCGCCGCGCGGCGACCTTGTCGAGCCCCGCGACAATCTCTTTGCCGGCGACGATGTCGATATCGATGGAGTGACCAGCCGCCTCGAGCGTCTGGCGCATGCGGTCCGTTAGCGCGGAAAGATCGGTGGTCCGCAAGGTGCCGCCGTCCCGGTTCAGCACCGCTGCAAATCGCATGCCCCGCTCCGTATTCTTTTTTAAAGGCCGGTATGCCAGCCGCAGGCTGAAACGGGCAAGCTTGGCAAAGGTTCCATCGGCCGGCGGGAATATCGGGCGATTCCGCGGACTTGCCCAGGGTATTTCGATGCTCCCGTTTTTTCGGAACAAGCGCCTTGTCACAACGTTGTGATCCCATTGGAGGCGCCGCCTTCGGTCTCCCGGCAAGTGGTTTGCCGATTGCGGCGCGCATGAGATCACGCAAGAGGAGACTTAATCATGATCCGCACACTGTTCGCGACGACCGCACTGGCAACGCTGATCGCTACCGGTGCGTTTGCGCAGTCAACGACGACCCCGGCGACGACCCCAGCGCCGGCTGAAGCCCCTGCTACCATCGCGCCGGCGCCGCAACAGGCCGACGGCGCGCTGATGACCAATATCATCGGCGAGTCCGTGTACAATGGCACCGGCGACGATGCGCAGAAGATCGGTGACGTCAGCGACGTCGTCCTCGATGAAAACGGCCAGGCGAAATCCGCCATTATCGGCGTTGGCGGCTTCCTCGGCATAGGCAGCAAGAACGTCGCCTTCGACTACGGCAAGTTGCAATGGGTCGAGAGGAATGGTGACCGCTGGCTCGTCGCCGAGACGACGAAAGAAGCGTTGACGGCGCTGCCCGACTTCGACCGTAAGCCCTACGATCCGGCCTCGGCGCCTGCTTCCACGGCGCAGAACGACCCGCAGAAGCCGGTTGATCTCAACGCCGCGCCGTCAGAACCGGCGGTGAAACGCGCTGACGGCAATCTCGCAACCAACATCATCGGCGAGAATGTCTACAATGGCACTGGCGACGATGCCCAGAATATCGGCGACGTCAACGACATCGTGCTGACCAAGGATGGCAAGGCGCAGTCGCTGGTGATCGGCGTCGGCGGCTTCCTCGGCATGGGTGAAAAGAACGTCACCTATGATTTCGCCAAGGCGCGGTGGGCCGAAAAGAACGGCGATCGCTGGCTGGTGGCGCAGACGACCAAGGAGGAACTGCAGGCGCAGCCTGATTTCGACCGCAAGCCCTATGATCCGGCGCCCGTGACGACAACCTCCGACGCGACGCAGCCGACTGCTCCGGCTGCCCCGACGGCCGTTGCACCGGCTGACAATGCTCAGCCAGCGGACAAGACCGCGGAAGCTCCGGCCGGGACAAAAGCCACCGATCCGACGCAAACGGCAGCGATCGACAAGTCCACATTGACCGAAATGCCGGTCGGTAACATCAGAGGCGACGACCTGAAGGGCACCACCGTCTATGGCGCCAACGACGCCAAGGTCGGCGAGATCGGCGACGTCGTGCTCACGCCCGACAGCAAGCCGGATGCCGTCATCATCGATGTCGGCGGCTTTCTAGGCATCGGCGCCAAGGAGGTCGCGGTCGGCATGGACAAGCTCAAATTCATGACCGACAAGGACGGCAACAAATATCTCTACACCAACTTCACCAAGGAGCAGCTGCAGGCGCAGGCCGCCTATGACAAGGGCAGCTATGCTGAGAAGCGCGACCAGCAGCGGATGATGGTACAGTAAGGGAATAGGCAGTAGGGATTAGGCAGTAGGCGAAAAACCAAGCGACTAGGCATCAGGCCGCCGGAAACATTCTGCTGCCTGCTGCCTGCTGCCTGCTGCCTGCTGCCTACTGCCTGCCCACATACCCCACCACCCCCTGGCCCGTCAGCTCTGCAAGCGCCAGCGACTGGTCGAGATGCTCGGCGCGCCAGGCAAGCAGCCGCTCGGCAAATTCAAGCCGCACGCTGAGATAGGCCGGGTCGGCGGCAACGTTGGCCAGTTCGCCCGGATCCTTCTGCATGTCGAAGAGCAGCGGCGGCAGGCCGCCGCCGAAATGCACGTATTTGAATTTTTCCGTACGGATGACGGCGAGGTTGCACTGGCGCGAGCCGATGTCGAAATGCCGTTCGGCTTCACCGCTGGCAATCGAGCGGAAGTCGAACTCCCAATGCGCCGCGTCGCGCCAATCCTTAGGCGGTTCATCTTGCAGGAACGGTTTTAGCGAGCGGCCGTCGAGATGCAGCTGGGCGTCGGCGTCCAGCAGATCGAGCAAAGTCGGAAAGATGTCGACGGCCTCGGTGAAGTGGTTGACGGTCGAGCCGGCTGCATTGCCGTGACGCGGGTCGCGCACGATCAATGGGATGCGATAGCTGCCGTCGAAGAAGCCGCCTTTGCCCAGCATGAAATGGTCGCCCATCATCTCGGCGTGGTCCGAAGTCAGCACGATGATGGTGTCATCCCAGGCATTCGCCGTCTTGATCGCTTGCCAGATGCGGCCAAGCTGCGCGTCGACCTCCGAGATCATGCCGTAATAGATCGCGCGGATGGCCCGGATGTTGTCGTCGCCCCAGTCGCGCACGTGGCCGTCGGTGCCGGGGCGGAAGCTTCTCCGCTTCTGGCGACCAAGGTCGTAAGCCAGATAGGGATGGCTCTCAGCTTCCACCTGCCAACTTTCCTGGCGGCGGAAGGCAGGACCATCGGCTGGATCATACAGAGTGTTGTACGGCTGCGGCACGACAAAGGGCGGATGCGGGCTAATGAAGGAGACATGCGCGAACCATGGCGCATCCTGCTCGTCGAGCCAGCGAATGAATTCGCCGGCAAGAAAAGCGGTCGGCGTCTCGTCCCTGGAATAGACAGGCGGCGCGTTGGTCACGGCGTCGCCCGCTTCCCCGCCCACGGGACGATGGATGCCGGGAGAGCCCGCGCTGGTGTCGACGCCACGTGCCTTCAGCCATGACAGCCATGGTTTCTGATGCTCAGGCAAGAACTGGCGAACGCTGAAGCCGGGCAGCACGCCCTCATAGCTTTTCAGCCGGGGATCGCCCGGCGCCATCGTGCGCGGATCGGGCGAGACATCGGTGTAGCCGAACAAAGTCGGATCATAGCCGAGGGCGCGGGCCGAAAGCGCCATGTTGCCGTGGCGGGCGTCGAGCGGCGTGCCGTTGCGGCAAACGCGATTGTTCATCTGGTAGAGGCCGGTGTAGAGGCACGCGCGGGCCGGCGAGCAGGGCGCCGCGCCGCCGTAATGCCGCTTGAAAAGGACGCCTTTGGCGGCGAGCGCATCGGCATTCGGCGTCTTCACCACGGGATGGCCGGCAGCCGACAGGCAATCGCCCCGCCATTGGTCGCAGGAGATCAATAGGATGTTTGGGCGTCTGCTTTTCGCGGCCAATGCTCTATCCTGTCACGTCGGGAAGACGTTCAATGAACCGGAATTTGGCGGCAGCGCAAGCCTGTCAGCCCTGCCTAAATGGTGAACGAAAATTTCCTGCTGTTCACTGTTGGGATACAGTCCATTCTGAGTTTGCCGCCTTTGCCATTGCCGGGCGGCCCCTCATATAGGCGTGGACAGCGGCAACGGCCGCAAACCCAAGGGAAGGAGCAAGACATGCTCGACCAGATCAAGGGCCTGCATCACGTCACGTCGATGGCCGGCGATGCGCGGCAGAACAATGATTTCTTCACGCACAAGCTCGGCCTGCGCCGGGTCAAGAAGACGGTCAACTTCGACGCGCCAGATGTCTATCACCTCTATTATGGTGACGAGCACGGTACGCCCGGCTCGGTGATGACCTATTTTCCGTTCCCGGACATTGCCAGGGGCCGCCACGGCGTCGGCGAGGTCGGTACCACGGCCTATTCGGTGCCGGCCGGCACGCTCGGCTATTGGGAAAAGCGCTTCGCCGATGAAGGCGTTGCGGGTGTCTCCCGCGAAGAGACGTTCGGCGAGAAGCGGCTGGCCTTCGCCGGTCCCGACGGCGACGGTTTCGCGCTGGTCGAAGACAAGGCGGACAGCCGCGCGCCATGGTTGAAAGGCGGCATTCCCGCTGATGAGGCGATACGCGGCTTCCACTCGGTCTCGCTCAGATTGAAGGATGGTGGCGCCACGGAAGAGCTGTTGAAGTTCATGGGCTATGAGCAAGTGGACAAGTCCGGCAGTGTCAGCCGGCTCGCCATCAAGAACGGCAACGGCGCTGATGTCGTCGATATCGAATCGCTTCCTACCGCGGGCTTTGCCAATCTCGGCGCCGGCTCGGTCCACCATGTCGCCTTCGCGGTGGAGAACCGCGCCCAGCAGCTCGAAGTGCGCAAGGCGCTGATCGATACGGGTTATGGCGTGACGCCGGTGATCGACCGCGACTATTTCTGGGCGATCTACTTCCGAACGCCGGGCGGCGTGCTGTTCGAAGTCGCCACCAATGAGCCGGGCTTCGACCGCGACGAGGACACCGCCCATCTCGGCGAAGCCCTGAAACTGCCGACGCAGCACCAGCATCTGCGGCCCTATCTTGAAGAGCATCTGCAGAAGCTGGAAGGCTGAGACGATGAGCAAGGAAGCTTACATCCATAAGGCGCTGCCGGGTTCGCCCGGCGGCCCGCTGCTCTTCGTCTTTCACGGCACCGGCGCGGACGAGAGCCAGCTGCTGTCGCTCGGGCGCGACCTCGCGCCACAGGCGACGATCGTATCGCCGCGCGGCGATGTTTCCGAGCATGGTGCGGCGCGTTTCTTCCGCCGCACCGGCGAGGGCGTCTACGACATGGACGACCTCGCGCGGGCGACCGCCAAGATGGCCGGTTTCATCAAGGCGCAGGTGGCAGCGGCAAGGCCATCTTCGGTCTTGGGTCTCGGCTATTCCAACGGCGCCAACATCCTGGCGTCCGTAATGTTCGCCGCGCCCGAGCTGTTCGATGCGGCGGTGCTGATGCACCCGCTGATCCCGTTCGAACCGCAGGTGCAGGGCAGCCTTGCCGGACGCCGCATCCTGGTCACCGCCGGCAAGCGCGACCCGATCTGCCCGCCCAACCTGACATCCCGGCTGGAGGCCTATTTGCGCGCCAATGGCGCCGATGTCACAGTGGAGTGGCACGATGGCGGCCACGAAATTCGACCAAACGAGATCGAAGCGGCGAGGCGGCTTTTTGCCGATGCGCCGGTTGAAGGAGCAAGCGATGCCTGACGAATTGCCTGAGATCGAACTCGAGGACCGCGGCTCGAAGGGACGTTATGTGCTGCGCGGACCCGGCGGCGCCGAGGCGGAAATGACCTTCACCAAGGTCGGCGAGCACCAGATCATCATCGATCACACCGAAGTGCCGGACGTGTTTCGCGGCCAGGGCGCCGGCCTTCGGCTTGTCACACGCGCCGTCGAGGACGCGCGGGCAGTGGGCAAGAAGATCATCCCGCTCTGCCCCTTCGCCAACGCCCAGTTCCGCCGCCATCCGGAATGGGCGGATGTGCTGAAGCAATAGACCTTTTTCCCTTCTCCCCTTGTGGGGTGAGCAGCCGGTTCGCCGCAGGCGAATTCATCGTGCCAGTGGCATGATGAAAGGCCGGCGAACGCCGGGACGCTGCGAAGCAGCGGGGACCCGGCAGGTGGTCGGAGTCGCTCAGCCACAAGAGCGAACGCCTCTCTGGCATTTGCGCAGTTCGGCCTTCTTGCCTAAGTACACAGTTCGCCGCGGTTCGTCCGCTCCTGCCAATTGACCGAATGGCTTCCTAATGACCGAACCCGATCTCGTCCCCGTCTTCGACGGCCACAACGACACGCTGCTGCGACTGTACCAGTCGAAAGACACAGACGTCGAAAAGCTGTTCATCGAGGGGACGCAGGGCGGTCATATAGACCTGCCGCGCGCCAAGAAGGGCGGCTTTGCCGGCGGCATGTTCGCGATCTTTCCACCGCCGGTCGAGAAGAGCAAACGTGCTGCGGTGCCGCCGGCGCCGAGCGACAATGAGCCATTGCCGCCGGAACTGCCGCGCGCTGATGCGCTCAATTCCACCATCGGCATGGCCTCGATCCTGTTTCGGCTGGAGCGCGCGGGCGCGCTGACAGTCTGCCGCAGTGCCGGTGACATTCGCGAGGCGATGGCGAAAGGTTCGATCGCGGCGGTGTTTCATATTGAAGGCGTCGAGGCGATCGATCCCGAACTTACCTTGCTCGACGTGCTCTACGAAGCCGGCCTGCGCTCGCTCGGCATTGTCTGGAGCCGCCCCAACGCCTTCGGCCATGGCGTCCCGTTCCGCTTCCCGTCGTCGCCCGATACCGGACCGGGGCTGACCGATGCCGGCAAGGCGCTGGTCAAGGCCTGCAATCAGCTCAAGATCATGATCGACCTGTCGCATCTCAACGAAAAGGGCTTTCGCGATGTCGCCGCACTCAGCGATGCGCCGCTGGTCGCCACTCATTCCAACGTGCATGCGCTGTGCACCCATTCGCGCAACCTGACGGACTGGCAGCTCGGCGCTATCCGCGAGACCGGCGGCATGGTCGGGCTCAACTTCGCCACCGGCTTCCTGCGTGAAGACGGACGGATGAATTCGGACACTAGCCTCGACATCATGGTGCGCCATGTCGACTCGCTGCTGCAGGCGCTGGGCGAGGACGGCGTCGGTCTCGGCTCCGATTTCGACGGGGCGATGATTCCGGCCGTCATCGGCGACGTTGCCGGTCTGCCGAAGCTGATAGATGCGCTGGCCGCGCGCGGTTTCGGACGCGCGTTGATCGAGAAGATAGCCTATCGCAACTGGCTGAGCGTTCTCGAAAGAACCATAGGCTGAGGCTTAAGCGCCCATGCGCTTCAGCCAATCCTGGCCGCCGCGATCCCTGATCATCGGCAGCGGGTTCTCCCAGTCCAGCCGCGCGCAGATGCGGTAGACTTCCAGCGTCTCGGCGCTCATTTCGCCGCGCTTGTAGAAGTACATGGCGGCGGCATAGCGGGTACGACCCGACCATTTTTCGCCGAGCGGCGTGTTGACCAGCTGCCACTGTTCGGCGGCTTCCGTCTCATCATCCGGTTCGTCGGCCATGATCAGAAATCCGCCGGCGGATTGGCGGTGCGGCGGTCGAGCTTGATGAAAGGACGGGCCACCACCTTGGCCCGCTTCATCAGCTTCTGGTACTGCAACTCGCGCATGGCGTAGATCTCGACCCAGAGGTCTTCCACCATCGTATCACCATAGGGACGCGTCAGCGAGGCGATGGCAATGTTGCGCTTGGCCATCGGCGACCACATGGCGGCGCTGACCAGGCCGACCTCCTGATGCTTCTTGTGATAGACGATGGCGTGTTCGGCCGGGATGTTGCCTTCGATCTCCAACCCGACCAGCACGTAAAGCAGCTTGCGTTTGGCACGGGCTTCGAGGATGGCGCGGCGGCCATTGAAATGGCCTTTTCCCAGGGCGACCATAAAGCCGAGACCGATCTCGTCCGGCATGCGCAGACGGTCGGCGCGAATGGCATGGTCTGCGGTGGTGAAGTCGGCATTGGCGACGATGAGGCCGGCTTCCAGCCGGGCGCGGTTGAGGGCGGCGTAGCCGATGGCGCGGATGCCGCGCAGTTCGCCTGCCGTCATCAGGCGGTCCCAGAGGCTGAGCGCTTTTTCGGCCGGCACGAACAGTTCGTAGCCGAGATCGCCGGTGAAGCCGGTGCGCGAGATGGTGATAGTGCCGCCATCGTGCGGGAACTCGGCGAGATCGAACACTTTGAGTTTTTCAACGCCGGCAAAGCCGGCCTCGCGCAGCACGGCGAAGGAGGTTGGGCCTTGCAGAGCGAGACCAGCGACGCTTTCAGTCTCTTCTTCGACGGTCACTTCGAAACCGATGGCGCTGTCGAGCAGCCAGGGCAGGTGCCGCTCCTGCGAACACAGGCGGAAGCGGGTCGGCGACAGCCGGAACAGCGTGCCGTCATCGAGGACAAAACCTTCGTCGTCGCACCATGCGGTGTAGTGGACGCGGCCGGGTTTCAGCTTGGTGACATCGCGCAGCGTGACGCGATCGAGGAAGGCTTCGGCATCCGGCCCCTCGATGCGGTATTTGGTCATCGGCGAGATGTCGAACAAAGCCGCCTGGCTGCGGATGGCGAAATATTCGAGTTCCTCGTCCCACAGCGAATGCGGCGCGCGATAGCCGGCCCAATTGTACCAGTCCTGAGTTTTGGCCACCGCATCGATGCGCGGCTGGAACGGCGTGCCGAGACGCAAGGTGCGGAAATGGCCCTGCGCTGTGGTGCGGGCGGCGTTGTTGATCGGACTCGTCATGACGACATTCCTTCGCCGTAGAGTGCGGCGTTGACTGGCTGAAACATCCGGTCATCCCTTCGTCGCTATGATGCGCCGCGCCGCATTAAAACCGGGAGCACCCGAAACGCCGCCGCCTGGATGCGAACCGGCGCCGGCCAGGAACAGCCCCTCGATCGGCGTGTCGTAGCCCGACCAGCCGGAGACCGGCCGCGACATCAACATCTGGTCGGCCTGCAATTCGCCGTGGTGCCAATGGCCGCCCGGCATGCGGTAGTTGGCTTCGATATCGGCTGGCGTCAAAAGCTCGGCATGCAGCACGGACTTGCTGATACCGGGGGCGTAGGCTTCGAGCTGCGCCATGACAGCGCTGAGGAATTTCGGCTTGCCAGCGTCCCAGCCCTCTTTCAGCGCATAAGGCGCGTATTGCACGATCGCCGACAGCACGCAGGCGCCGCTTGGCGCGAGCGACGGGTCGGAGAGCGAGGGCAGTGTGATCTCCATCACCGGTTCGGCTGAGAACTCGCCATATTTTGACGGGTTGAAGGCGCGCTCGACATGGTCGGGCGAGGGCGCGATGACCAGACGGCCCTTGTGATTATCGGCGCCGACGCCGGAAAATTGCGGTTGCCGTTCGAGCGCCAGATGGAGCTTCGCCGCGTCGCCCCTCATGCGGATGTTCTTTACCTTGCGCACGAAACCCGTGTCGAGCTCGCGCGGGCCGACGAGATCGAGCATGGTCGTCGCCGGGTTGATGGCGGAGACGATCGTTCTGGCGTGCAGCACCTCGCCGCCGTCGAGGGTCACGCCGAGGGCGCGCCCTTTCTCGACGACTATTCTGGCCACGGGCGCTGCCGTGCGGATGGTGACGCCGGCTTTCTCCGCCGCCGCGCGAATGGCGGCAACGACCGCACCCATACCACCTTTCGGCAGCATCTGTGCCCCGGCCGCACCGTCAGTCTCGCCGGCCAGCCGGTAATAGAGGCCAAGCAGCGAGGTCGGCGAACGCGGGCCGAGGTGGCTGCCAAGCGTGGCGTCGAAGGCAAGCAGGCCCTTCAGCCTGAGATCGGCAAGCTGTTCGTCGAGCAGGTCGGCGACGTTCAACAGGAGCACCCGCAGGAAATCGCGCATGTCTTCCTTGCCGAGCTTTTTCAGCGCCACGGCCGTCTGGCCGAGCGCTGCGGTTTCAAGCAGGGACATGCCACCGAGATCGGGCGGGCGCCGCGACAGGAACGGTTTCAGGATGCCGGCATAGCGCATGAGTTGCGCGCGCAATTCCTTCCAGGCGGACNGCAGGACAAGCGGCGGGCCGTCCCTCGCCAAGGCGACCGACGGAATGAAGTCTGCGCGGGTGACCTGCAGCCCGTGTTTCTCCAGCTCCAATATCTTCACCACGTCGGGGTGCAGGCGGTTCAGCACATGCGCGATCGAGGAGACCCGAAAACCTGGCGCAAACTCTTCGGTGCGCGCCGCGCCGCCGACATCGCCGGCCGCTTCCAGCACCAGCACCTTGCGGCCGGCTTTCGCCAGAGTGGCGGCAGCGACAAGGCCGTTATGGCCGCCGCCTATGATGATGGCATCAAATGACGTCATGGGCCGGGCTCATATGGGAGGTCGATTTGGCGAGGTCGCGCAGGATCTCGGCTGCCGCATTGCGGCCGGGTGCGCCCATGACGCCGCCGCCGGGATGTGTCGAGGAGCCGCACATATAGAGCCCGCCGACCGGCGAGCGGTATTGTGCGTAGCCCGGCACCGGGCGGTTGAACAGCAGCTGGTCGAAGGTCAGCTCGCCCTGGAAAATGTTGCCTTCGGTGAGGCCGACCTCGGCTTCGATCTCGCGCGGCGTGCGCACCTCCATATGGACGATGCGGTCGCGGAAGCCTGGCGAGTATTCGGCGATCTGCGCAACTACGCTTTCGGCGAAACCGTCGCGGTCGGCATCGGTCCAGTCCTGGCCCTTGACCTTGGGCGGTGCGTACTGCACGAAGCAGCTCATGAAATGCTTGCCCGGCGGCGCCATGGTCGGGTCGAGCGTCGTTGGGATGACCATGTCGAGGAATGGGTCGGCCGACCAGCGACCGGCCTTCCAGTCGTCATAGGCGCGCTCCATGCGCTCCATGGAATCGGTGAAATGCATGTCGCCGCGATAAACGGGTGAATCCTTCGGCAGTGCCGGGAATTCCGGCAGAGAATCCAGCGCGATGTTGACCTTGCCGGAGGAGCCGCGGATCTTGAAGTTCCTGACCCGCCGCAGGAAAATGTCGGGCAGTTCCTTCTCCTCGACCAGTTTCAGGAATGTGCGTTTGACGTCGGCGTTGGAGACGACGAGCTTGCCGTAGACCTCCTCGCCGCCGGCCAGCACCACGCCCTTGGCCTTGCCTCGGCTCACCAGCACATGGTCGACCTCGGCGCCGGTGCGGATAGCGCCGCCGGACGCCTTGAATGAAGCGGCGAGCGCCTTGGTGACGGCGCCCATGCCGCCGCGCGCATAGCCCCAGGCGCCGACCGAGCCGTCGACCTCACCCATATAATGGTGCAGCAGCACGTAGGCTGTGCCGGGCGACATCGGCCCGAGCGCGGTACCGATAATGCCGGACAAAGCGAAGTTCGCCTTGATGACATCGGTCTCAAAATATTCGTCGAGGAATTCCGAGATCGACATGGTCCAGAAGCGCAGCGTCAGCGCCATTTCTTCTGATGACAGGCCGACGAATTTCTTGCCGAGATAGAGAAGCTCTCCGAGGTCGCGCGGCTTGAGACTGGCCGGGTCCGGTGCGGTGCGCATCAGCAGCGGCTGGATGAAACGGCACTGCCGCGTCACGTCGCGCGAATAGCGGTCATAGGCCTCCGCGTCGCGCCTGGAGAAGCGGGCGAATTCGCGCCGGTGCGCATCGTGGTCACGGTAGTTGGCGAGGTAGTCGCCGTCGCGGGTGAACACGGCGCCGCCTTCATAGGAAATAACCTGCAAGCCGAAACGCGGCAGTTCGAGGTCGCGCATGATCTCGGGGCGAAACAGCGAGCAGACATAGGAGCAGTTGGAGTAGAGGAAGCCCGGCGTCAGCTCGCGGCTGGTGGCGGCGCCGCCGACCCAGTCGTTCTTTTCCACCACCAGCACGTCGAGCCCGGCGCGTTGCAAATAGCTGGCGTTGACCAGGCCGTTGTGTCCGCCGCCGATGACGATCGCATCCCAAGCTTTCATTCGCGCCCAGCCTTCATGGTGCTCGACCCTTCATTTTTCGCGTGATTTGTCGCCGAATGCGCGGAATTTGGCACGGCAGCGGCTATTCTGTCCAGCCGTTCTGAATGAATGTTCAACAAATGATATTGCGTTTTCCTGTTAATACGCTACGCTTTGCCGGCATTCGAACCTGCGCAATTCGGATGACGGGACTTAAGGTCTGATGATCGAAACGGCAGATGGCGAGCCGGAATATGACGACGCCGCGATCCGCTTCCTCGAGGCGCTGTGGGGCGAGGGCTATCTGTCGCCGGGCGGACCAGACGAGGTCGACCGGGTGGTCGAAGGGCTGTCGCTCAGGGGCAAGACGATCCTCGACATCGGCTGCGGCTCCGGCGGCATCGCGCTGCATCTGGTGGAGCGCCACGGTGCTGCTCATGCCACCGGCTTCGACATCGAGCGGCCGGTGATCGAGGCGGCCAGAAAGCATGCCGCTGCACGAGGGCTTTCAGACCGCGCCAGCTTCGTCCAGGCGCCGCCGGGGCCGCTGCCTTTTGCCGACGCTTCGTTCGATGTCGTCTTCTCCAAGGATGCGCTGGTGCACGTGTCCGACAAGGACGCGCTGTTTGCGGAAATCTTCCGCGTGCTGAAGCCGGGCGGCGTCCTTGCCGCCTCCGACTGGCTGATCGGCCATGACGGCGAGCCGTCATCTGAGATGAAGGCCTATGTCGCGGCCGAAGGCCTGTCCTTCGCCATGGCCTCGCCGGCACGCTATGCGCAAGCGATGCGCAGCGCCGGCTTTGCCGATGTCACTGTGAAGGACCGCAATTCTTGGTACCGCGAGGTCGCACGCGGCGAGCTGGAAAGGCTGAAAGGCCCGCTCTACGAGACGGCGGCAGTCGCGGTCGGAGCGGCCTATGTCGACAAGAACATCAAGACCTGGGAAGCCATGCAGAAGGTGCTTGACAGTGGCGAGCACCGTCCCACTCATCTTCGCGGGTGGAAGCCGGCTGTGGTGGGATAGCCGGCAATGTGGAGCATGACGGCACCGATGAAAGCTGCAGCGCGCGAAGAGCGATCCTCCGACACGTCTGGAAAAACCGAGCCGGAAAAACGCGGCCGCAAGGCGTCGAAGGAGGTCAGGCAACAGCAGCTGATCGAAGCGACCATCGATTCGCTGGCCAAGCGCGGTTATTCGGAAACGACGATGGCCGATGTCGCTGACGGCGCCGGCCTGTCGCGCGGCATCGTCAACTTCCATTTCGAGAGCAAGGAGAAGCTGCTCGTCGCCACGCTGGCCTATATGGCCGACGAATATGCGGCGCATTGGCGCGTCGCGCTGACCAAGGCCGGCGAGGATCCAGCCCGGCAGCTGCGGGCGCTGGTCGCCGCCGATTTCGACCGTTCGATCTGCAACAAGCGCAAGCTCGCGGCGTGGTGCGCGTTCTGGGGCGAGGCCAAGTCGCGGCCGACCTACCAGGCGCTGTGCGGCGCGCGCGACGCGGCCTACCAGAAGATCTTCATCGACCTCTGTGCCACGCTCAAGCAGGGCGGTGGTTATGGCTATGAGCCGCAGGTCATGGCGCTGGCGCTCAGCGCCATGCTGGAGGGCTTGTGGCTGCGGCTGATGATGGGGACCGAGGACGTCACCCGTGAGAGCGCGCTACAGGCGGCAAACGAATTCCTGTCGGCCGCCTTTCCGAAGCACTACCCGCCGGACAGCGGACGTTGACAACAACCGGCGGATCCAAGCCGGAGCGAACAATCAGAAACAAAGAGGATGGAACAGCATGAAAAGAATAGCCCGACGCCTGACACTGACATTGGCGCTGACGGCGACGCTGGCTGGTTCGGCCGCGGCGATTGCGGTCCCCGCCGACAAGGACCTGATCGTGTTCGACTGGTCCGGCTATGAGGACCCGAGCTTCCACCCCAAATATGTCGAGAAGAACGGCGACTCGCCGACCTTCGCCTTCTTCGGCGACGAGGACGAAGCCTTCGAAAAAGTGCGCTCCGGCTTCAAGGCCGATCTTGGTCATCCCTGCTCGCAGAGCGTGACAAAGTGGCGCGAGGCGGGGCTGCTGCAGCCGCTCGACACCTCGAAGATCACCGGCTGGAAGGATCTCAATCCCGGCATCATGGCGATGAAGGATCTGGCCACCACTTCGGACGGCAAGGCCTGGTTCATGCCGTGGGACTGGGGCAACACCCAGCTCACCTACAACTCCGACAAGATCGACGCGAAGGATGTGCAGTCGCTGAAGGCCTTCGCCGATCCCAAGTTCAAGGGGCGGGTCTCGATCGGCGACAATGTCGACGACGCCTATGCGCTGGCCAGCCTTGCCATGGGGCTCAAGGACTGGACCAAGATGACGGACGACCAGTTCAAGCAGGCGTCCGACTTCCTGCGCCAGGTGCACAAGAATGTCCGCTCCTACTGGACCGATACCACGGACGTCGTCCAGTTGCTGAGCGGCGGCGAGGTCGATCTCGCCTGGGCATGGAACGATGCCACGGTACAATCCGTCGCTGCCGGTGTGCCGATCAAGTCCAAGAAGGATACGGACGAAGGCATCTCGACCTGGGTCTGCGGCTACGTGCTGTTCAAGGACGCACCCGGCAATGTCGACAAGGCCTATGACTACCTCAACGCGATCAACGATCCCGAGACCGCCAAGGTGCTGGTCAAGGACTGGGGTTATGGCCAGGCCAACGCCAAGGGCATGGCCGGCGTCGACCCGGCGATCCTGAAAGAAAAGGGCTATGACGATGTGCAGAGATTCGTCGACAAGACCCTGTTCCAATCGCCCGTGCCGTCGTCGCTCAAGCTCAAGATGATCGCCGAATTCGAGAAGATCAAGGCGGGGTACTAAGCTCTGTCCGGCTTCCTCCGTCTGCCTGTCAGTGCGCCGGGCAGACGGTCTCGCCAAGGCCGCTGAAATTCCGTAACGTCGCCCGGCCGCTTTTCGCGATGAGGAGTTTCGCGCCATGAATTCCATGCTTCGCCGCCTTGCTCTTGCTGCCGCCCTTACGGTCGGCGCAGGCGCCGTGCTTGCTTATGCCGAAGGCGGCGGAGACCTCGTCGTGTTCGACTGGTCGGGTTATGAAGATCCGTTGCTGCACCCCGACTACACCGCCAAATACGGCGCCGAGCCGACCTTTGCTTTCTTCGGCGACGAGGAGGAAGCGTTCCAGAAGATGCGCGCCGGCTTCAAGGCCGACATCGCCCACCCCTGCTCGCAAAGCGTGACCAAGTGGCGCGCGGCCGGCATTCTGCAGCCGCTCGACACCTCCCGGATCGCCGGCTGGCAGGATCTCAATCCCGGCATCATGGCGATGAAGGATCTCGCCGTCACCGCCGACGGCAAGGCCTGGTTCATGCCGTTCGACTGGGGCAACACTTCGCTGCTCTACCGCACCGACAAGGTCACGGCGGAGGAAGCGCAGTCGCTGAAGATTTTCGCCGATCCCAAATTCAAGGGCCGCGTCACCATCGGCGACAATGTCGATGACGCCTATGCGCTGGCCAGCCTGGTCATCGGCCTCAAGGACTGGACCAAGATGACCGACGCGCAGTTCCAGGAGGCGTCCGCCTTCCTGCGTGACGTCCACAAGAACGTCCGCTTTTACTGGACCGACGACACCGACCTCAACCAGGCCTTTACCGGCAATGAGGTCGACCTCGTCTGGGGCTGGAATGAGACCTTCGTGACGCTCAAGGGCCAAGGCATGCCGATCGCCATGAACCGCGACACGAGGGAAGGCATATCCACCTGGGTGTGCGGCTATGTGCTGATGAAGGATGCGCCGGGCAAGCTCGATCAGGCCTATGATTTCCTCAGTGCGGTCAACGCGCATGCCGTGTCCGATTACTTGGTCAAGACCTTCGGCTACGGCCACGGCAACAGCGCCGGGATGGCCGCGATCGACCATCAGGTGCTGAGCGACCGTGGCTTCGACAATCTCGACAAGTTCTTGGACAAGACGCTGTTCCAGCAGCCGGTGCCGCCTGAGCTCAAGCAGCGCATGGTCACGGAATTCGAGAAGATCAAGGCCGGCTATTGAGCGACAGGACTGAAAGAACCGATGTCGTCATCGTCGGCGCCGGTTTCACGGGCCTGTCGGCTGCGCTTGAGCTGAGAAAGGCCGGCATCGATGTCGTGCTGCTCGAAGCACGCGACCGCGTCGGCGGCAGGGTCGAGGCTATTCGCAACGGGCTTGGCGAGCGCATCGACAGCGGCGGCCAGTTTTTCTGCGAAGACATGCCGGAGGTGACGGCGCTGGCCGCGTCCCGTGGCAAGGCCTTCGTCGAAACCTATGTGAATGGCGATTTCATCACCCATCCATCGCTGTCGGTCGAAGAGGCCGAACGGACCTATCATGGCGCGATGGCAATCCGCGAGCGGATGAATGCGATCGAGCCGGACGATCCCTCGATCGCCGGCATGAGCGCTGCCGCCTGGCTCGAACGCCAGCATGATCCCACTGACGCCAAGACGGCTTTCCGCTCGATGACCGAAGGCCTGTGGTGCCTGGCGATGGACAAGGTGCCGCTGTGGTACCTCATCGACAATGACCGCCGCATCACCAACGAGGTGCCTGAGCTGCAATATTCGCTGCTCGAAACCATGCAGTCGCTGGCCGAGGATATGGCCGGAGATCTCGGCGACAGGGTTTGGCTGAACGAGCCGGTTACGCGCATCGAGCACGGCCCGCAAGGGGTTCGTGCCGTCTCGGCAGGCAGCTCCATCGAAGCGCGAAAAGTGCTGGTCGCGCTGCCGCCGGCGACGGCCGCGAAGCTGGATTTCGCGCCCGCTCTGCCGCCGGCTCTCGCAAAGGCGCTCGGCGTCTGGGAAAGCGGTGCGGTGATCAAGATCCTGGTGCGCTATCCCACGCCGTTCTGGCGCGAGCGCAACCTGTGCGGCATGGTGATGTGGCGCGACCTGCCGGGCCTGTTCGCCTGTGACGCCAGCAAGGATGCGCAACATGCCGCGCTGGTCGTCTTCGTCGGCGGACCACTGGCGTTGCGTTGGCGTCCGCTCGCGGACGCGGCGCTGCGTGCGGAGGTCACGGCAAGGCTCGTTGATGCCCTTGGCCCGGAGGCGGCCGGCATTATCGATTTCAGCCAGCGCGACTGGATCGATGACCGCTGGAGCGGCGGCGCCTACAGCGACCTAATTGTCGATGTGACGGCACGGGATGCCGAGCGCACGATCCGTGCCGGCGCTGCCCCGGTTCATTTAGCATCGTCGGAACTGTCGCCGTCATTCCCGGGCTATGTCGAAGGCGCCATCGTGATGGGGCGGATCGCAGCCAAACAGATCGCGACGGAACTTAAAATTCTTAGTGGAGCATGATCTTATTCCGAAAATCGGTTCCCACTTTTCGGGATCATGCTCAGTCCGCCATCGCCACCAGGGCCTCGGGATCGTAGCCGAGGCGGACCGACGTGCCGACGGGGATATCGTCGGCGCCGAAGTCGTTGGTCTCGGTGACCGACAGTGGCTTTTCCAATCCGGGTATCTCGACGATCAGGTGGGTGATCTCGCCAAAATAGTGGCGTTCGACCACCTTGCCGGCCACTTCGAATTTCGCCGTCGCATTGTCCCACAGCACGCGCAATCGCTCCGGCCTGATGCCCAGAGTGGCGCCGCCGCCATTGCGCATGAAGGCCTTCGGCTTGTCGGTCCTGACGCGGCCGAAGCCCAGCGTGTCGACGACCAGCGAGGCGGCATTCTCCTCTATGATCTGCGCTTTTACGAAATTCATGCCGCCGAGGAAATCGGCGACCTGGCGGTTGACCGGCCGCTGGTAGATTTCCTTGGGCGAGGCGACCTGGGCGATCTTGCCGCCGAACATTACGGCGATGCGGTCGGACATAGCGAGCGCTTCATACTGGTCATGGGTGACCAGCACGAAGGTGATGCCGACCGCCTGCTGCAGGCGGCGCAGTTCGACCTGCATCTGCTCGCGCAATTTCTTGTCGAGAGCCGACAGCGGCTCGTCGAGCAGCAGCACCTTGGGCCGCATCACCAAGGCGCGGGCGAGCGCCACGCGCTGGCGCTGGCCGCCGGAAAGCTCGGTGGCGAGGCGTTTGCCGAGGCCGGTGAGCGACACCTGCGCCAGCGCTTCCTCGACGCGGCGCTTTTCTTCCGTTCCTCCCAGCCTGAGCCGTTTCAGCCCATAGGCGACATTCTGCTCGACATTGAGATGCGGGAAGATGGCATAACTCTGGAATACCATGTTGGTCGGCCGGCGGTTGGCGGGGATGCCTTCCATCGACTGGCCGCCGACCGAGATCGAGCCGCTGGTCGGGTTGTCGAAACCGGCAATCATGCGCAGCAGCGTGGTCTTGCCGCAGCCGGAAGGGCCGAGCAGCGAAAAGAACTCGCCCTCCTTGATGGTCAGCGAGGCGTCGTCGAGCGCCTTGAACGCCCCATAGCTGCGGGTAACGCTGCGGATTTCGATCATTGCTCGGTCGGTTTGGGGTCGATCAGATTGGGCCCGCTCGGACTTATCTTGCTTGGATGGCTCATCCTGAGGCCGTTCGGCCCGGGACTGCTCAGGCATAGAGGCCTCCCTCGCTCTGGGTGCGTCTGGCCGCATGGCGGCGCAGGATCTCGGCAACAGTCATCAAAACGAAAGAGGCAACCAGCAGCAGCGTGCCCAGCGCCAACACACCCGGCAGCTTGGCGGCAAAGCGCAACTGGCCCCAGATATAGATCGGCAGCGTCGTCTCGGTGCCGGTCAGGAAGAAAGCGATGACGAACTCGTCGAGCGAGATGGTGAAGCAGACCAGGAGGCTGGAAATGATCGCCGGCGCCACCATCGGCAGCGTCACCCGCCGGAAGGTGCCGAAGGCACTCTCGCCGAGATCGGCGGAGGCTTCTTCGAGGCTGCGGTCGAAGCCCTCGAAACCGGCGGTCAGCACCGTCATCGAATAGGGAATGCAGATCAGGACATGGCCGAGCACGACGGTGAACAGCGACAGGCTCAGGCCTAACTGCAGCATGACCAGCAGCATGGAGATGGCGAGGATGATTTCCGGCAGCACCAGCGGCGCCATGATCAGGCCATTGATTGTGCGGCGGCCGGGATAGCGGTAGCGGGTGATCGAGCGGGCGGCGAGGATGCCGAGCAGCGTCGACAGCACCGATGCCGAGATACCGACGATCAGGCTGTTCCAGGCGGCGTCAAGCAGCGCCGGCGTCTTCGGCAGGTCTTGGTACCATTTCAGCGTATAGCCGGTGAGTGGAAATTTTGGCGTCGGCGCGGTGTTGATCGAGAAGATCGGCAGGAAGATCACCGGCAGATAGAGAAAGACGACGTAGAGGAGGGCGTAGGCGGACAGCCAGCCGCCGGGGAAAAGGCGCCGCCTCGCCGTCATCGCGCCAGCCTCTGCAGCGCGCGGATGATGAGCATGGTGGCACCCGCCATCAGCGTCACGACCAGCATGGTGGTCACGGACAGTGCCGCGCCGAGTGGCCAGTTGGAGGCCTTGTGAAACTGCGACTCGATGGCATTGGCGATCATCACGCCATCCTTGCCGCCGACCAGCCTTGGGGTGACGTAGTCGCCGACGGTGGGGATCATGACGATGAGAGCGGCCGAGATGACGCCCGGCGCCGACAGCGGCAGCGTCACGCGCAGGAAGGAGCGCAGCGGGCCGTCGCCAAGATCGGTGGCAGCCTCGACCAAGGTGCGGTCGACCTTCTCGAGCGAAACGAAGATCGGCAGGATGGCGAAGGCCGCCCAGGCGTGTGTGAGCGTGATGATGACGGCGCTGGAATTGTAGAGTAGCGCGGTCGATGGTTCGTCGATGATGCCGAGGCCCATCAGGCCGGAATTCAGCACGCCATTATAGCCGAGGATGACTTTCCATGACATCACGCGCAAGAGATAGCTGGTCCAGAACGGGATGGTAATCAGGAACAGCCACAGGCTCTTGTGGCGACCGCCATGGAACGAGATGAAATAGGCGATCGGATAGGCGAGGATGACGGTTAAAAAGCTCACCGTCAGCGAAATGTAGAGCGAGCGCCAGAGCAGATCGCGGTAGATCGGCTCGGTCAGCGCGATGCGATAATTCTCCAGCGTGAATGTATGGTCGATGGTGAGGTAGTTCTGCGTCCAGAAGGAGTGGGCGAAGACCACCAGGATCGGCACCAGCAGCAGGATCAAAGCGTAGACCAAGGTCGGGCTGATCAGGGCAAGGCCCTGGACGGACTCGGACTGCAGAAGGGCGTTTCGCCTTGCTCGCGTCATGCGCCGCGTGGGCACCCCTTCGGCAGCTACCGTCATTGCAGCGACCCGGGCGTGATCTCGGTTGCTGGCTCGAACTGTTCCGCCATGATGCTCCCTTCGACCGGGCCGGCTGCCTGTTCCCAATTTTTGCGGAGCGCGCTTTGCTGGCCGAGCTCCAAGCTTGCCGGCTTTCTTTCATCATGAGCGCATCCGTGCATTGAAATCAAGCGCTATTTCTGTAATATTGATTGAACGGACATTCAAAATGGAGTGAAGAAAGCCGCCCTTGGCGCTTCATGTTCTGTCCGGTGAAAATTACGCTCAGACGATGCGAGGCAATGATGGCGGCTGCAAGAGACCTAAGAGCGATGGAAATGGCTGACGGTGACGATGCGGTCGAGCTGGCCAAGCGTCATCTCGTTCAGCCCTGGCCTTATGCCGGCTCGGTCGGCAATGAAGCGCGTGCGCTGATCGGCGAGGGCGATGGCATCTACATCACCGATGTAACAGGCAAGCGACTGATCGACGGGCCGGCCGGCATGTGGTGCATCAATGTCGGCCACCGCCGCGAGGAGCTGGCCAGGGTGATGTACGACCAGGCGATGATGCTGTCCTACAACACGCCCTGGTATACGATGAATGCGCCGTCGGCCGAGCTCGCCAAGCGCCTCGCCGATCATGCGCCGGGCGGTCTCAGCCATACCTTCTTCACCACCGGCGGATCGTCGGCTGTCGAGACGGCGCTGCGCTTCATGCAGTTCTACAACAATGTGCGCGGGCGGCCGGAAAAGAAGCTGATCCTCAGCCGCGGTGGCGCCTATCACGGCTCGACCTATCTGTCGGCCTCGCTCAACGGCCGGCCGCGCGACCGCGACTGGATGGACGGCGCCGACGATCTGGTCATCAAACTGTCCTCGCCAGACCCGTTCCGGCGGCCGAAAGGCATTGACATCGCCGCCTTCTGCGATTTCCTGGTCGATCAGTTTCGCGTTACGGTCGCTCGCGTCGGCGCAGAGAAGATCGGTGCTTTCGTTGGCGAACCGGTGCAGGCGTCAGGCGGCGTCGTCGTGCCGCCGGATGGCTATCTCAAGCGCATTCGCGAAATCTGCAGGGACAACGACATCCTCTATATCTCCGATGAGGTGGTGACCGGCTTCGGGCGGCTCGGCCATGTCTTTGCCTCTGGCGATGGCTTCGGCATCGACCCCGACATGATCACCTTCGCCAAGGGCGTCACATCAGGCTATTTCCCGCTTGGCGGCGTCATCATCTCGGAGCGGCTGCTTCAGGAAATGCGCCGTTCCAACCATCCCGACGCTATGTTCGGCCATGGCCTGACCTATACCAGTCATCCCATCGGCTGCGCGGTGGCGCTGAAGAACCTCGATATCCTGGAAGACAGCGTGCTGGCCCACACGCGCGATGTCGCGCCCTATTTCCAGGCGCAGTTGAAGACGCTGGAGGAACTGCCGCTGGTTGGCGAAGTCCGCGGCATAGGCCTGATGGGCTGCGTCGAGTGCGTAGCCGACCGCGAAAGCAAGGATCCGCTTCAGCTCGACAAGGATGTCGGCAAGCGCATCGACGCGCATTGCCACGAACTCGGCCTCCTGGTTCGGCCGCTGATCAACATGTGCGTGATGTCGCCGCCGCTGATCATCACGCGAGAGCAGATCGACGACATGGTGGCGATCCTGCGCGAAGGCATTTCGCGGACCATGGATGATCTGCGCAAAGAGGGCGTGTGGCAGGGGTGACTGGCAGTTCCGCCCCTACACCTGCGAGCGCATAGCCTCATTGAGGTTCCACATGTCCTTCTCCTCCGGCGCCGTCTCCAAGCCCAGCACCGGGATCTGCTTGCGCAGATGGTCGTGGTGGGTGCGCACACCGTATTCGAGGTCGGAGAGATAAAAACCCTTGAAGGCCTCCGAGATCATGGACTCGTTTGACCAGACGGAAAGCTGCACGTCCTCGTTCATGGTATCGCGGTCGATGCGGTAGGCGAGATAGCGGGCGGCCGCCTGTTCCCTGGTTTCGTCGGGGTAGCGGTAGATGGCGCCGCGCAGCAGCGTCTCGCCGGTCGACAGCGGGAACTCCTGATAGAACTGCACCGATTCCGGCATGATCGACAGCGCGTTGTTGGGGAAGATGCCGTAATAGATCCAGGCCCTGCGCAGATGCTCCGGCAGGTGTGAGGCATCGGGCGTGAGCTTGATGTATTCGCGCACGCTCCAGCGCCGGCCGGCATGCGGACTGTAGGTGGCAAACGAGCGCGACACGCCGTCGATGAACGGCTCGTCGAAATAGGTTGAGCCGTAGAGATCCTGCAGCGCCGGATGCGCCATGGCAACGTGGTAGCCTTCATTGTCGACGTCGCGCACCGACTTCCAGTTGACCGGCGTCTTCTGTGTCCAGATGCCCCAGGACGGCACCATCTCGGCCACATTGTAGTGTGCCATCTCGGCCTCGATCGGCTTCAACAGTTCGGCCACCGAAGGCTGCGGGCCGCCCTTGCGAAAGCGGACAAAGATGAAGCCCATCCATATCTCGAGGTCGAGCGGCATCAGGCCGAATTCGGTCTTGTCGAGCTCGGGGAAGGAGCGCGGCCGGGCGGCGCCGCGCAGCGTGCCGTCGAGATTGTAGACCCAGCCATGGAACGGGCAGACCAGCGCGTTCTTGCAGGTGCCCTGGCTGTCGGCGACGACGCGGCTGCCGCGATGCCGGCACATGTTGTTGAAGGCGCGCACGATGCCGTCCTTGCCGCGCACGATGAGCGCCCGCTCGCCGACCACGTCCATAGTCAGATAGTCGCCGGCATTCGGCACGTCGCAGACATGGCCGGCGATCTGCCAATGGTTGCGGAAGACGTATTCCTTCTCAAGTTCGAGAAGCGCGTCGGAGTGATAACTCCAGCCCGGCAGACCCCGCCGGTCCCAATCATTGGGGATCGCCACGTCACGGAGATGCGGGTTCATAAAAAAGCTCTTCTTTTATTGAATACTCATTCAATAAAACCATATTTTGCATTGAAATGCAATGGCTTGTAGAAATCTCAACTTTTCAAGTCGGTACAAAAGGGCCGCCTGAAAGCCAGAAAATCCCGGAATATCCGGGCGTTAACGGGGTCGTGAAATAGCTGTCCGGCATGCGGATTTCGCCGTGCCGCTTGCAAAAACGTCCCGCTCCAAGGCGAAAATACCTGCCGTCCGCAAATTCGACCGCAGTGTGAGCTTGTTCATAGTGCGGCGGACAGGAAGCGGGCTTGGTGCGTTCGCGGCCCGCCTGTCGTCAACATTTGATTGCGCGCATGAAACAGCTTCGCAAATGCATCTTGCCGTCGGCACATGACCGGATCTGTCCGGATATGCCCGAATTTCTTGTTTCAAACCTGTTACGCGGGCAAGCCAAGCGCATCATTCGCCCGTTACCAGGCGCGCTTAGGTTCGTTTCATAAGAAAAACGAAGGGGAGCAGAAATGCATACGAAAGTCGAGATCACCAGCAACGAACGGCGCGCCAAACTGGCACTGCGTCAGCGCGCCAGCGACCATCCGGTTGCGATGTTCTCCATGCTGGGCGCCTGCGCTCTGGCCGTCATGTTCCTGACGCCGGCTTCCGGTCCGGCTTTTGCTTCGCTCAACCCGCCGGCCAATGTCGTCCAGGGCGCGCCGACCACCATCAAGACCACCCGGCTGCCGGAGCCGGAAATCGATTTTGCCTGCCAGGGTCAGGCCTGGGGCGCCGAGAGCGCGGAGTGCCTGCGCGTCATCGCCGCCCAGTCCGGCGTGCACAAGGCGCGTTCCGTCCGCATGATCGCCAACGCAGCGCCGCTGACCACGACACCCAACGTTTTCTGAACCTCCCGAGCGCTTCCTCCCGCGCTCGTTCTTGGCTCCCGCCGCTTCCCTCGGTCGGGAGCCTCTTTTTTAGGGCCTATCGATATTCGGGTGAGGCCGGCCTGCGCATGGAGGTTCCCTGCGCTTCCGGTGCTCGCGTACTTCAAGTACGCTCCGCTCCGGTTCTCGGGAACCACCATTCTCGACTCCGCCTGACCCGAATCTCGATAGACCCTACGTGGGTGCTTCGGAAAATTAGCCGGCGGCGGCGACCTGGTCGGCTATTGCCGAGAGTACGCCGCGGACGTCCAGCGTCGAGAACGGCTTTTCCAGGATTTGCGGGCGCTGCGGCGCCGGCAAGGCTTCGATCTCGGCCTTGGCGCCGATCAGGTCGCCGGTTACCAACACGAAGCGTTTGGCCAGCGCCAGGTTGTCGGCGAGCAATTCGCGGTAGATGGCAATGCCGCTGGTGCCGGGCATGCGCAAGTCGGAAAAGACGATGTCTGGTGGCATGTGGCCGGTCAAGGTCGCCGCCGCCGACGTCCAGGCCGGCACGACCCGCGACTTGATACCCATCAGTTCCAGGATGTCGGAGAGGGAGCCGGCGACGTCGGGTTCGTCGTCGATGATCAGCGCATGGCGCAAGCCGCTGGAACGAGCCGGGCTGTCGCCGGCTGCTGCCGCGCCGCCGGTGATCACCGGCAGCTGGACGACGAAGCGCGCGCCACGCGGCAGCACCTCCTCGAACCAGATATTGCCGTTGTGGCGCTCGACGATCGATTTCGAGATCGACAGGCCGATGCCGGTGCCGACGCCGACCGGCTTGGTGGTGAAATAGGATTCGAAGATGCGGCTGCGGATCGCCTCGGGAATGCCCGGTCCGTTGTCCTCGACCGAAAACCCGGGGTTGCCGCGATCGCTGCGGAATGTCCGCACCTTGATCAGGCGGTCGCCGCCGATACCGGCCAGAGCGTGTTGGCTGTTGATCAGGAAATTGGCGGCCACCTGCGTGACGTGGTCGGCATCGGCCATCGCCAGCAGCGGGCCGGGCGCGAAATCGGTGTCGATGATGATGCCGCTCGAGCGTGCGCCATAGGCGGTCACTTCGAGTGCGGCGCGGATCACCTGGTTGAGATCGGTCTCGGCCTGCGCCGCCGGATGCAGGCGCACCATCGACAGGAAGCTTTTGACGATGCGGCCGCAGCGCTCGGCGGCGGCGCGCACTTTCTCGGCGCGAACCTTGGTCTGCGGGTCGGTGGCGAATTCATGCAGCAGCGTCGACTGGGCAACGACAACGGCGAGCGGGTTGTTGAGCTCGTGCGAAACACCGGCCAGCAGCGAACCCATCGCCGCCATCTTCTCGTTCTGGTGCAGTTTTTCGCGCTGGCGATTGATCTCTTCTTCGGCGCGCAGCTTATCGCGCAGATCGCGGATCGAACCGAAGATGAGCTGACGGTCGGCCACCCGCATCTCGGTCGCCGTCAATTCGATGGGAAACACCTCGCCGGCCGCATTCTGTGTCACGGTCTCAAGCCGCTGGCCAACCATCGGCGCGCCGCGGCCAGACATGTATTCGGCGCCCGAGACATAGCCCTTGCGGTAATATTCCGGCACCACGGTATCGAGCAGGTCCTTGCCGAGGATGTCGCTGCGCTGATAGCCGAACATCTTTTCGGCGGCCGGATTGAATTCGATGATCGAGCCGGTCTCGTCGATGACGATGATGGCGTCGAGCGACGCCTGCAGCATGGTGCGGCGGATGACTTCGCTGGCATGGGCGTCGGACGGCGAGTGCTCGATGGCGTCGCCGATGGCGAGCGCGATGATGTGCATCGTCGCCTCTTCCTCTTCGGTCCATTCGCGCTCGTTTAGGCAGTCATTGACCGCGAACGTGCCCCACAGATGACCGTGCGCGAACACCGATACCGACAGGAACGACTTGATGTGCTGCTTTTCGAAATCGGCCCTGAGGAACCCGTCGAGATCGCGCGTATGGCCGGCGAAGATTTTGCCTTGCCGCTCGTCCTCTCCAATCCGCTCCAGCAGCGGATCGGTATCGACGATCGACTGCATGATCACCGTCGGCGAAGCCAGTTCGCCGCCGAAGCGAGGATCGATCCAGTAGGCGGCGACCGATTGGGCGAAGCCCTGGCCGGGCAATTCGCGCAGCCTGAACAGGATGCCGCGCTGGCAATTCATGGCGCTGCAGAGCGTTTCGAGGATGGTTTCCATCTCGCGCTGCCAGTCGCCGGCATCGCGCAACCGGCGGACGACGCGCACAGCCGCCATCGCGGCGCTCTGGCGAGCGCCTTGCGGGTCCATACGTGGTGCTGGTTCAGCGGTCATGTCAGCCATCAGTAAAGGGCCGTCGAATTAGGCAGCTATGGAGCATTTCACGAAAAAGGTGAAACGCTCCATGTTTCAATGCAATCCCGAACGGAAAATCGCTACGCACTGTTCCTGGAATTGCTAAAGCGCTTCACCGTTTCACGGAAACGGAGAAGCCTCTATCTCTTTGTTTTCACACAATTCCGGGCGGAAACCGCGTACACTTTCCTGTAATTGCTCTAGTGCCCGTCACCGGTCGGCAGCGAGAAGATATAGCCTTCGCCGCGCACTGTGCGCAAAAATTTCGGATTGGCCGGATCGGTTTCGATCTTCTTGCGCAGCCGCATGATGCGAATGTCGACGGCGCGCGACGATTCAGGATCCTCGACAAAACCAATCGCCTCGGAGATCGCCGATCGCGTCAACAGCCGGTTGGCGCGGGTCAGGAAAACCTCCAGCACATCGAACTCGCTCTTGGCCATGTCGATGACGGCGCCGTTGGCGCCGGTGACAAGCCTGCCGTCGAGGTCGGCCTGGAACGGGCCGAAGGTCAGGCGGCGGCCGCCATCGGCTTGTGTCTTCGCCGCCTGGGGCGGGCTCGGCTGCGGAACGCGGCGCAGCACGCTGCGCACACGAGCCAGCACCTCACGCAACTCGTAGGGCTTGACGATGTAGTCGTCGGCGCCAAGCTCCAGCCCGACAATGCGGTCGAGTGCGGTGCCGGCGGCCGTGGCATAGATGATGCCGACCGGTATTTGCGAGCGCAGCCAGCGGCCGAGCGACAGTCCGTCCTCGCCCGGCATGGCGATGTCGAGAATGGCCAAATGAAACGATTCCGTCTCCAGCAAGGCGCGCGCCTCGGCCGCGCTTCCGGCCTGGGTCACATCGTAGCCGTTGGCGCCGAGATACTCGGCGACCGCGTCCCGGAGATCGGGCTCGTCCTCGACGATGACAATCCGTGCCCGCACTATGGCCTCGCTCCCGCTTTCAGCGGAAAGTAGATTGGGTATAAACATGATGTCCAGCACTCATATCCGGTTGCGGGGGAACGGGAAGAAAAACATGGCTGCACGATCCGTCATCGCGCTGGTTTCCGTCGCCGATGTGGTGGCCGGCGATCTTGCCGATCATCTCGACCGGCGCGGCCATGACGTCCGCGAGGCGCGGCAGCCCTGGGAAGCTGAATCCCTGCTTTCGGCCGGAGGCATCGATATCGTCATCGTCGGCGACAGCCTCAGCCAGGCGGAGGGGCGGGACCTGCTCAGGCGTTATGGCGGCGGCCAGAGCGCGGACGGGAAGGCGGGGCCGGATTTCATCCTGATCTGCCGGCCGGCCGATCTGGTCGACAAGGTGCTGGCGCTCGAGCTTGGCGCCGCAGATGTCGTCGAAAGTCCGCTCAATGTCAGGGAGCTTGCCGCGCGCATCGGCGGCCTGCTGACGCGGCGCGGCAGGTCCGCCCAGGAACTGATCGTGCTGGAAAATGCCACCGTCGATTTGCGGTCGGCCATCGTCATGCACCGTTCGGGTACGGAAGAACAGCTGTCGCCGGGCCAGGTGGCGCTGCTCAGGCTGTTTCTGGCCAGCCCGCGCAAGGTGCTGACGCGCGACGACATCATTGCGGCGGCGCCCGCCGAAAATGCCGATGCCTTCGACCGCTCGATCGATTCGCGCATCGTGCGGCTGCGCCGCAAGCTCGACACCGAAACCATCACAACTATACGCGGCGCAGGCTACCGGTTCGACCCGCCGACGCAGCGCGCCGACTGAGGGTCGGGAGGCTGGATTGTTCCTCGGCTCGCCCAAAAAAGCTGCGCAATCTCGGGCGCCATGCATAGGCGTCAGCGCACCACCAGAAGCGATGGTCCCGACGGCAATTCGCTGGCGACTACGATTTCGCTGGCGGCATGCGCGCGGTCCTTCAGAAGAACCGTGGCGAGACCGGCAAAGCCGAGCAGGCCTTGTGCATAGAGCAGTACCGAAAGCACGGAGGCTGCAGATTTCGTCTTCATCGGTTGTCCCCAAAAATCAGAACCGCGGGTGCTTCAGGATAAACCCGAAGTGCCCGCGTCGCCCACGGAGCCCCCCGTTGCGACGCGGGCCTTCGGTCCTCTCGGCAGCAAGTTGCCGGAGGGGCCGCGCATCCACTTCAACCCGAGGCCGACCCGCCAGAGGGCCCTGAGACGGTTGATGCGCAGACTGGAGACAATCCAGACCAAGGCTATGAACAGCGCGGCATGCAGCGTCGAAATCTCACCCGAATTCATCACCGCCAGTTTCGTCATCGGGGTGCCGGCTACTGTGCCGATGCCGCCGACGACAAATGCGGCGATGCTTATCCTGAAGTACCAGGACAGGGTGGTCGATTTGATGCTCATTTTCGTTGGCGCCGGCTGTTCTCGTTGGGATGACTGTGCCGCGAGCCTGTAACCAGATCATGCCGCCCAGGCCGCGCTTTGTTGCAAGTCGGTTTCGAGCGAAGCCAATCTTCTTTCATATAAGGACATCAGCACTTTCGTTTGTGGGCGCGGTGGGTGATCGGGAGTGCGCAGCGAAGACGGGAGCACGCTCCTTGTTGTCCACCTTGCTTGTTAATCCGAGGAAACAGATTCGAAACACAAACGAGCGTCAACCGAAATCAGCTTGAAACATGACGCAGGGATAAACGGCCATCGAATTGACGCCGGCCGGGCCGGCAAAGGGGAGCCATCATGTACAAAGCCATTTCCGCCAAACTCATCAGCGTCACCGCCGCCGCTGCCGGCGCCGCGCTTCTGCTTGGCGCCGCCAACAGCACCGCCCATGCCGCGGCAAACCAGATCGTCGCGCGTGTTTCGCTGTCGCAGCAGACCATGGAAGTGCTGGTCGATGGCCGGCCGACTTTCGCCTGGAAGGTCTCGACCGGCGACAGTGCGCATGTCACGCCGACCGGCTCGTTCAGGCCGACCCGCATGCACGAGATGTGGCATTCGAAGAAATACGACAACGCGCCGATGCCGCACTCGGTCTTCTTCAGCGGCGGCTACGCCGTGCATGCGACCAACGCCATCAAGCGGCTGGGACGGCCGGCGTCGCATGGCTGCGTGCGGCTGCATCCCGACAATGCCGCCGACTTCTACCAGTTGGTCGAAACCTTCGGCCCGACCAACACCAGCATCGTCATCGTCAAGTAGCAGACTGCGTTTGGAGCGATGGTGCAGCGCAGCCGGCCAGGTCATGCCGCACCGCAAGTTCCCGCCTGAAGCTCCATCAGAGCTTCGCGGTAAATCAATCCAGTCAAAAAAGAGGCCGGAAATTTCCGGCCTCTTTTCGTTTGTTCGCTAACGCCGTTCGCAGCTCAGTCCGCGTGCACCGGCATCAGCTTCGGGTCTGGCTTTTCGGCGTGGTGCGGCAGGTCCTTGCTGGCGATGAAGGTGTAGAACATCGGCACCACGAACAGGGTGAACATGGTTCCGACCAGGATGCCGGTGAAGATCACGAGGCCCATCGAATAGCGCGCCGCCGCACCAGCACCACTGGACACGATCAGCGGCACGACGCCGAGCGCCATCGCCGCTGTCGTCATCAGGATCGGCCGCAAGCGCACCTTGGCCGAGGCGACGATCGCATCGCGCCGCCTCATGCCATGCAGCTCGCGCTGCTGGTTGGCGAACTCGACCAGAAGAATGCCATGCTTGGTGATCAGACCTATCAGTGTGATCAGGCCGACCTGCGTGTAGATATTGAGCGTTCCAAGCCCCAGATTGAGCGGCACGATGGCGCCAAAGATCGACAGTGGCACCGCCATCATGATGATCAGCGGGTCGCGGAAGCTTTCGAACTGCGCCGCCAGCACCAGATAGATGACGATTACGGCGGCTGCGAACGCGATAAGGATCGTGTTGCCCTGCTCCTTCTCCTGCCGGGACTGGCCGGAATAATCGATGAAGAAGGTATCGGGCAGGCTCTCCTTGGCAAGGTTCTCCAGGGTCTGCAGCCCGTCGCCCGTGGTGACGCCGGGAAGCGGCAGCGCTGATATCGTCGCCGAGTTCAGCTGGTTGAACTGCTCGATCGCGGCCGGCGCGGCGTTGGTCGAAATCTTCACTACCGCTGAAAGCGGCACCATTTCGCCGGTCACGCTACGCACGAAATATTCGCCGAGCTTCTCGGGATTGTCGCGGAATTCCTTCGGCACCTGCGGGATGATGTCGTAGCTGTTGGAGTCGCGGTCGAACTGAGCCACTTCGGCGCCGCCGACCAGCAGCGTCAGCGTCTGGCCGATGTCGGCGATCGGCAGGTTGAGAGCCGCCGCGCGGTCGCGGTCGATGGTCACCGTCACCTGCGGAGCGTCAAAGGACATCGAGTTTTGCACGACGATGAAGCGGCCGGAGGCCTGCGCCTTGTTCTTAATCTGCTCGGCCGCCTCGTAGACCTCGGCGGAACCACCGGTCGAGCGCACCACCATGGAGATCGGCAGGCCGCCGCCGGAGCCCGGCAGCGTCGGCGGCGCGAAGACGAAGGCCTCGACGCCGGCCACCTTGCCGAGGCGTCCCTGGATATCGGCTTGAAGCTCCTTTGAGTTGCGCTGGCGCTCGGCCCAATCCTTGAAGGCGAAGCCGACAAAGGCGCCGTTGGTGGCGCCGCCAAAGGCAACGGCAGAGAATTGCGCCCTGGTTTCGGGAATGTCCTTCACCAGGCCGAGGATCTGGTTGACGTAGGTCTCGGTGTAGTCCGAGGTCGCGTAGCGCGGTGCCGTCACGATAGACAACAGGAAGCCCTGGTCCTCTTCCGGCGCCAGTTCGCTCGAGGTCTTGGTGAACATGAAGCCGGTGAGCGCAACCAGCGCCACGACCATCAGCAGTGTCACCGGTCGATTTCTCAAGGAGGCGGTGACCGCCCGCTCATAGACATGCTCGACACGGCTGAAGGTTCCGTCGACGACGCGCTGGAAGCGACTGTGCGATCCCGCCTTGAGCAGACGCGCCGCCATCATCGGCGTGATGGTGACGGCTATGAGGCCGGACAGCACCACCGAACCGGCGAGCGTCACCGCGAACTCGCGGAACAGCGCGCCGGTCAGGCCGCCGGTGAAGGCCAGCGGCGCGAACACGGCGGCGAGCGTGATGGTCATGGCCACGATGGCGGAGAAAATCTCGCGCATGCCGTTGAAGGCCGCCTGCATCGGCGACATGTGGTCCTCCTCCATGTGGCGATGAATGTTCTCCACCACCACGATAGCGTCGTCGACGACAAGGCCGATGGCCAGCACCATGGCCAGCAGCGACAGAAGGTTGATCGAATAGCCGACCGCAAACAAAAGAAAGCAGACGCCGACCAGCGACAGCGGGATGGTCACGATCGGCATCATCACCGAGCGGAATGAGCCGAGGAACAACAGGATGACCACGACGACGATGGCGACGGCTTCGGCGATGGTCTTGAACACTTCATCGATCGAGGCGCTGATCTGTTCGGTGGAATCGTAGACGATTTCGATGGTCATGCCTTTCGGCAGCGTCTCTTGAATCAAAGGCACGATCTTGTGGATCGCCTCCGCCGTTGTCAGCGGGTTGGCGGCCGGCGTCGGGAAGATGGCGAGGAAGGTGCCGGGCTTGCCATTGAAGCTCACCCTCGTGTCGGTGCTCTCGGCGGCAAGCTCGACTCGCGCCACGTCGCGCAAGCGCACCACCTGGCCGTCCGTCGAGCGCAGCGGAAGCTCGGCAAAGGCCTCAGGCGTCTGCAGCGTCGAGCGAACCGTGATCGAGGAGACGACATATTCGTTCTCGGTGTTGCCGGGCGCCGACAGGAAGTTGGAGTTGTTGATCGCCGCCAGCACTTCGGCGGCGGTGACGCCACGCGCAGCAAGCTTGACCGGGTCGATCCAGACCCGCATCGAATATTCCTCGGCGCCGAAGATCTGCACGTCGGCGACACCTTCGACCGTCGACATGCGGGGCCGCACGACGCGCTCGATATATTCGGTGAGCTGCTCCTTGCTCATGTTCGGATTCTGCATCGAGATGTACATCATCGCGAACTCTTGGCCGGTGCCCTTGACGATGACCGGGTCCTTGGATGCATCCGGCAAGGTGCCGCGTACGCCCTGCACCTTCGACAGGACCTCGGTGAGCGCGACATCCGGATTGGAGCCGAGCTTCATCTGGACGACCACAGTGCTCGAAGACGGCCGGCTGGACGAGGTGACGTAGTCGATGTTCTCGGTCGAGGCGACGGCCCGCGCGATCGGGGCGGAGATAAAGCCCTGGATCAGGTCGGCGCTGGCGCCGGGATAGGCGGTGGTGATGGTGATCGCCGTCTCGTCAACCTTGGGATACTGCCGGATCGACAGGTTGAAGATGCCCTGGAAACCCAGGAGCAGGATCATGCAGGCGAGGACGGTGGAGAGGACCGGCCGGCGAATGAAGACGTCGGAAAAGTTCATTGCTGAGCCTGCTGGTTAGCCGACTTGCTGGGGTCAATGGTGTTGTCGACAGCGACGGACATGCCGTTGAAGAGACGGTTCTGACCGGCGGTGACGACCTCGTCACCGGCCTTGATGCCCTCGATGATCTCGACCATGCCGTCGTTGCGGCGGCCGGGCTTCACGAACACCTGCGACAGCACGAGCGCCGGCTTTTCCGGTTCTGCCGCGGGCTTCGCGGGGTCGACAGCCGGCTTGTCCGCGGGCTTCGCCGCGGCGTCTTCGGCAGCCGGTTTCGCGTCTGCCGGCTTTGCATCTGCCGCCGGCTTTGCTGCGTCGGCCCCCGCGGCAGGCTTTTCCTCGGGTTTCGCGGCTGGGGCGCCTTCCGCCGGCTTCGCCGGAACGACGACGAAGACGAAGTCGCCATAGAGGCTCGACGTCAATGCCGTCTGCGGCAAGGACAGAATGTTTTTCTCCTGCGGCAGCTCGACGCGAACCTGGACGAACTGGCCGGGCGTCAGCTTGCCGTCAGGGTTGGCGACCTCGCCGCGGACGGACACCAGGCGGCTTGAAGCGTCGATCTTGGGATCGATGCCGCGAATGGAGCCGGCAAACGGCATGTCGGCGCCGCCGCCGGTGCCGCCGAGGCCGAGCCGCACCGCCTGGCCTATCTTGAGCAGCGGCAGCTGCTGTTCGGGTACCGAGAAATCGACCCGCATGGTGTCCAGATCCTGCAAGGTCACCACTGCGTTGCCGGGCGAGAGATATTGGCCGAGGTCGATCTTGGGGATGCCCACGGTGCCGGCGAACGGCGCCGTCAGCTGCTTCTGATCGAGCACGGCCTGCAGCTTGTTGACCTGCGCGGCGGAGGCCGATGCAGCGGCTTGAGCGGTGTCGAGCGTGGCATCCGTTCCGACGCCGCGCCGCTGCAGCTCCAGCGCGCGTTCGAGCGCCGTCTTGTCGGACACGGACTGCGCCTTGGCCGCGACCAGATCCGCGCGTTCGACGGCATCGTCGAGCTGCAGCAGGACCGAATCGACCGGCACCTTCTGGTTGGCATGGAAAAGGATGTCCTTGACGATGCCGCTGGTCTCGACGGTAAGGTCGACACCGCGCACGGCGCGTACCGTGCCGATCGCCTCGACGCCCGGCGTCCAGTCGGAAGGCTTGACGACAACCGTCGATACGGTCGTCGCCGGCGGCTTCATGGTGGCGAAATACTGTTTGATAGCGTTGTCGCGGAACAGGTTGAAGCCGACAACGCCGACGCACACCAGAGCGAGCAGAAGCAGAATTGCGGTGATAGAGATGAAGCGCTTCACGAACTGTCCCCTCGGCCGGTGTCCGGCAAAATAGCCGAATGCGGGACACTTATCGACGCCAGGTCCCGATTACAAATGACGGCGAACTTACTGTACCGTCTGGACGGTCTTGTCAATTCCGCCTAGGCTGGTGCGGGGGAAGGGATCGATGAAGACCCAAAGGGCAAATTCGCGCGACAAGATACTCGCCGCCGCCGCCGATGTCGCACGCGAGACCGGTCCCGGCAGCCTGTCGCTTGACGCCGTCGCCAGCCGCGCCGGCGTGTCGAAAGGCGGCCTGTTATATAACTTTCCGACCAAGGCCAAACTGATGCAGGGCCTGGTGGAGAATTACCTGCGCGCGTTCGAGCTGGCGCTGGAATCGGGCCGTGTCGCCGGCGCCAGCGGCGAGAGCCTGCTCGCCACCTATATCCGGCTCTCGGCGGATGATTGTGAGGAGCCGAAGCCGACGGCTTCGTGGATATTCTCGGCGATCGCCGAGGATCCGGATTTCCTGACGCCGATAAAAGCCTTCAAGTCACAGCTGCTGCAGCGGCTGAAGAGCGAGACGCCGGACCTCAAGACGCTGCTGGTCTGCTTTCTGGCCATCGAAGGGCTGCGCAGCATGAACCTCTTCGATTCCGACGTGCTGTCCGCCGACGAACGCCACTTGCTGGTATCGGCCCTACTGGAGATTGCGGGATAGCTTAGGGCGTCGCGGTCGAAGAAGCGATACGGGCCGGGCGGAAAGGACGGTTAGTGAGCGGCATGGCATAGGCACGCATCACGACATCGGCGATTTCAAGCTACAGCCCCCCTGATTCGTTGGATCGATGCTTCAGGAATGACTGCGCGAATGCGCGGCCGACTATGTTGCGCCGCACCATAACACTGCCGTGCCAGCCTTGACGTGTCAGCCTTGAGACGGCGCTCGGCGAGGCCGGCAAAGCGCGTTTTAGGGCTGTGATGGCGCCGGCATATGGTTATGGCATTGTCATGTTGCGGCGCACAAACTATGTGCCTTTGTAGTCCTCCTAACAGTCGCGAGATCTCCATGGGTTCCCTTTCTTCGAAGAATGCGCTCGTCACCGGATCGACCAGCGGCATTGGCCTGGCCATTGCCCGCGCCCTTGCCGCCGAGGGCTCCAACGTCACGATCAACGGCCTTGGCGAAGCCGCGGCGATCGAACAGGAGCGCGCCGGCATCGAGAAGGATTTCGGCGTCCAGTGCCGCTACTCCGGCGCCAACATGATGGACGGCGCAGCGGTGACCGCCATGGTGCGCGAAGCCGAGCAGGCCTTAGGCAGCCTCGACATTCTGGTCAACAATGCCGGGATACAGCATGTCGCGCCAATCGAGGAGTTTCCCGACGACAAGTGGGAAGCCATCATCCGCATCAATCTGCTTGCCGCCTTTTACGCGATCAAGGCCGTGGTGCCCGGCATGAAGGCGCGCAAATGGGGCCGCATCATCAACACCGCGTCGGCGCATGCACTGGTCGCCTCGCCGTTCAAGTCGGCTTACGTCTCGGCCAAGCACGGCATAGCGGGTCTGACCAAGACGGTAGCGCTGGAAGTCGCGCAGGACGGCATCACCGTCAACGCCATCGCGCCCGGCTATGTCTGGACGTCACTGGTCGAAAGGCAGATCCCCGACACGATGAAGGCGCGCGGCATGACCGAGGAACAGGTCAAGCGCGACGTGCTCCTGGCGGCACAGCCGACGAAGCAATTCGTCACCGTGGAGGAGCTCGCCGCGCTGACGCTGTTTCTGTGCTCGGACTCGGCCAGGCAGATTACCGGCACGACTTTGCCGATGGATGGCGGCTGGACGGCGCAGTAGGCGCGGTCCCCCGGCGCCGCTCTTTCCTTGACAAAGACGAAGGATCAATCCAGCATTGTGGCAAGGGGTTCCTTCGCGACGACCCCGTGAGGCGTCAGCCCAATGATCGCGTCCAAACTCTCACTCTGGAGGTGGACGCCATGCCGTCAACAACCGCAATCACCGTAGCGCAGCTTTCCCGCCTTGTCGGTCTGTCCGACGCGCCTGTTCTTGTCGATGTCCGCATCGACGAAGACTACGACGCCGATCCGCGGCTGCTTCCGGCCTCGTGCCGGCGCGACTTCAAGTCTGTTTCGAGCTGGGCGGCCGAGTTCACGGGGGCTCATGCTGTCGTCATCTGCCAGAAGGGGCTGAAGCTCTCGCAAGGCGTTGCCGCATGGCTGCGCCATGAGGGCATTGCTGCCGAATCCCTTGAAGGCGGCTTCGAGGCGTGGCAGGCGGCCAAGGGACTTCTGGTCAAGGCCGACAAGATACCGCCCCGCGACGACAAGGGCCGCACGGTCTGGGTGACGCGTGCCCGCCCCAAGGTCGACCGCATCGCCTGTCCCTGGCTGATCCGCCGCTTCGTCGATCCCTCGGCGGTGTTCCTGTTTGTCGAGCCGTCTGAAGTGCTGGCGGCCGCCGATCGGTTTGGGGCGGTTGCCTTCGACATCGACGACGTGTTCTGGAGCCATCGCGGCGAGCGCTGCACCTTCGACACGATGATCGAAGAGTTCGGGTTGCGGTCCGAAGCGCTCGATCGCCTTGCGCTGATCGTGCGTGCAGCCGATACGGCGCGCCTCGATCTCGTACCGCAGGCGGCCGGGTTCCTCGCTGCATCGCTCGGGCTGTCGCGCATGTTCCGCGACGATCTCGAACAGCTTGATGCCGGCATGCTGCTCTACGATGCGTTCTTCAGATGGTGCCGCGATGCCACTGACGAAACCCACAATTGGCCCAGCGCGGGCAAAGCGCCATGAGCGCCCTCGCCGCGGACGACGATGCACAGGCTACCGAGGCTCCGGTCGTCCCGACCTTCCGCCAAGCCGCGAAACTGTGGGCAAGGATCGGCCTGCTCTCCTTCGGCGGGCCGGCCGGACAGATCGCGCTGATGCACAAGGAATTGGTCGAGGATCGCCGCTGGATCGGCGAGCAGCGGTTCCTGCATGCGCTCAACTACTGCATGCTTCTGCCAGGCCCCGAGGCACAGCAGCTCGCCATCTATATCGGCTGGCTGCTGCACCGGACCGCCGGCGGCCTCGTCGCCGGCATCCTGTTCGTGCTGCCCGGTGCGTTTGTCATGCTGGGCCTCAGCATCTTCTACGTGCTTTACAATGATGCGCCTGTCATCGAGGCGCTGTTTTTCGGCATCAAGGCGGCGGTGCTGGCCGTCGTCGTCGAGGCGGTCCTCCGCATCGGCAAACGGGCGCTCAAGAACCGGGTGATGGTGGCGATCGCGGTGGCCGCGTTCCTTGCCATTTATGTCATCAGGCTGCCGTTTCCGCTGATCATCCTGGTTGCAGGGCTGACCGGCTGGATCGGCAACCGCTTGGCACCGGCGCGTTTTTCCGGAGCCGCACGCGGCAAGGACAATTTGCCCGATGTCAGGGGCGCCGTCGACGTCATGTTCGAACGCGGCGACCTCGCTCACACCAAGCCGACGAAATGGCACGCGCCGCGCACCATCGCGATCTGGCTGCCGATCTGGCTCGGGCCGGTCGTACTGATCCTGGCGCTGACCGGCCCTGCCAGTGTTTGGGCACAGCTTGGCGGCTTCTTCAGCCTGATGGCGGTGGTCACATTCGGCGGCGCCTACGCTGCGCTCTCCTATGTCGCGCAGGCAGCGGTGACCTCGTTCGGCTGGCTGGCGCCGGGTGAAATGGTCGATGGGCTTGGTCTGGCCGAGACGACGCCGGGACCATTGATCCTGGTGCTGCAGTTCGTCGGCTTCGTCGCCGCCTATCGTCACGCCGGTGCGATGGGACCGCTTGTGGCCGGATCGCTCGGCGCATTGCTGACGCTCTGGGTGACGTTCGTGCCGTGCTTCTTCTGGATCTTTCTCGGTGCCCCCTACATCGAGGCGCTGCGCGGCAACAAGGCGCTGTCGGCGGCGCTGAGTGCGATCACGGCGGCTGTGGTCGGCGTGGTGATGAACCTTGCGCTGTGGTTCGCACTGCATGTCGTCTTCGGCGCGTTGCACCGTTTTGGTCTTGGGATGGAGCTACCGGTGCTGTCGTCGCTGGATTGGCGCGCCGCGCTGCTGGCGGCGGCCGCCATGGTCGCCATGCTGAAACTGAGGATCGGCATGCTGCCGACATTGGCCGGCTCGGCGCTGGCCGGACTGGCGCTGCTGGCCTTGCCTGCGTAGCGTCCGACGCAAGCAAAGCTTAGCAGCTGAAGCGCCAAAGACCAGCACATGGCGGCGAAAAGGATCTTGCGCATGGGTAACCTCAAATGGATGAAATGAGCACCGGCCAAACCAGCACCGGACGGTGAGCGTTTTTTCGTATCGCTGCAGGATAAAACTGTTGTGACAGGACGATGGACAGCAAGAGCAGGGTGTTGGCGAGCTCATTGAATCATTAGTCTGGATATCGCGACATGCCGGGTCGTCATAGCGCGGGCAGCATGCTCTCAACGTGCCATTCGGGTGAACTAGACTGCTGTCGTTTAGTAGTCTTCATTCAAGGTTCGTTATTCTTGTATGTATGGGAGGAGTGCGGCGATTTCGACGGCAGATAATGGAGAGTTGTATTTGGCGTCATACGGAGTAGGACTTTTAGCACAAGTCATCTGGACGTCGCCTTTAATCTGGTCCAAATTGTAAGGACGCAGACCGCGAAAGATTGACGGGCGCTGCGGTGATGAATTTTAGCGCGCCGGGAGCAGAGCTGGTTTTTGGCGACTGCTGTTCTTGCCGTCACGAATACTAGGAAGAGCCTTTTTTGGGGAGAGGCGCGTGTTCGTTATTAATTATCATTCGAATGTGAGGACTCGGCCACAACCTCGCACCACCATGACAAGTCCTGGTGGACCGGCAGTTCGCTATTGGCTTGGAGGTTTGGCGCGGACTTTCTGGCAAGAGACGCTGCCTTGTGGTTCGGAGTGCGGCCTGTCGATCACAGTTTGCCATTGTTGGGGCGATGCAAGGGGGGCCGAGGCGGAAGTGGGATGGGTCACTGACGCCCGAGGTCAATCGTGCACCACTATAGCGCTCGGCAACTTCCTATTCCGCGCCGCGACCGCTGAAGGCGGGATGGGTAGAGGAAAGCCGGCGGTTGCGCGGATGCGATCGTCGAGATCGGGGTGAGGAAAAGCCATGAGCGATGTCGTGGACTGGGATGCAATCAAGGGAGCGCAGTTCAAACTGCTCTGGCAGGCCTTGATCGAAGATTTCGATATGATCACCTTAAATCAAGCGTTAGTTGTTGACCTCGAGCGCCAGCCCTTGGCCAATTATTCATCACCTTTGCATGACTACCCCACCCAAGCGTTCAACCTTCTTCAGAAGGCCAAGATGCAAGGTTGGACACGAAAACTGATTGATGGCTTGATCGACGCCAATCCGGACGGGCCGCGTCTGCGCCGCTTCCAGGAAACCGTCGGGCTGACTGCGGATATCACTAAGCCCGCACCGCAGGGTTGGAAACTAGAAGACCTGTTGCGCCCCGATGCCGACTTTCTCAAGCCGGATGGCTGGATGACGAAGCTCGCCGCACTGCGGCGGCGTGTCTGTCGGATCGAGCATTCCAGCCGGCCGGCCGACACACCAGGTTTCGGCACCGGCTGGCTGGTGGGGCGCGACCTACTACTTACCAACCACCACGTGATCCAATCGTTCAAACCCGCGGCCAAGAATGGACTTGACGCGTCCGAAATCACCTGTCGCTTTGATGTTCCCGAGCCGCCCTCGGGCCAAAAGGGGCGGGAATGCAAGTTTGCTGCCGACTGGCTGGTCGATGACAGCTTGCCCGGCGCAGCCGAGCGCCAGGAGGGGGGTGCTTTGCCGACGGAAGCGGAACTCGATTATGCGCTCATCCGTCTGGCCGAACCGGTGGGCGACGACCAGGTGGAGCAGGGGCAGGTTCGTGGACGTGTGGATTTGGCGGCGCGCGGCGCCTCGCCGAAGCAAAGCGACGTGCTGCTGATCGTGCAGCACCCGGAAGGTCTGCCGCAGCGTTTCGCGTTCGGCAATGCCGTCAACACTCCCAAGCCTGACGAACGCCGCTTGCTACACGACGCCAACACCCTCAAAGGTTCATCTGGCTCGCCGGTGGTCAACATCAAGCTCGATATCGTGGCGTTGCATCATGCCGGAGGCCAGGCGAATCAGGCGGTGCCTATCGAACTGGTGGCGGCCCGGCTCGCCGAACGTGGTGTGGCATTGGGCTGAAGGGGCACGATTGAAATGCTGGCACCTCAGGACATCAAGCCGCTCGTCGAGAAGATTTGCGAATCGTTCGACGAAGGGCTCTTCGATAACTTTCTTATGACCGATTTCGATGGCTTGCAGTTGAATGATTACGCACCTTCCGGACTAGCTTGGCCGATTCGGGCGGTGGGGTTCATAAAGCAGCTGATTACTCGGCAGCGCGATGCCGCCTTTCTCGAAGTGCTGGCCAAGCACAGCGGACCGACAGACCTGTTTCCCGGGCCGAAGACGGAGTTGCGCGAATTCGCAGCCGTATTGTTGGCCGCAGCCTTGCCGCCACCTGCGAACCGCAGGCCTTGTTTTGTGGGCGGACGGCCCTTCATCAATCGCGACTCGCTGTGGAAGGAGGTTGGGGCCTTTTCGAACAACCAAGGTGCTCAACGTATCCTGCTGGTGGATGGCGAGCCCGGTTCAGGCAAGAGCTATTCCGCACTGCTTGTCAGCCAGATGTGCAGGACCCAGGCACGCTACATCCGAATAGACTTGGGAAGAAGCACCGTCGGCGAGGCCGGGATCGGGGAGTTCGTACTTCCGATCGCCACTCGCCTCGAACTTACATTGAAACAGAAGTTTGACGATCTGGCGCAAGAAGCTCGGGATGTTTTGCGCGCCGGCGAACTGATCGTTGCTGGCCTGCAGCAGTTAGAACACCAATCTATAGGCGGCCCGGCAGAACCCTGGTGGATTTTGGTGGATGGCCTAAACCTGCCGCGGGTCGGTGCGGCGATTGTTGACCTGGTCTTGCGTCTTGCACAAGCGATCGATCAAGGCGAATGCAACAATATCTGGCTCGTCCTGATCGGACTGAAGCCCGAGCGGCTGACGGGAGCGTTGCCGCAGCTAGTGAGGATTGACCACAGTACACTGCCTGCCCCGGACCATCTCAAAGAGTGGATCCAGCGGCTGGGCCTGGAACACGATAAGGAGCTTGAGGACCAGCAATTGGCGCAGGCGCTCGGAATCCTGATGCCGCTTATGAATGTGCCTAACCCGCAGGCCCGACTTTTTTGGCCGCCGGTGCTTACCGCGCTTGCCGATGCTAGGACTCAGTTGGGACTGATCCCATGATGACCGAGCCCGTCATTCCACCGTTCAAGGCCGCGGCGGCGGTGCTCACCAATTTTGATCCGGCTGCCTTACAGCCAGCCGGAGATGTCGAAGATCGAGACATGGCGCTTGCCGATCTACTGCTTGAGTGCGAACCGGTGGCCGACTTCGACAAATCCAGACGTTGGCAGCTCGAAGATGCTCCCCGGCGTGAAGCATTGTACCAACTCGGTCGGCGGCCGGATGGACTTCGCATGGCTCTTGCGGCCAATGCCGAGCACCCTCAAGACGCCGTGCAGCAGGCGATGGTGGAATTGATCGAGGGTGGCAACGAGAAAATACCTCTTGAGGAACGATCACTAGAGGATTTGCTGGCTCTGGCACGAGCAAGCGATTGGCTTGCCGGCGCAGTCGAAAAGGCGCCCTCGCGAGAGGTCTTGCTAGACCAGGTCGAAAAGAGGCGCCTGCTCAAGCCCTTTGTCCGACTGCTTGAGCGTGGTTTTGTCGGGCGCGGTGTCGAGCTTGCGGAATTGCACGACTTCCTGCTCCATTACAGACCAAGCATTCTCTCCCTGCATGGGCCCGGGGGCATCGGCAAATCCACGTTGCTCGCTCGTTTCGTCATGGATGTAGTGTCTCCCACCAGATTTCGCGAGGTCGAGCGCCCATTCACATTCGTCTATCTCGACGTTGACAGGACTGCGATAGATCCGAAAGACCCTGTAAGTTTTGCCAAGGAGGCAGTGAGGCAACTCGCCGCGCAAAACCGTAGCGTGCAGCCGCTCGCCGAGAGAGTGCAACGCAGCCTTGTCGCCGTGTCGGGTCGCGAGGAAAGCGTGCAATTGGAAAGTGTCAGCCCTGATGTGTCTGACGCATGGGTGCTGATGCTGCAGTTGACTGAGTTGTTGTTTAAGCAGCGAGGTCTGCCAACTCTGTTCATTGTCGACACTTGGGAGGAAATCCAGGCGGCGGGTACGGGGAGCGAAGATGGGGTCTTACAATTCCTGTCGCAGTTGGCCACGAGCCAATCGATCAGGATCATCTGTGCCGGACGCGCACGGTTGCGCACCGCCGCTTCGCCCAGCCTTGAAAATGTGCCAGGGTCGACGCGTTTCGGATTTATCGAATTCAGGCAAATTGCGATCGACTCGTTCGACGAGCCAACAGCCAAAGTTTATCTCGAAGGTATCGCTCATATGCCGAAGCGAGCGATCGAGTCCATCATCAAGGCGGTGGGCACCGCGCCGCTGAGTTTGGCTTTGGCCGCGCGTGTAATTGAGCGCGAAGGCATCGGTGCTGCCTCCGACCTTGCCATGATTGTTGCCAAGGTCAAATCCGAGCAAATTCAAGGACAATTATTCACAAGACTACTCGGTCACATCCATGATCCGGAGCTGCAGAGACTGGCTCAGCCCGGATTGGTCGTTCGGCGCATAACGCCAGATGTCATCCAACATGTGCTTGCTAGCCCCTGCGAGGTCATCGTGCCGGACGAGGCCACGGCGGACACCCTGTTCATGAAGCTTGTCGATGAAACGGGCCTGGTCGAAATCGATGAAGACGATGATCCGATTGATGTGGCCGGGCAGAAGATTTGGCCGCTGCACTACCGGAGCGACTTGCGGCAACTGGCCCTTTTAGACTTGAAACGCATAATGCCCGACCAAGTCGAGGCAATCCATGCCGGTGCGATCGCGTGGTACAGTAGTCAACAAGGGCTGCGGGCGAAGGCCGAGGAGATTTACCATCGGTTGGCCAGAGGCGATCTGCCTCCTGTTGATCTGTGGAGGCCCGACATGGCGCTATGGTTGCGCGCCAGCAGTATGCCGGAACTCCCTGCCCGCGGCCGCGCTTGGCTATTGCAGCGGCTCGATCAAGCGCTCGATGATGAAACAAGAGCTGCCGCCGATTTTGAAATATGGGAACGCGATACGACAGAACAGGCGCGCGCATTCCTGGGTCGGCGCAACTGGCGTCAAGCTCTTAGGTTGATACGCCAACGGTCTGGACGAGGCCCTACTAGTCCACTTTGGCTGCTTGAAGCCCAGGCATTGGTGCAAAGCGGAGCTTTCTCCGAGGCGGAGGAATTTCTTTCGACAGCCGCGACGACATCTACTGAGCAAGGCGAGCCGGGCCAAAGTTTTACGTTTCTCCTGCTCCTTGCGAACGTTCAGATAAGGCAGGCGAGATTCGAGACTGCCCTGGAAACATTGCAACGTGCCGGACAGTTCAGCTCAAATGCGGATGAAATCGAGGAACTGCAGCGCCTCCTGATGCAGTTGCGGGTCTGGCGCAAATTGGGACAAGTCGGTTCTGCTGAAGAGAAGAGAGCAAAGACCGCCGCCTTGGAAAGGTTGGCCCGACCCATGGTGCGGAAGCAGTTGGAGCGCCGTCCCGCCCTTTTGCGCGAGACAGTTGCCGAACTCGGCGCCGAGCGTCCAGATGTCCTCGTTCAAGCGGTCCGAATCCTCGGCATCGGGCGGGTCCGGCTGCCATTATCTTGGGCTCCGATAAAATTACCGGCTTGGCTGGTGGGATTGCTTGCCCGCGCGGCGGTAGCCCTCGAAAGATTTTTGCTGAGGCGGCCGGGTAGCCTCGAAAGATTTTTGAGATTTTTGCTGAAGCGGCCGGGTAGCAGCTACAACTTGCTTGCGATTGACATCCTGCGAACGGCTATTGCCGCCGGTGCTTCAGTCGGAGGCGTGAGCCTCGTTCTGACGGACTTTGCTGTAGATTTGGCAGCAAGCCTTCAGCGCCAGAAAACACCTTCGATCGTGAGTTGGTGTGTCAACGTTTATCGGACCGAGGTAGACGCTATCGGTGTGGCGTTAGAGGCGTCAGGCGAACCGAAAGAGCTCGAATCAGATCTAGAAAGCCAAGTCTGATCTATGCGTAGGCACTCGATTACCACGCTGCACCATACCCGCATTGGCGAACCCGATACCGCCAAGCTGAACCTGTTCGACGCGGAGAGCGGGGGAGCGCTGGTAAACTGATTTGACGAGGTTGGCCAAGCTGCTTCAAAGTCGATCCTGGATCGCACAACGGGATGTGACATGGTGGATTCCGATCGGATCGACAAGCTGATCGCAGGGGTGCCCCCTGCCTTGGCGCTTCGTGCCGGGCTGGACCTTGGCATCTTCACCCGGCTCGGCGGCGATGCTGCGACTGCCGACAGCCTTGGGGCAGCGCTCAAAGTCGAGCCCGCTCGTCTGTCGCGGCTCCTCTACGCGCTCGCCAGCATCGGTCTCCTCGAGGTCGAGGATGGTCAGTTTCGCAACGGAGCCGAAGCGTCGGAGTTTCTTGACGCGTCCAAGCCGACCTATCGCGGCGGCGATCATGTGCTGCTGCGCGAACTCTGGGGAGCCGACCTTTTGACCGCAGAGTCGCTGCGGCAGAATCGGCCGGCCGCGCTGCACGACTTTTCCGAAGCGGGGCCAGAATCCGCAGCGGCCTTCAGCCGCATGCTCGCACCGGGAGGGGTGATTTTCGGCCGAAATCTCGCCCGTGAACTGGACTTCTCGGCGGTCAGTTCGGTGATCGACATCGGCGGCGGCGCCGGGACCATTCTGGTCGGTCTTCGCGAGCGATGGCCGCATATTGCGGCGACTTTGATGGAACTCCCGACGGTCGCGGCGGTCGCACCAGCGATCCTGTCGGAATACGGTGCCGGCGATGTGGTTGTCGAAGAAGGCGACATAACGGTCGCGCCATCGACCGGCCGGCATGACTTGGCAATCCTGAAGGCTGTCGTCCAGGTCCTGCCGCCGGACCAGGCGCGCAGTTCGATCCTGAACGCGGCGCGTTGCCTCACCCAAGGAGGCGAGATCGCAATTGCGGGGTGGGGTGTCGTCGATGACGACCGTCTCGGCCCGCCTGAGGGTGTCTTTCTCAATCTCACCTTCCTGAACCTTTACCGCGCAGGCGAATCGTACACGGAAGGTCAGTATCGCGCGTGGATGACCGAGGCTGGGTTCCGGGATATTTCCAGGTCGCAGCTGACCGACGGCACCACGTTCTTTCGTGAGCGCCTCACGGACTGAACGTGGCTGGAGTGGTTGGTTTCGGGCGTGTGTGGCCCTCAGAGCCAGCCCCGGACGGATTGCACAAAGTTCCTGAGGCGGCGTGAGCCGATCTTTCCCCTTACCGGCAGCGCGGTGTCCCCGTCTTCTCGATAGCTTCTTCGCAGAGGGGGCATTTAAATGTCACTTGGTCGACAACAAAGTTCGCGATAGCGGCATATTTCGCATTCGTCGATTGGGGCGGAACCTCCGACAGGATGTTGCGCGGTCGCTGCAACTTGCGCCTAGCTAGCCCGTTCGACTACGTCGAATCGGAATGGAGTTTTTAGACATTCGTTTATCTATTCGTGGTTTCTAATACATATGGCATCCAACGCGTTCACCCGGATTTGGTTTGCTTTGAGCCGCCTAAGGCGCGCCACGAACGGTAACGTTGCCGTCATCGTTGCCTTCACCTTGCCGGTCGTGGTTGGCGGCGCCGGCCTCGGTGTGGAGACATCCTTTTGGTATTACAGCAGCCTCAAGCTGCAGGCCGTTGCCGATGCCGCGGCCTATGCCGGCGCGCTCGAGAAAGTCGCGGGTTCCGATAACCCGACCATCATCGCCGCCGCCACGCAGTCCGCGACCTCGA
>NZ_AYVN01000017.1:0-137242 GCF_000502815.1 Mesorhizobium sp. LSJC269B00
CCGCTCGGCGGCCTGCGTGGCACGCTCGAAATCGAACGCCCTGCCGAAGCACCGCGCCAGCGCGACGCCAACGCCCGCACGCCGCAAGGCGGCTGGGTGCGCGATCTCCTGACCGGAGCATCGCGCGAGGAGGAAGTCGCCAGGCCGGCAGCGCCCGCGGAAGCACCGCGCGCAACTCCCGCCCAGCGCTCGCCGCTGCATGTCATGGAGTCGCTCAACTCGCTCTCGGTCGATATTGCCCGGGCGATCGACCACGACGCCTCGATCGAGCTGTGGAACCGCTACCGGCGCGGCGAGCGTGACGTGTTCACGCGCCGCCTCTACACGCTCAAGGGCCAGCAGACCTTCGACGAAATCCGCCGCAAATATCAGGCAGAGGCGGAGTTCCGCACCGCTGTCGACCGCTACTGCGACGATTTCGAGAAGCTGCTCAAGGACGTCTCGCGCAACGACCGCGACAACATCATGGCGCAGACCTACCTGACGTCGGACACCGGCAAGGTCTACACCATGCTGGCCCATGCGAGCGGCCGTTTGCACTAGCTACGATTGCTGCATCAAAATGAAAAAGGCGGGAAATTTCCCGCCTTTTTCGTTTGTCATGGATCGAACAATGACGAGCGCAAAGAACTCAGGCTGCCCTTGCTGGCGCGATGGGCTGCAAGCTATGCCTCCAGCATGAGGAAATACGGTCGCACCTTTCATCTGCCGATATCGGTCGGAGCCACCAGCGACGACAAGGTCATGGCGTCGCTTGAAGGACTAAGGGTGGCTGATCTTGTGGTCACCGAGAAGATGGATGGAGAGAACACAACCCTTCATCGCGATGGCTCTCACGCGCGCAGTCCCGATAGCCGTTATCATCCATCCCGAGACTGGCTGAAGGCATTTGCAGCAAATGTTTCACCGCAACTTGCTGACGATGAACGGATCGTCGGCGAGAACCTCTATGCCCGACATTCGGTTGCGTATGATGCGCTGCCGTCATTTTTTCTTGGCTTTGCATGGATCATCGGGGCCGAAATTCAACCGTGGGATTTGACCCTGGCCCGGTTTGAGGAACTGGGCATCACTCCTGTTCCCACGCTCTATCGTGGGCCTTTCAGCCCCAACCTCTTCGATAATCTGGCTGCGTCCCTGGATAAGGCCAAGCAAGAAGGCTTTGTGGCTAGGGTTGCCGAAGCATTTGCTGAGGCAGACATGCCCATTCGCATGGGCAAATATGTACGGGCAGGACATGTCCAGAGTGAAACCCACTGGATGAAGGCAGAACTGATCACCAACCGTCTGCCAGGCGGCTAAGGTTCCTGGGTCTCAAGCGCCTCGCCGGGTTCGCTCAGATCACCGAATCCGTCCAGCCCACAATATCCTTCGCCGCCTCGCCGAAGGCGCTGTCGAGCGCGCTGACATAGGCCGGATTGCCGCTGCCCGAGACGGGAGCGGATGCGGTGAAGCTCTTCGAGGCGCGCACCTCGCCGTTGCGGTCGTTCAGGATGCGCACGAAGAGATTGACCTCGGCATGCTCGCCACCATTGACGCGGACTTCGAAGGAGCGGATCTCGACGATCACCTGGTAGTCGATCGCCAGCCCCTCGCCCGGCTTGCCGACGCCGGCAAAGCTTCCGGAGCGCTGGAAGGTTTCGGCGAGCCTCGCCTGCACGATCAGCGGCAGCCGGTCGGCCCATTGCGCGCCCTTGAGATACTGGATCGAGCGATCTGACGGCTTGATGACGATGTTCTGGCTGTCCAGCGCCTTGAGCGCGGATGGCTGGGCGATCAGGATCTGGCGGCGGCTGTGGCCATGGGCGTCGATCGACGGGGCGGACAGCTCGAACGTATCGAGCGGCGCCGGCTTGCCTCCCAATGCCGCGCAACCAGCCAGCGTCAGGCCAAGCAAAACGGCCGCCGATCTATACCCACCCAACCCGAACGTCACGCGTGATCCCCACTGTCCCCGGATCGTATGATGAATCCGCATCCGCGGTCCATGTAATTGCTGCGGGCGGGCACGGAAGTCAACGCCGTGCCCTGCCATCGAACTGCCGGACCTCGCCGTCGCCGCCCGACAGGATGCGCTGCGGGTTGCGGCTGAGATCGGTCACCGCCTCTTCGATGCGACTGATCGAACGCCGGCTGTCCTGGACCAGCGCCTCGACATTCGACAGGCCCTGGCCCGAGAAGCGCGCGATGTTGTCGGTGATCGTGCCAAGCCGGGCGTTCAGCGTGTCGGCGACCTGCTTGAACGACTTCAGCGTGTCCCTGGCATCGGCCATGACGCCGTCGGCCTGGCCCGAACCGAGCAGCGTATCGACCCTTTTCAGGATGCCGTCGACGCGCACCGAGGCATCGTTGAGGCGCGACGCAAGCTGTTTGGCGTCCTTGATCGTCTCGTCGATGTCGTCGGCCCGGTCGGCGAACTTGTCGGTCACCTTGGCGATGTCGGCGGCGGCCTTGTTGGCATTTTCGCTGGCCTTCTGAATGTTGGCGAGCGCCACGCGCACCTGCGCCGGATCGATGCCGTCGAGCACATTGTCGACCTTTGCCAGCGTGCCTTGCGTGCGCGTGGCGAAATCGTTGACCGAGCCGACCGCGGTATCGACGTTCTTGATCACTCCGTCGAGCTGTCCGCTGGTCTCCTTCAGATTGGCGGTGACGGCGTCCACATTGGCGACGATGCTCTTGATCTTGTCCTTGTCGACGGCATTGAGCAGGCCTTCGGCAGCCTTCAGCGTGCCGTCGAGCTTGCCGGAAACACCCTTCAGCTCATCCGACAGCGCGCTGACGGCGGTCAGGAACTTGTCGATGCCGTCGGCATTCCTGGCCAGCGCATCGGAAAATGTCTGGGCGTTCTTGACGGTCTGGGTCAGCGGCCCGCGCACATCCCTGGTGAAACCTTCTAGGTCGGAAAGCACCTTGTCGGCGCGGGTGAAGATGTTCTGCGCCGTCTGCAGCAGGTTGGTGACCGCCGACGGATTGGCGATGATCTCGGCCGTCCTGCCTTCCTTTGCCGCCTCTTCCAGCAGGTTCGGTTCCTTGGGATCGGCGCCCTTCAATTCGATGTTGACCTGGCCGGCAAGGCTGGCGATGCCGATATCGGCCTGCGTCGATTTGGTGAGCGGCGTTGTCTGGTCGATCTCGGTCGTAGCAATGGCGGCATTGGGGTCATTGCGGTCGAAATAGACGCGCTTGACCACCCCGACCTTGACGCCGTTGAACAGCACCAGACTGCCGGGGCCGAGGCCGGAGGCCGAACCCTGAATGCGCACGCGCAGCTCCGCCGTCTCGCCGCGATCACCGATCTGGGCGGTCCAATAGACGAACCCGAACGCCGCCAGGATCGCAGCCAGGGTGAAAATGCCGACAATTACGTAGTTGGCTCTGGTTTCCATTGCCCCACTTATGTCTATGCGCGCGCGGCAAGATCAAGTTGCCGAGCGCGTTTTCCGCGGAAATAGGATTTGACCCACGGTTCTTCGCTTTTCAGCATGTCGTCGATCGTGCCTTCGACCAGGATTTTCTTGTTGCCGAGCACCGCCACGCGGTCGCAAGCGGTAAACAGCGTGTCGAGATCGTGCGTCACCATATAGACCGTCAGATCCATCGTATCGCGCAACTTCACCACCAATTCGTCGAATTCGGACGCGCTGATCGGGTCGAGGCCGGACGTCGGCTCGTCGAGGAAGACGATGTCGGGGTCGAGCGCCAGCGCCCGCGCCAGGGCGGCGCGCTTGATCATGCCGCCCGAAAGCTCCGAGGGAAATTTTTGCGCGGCGTCCGGCGGCAGGCCGACCAGTTCGATCTTGAGCAAGGCCAGCTCGTCCATCAGTTTCTTCGGCAGATCGAGATATTCGCGCATCGGCACCTGCACGTTTTCCTGCACGGTCAACGCCGAAAACAGGGCGCCGTGCTGGAAAAGCACGCCAAGGCGCATGTCGATGCGCAACCGCTCGATGTCGCTGGCCTTTTCGAGGTCGAGACCAAACAGCTTGATCGTGCCGGACTGCTTGTGCAGCAGGCCGAGAATCGTGCGCAGCAGCACCGATTTGCCGGCGCCCGAGGCGCCGACGAAACCGAGGATTTCGCCGCGCTTGATGTCGAGCGCCAGTTTGTCGAGGATCAGCTTGTCGTCCAGGGCAACGGTGATATCGCGCACCGACAGCACGATATCGTCTTCTTCCATTCCCTGCACAGCCTTGGTCGCCTTTGAGTTTCTGCGCATCATGTCAGAACTCGATCGATGCGTAGAAGATGGCAAAAAGGCCATCGAGGATGATGACGACGAAGATCGATTTCACAACCGAGGCGGTGACGTGCAGACCCAGCGATTCGGCGCTGCCGCCGACCTTCATGCCTTCTACGGAAGCAATGGTGCCGATGATCATGGCCATGAACGGCGCCTTGATCAGCCCGGCGAAGATGGTGCTGATATCGATTGCCCCGCGCAGCCGGTCGATGAAGGCCGTCGGCGCAATACCGGAATAAAGCCAGGCGGCTAGGATGCCGCCGCCAAGAGCGGCAAAATTGGCGACGATGGTGAGACAGGGCAGCGCGATCACCAGCGCCACCAGGCGCGGAAACACCAGCACGCCGATCGGGTTGAGGCCGATGACCTTCAGCGCGTCGACCTCCTCGCGCATCTTCATCGAGCCGATCNCCAGCACGCCGATCGGGTTGAGGCCGATGACCTTCAGCGCGTCGACCTCCTCGCGCATCTTCATCGAGCCGATCTCGGCGGTGATGGCGCTGCCGGAGCGGCCGGCGATCATGATGGCGGTCATCAGCACGCCGAGTTCGCGCAGGATCAGCACGCCGACCAGATCGACAACGAAAATGTTGGCGCCGAAATAATTGAGCTGGTAGGCGCCCTGCTGGGCGACGATGGCGCCGACGATCGCCGACATCAGCACCACCACGGGGATGGCGCCGACCCCCATGCGATCGATCTGGTTGAAGATCGCCGCCGGATTGATGGCATGGCCGCGCCCGAGCTTCATCTGGGCGCCGCCGATGGTGGCGCCGAGGATGTTCATCGAGGCGAGGAAGTCGTCGCGCATCTCATAGATGCGGCGGCCGACCGCCTCCAGCCCGCGGAGGATGATGTTGGGGCGCCGGACGCCGCGCGATTCGGGCTCGCGCCGGACAGCTTCGCCAACGGCGCCGAGCAGGATCGAGGCGACATCGCTTTGCCCCTGCATCTTGATCTCGACACCCTTCTTTTCGAAGACACTGACCAGGCGATCGATCAGCCAGGCGCCGGCGGTGTCCATCTTCTCGATGTGGGAAAGATCCAAAGCGAGCGTCTGGAAGCCTTTGCGCTGCTCGATCTTGCGCATCTCGGCGTCGATCAGCGCCACTGTCGTCGTCGTCCAGATGCCGGAGAAAGCGCAGCGGAGGACGCCGCCCTCCTCGCCGACCGCAACGCGGGGCTGGTGGTCGGCCTCCTTGGCGGCGTTGCCGCTTGCGTCGCGTTTGCCGATGGTCAACATGGCGTCCTGTTTAGCCTGACGGGTCGTACCTGTCGATTTGCCGACGACGCGTTGTCGCATAGCCGGAGCAGAAAATTATGGCGCGTGTCATTTCGGTTGAGGCCGAGCGTTTTCCCATTGCCGGCACCTTCACCATCTCGCGCGGGTCGAAGACCGAAGCCGAAGTCATTACCTGCACGATCAGTGATGGGGACAATCGCGGATGGGGCGAATGCGTCCCCTACAAGCGCTATGGCGAGACCATGGAGGGGGTGCGCGACGCCATCGAGGCCATGCGCCGGCAGATAGAAGGCGGCATCAGCCGCAAGGAACTGCTCGATGCGATGCCGGCGGGTGCTGCCCGCAACGCCATCGATTGCGCCTTGTGGGACCTGGAGGCCAAGATCAGCGGCGTTGCGGTCGCGGACGCCATCCACGTTGTGCCCTTGTCGGCGCTGGAGACGGCCTACACGCTGTCGCTGGGCGAGCCGGAGGCAATGGCGGCGCAAGCCCGCGCCAATGCCGGGCGGCCGCTGCTCAAGGTCAAGATTGGCGGCGACAACGACATGGCCCGCATCCGCGCCGTGACCGAAGCGGCGCCCGACAGCCGCATCATCCTCGACGCCAATGAAGGCTGGATCGATGCCAACATCATCGAGAATCTCGCTTTCGCCGCCGAACATGGCATAGCCCTGATCGAACAGCCGCTTCCCGCCGGCCATGATGCCATCCTGCGCCACATCGCGCATCCGGTGCCGATCTGCGCAGACGAAAGCGTCCACGAGGCGAAGGACCTCGAAACGCTTGTCGGCCTCTATGACGCCGTCAACATCAAGCTCGACAAATCCGGCGGCCTGACCGCCGCCCTTACCCTTCGCAACCGCGCCCGGGAGCTGGGATTCGGCGTGATGGTCGGCTGCATGGTCGGCACGTCGCTGGCGATGGCGCCGGCAGTGCTTTTGGCGCAAGGCGCCGACTTCGTCGACCTCGACGGTCCGCTGCTGCTTGCCCGCGACCGCCAGCCCGGCCTCGTGTACCAGGGGTCGCTGGTGTCACCGCCTGACAGGATGCTGTGGGGCTGAACGCGCGGCGAGCCCGATCAGCGCCAGGCCGACGATGGCGATCGGGATCATCGCCAGGAAGCCGTCGACGCCGTAGCGCTCGTAAAGCGGGCCGGACGCCAGCGTCACCGCCGCCATGAAGAAGCCGTTGAAGAAATAGGCAATGCCTTGCGCCGCACCCGTGCGTTCTTCCGAAACCGTTTCGCCGATCATCTTCTGCAGGCCGATCAACACCATCGCCACCGACACCGAATGCAGGGTCTGGACGCCGAAGAAACCGGCAACGCCAAGCCCGAGTGGCCAGATCAACGGAAAGGCGATCCAGCGCACGATGGAGCCGACGCCGGCGATCAGCATCACCTTGACGACTGAGACGGAGGCAAAAATACGGTTGAAAAACACGAACATGCAGACCTCGGCCACCACGCCCCAGGCCCACAGCAGGCCAACGACGGAATCGCTGATGCCGACCGATTTCCAGTAGATTGAGACAAAGCCGTAGAGGAAGGCATGGCTGGCGGTGATGATGCCGACGCCGAGGGTGAAATACAGGAAATACGGATTGAGAAGGCTCGGCGCCTGATGCTGGATGTCGGCGGCCGAAAGCGGCGAAGCCCGGCGCGGGCGGCCAAGCCGCGGCGCCAGCAATCCGGCGACGAGCGCGGCAGACAATGCCGCAAAGATGATTACCGGCACGGCCTGCGGGCTCGTCCAGGCGAGGATAAAGCCGCCTGCGACATTGGCGCAGAGATAGGATATCGAGCCCCATTTGCGCATCGCGGTGTAGTTCGAGCCAAAGCGGCGCACACCCGACAGCGCGAGCGAATCGGCGATCGGCGAATGCGGCGTCCACACCACCGTGAGCGCCAGCGATACGGCAAGCACCGCCGCATAGGTGGGAGTGAAGAAATAGCCGGCGGAAAGCACCATCGTCGCGGCCACCAGCGCAATATAGACATCGGCCCTGTCCTTCGCCCGGTCGGCCAGCGCGGTCAGCAGCGGCGTCGTCACCACGCGCAGGAACATCGGCGCCGCCAGGATGATGGCGATCTGCTCGGCGTGGAAACCCTGGGCATGCAGCCACAGCGGGAAATAAGGCACATGCGTTCCCAGCGACACGAACAATGTCGCGAAGATCAGGCTCATGCGCAGTTCGAAATGGCGCGGCTTGACGAGTTGTTCAGGCGAAAGCGGCGGCAGCGACATGAATCGATCCAATTACGCTGCACAAAGGGCTGCAACGCAGATCGATCCCTTAACATGCGCGAAAGCGGTCCGAAACTGCCTGGACCAGTCGATTAACAGGAGGGTTATGCCGCTTCGACGACCCTGTCTTCGATCAGCAAGGGGATGAACGGCTCGTCCGGTGCTTCGGGCAGCACCAGCGCCCAGTGGATGATCTCCATCTTGCCGTCGAAATGTTCGACCACCGCCGTGCAGCTCTCCACCCAGTCGCCGGTGTTGATGTACTGCACATCCTCATAAGTCTCGATCACGGCGTGATGGATGTGGCCGCAGATGACGCCGTCGACATGCGAGCGGCGGGCCTCCTCGGTCAGCACCGTCTGGAACGAGCCGATGAAGTTGACCGCCTTCTTGACCTTGACCTTGGCCCAGGACGAGAACGACCAGTAGGGAAGCCCAAGCAGGTGGCGCAGCCTCGTCACCGCGCGGTTGACCAGCATCGCCGCGTCATAGGCGTAATCGCCGAGATAGGCCAGCCAGCGTGCATTGTGGACGACGGTGTCGAACTGGTCGCCATGGATGACCAGCAGGCGCCTGCCATCGGCGGTTTCGTGGATGGCGCGGTCGGCAACGACGATGCCGCCGAAATGCACGCCTTGGAACTGGCGCGCGAATTCGTCGTGATTACCGGCGATATAGGTGATCGAGGTGCCCTTGCGCGCCTTGCGCAGCAGTTTCTGGACGACGTCATTGTGGCTCTGCGGCCAATGCCAGCTGCGCCGCAGACGCCAGCCGTCGACGATGTCTCCGACGAGATAGATGATATCGGCATCGTGATACCGCAGGAAATCGATCAGGAACTCGGCCTTGGCCGCCTTCGATCCGAGATGCAGGTCGGATATGAACATGCTGCGGAAAGTGCGGGTTTCTGTACCGGACATCAGATCGTCACCGTTGCTTTCGCGCAGGCTATGCCCCGATTCATGCAACAACCGTATGACGGTTGCGATTGGGCCAGCCAAAGGGCTAGCGTGCCGCGCCATTCACAGGAGAAAATCGTCATGGATCTTGGCATCAAGGGCAAGAAGGCCATCGTCTGCGCATCGAGCAAAGGGCTTGGCCGCGGCTGCGCCACGGCGCTGGCCGAGGCCGGCTGCGATCTCGTTGTCAACGGCCGCAATGCCGAGCTGCTGGCAAAAACCGCAGCCGAACTGCGCGAACGCTACGGCGTGAAGGTGACCGAGATCGTCGGCGACGTCTCGAAACCCGAGGTGCAGAAGGCAATCCTGGCCGCCTGCCCCGACCCGGATATCCTGGTCAACAACAATGGCGGCCCGCCCTTGCGCGATTTCCGCGAACTCGACCGCGCAAAGATCCTCGAAGGCGTGACGCAGAACATGGTGACGCCGATCGAACTGGTGCAGGCCGTGATCGACGGCATGGCCAAGCGCGGCTTCGGCCGCATCGTCAATATCACCTCGCTGTCGGTCTACGTCCCGATTCCCGGCCTCGATCTGTCGTCCGGCGCGCGAGCCGGGCTGACCTCGTTCCTGGCCGGCGTGGCGCGCACGGTGGTCGACCGCAACGTCACCATCAACAGCCTGCTGCCGGGCAAGCTCGACACCGACCGGCTGCGCGGCCCGCATGAGGCCGGCACGATAGAAGACCCGGCAGCGGCCGCTGCGCGCAAGACCCGCATCAGCGCCGACGTTCCGGCCAAGCGGCTCGGCACGCCGGAAGAGTTCGGCCAGATCTGCGCCTTCCTGTGCTCGGTCCATGCCGGCTATCTCACCGGTCAGAACATCCCGGTCGATGGCGGCCTCTATGTCAGCGCGTTCTAAAGGGCTCAGTGCATCCTCAGCAGGATTTCCGCGCAACCGATTGAAATAATTCGGTCTTTTAGGCCCCGGTTGTTTTAGCCGCCCTTGCGTCATTTGGCGTCGCGAAAAACCATTTTTGCGTGCTAAAAGGCTGCAAAGCAGGTTTGAGGGAGCGGCCGCATGGAAGGCGAGAACAAGAAAACGGCACGTTCGGACCTCGACGAAGCCGCCCTCTACTTCCATAAGCATCCAAGGCCGGGAAAGCTCGAGATCCAGGCGACCAAGCCACTCGGCAACCAGCGCGATCTGGCGCTGGCCTATTCGCCTGGTGTTGCCGCCCCCTGCCTCGAAATCCGCGACGATCCGGCGACCGCCGCCGACTACACGGCGCGCGCCAATCTGGTCGGCGTCGTCTCCAACGGCTCGGCCGTTCTCGGCCTCGGCAATATCGGCCCGCTCGCCTCCAAGCCGGTGATGGAAGGCAAGGCGGTGCTGTTCAAGAAATTCGCCGGCATCGACGTCTTCGACATCGAGATCGATGCGCCGGGCATAGAGCGCATGGTCGAGACGATCTCGGCGCTGGAACCGACTTTCGGCGGCATCAATCTCGAGGACATCAAGGCGCCCGAATGCTTCGAGGTCGAGGCGCAGTTGAAGGCCCGCATGGGCATTCCCGTCTTCCATGACGACCAGCATGGCACCGCCATCATCGTCGCCGCCGCCGTGCTCAACGGGCTGGAATTCGCCGGCAAGAACATTTCGGACATCAAGATCGTCACCGCAGGCGCCGGTGCGGCAGCGCTCGCCTGCCTCAACCTGTTGGTCTCGCTTGGCGCCAAGGTAGAGAATATCTGGGTCACCGACCGCTTCGGCGTCGCCTACAAGGGCCGCACCGACGAGATGGATCGCTGGAAAGACCCCTATGTGAAGGACACCGAGGCGCGCACGCTGGCCGATGTGATCCCTGGCGCCGACGTTTTTCTCGGCCTGTCGGCCGCCGGCGTGCTGAAGCCGGAATTGCTTGAGCATATGGCGCCTAAGCCGTTGATCCTGGCGCTGGCCAACCCCAATCCCGAGATCATGCCGGAGGTCGCGCGCGCCGCCCGTCCCGACGCGATGATCTGCACCGGCCGTTCCGATTTTCCCAATCAGGTCAACAACGTGCTTTGTTTTCCTTACATCTTTCGCGGCGCGCTGGATTGCGGCGCCAGCGCCATCAACGAGGAGATGAAGATGGCCGCGGTTCGGGCGATCGCCGCGCTTGCCCGCGAAGAACCATCCGACGTCGCCGCCCGCGCCTATTCCGGCGAGACGCCGATCTTCGGACCCGACTTCCTTATCCCCTCGCCCTTCGATCCCCGCCTGATCCTGCGCATCGCGCCGGCGGTGGCCAAGGCTGCCTGCGACACCGGCGTCGCGACCCGGCCGATCACCGACTTCGCCGCCTATATCGACCAGCTCAACCGCTTCGTCTTCCGCTCCGGCCTGGTGATGAAGCCGGTGTTTTCGTCGGCCAAGGCGTCGACCGCCAAGCGCGTCATCTATGCCGACGGCGAGGACGAGCGCGTGTTGCGCGCAGCCCAGGTGGTGCTGGAGGAAGGCATTGCCGAGCCGATCCTGATCGGCCGCCCGCACGTCATCGAGGTCAGGCTGAAGCGCTACGGCCTGCGTATCAAGCCGGGCGTCGATTTCGGCCTGATCAACCCGGAAGACGATCCGCGCTACCGCCATTATGTCGACCTGTTGATCGAGCTTGCCGGTCGGCGCGGCGTGACGACGGAGGCCGCGCGCACCATGGTGCGCACCGACAATACGGTGATTGCGGCACTGGCCCTCAAACGCGGCGACGCCGACGCCATGATCTGCGGCCTTGAGGGCCGTTTCGAGCGGCATCTGCGCAATGTGACGCTGGTCATCGGACCACGCGCGGGCGTCAAGGACCGCGACCTGTCGACGCTGTCGATGCTGATCTCGCAGCGCGGCATCATCTTCCTCACCGACACCCATGTCTCGGTCGACCCGACGGCCGAGGAAATCGCCGAAATGACCATATTGGCGGCGGAGGAAATCCAGCGCTTCGGCATCGAGCCGAAGGCAGCGCTGCTGTCGCATTCGGATTTCGGCTCGCGTGATTCTCCCAGCGCGCTGAAGATGCGGCAGGCAGCGGCGATCCTGGCGCGCGTTGCGCCCGACCTGCAATGCGACGGCGAGATGCATGCCGATTCAGCCCTGTCGGAGCATCTGCGCCAGCGCGTCTATCCGCATTCGCGGCTGAAGGGCGAAGCCAATCTCCTGGTGTTCCCCAACCTCGACTCCGCCAACATCACGCTGACCGCGCTGCGCACGATGATGGACGCGCTGCATGTCGGGCCGATCCTGCTTGGCACCGACAAGCCGGCGCATATTTTGACGCCGTCGGTGACCTCGCGCGGCGTCGTCAACATGACGGCGCTTGCGGTGGTCGAGGCGGCGCACAAGGCGCAGGCGGTGGTTGATTTCAACTGACGCCGTCAGGCAGGCACGAAACGGTAATACCCGGTCTGCGTGAAGGCAAACAACGTGTCCTCCTCGCGGGCGCCCGCCCCGATATTGTGGATGACCAGCGCTCGTTCCGGCACGTCCGCCGAGCGTTCGGATGAGACGATGACGATGTGCGGCAGGTTGCCGGGCAGCATCTGGGTGACGATATCGCCCGGCTGAAAGTCGGGAGGATACTCGCTGGCGGGCAAGGAAACTCCGTTGCGCCCGAAAAAAGCGGCAAGATTGCCGACCCGTCGGTGGTCGATGTTGCGGTCGGTCGCTTTCAGGCCCCAGGTCTTGGGATAGGCGGCGAAATTGGCCGCCATGTCCTCATGCACCAGTTTCTGCAGGTCGAGATTGAAGGCGCGGCGATAGGCGCGCACGATGACATCCGTGCACACGCCCCTATCCGGCGCGACGTCGCCGCCGGGATAGCCGAGGCGGACATAGGCCGGGTCGTAGAAGGTGGTGACGCCGACCTGCTCACGCGCGGCTTCGACCAATTTGCTGCGCCAGTCCGGAGCGGCTGGATTTTCCTGCGCCAAGGCTGCGGGCGCCGCCAGGCACAGGAGGCCGAACTGCAGTGCGGTTCGACGGGTAATCGCGGTCATGCCAGCTCCCCGGGGCATTGCTGGATCGTGGGATAATTCCGGGGCGATTGCGCCTTTTTCATGCAGCGGTGAGATCGCACAGTTGCCGCCCTATCCAAACGCCTCCTGCAACGCCTCTATGGGCTAAGACCATCTTTGGTTGTAGATTGAGGGAACGGTTAACCGCGAATCCGGTAGACAGGCAGGCAAGCGGGGTTCGGGCAATGACGGGCGGACGATGGAGGCTGAAGCACCTGGCTGCGCTGCTCGGCGCGCTTGTGCTTTCGGCCGTCGCCACCACTGAACCGCAGGCCGCCTCCCGCGTTTGCCGTCAACTGGAAGCCGAGCTTGCTTCTTCATCGAATGGCGGCGGCAATTCCAGCATGGTGCGGAAGTATGACAAGGCCATCTCCCGCCAGTTCGAACAGCTATCAAAGGTGCGCGGTCGTGCGAGCGATGCGAATTGCGGGTTTTCGCTGTTTTCGCGCAATGTCAGCCAATGTGCTGCGCTGAACAGCAGCATCGATCGCATGAACGCCAATCTCGATGCGTTGCAAGCCAAGCGCGCGCAGCTTGCCGGCGGCGGCTCGCGGGGCGACCGCGGCCGCATCCTGGCCGCGCTCGACGCCAATGGCTGCCGCGACGAGCCCGCGCCGCGCCGGGAGCCGCTGCAGGAAGCCAGCCGCGAACCCGACGACGGCAATCTGTTCGACCAGCTTTTTGGCGGCAACCGGCAGATCGACACGCTCGATCAGCCCGATGATCCCGGCGAGGAGCGCAATGTGCGCCGCGTCCTCAACCAGCCCGGCGTGCCGGATTTCCCGACGGTTGGCGGCGAGTTTCATACGAGCTGCGTGCGCACCTGCGACGGCTATTTCTTCCCGATGTCGAACTCGGCTTCGCTCGGCGATTTCGAGCGCGACCAGAAGAATTGCGAATCGAGCTGCCCCGGCACCGAAATGCAGGTGTTCTATTCGCGCGGCATGGAAGACGATTCGGCCAACATGACGTCGTCGGTGACCGGCAGGCCCTACAGCGAGTTGCCGACCGCCTATCTCTACAAACAGCCCAACATGTCGCGGCCGCTGGCTTGTGGCTGCAATGCGCAGGCCGGAAATTTCGAGATCATCGGCGGCAACCCGCCACCGCCCGAGCAATCGCAGCCTGATACCGAGACAACGCCATTCATTCCGGTGCCGGCGGCCAAACCCGATCCGGGCGCGGATCCGGAGACGCTGGCGAACGTACAAGGCGGGCTCGACCGCGCCGCCATCAAGCGCCTTGCCGTCAAGCCGGTGGTGTCGCCGGTGTCGCTGATCCCGCCGGACCAGCGCAAGGTCAGGGTCGTCGGGCCAGCGTTCCTTCCCGACCCAGCAGCGGCAATAGATCTGCAAGCTCCGGCCCGGAAGCAAGTCCGGTAAGCGCCAACCTGAGCGGCATGAACAGCGCCTTGCCCTTGCGGCCGCTGGCTTCCCTGATCCTGGCCGTCCAGTCTTTCCAGACCGTACCGGTCCACGGCTCTTCCGGCAACAGGTCGAAGGCCTGCTGCAGGAAGTCGCGATCCTCGTCGGAAAATTCCGGCGCCGGCTGCGGGCCGTCGGCAAGGATGCGCCACCAGCCGACCGCGTCGCTCAGCCGGTCGAGATTGCCGCGCACCGCCAGCCAGAACGGCTCGGCCTTGTCGCCGGAGATGCCGAGCACGATCAGCCGATCCCGCGCCTCGGAAAACGGCATGTGGTGCATGAGCGCACGATTGAGCACGAACAGCTCGTCCGGGTCGAATTTGGCCGCCGATTTCGACGTGGCGGCGGGATCGAAGCGCGCGGCCAGTGCCGGCATGTCATGCACCGCCGCGACATTTTCCGAGGTGCCGACAAGGACGGCCAGCGAAGCCACAGCCATCGGTTCGATGCCCTCCTCGCGCAGGCTTTCGATCGACAGCGCACCGCTGCGCTTCGACAGGCCCTCGCCCGAGGCCGTGGTCAAGAGATTGTGGTGGCCGAAGACAGGCGGCTCGGCGCCCAATGCCTTGAACAGCGCGATCTGCACGCCGGTGTTGGTGACGTGGTCGTCGCCGCGAATGACATGACTGACCCCCATCTCGATGTCGTCGACGACCGAAGGCAGCGTGTAGAGATAAGTGCCGTCCTCGCGCCGCAGCACCGGATCGGACAGTGAGGCCAGATCGACGGTTTCCTCGCCGCGCACCAGATCGTTCCAGTGGATTTCGGTGCGTTCGGGCTGCAGCGGATCGCTGCTGAAATTCGGCAGCAGAAAGCGCCAGTGCGGCCGGCGGCCATCGGAGCGGTATTCGGCGATCTGCTGCTGCGAAAGCGCCAGCGCCTCGCGGCCATAGACCGGCGGCAGGCCGCGCGTGCGGCGCACCTTGCGGCGCAGGTCGAGTTCTTCGGGGGTCTCGTAGCAGGGATAGACAACGCCGGCCCTTTGCAGCCGCTCCACTGCCGCGTCGTAAGTTTCGAAGCGCCGCGACTGGTATTCGGTGGCGTCGGGAAAAATCCCCAGCCAGTGCAGGTCGTAGAGGATGGCGTCGGAAAATTCCTGCCTCGAGCGGGCAATGTCTGTGTCGTCGAAGCGCTGGATGAAACGGCCCTTGTTGTTCATGGCAAACAGCCAGTTGAACAAGGCGGTGCGGGCATTGCCGATATGAATGCGGCCGGTTGGTGAGGGGGCAAAACGGACGGTAACTGTCATGGGCGGGGCGTAACGGATGCTCTTGGAATTGACAAGACGCGCCCCCGCGCGACGCCAAAGACATAATGCACGCCAGCTAAAATGAAAAGGCTGTGAGCCAGAATCCGGCCGGGCCTGTCTCGGGTGAACCGCTCACCAGCGGTCCACGCCGGCAGAATCGGGCTTCCCTCAGCCGCTTTTTGTCCCCGTTATCCACATATGTGACACACAAGATGTTGGGGTCACAAAAGCTACGCAAACGAATCCTTGACGACGCAAACCGAGTCGCCTTTTATGTGCCATGTGCTCTTGTTGAGGGCGCGACCGGAGAGTTTCGAGCCCGGTCATTTTCCCGGATTTTGTGCGTTTTGGCCATGATTTCCGCCTGTTTACGAGGCTGGCGGAAGCGTTGGATCGTGGGGCTTCGGGAGCGAAAAGGGAGATTTGTCGGACTGGAATAAATTGTCTGTTAACACTATATTTAGTGTTTGCAGGCAGGTTCGACGCTAGATAGTGTGAATTTCCCTCGGTCGAGGGAATCGAGGAAAAATTCAGTTTTGAGGGACCCGCAGGGTTCGGCGCAGAGTTGGAACAGCGGCTTCGTAAGAAGCTCGACCAGCAAGGCGACGAAGAGTGCGACAAGGAGAGCCGGTGTTTTCGAACGCCGGCAGACGGCGGACATGCGCGTTTCGCATTGGGGGCAGAAATCCCCGGGGAAAAGCGCTATATATAGACAAAAGGGACCGGACCAATGCGCATCGAGCGTCGTTTCACCAAGCCAGGCCAATCAGCTTACGCGGAGATCGAATTCCGCAAGGCGCTTTCGGAGATCAAGAATCCGGACGGCTCGGTGGTGTTCCGCTTGGACAATATCGATGTGCCGGCGCAGTTCTCGCAGGTTGCCGCCGACATCCTGGCGCAGAAGTATTTCCGCAAGGCCGGCGTGCCCGCGCGCCTGAAGAAGGTCGAGGAGAACGACGTCCCCTCCTTCCTGTGGCGCTCCGTCGCCGACGAGGCCGAGCTTGCCAAGCTGCCGGAAGCCGAGCGCTACGGTTCCGAAATCGACGCCCGCCAGGTCTTCGACCGGCTGGCCGGCACCTGGACCTATTGGGGCTACAAGGGCGGCTACTTCAAGTCGGAAGAAGACGCGAGCGCCTTCCGCGACGAACTCGCCTATATGCTCGCCACCCAGCGCGTTGCGCCGAACTCGCCGCAATGGTTCAACACCGGTCTGCACTGGGCCTACGGCATCGATGGTCCGAGCCAGGGCCACTATTATGTCGACCCGTTTACCGGCAAGCTGACCAAGTCGAAGTCCTCCTACGAGCATCCGCAGCCGCATGCCTGTTTCATCCAGGGCGTGCAGGACGATCTCGTCAACGAAGGCGGCATCATGGACCTGTGGGTGCGCGAAGCGCGCCTGTTCAAATACGGCTCGGGCACCGGCTCCAATTTCTCCATGCTGCGCGGCGAAGGCGAAAAGCTGTCGGGCGGCGGCCGTTCGTCCGGCCTGATGAGCTTCCTCAAGATCGGCGACCGCGCGGCGGGCGCAATCAAGTCGGGCGGCACCACGCGTCGTGCGGCCAAGATGGTCATTGTCGACGCCGACCATCCCGATATCGAGGAATTCATCGACTGGAAGGTCAATGAAGAGCAGAAGGTGGCGTCGCTGGTCACCGGCTCCAAGATCGTGAAAAAACATCTCGAAGCGATCATGAAGGCCTGCATCAATTGCGAAGGCCATGATGACGATTGCTTCGACCCGTCGATCAACACCGCGCTGAAGCGCGAGATCAAGGCGGCCAAGAAGTCGGCCGTGCCGGAGAACTACATCTACCGCGTCATCCAGTTCGCCAAGCAGGGCTACACCGCGATGTCGTTCAAGACCTACGACACCGACTGGGATTCCGACGCCTACCTCACCGTTTCCGGCCAGAACTCCAACAATTCGGTGTCGCTGAAGGACAACTTCCTGCGCGCCGTCGAGGACGACGCCGACTGGCATCTGACCGCCCGCAAGGACGGCAAGGTGCTGAAGACGCTGAAGGCACGCGACCTCTGGGAAAAGATCGGCTACGCCGCCTGGGCTTCCGCTGATCCGGGCCTGCATTTCAACACGACGATGAACGACTGGCACACCTGCGCTTCGGCCGGTGCGATCCGGGCCTCCAACCCGTGCTCGGAATACATGTTCCTCGACGACACGGCCTGCAACCTGGCCTCGATCAACCTTTTGCCCTACCGCAATGCCGACGGCACGATCGATATCGCCGCCTATGAGCACACGGTACGGCTGTGGACCGTCGTCCTCGAAATCTCGGTGATGATGGCGCAGTTCCCGTCGAAGGAGATAGATCGGAAGAGCACACGTCTNCGCCATCATGACCGGCATTGCCTATGCCACATCGGCCGAGATGGCCGGCGAGCTCGGCGCCTTCGCCGACTACGACCGCAACGCCCAGAACATGCTGCGCGTCATGCGCAACCACCGCCGCGCCGCATACGGCGAAAAGGGCGGCTACGAGAAGCTTGCCGTCAATCCGGTGCCGCTGGTCGCGTCCGACCTCAAGCAGCAGGAGCTTTTCGTCCACGCCAAGGCTGCCTGGGACCGCGCCATCGAACTCGGCGAGGAGCATGGCTACCGCAATGCGCAGGCAACCGTGATTGCGCCGACCGGCACGATCGGCCTGGTCATGGATTGCGACACCACCGGCATCGAGCCTGACTTCGCGCTGGTGAAGTTCAAGAAGCTTGCCGGCGGCGGCTATTTCAAGATCATCAACCGCGCCGTGCCGGAAGCGCTGCGCACGCTGGGCTATTCCGAAAGCCAGCTGGCCGAGATCGAGGCCTATGCGGTCGGCCACGGCAACATGAACCAGGCGCCGGCGGTCAACCCCGGCTCGCTCAAGGCGAAGGGCTTTACCGATGACAAGATCGCCGCGCTCAATGCGGCGCTGAAGTCGGCCTTCGACATCAAGTTCGTCTTCAACCAGTGGACGCTCGGCGCCGACTGGGTGAAGGAGACGTTTGGGTTCACCGACGAACAGCTCAACGATTTCTCGTTCGAGATGCTGCCGGCGCTGGGCTTCTCGAAGAAGGACATCGAAGCCGCCAACATCCATGTCTGCGGTGCGATGACCCTGGAAGGCGCGCCCTTCCTCAAGGCCGAGCACCTCGCGGTGTTCGACTGCGCCAGCCCGTGCGGCAAGATCGGCAAGCGTTCGCTTTCGATCAACAGCCACATCCAGATGATGGCGGCGGCACAGCCCTTCATCTCCGGCGCCATCTCCAAGACCATCAACATGCCCAACGATGCGACGGTTGAAGACGCCAAGGGCGCCTACATGCTGTCGTGGAAGCTGGCGCTGAAGGCCAACGCGCTTTACCGCGACGGCTCAAAACTGTCGCAGCCGCTCAACTCCTCGCTGCTCGCCGATGGCGAGGACGACGAGGACGACATGGTCGAGCAGCTTATCGCAGCACCGGCTGCGGCGCGTGCGGCGCAGATCACCGAGCGGATCGTCGAGCGCATCATCGAGCGCGTGTCGCGCGAGCAGGAAAAGCTGCCGGGACGCCGCAAGGGCTACACGCAGAAGGCCAAGATCGGTGGCAACACCATCTTCCTGCGCACCGGCGAATATGACGATGGCCGTCTCGGCGAGATCTTCATCGACATGAACAAGGAAGGCGCAACCCTGCGCGGCTTGCTCAACAACTTCGCCATCGCCATCTCGCTTGGCCTGCAGTACGGCGTGCCGCTCGACGAATATGTCCACGCCTTCACCTTCACCAAATTCGAGCCGGCCGGCATGGTGCAGGGCAACGACGCCATCAAGAGTGCGACGTCGATCCTCGACTACGTGTTCCGCGAGCTCGCCATCTCCTATCTCGGCCGCAACGACCTCGCCCATGTCGACCAGTCGGATTTTTCCAACACGGCATTGGGACGCGGCATCAGCGAAGGCAAGACGGACGCGGTCTCCAAGGGCCTGACCCGTGGCGCCTCGCCGGTAAAGCTGGTGTCGCGGGCAACGAGCAGTGATCCCAAGGGTTTTGCCGGCGCCGGCACCCCTGCCCGCTCGGCGCCCACCGCCTTCTCCGGCTCCAATGTGCTGGCGCTGAAGCCGGCCAGCGACGAGGCGGTCGCCTACAAGCGCGACTATGAGGAGCGGGCCAAGGAATTGGCAGAGGACATCGCCTTCGAGCAGGACGCGGCTTCCACCGACGCTACCGCGGCACTGTTCACCGACGCTGCGGCCAACGAAGCGGCCGAAGCCAAGAAACTCGCCGCCGACCGCCGCGCCAAGTCACTTTTGCAAGGCTACACCGGCAATTCCTGCTCCGAGTGCCAGAACTTTACGATGGTTCGGAACGGGACTTGTGAGAAGTGCGATACGTGCGGCGCCACGAGCGGGTGCAGCTGAGACTTCTCGCGTTTCTTAATCTCAAGCAGAAAGAGGCGGTGCATATTGCGCCGCCTTTTTTTGTTTCATGATCTTCAAAAACAGGTTATAGCGCATCACAAATAACAAAATGAACCGGTGGGGAATGGCATGCCTTATTCAAAAATAATGGGGTTTAGCTATCAAAAAGGAAAAATAAGATACTCTACGCTTTCAAACATCGCATCAAATTTGACGTATTTGAACCACGGGTCAATAAAGTACGACGTAGAGCTCGACCTTTCCGACCTTGTTGAACGGTGGCGTCTCGATTTTAACGAACTTTTTAAAGCACAAAAACCAGACTTAGTTTCTTCCATTGAAATTTGGGAAAGCAAAAGCCGAAATTCATCACGGTATCAAATACTGCCTCTCGGAATACTTTCGCAGTGCTGCAAATCTAACAATATTCCAATAAAAGTTTTTACGCCTCAGGCTTTTATTAAAGGAGGGCCATTTGGCCTCCCTGCTGGCGCCAAACCTATACATGCAGTAGATGCAAAATTTCAAGCGCATCCTCCCCTGTGGGACGAAATGCAGCGAAAGAGTGTGTTAGTTGCTTGGCGAGCGGCACTGGAGTGATTTCATGTTGTTCTCGGCTAACGACACGATTAGCAATGTTCGCATACTAAAATACGTCGGCGCGGGCGCGTTCGGCGAAGTTTATCACGCAATCGATCTGGCAATGAATCGAGAGTGTGCGGTAAAATACGTTGAAAACACGGATCCGGCTGCATTTAAAGCTCATATCGAAGCTCAAGTACTTCATCTTTGCAAACACGATCGCGTAGTCGAAGTATTTGACGTGCAACCAATCACCCACGCTGGAAAAAAGTACGCCGCCATCGAGATGGAGTATCTCCCTGACGGCTCGGCAGAGGCATTCTTGGAGAAACAACATGTTTCATTAAGAATGGCAATAAGATGGGTTATCGACATACTTTTTGCTTTGGAAAATTCTCACAATAATTCCGTTTTGCACCGCGACATCAAGCCTGCAAATTTCATGCTGAAAGGAAAGTACGCGAAGTTGTCTGATTTTGGCCTCGCGAAGGCCACTGGTGGAGTTCCTCACGGCAGCGCTGCGGGGACCCCAATATATTCGGCGCCAGAGCTGTTTTCTGCCAAGGTAACCTCTGTCGCCACAGAGATATTTTCAACAGGGATGTCGCTCTATCAGTTGGCGTGCAACATGCGGGATTGGGGCGCTTTTCCGATAAGCAAATCGATGGTCGAGAAGGGCCAAGTGGTCAAGCGAATTGGTTATCCTGGCTACATTCCTGAAAGATTGAAAAGAGTGTGCAACAAGGCTTGCAACCATGACCCAGCAAAGCGTTTTAAAAGTGCGCACGAGATGCGGCAGGCGCTTGAGAGTCTTTCGATCAGACTGGAATGGATACAAACTCAACCAAACGACTGGATCGCAGAAGATGGAACTAAGGAGCATCGTCTGACGATTGCACCTGGGAAAAACTCATTCGAGGTAATCTATCAGGTGAACGGAAGACGGAAAAACGAAAGCTGCGCGAAATTTTCGACTATGTCAGAAGCGATAGCAGGATTGAGCCAGAAGGTATCGCAAAGCTCACTTCGCTGATCATTAATCGACTTTCCAACGATTATGGACCGCAGGCCTAATGCATGTCGCCTTGAAGTGTGCCGCGGTTCTGGGACAACGACATGCATCAAAACAAAGACTTAAAGCGCGTCGCATGAATCCGTTTCAGCGCGACGCGCTTTAGATGTGGTCTGCGGTAGCCAATTTCTGCCGCCTTGCGCCAAGCCTTCTCGCCGCAATGAACGCCATACCAGGCGACTTGACCACAATCCGCTCTGGCTCCCGTCCGACGCCTACCCCTACGGCACCACCCGCAGCGTCTGCTCATCAAACAGCGGCTCGTCCTGCCCGGCGCGGACGAACAGCACCCTCTGCCCCTCGCCCGCCGGCACCTCGAAATACTGGATCCCATCAGGCATTTCGCCCCAGTCGCCGCAGGGCGGTTCGGGAACCTCGTCATTGGCGAGCGCTTTCAGTTCCTTCGCATAGGCAGCATCCGGGCTGAATGTGTAGCGTTTGACGCCGGCGAGCACGGTGCCCTCGGTGTAGGGCGCCAGCACGCAGCGAGCGCTGACGGCCTTATCGGTCTTTTCCAGCGACAGGCGCAGCACGGCAGCCTCGGCGGTTTCGCCTGATTTGATGTCGAACACCTCGACCAGAGGGTCGGCGCCCTCGCCATCGCTGTATTTGATGGCGAGCGCGTTGCCGACGAATTCGAAATGGATCTGGCGGAAGCCGAAATCGCAGCGCTGTGCCCAGGCGGCCAAACCGACCGTCTTGTCGGCCAGTTTTTCCCACACGCATTTGTCGATCGGTGGGCGTGATGGAACGGGCTCGTCTGCATGCGCAACGGCAATCGCCGCCGAGGCAAACAGCGTGCATATCCAGACAATCGATCTCATGGCGCTATTCATCGCTGCATCCTGTCAAAGTGAAGGCACGAGCCCGACCAGCCAGGCCGCAGCACCAATAAAGCCAGCCGAACAGACCCAAAGCAGCCAGAGCCCGCGCACCCTGCATTCGAGCACCGATGAGGCCGGGTTGACGGGGTCGTAGTGGACGTTGACCTCGCTGCCTTCGGCGTAGCGTTGCGACTGGCCCCGAACCAGGGCGGCCAGCGAAGCGGCGACAGCGGCGCCGAAGGTGACGCGGCTGGAAATGTAGCGCCGACCGGCAACCTCATAGCTGTAGACGATGCGAGACCGAAAGGCGCGGCGCCAGCGTTGGGTGCCGGCATCGATCCGGATCGTCTCAAGTCCCGAAGCATCGATGCGGCCGGCGGCAACCGGCCATTTTGTCGCCCGCCTTGCAAGCACCTTATGGGCTATTCCCATGAGCAGGATGAACAGGCCCATGAAAAACAGAACCATCGCGATGCCGAGTTTTTCCGGCTTATGCAGGAACGGCCTGATCGCCTCCAGAACACCACCGGTGGAAAACACCAACACCGCGGAACCGATCACCAGCCCCGCAGACAGCTTGACCATGAATTTGAAGGCGCCGTCCGGCAAGGTGCGCTCGATCACCGCCTTGCTGGGGTCGGCCGGGTTATAAAACACCGTCACCTCGGCGCCTGTTGGAAACTGCGCCAGGGTTTCATCGACTTCGAAATTGCCAAGATTTTCCTTCACGCTGTAACGCGAGCCGCGATATTTCTTGCCGGCCACTTTGTATTCGAAGGTGATGGCGGGAAAATTCCTGACTTCGGTGACCTTCTCGCTGTCGGCGCCGACGCCCGAGACCTTCACCTTGCGCGCCTCGACGCGCGACGAGATGATCTTGCCTGGCGTCGGCAGCCAGTGGCTCATCGCCTGCACCTCGCGCCATTTGACGAACGTGATGAGCGACAGAGCGGCCGCGACCACGCAGAAAAACCCGACGATCAGAAATTGCAGTTCCACCGCGTCCCCCAATCCCCCCAGGAGTGCCGGAAGCTTCAAATAGATAGCACGGCGACGGCAATGTCTTGTTTATTCGCAAAAGCCGAACCACCCTTCCTCGGGTATCGAAGCCTCGCCAACTTTGTTAAGAGTGGCCCAAACCGTCAGGAGCCACGAGACCAGGATGACAGCACTGCGCGTTCTTTCAGATGCCTTCATTCCGGAACTCCCGAATCACTACAAAGGCAAGGTCCGCGAGAATTACGATCTGCCGGATGGCCGCCGCATCATCATCGCCACCGATCGCCTGAGCGCCTTCGATGTGATCCTGACCGCGATCCCGCTCAAGGGCGAGCTGCTGACGCAGACGGCGCGCTACTGGTTCGAGGAAACCGCCGACATCTGCCCGAACCATGTGCTCGATTATCCCGACCCCAATGTCGTTGTCGGCACCAGGCTCGATATCCTGCCGGTGGAAATCGTTGTTCGCGACTACCTCGCCGGCACCACCAGCACTTCGGTGCTGACGAAATACAAGAACGGCGAACGCGATATGTACGGCATCCGGCTGCCGGACGGGTTGCGCGACAATGAGAAGCTGCCGCAGGCCGTCATCACGCCGACCAGCAAAGCGCTCGATGGCGGTCATGACGAGCCATTGACGCGCGATGAGATTCTGACGCGGGGCCTGTTGTCGGAAGAGCAATGGGACGCCGTTTCGCGCTATGCGCTGGCGCTGTTTGCGCGCGGCAAGGCGCTGGCCGCCAAGCGCGGCCTGATCCTGGTCGACACCAAATATGAGTTCGGCACGGACAAGGATGGCGCCGTCATCCTCGCAGACGAAATCCATACGCCCGACTCCAGCCGCTACTGGCTCGCGGCATGCTATGAAGAGCGTTTCAAGTCAGGCGAGCGGCCGCAGAGTTTCGACAAGGATTTTATCCGCGCCTGGGTCACGGCGCGATGCGACCCCTACAAGGACCGTATTCCGAAAATCCCGGCCGAGCTGATCGAGCAGACGTCGCGGGTCTACACGCAGGCCTTTGAGACCATCACCGGCAAGACCTTCACTGCCGACACCTCGGGAAAGACGGTGCTGGACCGTATTCGCGAGAATTTGAGGCCTTATTTCTGACAGCGATTGCCTGGCAGTCCGCGCCGCGTCATGACGGCCTCACAGCCAGGAAGGTGGTCCATTCCTCGCGATCGCGGCCGACGTTGAATTCGTCTCCGACAAGGACCAGCCCGGCGCTTTCGAGACGGGCCGCGAAGTCGTCCCTGCGCCAGTAGACCGTATGATATTCGCCGCTCTTCTCGCCATCGCCAATGCGCATCGAGACGAGGAAGGCGCCGCCCGGCCGCAACGACCCGGCAATCTTGGCAAGCACCTGGTCGGCCTGCTCGCGCGGCACGTGGATCAGGACGCACAATGCGAGCACCGCGTCGTAGGGGCCGCCGAGATCGTCGGTGATGAGATCGAGAAACTCACCATGCTTGCCGCGTGCGGCCTGCAACTCGAGAAACCGCTTCGTTGCGTCTGTGCGCCGAACCTGGACACCGAGCCCTTCGACGAAGTCCGCATCGTATCCGGGCCCCGAACCGACTTCCAGAATCCGGCCACCTTTGCCGGCGATCTTCACCAGGCGCTTCAGCCATTTCTGTTCTCTTTGGTTCGGAACGTGCCGCACCAGAGCGTCGTAGCGTTCGGCATAGTCCTCATAGGCGTTGATCGTTTGGCGGCTCTTCGCCAGATCCTCGGATGGCACAGTCATCTTTCCCTCCCCTGGTCAAAGAGCTTGCTTAGCCAATGGTGCCGGGAGGCACGCGTCCGTCAAGCATACCGATATCCCTGAGGAAATGATCCGACAGCGAGCGGCGGTCGAGCAAGCCGCGCTTGCGAGGCCTGAACGGCGCGGTGAAGAGGTCGAGCACCGGGCGGCGAAGCGTGTTGTAGAGAGCGATGGTGGTGGTCATTGCCGTATCCTCAGGGTTTGATCCGATGAATGCAGCATGCCGTTTTCCGGGCTTGGTTTCCAATCGAACGTCGCGTAGTATGCATCAGCGGGATTGATGCGTCATGAGCTGGGAACTACCACCATTAGGAGCCATCAGGGTCTTTGAAGCCGCGGCCCGGCTGGGCAGTTTCACCAAGGCAGCCGAAGAACTCGGCATGACCCAATCAGCTGCCAGCTATCAGATAAAGGTGCTGGAAGAACGTGCCGGAACGCCGCTTTTCATAAGAAAAACAAGGCAGATCGCGCTGACCGAGGCCGGACAGCAGCTGGCGCCGCACGCAACAGGCGCGTTCTCGACCCTGGCCGACGCATGGGTCGCCACCAAGGGTGGAGCGACCGGCGTGCTGTCGGTGACGACCATGGAAACCTTCGCATCGAACTGGCTGGCCGTATGGCTTGGAACATTCCAGCTGATGCATCCCGATCTTGCCGTGAAGGTGAATACATCGCACGGGCTGGTCGATTTCACGCGCGGCGACATGGATGTCGGCATTCGCACCGGCAGTGGAAAATGGCCGGGCCTGACGGCTCACTATCTGTTCAAGGCGGACTATACGCCGATGCTCAGCCCGAGACTCGCCGAAAGCGTCGGCGGCATCCACCGCCCCGAGGATCTCTACCAAGTGCCGCTATGCTGTGCCGACGATCCCTGGTGGGAAATCTGGTTCAAGGCTGCCGGCGTGCCGTTCGAGCCCGATCGCGTCATCGCTGGCCCGAAGCTGGGTACGCAGGCCTATGATGCGATGGCGGCGCTGACCGACAAGGGCGCCGCGATCCTCACCAGAAACCTTTACAGCGCCCTGTTGGAAAAGGGCCAGTTGATACAGCCATTCGGCGTGCTTGGATCGGACGGCGACGGCTATTGGCTGGTGCATCTGGAGAGCCGCCGCAACGCGCCCAAAATCAAGGTGTTTCGCGACTGGGTGCTGGCGCAGACGGCTGACATACGCGAGCGTGAACGGCGCTAGACTTTCCCTTCTCCCCTTGTGGGAGAAGGTGGATCGGCGCGTAGCGCCGAGACGGTTGAGGGGTGCGTGACGGAGCACCGTCATTGCCAAGCTGGAACACCCCTCATCCGACCGAGCTTCGCTCGGCCACCTTCTCCCACACGGGGAGAAGGAAGAAGCGCTCAATCCTTGAAGGTCAGCCCGTACTTCGCGACCTGCTCCTTCGGCATATCCGCAAGCGCCTGGCGGGTGGTGTAGCCGCCATAGATCACCTTGCCGTTCTTGATCATCCAGTCCTCGACGTCGCCCTCGGTCACCGTCATCCTGTCGCCGATCTTGTACTTGTTGCCGTTGACCGGCACGTCGGCGAGCAGGCCGATATAGGAGCCGTCGCTGTAGCCGACCAGCTGCAGCCAGATATGCTCGGTGGCGCCGTTCTGGGTCAGCGGGAATTTTACCGTGTAGGTGCCGGGTGTGCCGGCGTCCATCAATTCGTGGAAGCGCTTGAGGGTCGAGCGGCCGCTGTCCTTGGCGGCCTGCATCGCCTTGTCCTCGGTGGAATAGGACACGACGTTCTGCTTCGACTCCGCCAGCGAAGCGCCACTTCCGCCCGGCATGTGGCCGAGCGAACTGAAAAACCCGTAGCCGACGGCGGCGGCAAGTGCGACAGCCACAACTGGATTGCGCATGGATCCCTCCGAAACCCGATCACGGGCACGTTACCGGAAGGCTGTTGCGATACCGCTAAAGGACACAGTGAGCGGATCGTTAGCGAGACGCTGAAAATTCAACCCAAGGCGCAGCGGCAGGCAGCGCAGGCGCACCGGCACCTGCCTGACGTTCAGTCGGCGTCGGCGACGGTCGTCTGCCCGCCTGCCCATGCCCGCCAGGCGCGCTCGTCGCCATGGAAGACGTTGAGGTCGATGCGGCCGGTCACGCCGTGCGACAGGCCGGAGCCGGAATACTGCCAGAACAGCCATTTGCGGCCGGGATAGACTTTTGAGGGATGCCGCGCGACGGCGCGCAGCCAGAACGGATAATCGAGAAACGCACCCTTGAGATTGTCGCGATAGAAATCCGGCGCGGTGTAGATGATGGGCCGCTGGCCGTAATGGCGCTCCAGCTTGTCCATGAACACCTTCATCTTTTCCAGCACGGTGGCCCGCGACGGCCGCCGCTTGCAGGAGGATTCGCCGTTCCACTCGACATCGATTACCGGTGGCAGCGCGCCTTCGACCCTCGGCACATTGCGGATGAACCAGTCGGCCTGCTCGCCCGCAGTGCGGCACCAGTAGAAGAAATGATAGGCGCCGCGCTTCAGCCCGGCGGCGTCGGCATTGCGCCAGTTCTTCATGAACATCGGGTCGAGATGGTCGCCGCCATCGGTCGCCTTGATGTAGGCGAAGTTGGCGCCCTGGGCACGCAGCTTGCGCCAGTTGACATTGCCCTGCCAGCGCGAGACGTCGACGCCGTGGACGGCAAGGTAGCGTGGCGAAGCCTTGCCGAAATTGATCGGCTTGGCGTCGCGGAAACCGTAGCGGGTGACCGGCGAGGCCAGCATGGCCGGCGCCGCGCGCGTCAACCGCTTCGGCGCAGACATCAGAGCGGCGGGCTCGAGCTGTGGTCTGGTGCTCCCCTGCGGCGTGCCCGCGACGATGGCCTCTTCTTCCTCGACCATGGAAAAGGGCGGCGCATTGTCGGCCACAGCGTTGTCGGCCACCATGTCGGACCGCATCGGCGCGAGGTCGGCGGTCTCCGCCGGAGCCGCTGTGACCGGCGCGCTCGGACGCACGACCGAACTGGTCGTCTCGTTCGACGGCTGCAAGCCATCGACGCCCGCTGTGGACGAACAGCCGGCAAGCCACAGCGATGCCAACATGAAACTGACGACGCCTGAAATCCGCATCTGGACCTGTACGCAAAACACAACAGACCGAAGGCAAACAGACGCCGCCGGACAAACCGGCTTCGATTACTAACGAGAAATTACCAACAAAGTTTGAATCAAGTTGTTAGGAATTGGCCCTCTTGTCTTCTCCCCTTGTGGGAGAAGGTGGATTGCCGCGAAGCGGCAAGACGGATGAGGGGTGTTCCAGCNCGCTCTTCCGATCTAACAAAGTTTGAATCAAGTTGTTAGGAATTGGCCCTCTTGTCTTCTCCCCTTGTGGGAGAAGGTGGATTGCCGCGAAGCGGCAAGACGGATGAGGGGTGTTCCAGCGGAGTGAGGCGTTGGCGTTCCCTGGAACACCCCTCATCCGACCGAGCTTCGCTCGGCCACCTTCTCCCACAAGGGGAGAAGGGGAAGCCCTTACCTTCCCAGCCATTGCTGCATGCAGCTTTTCGCCACCACATGCGCCGGTGGCACGGCGTCGGCGGCCGGGCGGCGGGCACGTTCGAGCAGCAGGCGAACCTGTTCGGGGCGCACGCGGTCACGCTCCATGACGAGGAGGACCATCGGGTCGCTCAAAAGCTCGTCCAGGGTGTTGATTCTGTCGCTCATCGGTCGTCTCCTCGATACCGGCCCGCAGACGATAGATAGGCAGGCAATCATGGCCCGCCAATGACGCTTTGCCGGCTATGTCGTGGTTTCGGGATTAATTTCCGGTAAGGCCGGCGTCAGTTCGGAGGCGGCGCGCCTTCATGGTGCGGCAGGCCGTCATCGAGTTGCAGCCAGGGCTGCTTCGAGGCGGTCCACATATGCATTTCCGGCTTGAACAGCGAGGGATCGTCGAGCGAGCCGGTGGTGATGCCGACGATGCCGGCGGAGTCGCGTCGGGAAAACAGCGTGGTGCCGCAAGCGGCGCAAAAGCCGCGCTTGAGGTCCGGAGAGGTGTTGACCGTCGCCACCTCTCCCTCGACGGTGACATCGTCGATGCGAAACAAAAGGCGGGCATTGAAAGCCGCGCCGATCACCTTCTGGCAGCGCCGGCAATGGCAGACGCGCTGGTTGAGCGGCGCCGCCTCGGTGCCGTAGCGCACTGCCCCGCAATGGCATCCGCCCTGGTATTTCGTCATCATTCGAACCCATCGCACTGAAGGTCTCTTGATGATATCGACAGGTACCTTCCGGTCAATTGAAAAGTCCTGATGGCGCCATCGATTGCGCCGATAGGACCAATGGCTGCGCCAAGGCTCCGTAGCCTCGCAGGCACAAAAAAGCCGACCGCCTCTTCGAGACGGCCGGCATGTATTTTCAGGCAAGCTATTTCGTTTCGCTGAGGACTTCGTCCCAGGTCTTCACCTTGGTTTCGCCATTGAGGAAGGGCAGTGCCGCGGCCGTCAGCTCCGGTGCGAAGAAGACGTCGTAGTGGGTGCGATTGGGAATGATGGCCAGCCGGTTCTGCGACAGGTTCTCACGCATCCAGCCGGCATCCTTCAGCCCGCCGCCGAGCATCTGGTAGAACTTGATCTCGTGCTCGGGCTTGTACATGTCGCTGTCGCCATAGGCCAGCATGACTGGCATCTTCAGCTTCGCCACATCGGCGGAATAGTCGTAATCCTTGCGCATGAAATTGCCCAGCGCATCGAGCAGTTTAGGGAAATCGTCGGGACGTGGGGCGACGGCGACGTAGGATTTGTACATCGGCGTGTCCTTCATGAAATCGGCGGCGGCCGCGCTCACCTGCGCCTGCTGGCCGCGCATCTCGTCATAGAAGCCATTGGCGGCGAAGCCGGTCGAGACCAGGACCAGACGTCTCACCGTCTCGGGATGCTGGACGGCCATACGGAAGGCGACGCCGCCGCCCAGCGAATAGCCAAGCACGTCGACCTTGTCATAGCCGAGCGCCTTGACGATACCAGCCATGTCGTCGCCCATCCCCTCCAGGCTGAAGGGTCGCTCGCCGAGCGCGGTGCGGCCATGGCCCTGCAGGTCGACGGCAATGATGGTGCGGTTTTCCGCCAGCTTCGGCAGCAGCGGCGCGAACATGTCCGACGTGCCAAGGCCGCCATGCAGCAGAAGCAGCGGTTCGCCCTTGCCGTAGACGGCATAGTAGTAATTCAGGCCGTCGATCGGCAGCAGGCCGGACTTTTCCGGCTTCGGCATGGCTGTTGCTTCGGTGGTCATGGCGGGCTTGGTCTCCACTGCATTGGCTGGGCCGGGCGCTGCAAACAAGGCAGCGACCGAGGCAAGAATGGCGAAATAGATTGGTCTGGACATGTCGGTCTCCTCGGGTTCCGCCCCAAGGACGAGCGAGCACGCCGCGTGCCGACATGCCCTGCGAAAAAATCCGCGGAAGAATGATCGGTTTGGCTGTTGTCGATCGGTCGCGCGCCTCAGTGGCGCTTGGCTTGCACCAGATAGGCGTCGATCTCGGTCTCGCCGAGCCATTTGGCGGCTTCCAGCCGGTGCAGGCCCTCGACCAGGATGTGGCGCTTGCCGTCATGGCGAACCTGGATCGGCGTCTTCATGCCGTTTTCCAGTATGTCTTCGGCCAGATGCCGGACCGTTTCGGGATGCAGCGTCTTCTTGCGCGCCGTCGGCACGTAGATTTCGTCGACCTTGACCTTCTGCACTCTCAGCATACCGGCTCCCGAGGCGGAAAATGCCGCCTCGCCTGAGATAGTCGGTTTGCCGGGTGCGGCCAAGAGCGGCCAAGCAATTGTGTCGTATGCAATTGCTGGCCCGATCGTTTCCATTTGACGCTTGGCCGGCAGATGGCCGAAATGGCGGCCTGTCACTTTTCCGGTGTTCATGACCCAACTGCCGACCGAATTTCCCGATTTCGGACTGACGCCCGAGCAGCGCCGCGAGGCAGTGCGCGGCCATTACTATGAATGGCCGGGAATGGACGGCGAGCGCGGCGAGATCTGGTGTTATTCCAACCGCTTTTCCTACCGCGCCGGCGAGACCGTGACGCTGCATGTCAGTTCGAGAGTGCCGCGCTTCAGCATTGTCATTGTCCGCGACGGCGGCAGCGAGACAAAAGTCTTCGAGCAAACGGGGCTTTCGGCGCGCTGGCAGGATACGCCCGACCAGTGCTCGGTCGAAGGCTGCGGCTGGGAGGCGTCGTTTCAATTCAGCATCGGCAAGGATTGGCCGTCCGGCGCCTACCGGCTGACGCTGACGGCGGACGGCGGCGACGGCAAGCCGATCCACTGCCACCACCTCATCATCGTCGCGCCCCTGCCCGGCAAAAAGCCCGGTCGCGTGCTGCAGGTGGCGGCGACGGGCACCTGGCTGTCCTACAACACCTGGGGCGGCTCCAACGCCTATCAGGGCATCACCGGCCCGGGCCGCGACCAATATGCGCGCATGGTGTCGACGCAGCGGCCCTGGTGCCGCGGCTTCGTGGTGCTGCCCAAGGATGCGCCGCGCGTGCCGCTGGAGGTTGCGGTGCCGCCGAAAACAGTGCCGCGCTATCCGCACATGGAATGGGCGTACGCCACCGGACATTCGAAGAAATACACCTCCTCCGGCTGGGCGAGCTATGACAGCCACTTCTTCCGCTTTGCCGAGCGGGCCGGCTATGGCGTCGATCTCGCCAGCCAGCACGATTTGCACTTCTCGCCCGAGATTCTCGACGGCTACGACTGTGTGGTCTTCGTCGGCCATGACGAGTACTGGACCTGGGAAATGCGAGACGCCGTCGACAGCTACGTCGAGCGCGGCGGTCATGCGGCGCGCTTTGCCGGCAATTTCATGTGGCAGACCAGGCTCGAGGACGAAGGCCGGCGGCAGGTCTGCTACAAATACCGGGCGCGCGCCGAAGACCCGGCCTATGGCGGCGACGTCACCCGCGCCACCAACTCCTGGGAAGCGCCTGAGATCGGTCGTCCCGGCGCAATGACGTTCGGCCTCAACGCGACGCGCGGCGTCTATGCCGGCTGGGGCGGATGCGCACCGCGCGGCATGCGCGGCTTTCCGGTCTATCGGCCCGAGCACTGGGCCTTTGCCGGCACCGGCATGTACTATGGCGACCTGCTTGGCGCCGACAGTCATGTCTATGGCTATGAGGTCGACGGGCTCGATTTCGAGATCCGCGGCGGCCTGCCCTATCCGACACCGGACAGCGGTGCGCCTGACGGGCTGCAGGTGCTGGCCGTCGGCATGGCGAGCCAGGTCGAGGAAAGCGCCGACATCCCGATCGAGGACCAGTTTCTCACCGACGAGGATGGCCGCTTTACGGCCGAAACGCTATTTGGCGAGGCGACCGACGCCAATCTGGAAAAAGTCAAACGCGGCAACGGCATGATCGTCAATTTCCCGCGCGGCAAGGGCGAGGTTTTCCACGCCGGAAGCTGCGAATGGGTGGCCGGCCTGCTCAGGCAGGATCCGATGGTCGAGCGCGTGACCAGGAATGTAATCGATCGCTACCTCGGAAAGTCCTGACATGCAGAAGCCCTCATCAACTGGTTCAGAAACGCGCGCGCCATCGCACCTGTTCTACCTCTCCAGCCTGCGCCGGCCGCTGATCGACCGCGCCGAAGGCATCTATATGTGGACGCAGGACGGCCGCCGCTTCATCGACGGATCGAGCGGGCCGATGGTCGCCAATATCGGTCACTCCAACCGCAACGTGCTCGATGCCATGAAGCGGCAGATGGACCGCGCCACCTTCGCCTACCGGCTGCATTTCGAGAACGAACCGGCGGAAGAACTGGCGCGGGAGCTCGCCGGCAAACTGCCGGAGGGCATGGACCGAATCTTCTTCGTCTCCGGCGGTTCGGAGGCGACGGAATCCTGCATCAAGCTGGCGCGGCAATGGGCGGTCGCGACCGGCCAGCCGAAGCGCTGGAAGGTTATCACGCGTTTTCCCTCCTATCATGGCGGCACGCTGGGTTCGCTTTCGATAACCGGCGACGATGCGCTGGCCGAAACGTTCACACCGATGATGCGGGTGATGCCGACCGTGCCGGCGCCGACGGCATGGCGCGACCGCGACAATCTTTCGATGGAGCAGCGCGGCGTCCGCTATGCCGACATGCTGGAGGAGAAGATCCAGGCCGAGGGCCCGGACAGCGTGCTCGCCTTCATCATGGAGCCGATCGGCGGTGCGGCGACTTCGGCCCTCGTCGCACCGGACAGCTATTATCCGCGTATACGCGAGATCTGCGACCGCTACGGCATCCTGCTCATCCATGATGAAGTGATGAGCGGCGCCGGCCGCACCGGAAAATTCCTTGGCGGCGACCATTGGAACTGCAAGCCCGACATCGTCGCGCTGTCGAAGGGGCTTGGCTCCGGCTATGCGCCGCTCGGCGCGCTGGCCGCCCCGATGCGGCTGGTCGAGCCGCTGCTGGCGTCGGGCGGCTTCCAGCATGGCCACACCTATGCTGGCAATCCGCTCGCCTGCGCGGCCGGGCTCGCCGTGCTCGGCGAGATGGACCGCCTCGACCTGATCGCCAATGCCGCCGCGATGGGCGACGTGCTGATGGACGGGCTGAAAGGGCTGGCGAAGCGTTTTCCGTTCATCGCCGATGTCCGAGGCAAAGGCCTGCTCACCGGCGCCGAGATGGTTGCCGATCCCGAAACTCTACGGCCGATCGAACAGGGCAAGAAAGCCACGCAGCGCCTGCTCGACCTCGCCTACGAGCGCGGGCTGATCATCTACGGCCGCAGGGTCAAGGGCGGTGTAGACGGCGACAATTTCATGGTGGCGCCGCCGATGATCGTCACGGCTGAAGAGGTCGGCGAGATCATTTCCATCATCGGCGATTCGCTGGAAGTTCTGGCCGCCGAACTCGACCTGCCGGTCGAAGGCTGAGGGCTAAAGAATGGCGCCGAGGAAAGTCATCATCACCTGCGCGGTCACTGGCTCGGTGCACACCCCGTCCATGTCGCCCTATCTGCCGGTGACGCCGGACCAGATCGCGACCGGCGCCATCGCGGCGGCCGAGGCTGGCGCCTCAATCCTGCATCTCCACGCCCGCGATCCCAAAGACGGCCGGCCGACCGCCGATCCTGAGGTGTTCATGCAGTTCCTGCCGCGCATCAAGCAAGCGACCGATGCGGTGATCAACATCACCACCGGCGGTTCGTCGCTGATGACGCTCGACCAGCGGCTGGCGGCACCACTGCGGGCCGAGCCGGAAATGTGCTCGCTCAACATGGGCTCGATGAATTTCGCGCTGTTCCCGATGCTCGACAAGCCAAGGGAGTGGCAGCACGAGTGGGAACCAAAGCTGCTCGAAGCCACGCGCGACACCATCTTCAAGAACACCTTTGCCGATATGGAAGGCGTGCTCGAAAAGCTCGGCAAGGGCTGCGGCACGCGCTTTGAGTTCGAATGCTACGATGTCGGCCATCTCTATTCGCTGGCGCATTTTCGCGACCGCGGGCTGGTGTCGGGGCCGCTGTTCATCCAGTTCGTGCTCGGCATTCTGGGCGGCATCGGTGCCGATCCCGACAATCTCATCCACATGAAGCGCATTGCCGACAAGCTGTTCGGCGACAGCTACCAGTTCTCGGTGCTCGCCGCCGGCCGCCACCAGATGCCGCTGATCTCGATCGCAGCGGCGATGGGCGGCAATGTCCGCGTCGGGCTGGAGGACAGTCTCTACGACGGACGCCAGCTGGCGAAATCCAACGCCGACCAGGTGCGCAGGATACGTGGCATTCTCGATGGCCTGTCGCTGGAGGTGGCCACACCGGCGGAGGCGCGGGAGATGCTGGCGCTGAAGGGTGGGGACCGGGTGGCGTTTTGAGATGATTGAGATGGCGGCGCCCAGTCGCACCCCCCTCTGTCCTGCCGGACATCTCCCCCCCAAGGGGGGAGATTGGATGTCGCCACGGCCTTCGCAAACTTCCAAAGTTGCAGGATGGACGGCAGCGCAGAAACTGCTGATCTCCCCCCTTGAGGGGGAGATGGCCGGCAGGCCGGAGGGGGGTGCCTTGGCATCATACCTCCAGTGACTGCCTCGCCTAAAGTCACCCTCCGCCCCGGCACCATCGACGACGTCGACACCATCCATGCCGCGCTGCTCAAGCTCGGCACCCATATCGGCGCGCATCAGGAGATCACGTCCACTGCCGACGATCTCCGCCGCTACGGCTTTGGCGACAAACCCGCCTTCTCCACCCTGATCGCCGAGATCGGCGGCGATTTTGCGGGGCTCTGCCTGCATTTCCCGATCTTCTCGACATGGATGGGGCGGCCCGGCGTCTATATCCAGGACCTCTATGTCGAGGACCGGTTTCGCGGCCGCAAGATCGGCGAAAGACTGCTGCGCCGGGTCGCGCGCGACTGCCGCCGGGATGGCGGCGCCTATCTCAGGCTGTCCGTCGACACCGACAATGACGGCGCCAAGGCTTTTTATGAGAGACTGGGCATCGCCTGGTCGAGCTACGAGCAGACGCAGAAGATTGTTGGCGATGCCTTTTTCGCCTTTGCCGATGCAGCGCAGGATGGGGACGCGGAATGAAAGCCTTCTTTGCCGAGGAGCAGAAACGCCACGACCCGAAGGCCTTTCTGTCCAGCGGTGCGCCGCAGCCCAATCCCGAACAGCCGGAGCGGGTAGAGCGATTGTTAGCCGGCGCAAAATCCGCCGGATTGATGATCGAGCGGCCCAGGGAACATGGCCTAGGCCCGGTGGCGGCCGTGCATACGCCGGAGTATCTCGCCTTCCTCGAACACATTTTTGCGCGCTGGCAGCGCATCGAGGGCGCATCCGCGGAAGTCATCCCCAACATCCATCCACTGGCCCGCACAGGGTCCTATCCGGCCTCGGCGGTCGGCCAGGCCGGCTACCACATGGCCGACACCGCTTGCCCGATTTCGGCCGAGACCTGGCAGAGCGCGCTGTGGAGCGCCTGGAGCGCGGTCGAGGCGGCTGAAACCGTCATGGCTGGCGCGCCCGCCGCCTATGCGCTCTGCCGGCCACCCGGGCACCATGCCTTTGCCGATGTCGCCGGCGGCTTCTGCTTCATCAACAATTCAGCGGTCGCGGCCCAGGTGTTGCGCAAGCAGGCAGCGCGGGTGGTGATCCTCGATGTCGACCTGCATCACGGCAATGGCACGCAAGGCATCTTTTATACGCGTTCCGACGTCCTGACGGTGTCGCTGCACGCCGATCCGGTGCGCTTCTATCCGTTCTTCTGGGGCCATGCCGATGAGCGCGGCGAAGGTCCGGGCCTCGGCTATAATTTCAACCTGCCATTGCCGCGCAAATCAGCCGACGCGGCGTTTCTGGAGGCCCTCGAAGTGGCGTTCCAGCGTATCCGCGCCTTTTCGCCGGACGCGCTGGTCGTGGCGCTCGGTCTCGATGCGTTCGAGGGCGATCCGTTCGGCGGGCTTTCGGTGACCACGCCCGGTTTCTCGCGGATCGGCGAGGCAATTGCCAAGCTCGGCCTGCCGACGGTTATCGTCCAGGAAGGCGGCTATCTTTGCGACGCGCTCGGCGACAATCTCACGGCGTTCCTCACCGGTTTCGGCGGCAAACAGCGATAGCTGACTAGCGCTGCTGCCTCAGCATGGCGATCACCCGGTGCACGCTTTCCAACGTCTCGTCGATCTCTGCCGCCGTGTTGTAGTGCGCAATACCGATGCGCACGACGCCCTGCTCGGCCGGAATGCCGAGATGGTGGACGATCTCCCAGGCGTAGTTGTGACCCGACCATAGAAAAATGTTCTCGGCATTCATCTGCCGCACGATCGTCTCTGGCACGATGCCGTCGACGGTGAAGGACACGGTCGGCACGCGCTCAATGACACGCTTCTGATCGGTGATGCCGCGGATGGTCAGGCCCTCAATGGCGGACAGCCCATCGATCAGCCTCAGCGCCAGCGGGTTTTCGTAGGCGATCGACACTTCGTATGCCTTTGCGATCTTTTGCCTTCGCGAACCGCCCTCGCCGGCCGCAGCACCGAGTTCGGCGAAGTAATCGACCGCTGCGGTAAGCCCGGCCATCAGTTCGATCTGCGGCGTGCCGAGTTCGAAGCGCTCCGGCAGGCCATTGGAAGAGCAACGGCATTTGTAGGGTTGCAGCGCATCGATGATGTCGCGGCGTCCCCACAATATGCCCATATGCGGGCCGAAGAATTTGTAGGCCGAGCAGATCAGGAAGTCGCAGCCGAGATCCTGCACGTCGACCAGCCCATGCGGCGCGAACTGCACGGCGTCGACATAGACCACCGCGCCGGCCTGTTTGGCGATGGCCGTCAGCGCTTTCACCCGATTGATCGAGCCGGTGAGGTTCGAGGCATAGTTCAGCGCAACGAGTTTTGTCCTGTCGGTAAGCAGAGCGCTGAGCGCCGCCTCCTCGACCTGCCAGCTGTTCTCGTCGAAAGGCAGGAAGCGCACCAAGAGGCCAAGATCTTCGGCCAGTTGCAGCCAGGGCGAGACATTGCCCTCATGATCCATGCGGGTGACGATGATCTCGTCGCCCGGCTTGAAGCCGCGGCCGAGCGTGCGCGACATGTGATAGGTCAGCGTCGTCATGTTGGCGCCGATGATTATTTCCTCCGCGCTCGCTGCACCCAGGAAATCGGCCATCGCCTCATGGGCGTCGTCGAACACCTTTTGCGCGGCAAGCGTGGTTTCGAAATAGCCGCCGAGATTGGCGTTGGTGGTGAGGAGGCAGCGCGCCACCGCATCGGCAACCGCCTGTGGCACCTGCGTGCCGGCCGGATTGTCGAGATAGATGCGCCGGCGGCCTTTGTCGGTCAGGTCCAGCGCCGGAAATTTTCCCCTGACGGTCTCGATCGGAAAATCCATTGCTGTCCCCTTCCCCTTGTGTTTTCTACGGAATTCCGCCCGGAGTGCCCGCTTACGGACAAGGATTGCCCACGCGCTGGTGGATCGCGTCGACGGCCTTCTGCATCTCGTCGGTCCAGGTCACGTCGACTGAGGACAGCGCCATCTCGAGCTGGGCAATCGTCGTCGCGCCGATGATGCTGGAGGTAACAAAGGGTCGGCTGGCGACATAGGCGTTGGCGAACAGCGCCGGTTCGAGGCCGAAGGAGCGCGCCAGTTCGTTGTATTCGAGCTGCGCCTCCGCCGCATTTGGCGTCTCGTAGCGCTGGCCGCGGTTGAACAACTGCGAGCGCGAACCCTGCGGCCGTGCGCCATGGTCGTATTTGCCGGTGAGATAGCCCTGCGCCAGCGGCGAATAGGCGAGGAAGCCGACATCCTCGCGCCCGCAGACTTCGGCCAGGTTCACCTCAAAGGTACGGTTGACCAGATTGTAGGCGTTCTGCAGCGAAACGATGCGCGGGCCGACGCCCTTGTCGGCCTCGGCGATGAAGCGCATGACGCCCCAGGAGCTTTCGTTCGACAGGCCGAGATGGCGGATCTTTCCCGCCTTCACCAGTTCCTCGAAGACTGCGAGTGTCTCGGCGATCGGCGTCTCGCCGGGCGGCGCGCCAACGGCATCGGCACGGCGCGGCACAGCACCCACGCGGGTCGGGTTGGCGCCCCAGGGGATGTCGCGCTCCGGCCAGTGGATCTGGTAGAGGTCGAGATAGTCGGTGCCGAGCTTGGCGAGCGATTTGTCGATGGCGTCAAAGATGTCGGCGCGCACCAGTTTTGACGGCCGGTCGCCACGAAACCAGCGGTTGGCGGTGCGGCCGACCACTTTCGAGGCCAGGATGACCTTGTCGCGATTGCCCTTGGCCTTCATCCAGCTGCCGATGAACTTCTCCGTCCGCCCCTGCGTCTCCTCCTTGGGCGGTATCGGGTAGAGCTCGGCCGTGTCGATGAAATTGACCCCGCGCGCAAAGGCCAGATCCATCTGCGCATGGCCATCGGCCTCGGTGTTCTGCTGGCCCCAGGTCATCGACCCCAGGCAGATCTGGGTAACAAGAAGATCGGTCCGACCGAGACGGCGTTTGTGCATGGGGTTTCTCCGGCGGGAGGTTTGCGCGGACGGCGCGGGGAGGAGATTCCAGCATAAAGCAAAGGCTGCGGCTTCTCCAACCCCCTGCCGGCTCCGGGTGGTGCCTCAGTTTGAATTCCTGAGCCACGGGATAGTCGCATGGCATTCACTCTCAGCCGCCTCAGCGGTCTCGTAAAATCCTCCTCCGAAGCTGTTTTCGGAGGGTGCCCAGTAAGCATATCTCTCGTCGAGACCGTGTTCGCCTTCGTACCAAGCGTCCTCACGGAACGTGTAATAAGAAGCTTCACCTACTTCAAATCTGACGATATTGGCCCGTGCAAGCCGATCATCTCGATAGATCGTTTTGAGTACAGTGCTCATCCCAGTCACTTTTTTTGCAAGGTCCGCGCTTTTCCGGCTTTGGCGCAACGCGCGTCCATCTTCTCGCAACGCTCTTTCATCGACCAGGCTGATACACTACTCGGCTCCAACCTTTGCGTGAATTGTGAGAGTGCTCTAACGGCGTGCCCCAGCCAAAGCCCGCCGCTTGGCTTCGTCGATCAACATGTTGGCCACCTGCATGCGGATCATGGCGCGCTGGCGCAGATGCGGCGCGACACGGTCGGGATGGTTGGCGAAGGCGAAGCTGCGGCGCATGCGGCCGAGATCGGCGTTCTTGACGGGATGATCGAGGCCGAGTTCGACCGCGATTGCGTCAGGATCGATCGGTGGCAGCTTCTCCTCGGGCTTTGCTTCCTCGCCGGCCAGTGCCTGCTTGGCCTGGTCGAGAAGGGCTGCGAATTCGGCGGCGAGATCGGCTCCCGCCTCGCGGTATTCGGCGGCGAATGTTTCGCCCGAGACCTTGATGCGGCCGGAATGAAGCTCGTCGGCCACGGAGAGATAGTCGAACGGGATCGACGGCCGCGCGCCGGTCTCCCCGCCAGCCTCGTCCTTGTCGGAGGCAACGAACAGATCGTCGAGCAAGGAAGCGAAATCCCGCTTGGCGCCGATGTCAGCCTCCCCCTCGTTTAAGCGTGCGAACAGAGCCGGTCGCAGCATAGAACCGGCTCGTTAAAAATGAATGCCGCTGATCTTAACCAGTTTAGGCGTTTGCGAGGCTTGCGCGGGCCCGGTTGGCGATGTGCAAGACCCAACAAAAAGCCGGACTGCATTTGCATGCAGTCCGGAAATTCGCCAGGAGTGGCGAGGAAAAGCCGGCCATGTGCCAGCGTCTATGCATACGGTGGGGATGCGCCACAAGTTTCAGCGCACGCGGCAATTGTGCCGAAAAAAATTCGCTTGGCATGGCTGCCATGCAAATGCTGCACTGCACAATCTTCACAATTTTCCTATATTCGGCGCCGTGGAGGATCAACAAGGGGCCGAATCATGGGGTTCTTCACTGAAATGTTTGCCCGTCCGCGTCCGCAGGAGCATCAGCGTTATCGTTCCGCCCTGGCACTGCTGCACTCGATGAGCAATGCCGACCGCGCCGACATCGGCGTCAAGCCGGCCGATTTCCCACGCATCGCGCGCGAAATGTCACTGCGTTGAACCAGCGCGAGACGAGGTTTCCCGGCAGCGACCGGGAAACCTCGGAATGCCGAATTCGTCAACGATTCCCGAGATAGGCACCCTTGGTCAGCGGCACGCCATTGTGGCGCAGGATGTCGTAGGCGGTGGTCACGTGGAAATAGAAGTTGGGCATGGCGACATGCAGCAGATACTGCATGCCGGGCATCGAGGCTTCGCGCTGGCCAAACTTCAGTTCGACCACCCTTTCATCCGAACCCTCGAATTCGGCGGCCGAGAATGACGCCAGCAGATCGAGCGTCTTGGTCAGGCGCGCCTGAAGCTCGGCGAAGGTCGCTTCATTGTCTTCGTATTTCGGCACCTCGCGACGGGCCAGCCGTGATGGCGCGCCCTTGGCGTGGTCGGTGGCGACCTGCACCTGCCTGACCAGCGCGTACATGTCGGGCGCCAACCTCGCGGTCAAAAACACCTGCGGGTCGATCTTGCGCTCGGTTGCATTCTGTTCGGCCGCCGACAGCACGCCGGACAGCGCCTTCAGCCTGGCCGAAAACACCGGCACCGAGGCTTCATACATCGATAGTGTCACGTTCAAATCTCCATTGCGGCTGAAGCGCCGACGGCGGGACGTAGCGCCTTCCCGGAGGATTTTTCAAGCGTCACCACGTCGCCGCAATCTCTATGATAGACTCCTTCGTGGTGGAGATTCTCCGATGAGACGCGTCTTTCTGGCAGCGGCCGCCTTTTGCTCCCTTGCCGCATCCGGCCAGGCTGTGTTCGCCGACGATGAACCGGCAGCCGATGACCAGGCCCCTTACGTCGATGACAGGTCGGACGCCGCAGCCGTCATCCGCTCGCTCTACAGCGCCATCAACCGGCACGAATTCGCCCGCGCCTGGGCTTACTACGGCGATACCAAGCCGGCAAAGGATTTTGATACCTTCGTCAAGGGCTATGACGGCACCGACAAGGTCGACGTCGAAACCGGCGCCATTTCCGATGAAGGTGCGGCCGGCAGCATCTATTACAGCGTTCCGGTCGCCATCCGCGCCACCGACAAGGACGGCAAGGAAGCAGTTTTCGCCGGCTGCTACACGCTGCGCCAGGTCAGCGCTCAGATCCAGGCCCCGCCGTTCCGACCGATCTTTATCGACAAGGGCGCGCTGAAGCCATCCAAGGCCGATTTCGAGGGGGCGCTGCCGCCAAGCTGTGGTGACGGGCCGCCGCCGCCGAAGAAGGACACCGCACTCGAGCACGTGAAGAAACTGTTCGCCGCTGATTATGGCGATCAGTGTGACAAGCAATTTCTCGGCGAGGAGCCGAACATCTTTTCGATCAAATACAAGGCAAAGGACGCGGCTGCCAGCGATCCCGACAAGGAAACGCGGCTTTTCGAGTTCTACTGCCAAGCGGCAGCCTATAACGCAAGTTCGGTCTACTACATGACCGACGAAGTATCGGGCGTGCGGCAGTTGCAGTTCACCGAGCCCGAAATGGATATCCGTTACGAGAACAATGACAGCGACGGCAAACTGCTGGGCATGGATATCATCGGCTTCCGCACAACCGGCTGGGCGGCCAATTCCGAATATGACGAAGAAGCCAAGACGCTGACCACGTTCAACAAATGGCGCGGCATCGGCGACGCCTCGGACAAGGGGATATACCTGTTCCGTAACGGCGATTTCTCCCTCGTCCAATATGATGTGGACGCGTCTTACGATGGCGAGGAGAACCCGCAGACGGTGGTCGACTACAACACCGCGCCGTAGGGGTCTTAGCAGGAACCGCCGCGCTCAAGCAGTCCTTCACATTCGCCTTCTCGTTTCAGGCCGGGAACGCATCGGCCGGAAGAAGGCGCGAATGTCTTCGACCAGAAGACTCGGTTCCTCCAGCGCAGCGAAATGGCCGCCTCGCGGCATCGATGTCCATCGCTGAACGTCAAAGACCCGCGCCACCCAGGATCGAGGCGGCATCGGCAACTCGCGAGGGAAAAGCGCTACCCCAAATGGCGGCGAAACGCGTTCCAGCGTCTCGAACGCAAGAGGGAACAGTCGATTCTCCTTGTAGAGCCGCAAGGACGAGGTGAGCGCGTTGCTGAACCAATAGAGCGAAACATCCGTAAGGAGCGTGTCCATGCCGAAGGTGCGCTCCACGTCACCGTCGCAATCGCTCCAGCTACGGAACTTCTCGATCATCCAGGCTGCGAGACCGATCGGCGAGTCTGTCAGAGCATAAGCAAGCGTCTGAGGCTTCGTGCCCTGCAGATGGGCATAGGCGCCCTCCGTTGCCGTCCAGGCCGCGCCGTTTTCCAGAAAGGCCTGCTCCTCAACGGTGACGGGTGGCAGACCTGCACCCAAGGGTGGCCGATAGCTCCCGGGAATGTAATTGACGTGGACGCCAAGCACGCTTTCGGAATGGAGCCGTGCCATCCAGGCGGAAACGCCCGCCCCGATGTCGCCTCCTTGGGAAGCGAAGCGGTCGTAGCCGAGCCCCCGCATCAACTGTACCCATAACTCCGCGATGCGGCCGGAATGGAAGCCTGGTTCCGTCGGCGCCTGGGAAAAGCCGTATCCGGGCAAGGAGGGAACTACCACGTGGAAAGCGTCGGCCGGGTCACCACCATGGGCAGCTGGGTCTGCCAGCAATGGAATGACGTGTTCCATTTCGATGAACGAGCCGGGCCAGCCATGCGTTATGATCAGCGGCAGCGGCGCCGGTCCGTTGCCTGGCTGGTGGACAAAGTGGACATCTAGGTTGTTCAGCCTCGTCAGATATTGCGGCAGCCGGTTCAGCCGCGCCTCTTGCACTCTCCAGTCGAAGCGGTCTCGCCAGTAATCCGCAAGGCGCTTGATGAACGGCAGGTCGGCCCCATCACTCCAGCCCGCTTCGCTTAGCGGAATTGGCCATCGTGTTGCGCTAAGCCGGCGCTGGAGATCTTCAAGTTGTTCGTTCGGAATTTGGATCTTGAAGGGGTGAGCGTCCATCGCTGTGCTTCCGATCTGTTGGATCATATCAGCCTACCCCAGTAAGGATATCGGCCGAACCATGATCGCCAAAACCAACGGGCACCTCTGGGCCATATGCCTCAGGGCGCTTTTGACAGCATCCAGTTCAACGTTTGGCGCCAGTCCACCATGCGGATCGGCGTGCCGTGGGTGCCCGTTTCAAAACGGACGAACCGGGTCGGATAGGCTTTCGAGTTCGCAATGATGGAGCGGAAGAAGGCTTCCTGTTTCTCCACGGGAAAGACCGGGTCCTTGCTGCCCTGGCCGAAAAACACCGGCACGTGACGCCTGTAAGCCGGGCTCGAAAGGAAGCTGTCATCCCATAGCGAGCCGAGCAGCAGCAGCCCGCTGATGCGCCGTCCGGTATCGTCGCGGCCGGCAAGTTTCCAGCACAGCGCACCACCCATCGAGCCGCAGGCGACGAAAATCTTCGCGTCCGGCGAGGCCTCGGCATAGTGGCCGATCAGGGCTGCGATCTGCGCCGCGCCCTTGTCGCCGAAATCGGTGAAATCGGGTGAGAGATAAAGGCCGCCATTGCCGGCCATCAGGTTCTTGATGCGGTTGAAATTGCCGCCGAAGGTGAAGTCGTCGACACCCTGCTTGCGGCTGCCGCCCTGCCCGTGCAGGTAAAGCACGATGATGCCGGCGCCATCGGTCTTGCCGACAGCGACATGCCTGACATCGCCGGCATCGGTTTTCAGCATCAAATCCTGCTGCACCTTGCGCACGCCGGTGTCGGTATACTGCGCATGCACGCGCTTTTCCGGCACTTCGTCGCGGTCGTTGATGTCGCGCATCTCGCGATAGTCGATGACGGTGTAGGCGCCTTTGTCCGTGGACGAGAGCGTCGCCGGATAGGCGAAGAGGTCATCCTTGTAGGGTTTTAGTTCGAGCGCGTCGGCGTGGGCGGCAGAGAACAGGAAAAAGAGCGAAATCAGAAGGCTATGGAGCGCGGCCGCCCCCCTCTGGGCTGCCGGCCATCTCCCCCTCAAGGGGGGAGATTGGATATCACGCCGCCTTCCGCCAATCTTCAAAGCTGCAGGATAGACGCCGCCATCGAGGCTGCTGATCTCCCCCCTTGAGGGGGAGATGGCCGGCAGGCCAGAGGGGGGTAGAAGCGCTGAGGCAAGTAAAGAGAGAGCCATGCTAAAGGCATGCGTTTTTCGGCTTCGCTTTGTCAATCCTGCAGCACGCCGCCGGCGTCTTCCAGCGCCTCGCGGGTGTCGACATCGATCGACGCGCCGTCGCCGATCTCGACGTCGATGACATCCAGTCCCTCGGCCTCGACCAGATGGCGGGCGCCGGTGTCGCCCTCGAGGTGAGCGATGCCTCCAAACAGCGCGCGTGGCAGCAGCACCGGATTGCCGCGGCGGCCGTCATGGGCGGCACGCACCACTGAGCGGCCGCCGTCCCTACGGAAGGCCTCGATCAACCGGTCGAGATCGGCCGATGAGATACCCGGCATGTCGCCGAGGACGATCATGGCGCCGGCCGCCTCGGCTCCAACGCGGGCAATGCCGGCTTTTAGAGACGAGGACAGGCCGTCGGCAAAATCCGGATTGTCGGCGAAGATCACGTCGAGGCCGGTCAAGGCTTGGTGCACCCGCTCACGCTGGTGGCCGGTGACGACAACGGTGCTGGTTGCCTTCGAGGCCAGTGCGCGCTCGACTGTCCGGCGCACCAGCGGTTTGCCGTCGAACAGCGCCAGAAGCTTGTTCGGCCCGCCCATGCGGCTGGAGCGACCGGCGGCCAGAAGCACGATCTCGACCTTCAGCCCGGCTCTCGCCGGCAGCGGCTCGCGCGGCTGCGGCCGGGTCGGGATTTCCATCAAGAGGCCGCCAACGCCCATGCCGGCGATGTCCTTGGCGGTGACGTCGAGGCCGGCGATCAGCCTGTCGAGCACCCAATCGAAACCGTTCTCCTTGGGGCTGCGGGCGCAACCGGGCGCGCCGATGACGCGCTTGCCGTCGAGCGTGCCCAGCACCAGCAGATTGCCGGGATCGACGGGCATGCCCGCGCGGATCACCGTGCCACCTGCTGCCTCGATCGCCGCCGGAACGACATCGTTGAAATCGCTCATCGCCGAGGCGCCGAAGATCACCACCATGTCGTTGTCGCGCGCCAGCGCGGCCGCTGCCTCGGCTACAGGCGCGATCTCGTGCGGCGTGCGGCGCTCCGTCGTCAGCCGGCCGCCGGAGCGTGCCAGCCGGGCCTCGGTGACGCGCAGCGTCTTGTCGAGCACGCTGGCCTTGATGCCGGGCAGCATCGTCTGAATGACGCCGATGCGCACCGGCTGATAAGCGTTGACGGCGAAGATCTCGTCACCGGCGCAGATTTTCACCACCTTGTCGACCAAAGCTGAGGCGACGGCGAAGGGGATGATCTTGACCGTCGCCACCATTTGCCCCGTCTCGACCGGCGCGTGCTGCGCCAGCGTGGCGATGGTGATGGTCGGGTCGACCGCATTGATGGCGTCGATCATGGCGGCATCGACGGTGAAGAGACCGGCGGCCTTGGCATGGAGGTTGACGCGGCCGGTCGCGGCCGGTTTTGCCTCGATGTTGCGGTGGGCCATGCTGGCAGCAATCTTTTCGGCCGCCGCATCCTCGCTGAGGTCATCGGCGGCAAGCACCGCCACGACGATCTCGGTAATGCCGGCCGCCTTCAGCACCGCCACGTCCTGCGTGCTCAGCCTGTGCGCCTTGCGGAAACGCCGCTCGCCCGCCGTCGTGGCATGCGCCAGCACCGCGCCTTGCGCCTGATCGATCGGGATCGGCCCGAACTTCACGCCGCCGCGCCTTTGGCTTCGAGACCGCGCGAGCGAAAGGCGTGGATCGTCTGCGCCAGGATGGCGACGGCGATCTCGGCCGGGCTCGCCGCGCCAATGTCGATACCGATCGGTGCGTGGATGCGGGCGATCTGGTCGGCGCTGGCGCCGAGCGCCAGCAGGCGCTCGACGCGCCTGGCGTGTGTTTTGCGGCTGCCGAGTGCGCCGACATAGAAACAGTTGGCGTCGAGCGCGGCCTTCAGTGCGAAATCGTCGATCTTCGGATCATGGGTGACGGCGGCCAGCGCCGTATAGCTGTCGAGCGGCTGGCGTTTCAGCACATCCTCCGGCCATTCGGCATGGAGTGCTACATCGGGAAAACGGTCCGGGGTGGCGAAGGCGGTGCGCGGATCGACGATCTCCAGGGGATAGCCGGCGATCCTGGCCATCGGCGCCAGCGCCTGACTGATATGGACGGCGCCGACTACCACCAGGCGCGGCTGCGGCAAATGCGCGTTGAGGAAGAAGGTGCGCCCTTCAGCCTCGACCGAACCCGAATTGCCGGTGCGGAAAGCCTTGGCGATCGCTTGACCGAGATCGCCGGCAACCTGGTCGCCTTCTCGCACGATGCGGTCGCGGCCGTCGCCGAGATCGGTGACCAGGATCGCCGCACGGCGGGCACGGCGTTCGGCATTGAGGGCTTTGAGAGCGTAGGGATCCATGCCTAACCGAGCCGCTCCACATAGACCTTGATGCGGCCGCCGCAGGATAGGCCGACCTGCCAGGCGGTTTCGTCGGCAACGCCGAATTCCAGCATCTTGGCTTTCCCCGAGTCGATGACGTCGATCGCCTCGCTCACCACCGCGCCCTCGACGCAACCGCCCGAGACCGAGCCGTGGAAATTGCCTTCGGCGTCGATGATCAGATGGCTACCGACCGGCCTCGGCGCCGAACCCCAGGTCTCGACCACAGTGGCGATGGCGACATCCTTGCCGTCCTTCATCCAGCCTTCCGCGATGATCAAGGGGTCGCGGGCCTCATCGAGATAGATGCTGTTGTCCATGATCGCTTGCCTCAAAGTCTGTTTTCTCTGGGAGCCTGTTTTCGGAATCCAATATGGCTATGCGGCGCGCCTGACACCAGCGTCCTGCCAGCGACGCGGATCGACCGAAGCGGCGGATTTCTTGTCCAGCGAGGCGCAGAGGTCGGCCAGCGCATCGAGATTGTGTACCGAGCGGAACTCGTCGACATGAGGCAGCATCGCCTTGACGCCGCGGGCGCGGGCCTCGAAACCGTCAAAGCGCAGCAACGGGTTGAGCCAGATCAGCCGCCGGCAGGATTTGTGCAGGCGATCCATCTCCTCCGACAGGCCGGAAACATCGTCGCGCTCCAAACCGTCGGTGATCAAAAGCACCACCGCGCCCTGCCCGAGCACGCGGCGTGACCAGTGCTTGTTGAACTCCGCCAGCGTATCGCCGATGCGGGTGCCGCCCGACCAGTCCTTCACCGCCGCCGAGCAGTCGGCAAGGGCGGCATCGGGGTCGCGATGGCGCATCTGCCGCGTGAGATTGGTCAGTCGCGTGCCGAAGACGAAGGTGTGCACGCGCCGCCGTTTTTCGGTCAGCGCATGCAGAAAGTGCAGGAAGATGCGCGTGTACTGGCTCATCGAACCGGAGATATCGGCGAGAACCACCAGCGGCGGATGCACTTCGCGGGCTGAGCGGAATTTCGGCAGGATCAGTTCGCCGCCGGTGCGCGCGGCCGAGCGCATCATGGCGCGTGGATCGATACGGCGGCCATGCAGGTCTGCCTTGAAGCGTCGGGTACGGACCATGTCGAACGGCAGCCGCAGCCGGGCAATCGCCTTCTTGGCGTCTGCCATCTCGTCGGCATTCATCTGGGCAAAGTCCTTGCCGCGCAGCACTTCATTCCCGGAGAAGGTTAGCCGGGCGTCGACTTCGATCTCCGGGATTTCCCTGACCGGCCGATTCTTCTCGTGGCCTTCGAACATGGCCTGGCTGACGCGATTTTCTGCCGCGCGCGGCTTTTGCTTCTCCCTGGTGTCGGGCGCCACAGGCGAGAACATCGCCAGAAGTTTCTCGATCAGCTCGCGCGATTTCCAGAACAGCCGGAAGGCTTCGTCGAAAACAGGGTGATCCTCGTGCCGCGACACCAGCACGGCATGCAGCGTCCAGTAGAAATCGTCGCGCGAACCGATGCCGGCTGCCAGCACCGCCTCGATCCCATCCTTGACCGAAGCCGGCCCGACCCGCATGCCGGATTTGCGCAAGGTGCGGGCGAAATAGACGATGTTGTCGGCGATGCGCCCGTCTTCCGTCGCCTCTCTGGGGTCGGTCTCTTTGGGGTAAGCACCCGGCGCCTTCACTGCCCTACTCCGCAGCCGCCAGTTCGGCCTTGACCTCATCGAGGATGCGCCGGCCCTCGCCCGCGCCGATGCGGGCAATGTCGTCCTGGTATTTCAACAAAACGCCGATCGTGTCGGAGACGGTTTCGGGATCGAGCGCCACCTTGTCGAGTTCGGTCAGCGCGCCGGCCCAGTCGATGGTTTCGGCGACACCCGGCGCCTTGAACAGCTCGACCCGGCGCAGCTTCTGGATGAACGACACCACTTCCGCGGAAAGTCGGCTGTTGGCCTGCGGCACCTTGCGGCGCACGATCTCCAGCTCGCGCTCGGCATTGGGATAGTCGACCCAGTGATAGAGGCAGCGCCGCTTCAGCGCGTCGTGGATTTCGCGGGTGCGGTTGGTGGTGATGATGACGATCGGCGGCTCCTCCGCCTTGATGGTGCCGAGCTCAGGCACCGTCACCTGGAAGTCGGACAGGATTTCGAGCAGGAATGCTTCGAAAGCCTCGTCGGTGCGGTCGAGCTCATCGATCAGGAACACCGGGGCCGCACCCGCCATGCCGGTCAGCGCATCGAGCACCGGGCGGCGGATCAGGTATTTTTCGGAAAAGACATTGCGCTCCATGTCGGAGCGGTCGACCGAGCCTGCCGCCTCCTCCATGCGGATCTCTATCATCTGCGCGGCGTAATTCCACTCATAGACAGCGGACGAGACGTCGAGCCCTTCATAGCATTGCAGGCGGATCAGCCGGCGGCCGAGTGCCTGCGCCAGCACCTTGGCGATCTCGGTCTTGCCGACGCCGGCCTCCCCTTCAAGGAACAGCGGCCGCTGCATGCGCAGGGACAGGAACAGCACCGTTGCCAGCGAGCGGTCCGCGACGTAGTCCGCGCTGGTCAGGAGATCGAGCGTTTCGTCGATCGTCCGCGGCTCGGGGCGCGGTTTCAGCTCGGTCATTCTTTCTCCGTTGCCGCCTCTGCTCCGCTCTGCAGCACGTGGTAGTCGCGGGCGTGGTAGATCAGCGGCCGCAAATTATCGCCCATGCGCAGGCCTGTCACCTTGCCAAAAAGCACACGATGGGTGGCGAGATCCTTGGTGTCGATCAATTCGCAGTCGAAAACCGCAAGAGCGCCCTTCAGGGTAGGCGCGCCCGTCGATATGACATCCCACTCGCCAAGCGCGAAACGCTCATCGGCCGACAGCCCGGTCAGGCCTGAAAACGCCACCGATAGGGGCTGCTGGTGCGAAGCCAGCGTGTTCAGCGCAAACCGGCCGTTTTGCACGAACAGCTCGTTCTTGGCATTCTCGCGGTTGAGACAGACGAGAACCGTCGGCGGCGTGTCCGACACCGAACAGGCGGCAATCACCGTCGTGCCGCGTTTGCCGGCGGGCCCGTCGGTGGTAACCACATGGACGTGGCCGGCAAAATGCGCCATCGCGTCGCGATAGGCCTGAGGCCCTATGTCGTTCAACTTCAACACCGATGATTTTCCATAAGCGGGAATCCAAGCGTTATATATGGCGGCACACAATAGGCCACAAGCGAAGTGGTTGACGCCAATCCGCAAATTCCCGTGTTGCGCCTGGGGCGGGCAGCCTTTAGGTCTTGGCGGAAGAGACGCTGGAAGCATGCGACCGGCACGGAGGAATTCGTCGTCAGAATGCGACCCCCAACAGCTGTAATAGCGGCACTGCTCTGGCTGCTGCCGGCAAGCGCCGGCGCGCAGACTTTGCTTGTCGGCGTCGCCGCACCCCTGTCCGGTCCGTCGGCGATCCTGGGCAAGCAGATTGAGGCGGGTGCTGCCCTGGCAGCAGAAGCCAACGGCGCCGAGATCAGGACGGTCGACGATGCCTGCACAGCCGATGGCGGCGCCGCCGCCGCGAGGGAGTTCGCGGCGGCGAAGGTCAAGGTCGTCGTCGGCTTCCTCTGCACCGAGGCGATCCATGCGGCGCTGCCGATCCTCAAGGACGCTGACATACCGGTCATCACCGTTGGCGTGCGCACCGAAAGCCTGACCGATCGCCGCGCCAAAACCGGCTGGCCGGTCTATCGGCTGGGGCCGCGCGGCGATGACGAGCGCAATGCGGTGGCCGCCATCCTGACCCGGCTGTGGCAGAGCGAATTGTTCGCCATCGTCGATGACGGCACCATCTATGGCCGCGAAATCGCCGAGACGCTGCGCGCCGCAGCGGAGCAGGCAGCGCTGAAGCCGGTCTTCACAGACACGTTCCGGCCGCAGCTCGACAACCAGATCGGGCTGATCGGGCGGCTGAAGAAGGCGGGCGCCACGCATGTCTTTGCCGGTGGCGACGGCGACGACATCGCCATTATGGGCCGCGACGCCGGCCAGCTCGAGGCCGGCATTGTCTTTGCCGGCGGCGAGAATTTGCGCACGCCACCCGGCGATGTGCCTTACGCCGTCGGCACGCTGATGATCGCGCCGCCGGAATGGGCCGATGTCGCCGATCCCAAGGTGCTGGCGGCGTTTACGGCCAAAAACATCGCGCCGGATGGCTATGCCTTGCCGGCCTATGCGGCGGTGGAGATTGCCAAGGCGGCCTCGGCCGCGCCCGAGACCTCGGGCAAGGGGCTGGCCGACGCGCTAACCGGGAACGATTTCACCACCGCGATCGGCCCGCTGCGGTTCGACGACAAAGGCGATCTGAGCCAAAACCTCTATCGCGCCTTCCGCTTCGACGGGACGCGTTTCGTGCCGGCGGAGACGAACTGATGTTTCGCACCGGGCCGCGCAATCTGATCACCGATGTCGCCGGCCTGCGCGTCGGCAACGCGTCGGACGCCAGGCTGAAATCGGGCGTCACCACCGTATTGTGCGACGAACCGGCGGTCGGTGGCGTGCAGATCCTCGGCGGCGCGCCGGGCACGCGCGAGACCGACCTGCTCGAACCGCACAATTCCATCGAGGCGGTTCATGCCGTCGTGCTGTCGGGCGGCTCGGCCTTCGGCCTCGACGCCGCCTCCGGCGTTCAGGCAGCGCTGCGCGAAAAAGGCATTGGCGTCGACGTTGGCGGCTTTCGCGTGCCGATCGTGCCGGCGGCGATCCTGTTCGACCTGCGCAATGGCGGCGACAAGGATTGGGGCCGTTATCCTCCCTACCGCGACCTCGGCTACGAAGCCGCCCAGGCGGCAACAGTCGACTTTCCGCTCGGCACAATCGGCGCCGGCACCGGGGCGCTGAGTTCCGGGCTGAAGGGCGGCCTTGGCTCTGCCTCGACTGTGCTCGACAGCGGCGTCACCATCGGCGCACTCGCCGCCGCCAACCCGACCGGCTCGGTAACGATCGCGCGGACCCGCTATTTCTGGGCGGCGCCCTTCGAGATCGGCGATGAGTTCGGCGGGCTTGGCTATCCCTCGCCAATGCCGGACGATGCCAGGCGGATCCTGTTGAAATACCGCGACAAGCGTGCCGGTGGACAAGCCGAGGCCGGTGGCAACACCACCATCGCCGTCATCGCCACCGACGCCGTGCTGACCAAGGCGGCAGCCAAGCGGCTGGCCATTTCAGCGCATGACGGCTTCGTGCGCGCCATCTGGCCCGTGCACACGCCGGCTGACGGCGATCTGGTGTTCGCGCTGGCGACGGGGAAGAGCGGCATAGAACTCAGCGCCGACGATGCCGTCGATTTCTTTGCCGCCGCCGGCGCCACCATGGCGCGCGCCATCAGCCGCGGCATCCATGCCGCGACGCCGGCCGATGGCGATCTGTTTCCGGTGTGGTCGTCGCGCTGACTTTCAGTCAGGTCGGGTCGGACTCCTCTTCCTCGAAGCTGACCGCGACATCCGAATTCGCCGACAGCCAGACTTTCTGGCCCTCGACCTCGGCAAGCAGGCTCAAGGGAATGTAGTGGTGATGCCCCTGATGGGTGCCCTCGCCGCTGTCGGCCTTGGTCAACTTGATCCGCTCGCCATCGACCCTGTCGACGGTGCCGATGTGAACGCCGTCGGCGCCGACCACTTCCATATGCTCGCGAATCTTGCTGGCCTCAGTCATGGGGTGTTCTCCTTTTGAAAACGATCGACGATAACAAACAGAGGCGAAATTGGATGCATCGCCTTTCGAATAGCACGATGTTTTGACTGTCTCGTGATAGGGAACGATCGAACCACGGCAGGCGGAGCGGAACCCCGATGCGAAATCTCGTCCTGATTGGCGTTTGCCTGCTGGTCCATCTCGCATCCGCCATGGCCGCCCGAGCGGGCGATGTCGCCGAGCTTGAAATCCTCGGCTTCAGCAAGGATGGCAGCGTCTTCACCTTCGAGGAATATGGTGTGGCAGACGGTTCGGGCTTTCCCTATGCCAATCGCTACTACATCAACACCGCCGACGACACGTTCCTGAAGGGCACGCCAATCCGGGTCCGGCTGGAGGATGAGACCGCCTCGCTCGAGACGGCCCGTCAGCAAGCCAGGCAAAAAGGCGAAGCAATCATTGCCCAGGCCGAGCTTACCGCCAACCGCGGCATCACCGCCGGCTTCAACCCGGTGACCGAATTGTCGGCCGACCCGTTCCGCATGGTGGTCAACCCACGGCCGATCTTTTCGCCGGTCGACCCGCCGCTGGAATTCCGGCTGGACGAGATCGGCATGAATGACACCGAAAGCTGCCAGAGCCAGGGCGAGGTCAACGGTTTTCGCCTGCTGCGGATCGAGGCCAGGGATGGCGGCCGGACCCATCTGCTGCATGAGGATAAATCGATCCCGAAAAGCCGTGGCTGCCCCAACGGCTACAGGATCGGCGCGGTGCAGACGTTCTCGATGGACAGCATCAGCGCCTATGCGGTGCTGATCGCGGTGCGCCAATACGGCTTCGAAGGGCCGGATTTTCGCTGGATCGCCGTGACCGGACGCCTGTGACATCGCTCGATCAATCCAGTTGGCGCAAGCGCGCCGGAAATCGCGTCAGCCGCGCCGTACCATCGACGGGCACGGCGCTTGTCGGCGCCTTGCTGTGGGCGATGGCCATGGGCGCCAGCGCGCTGACCGGTCTTTGGCTCGACAATTGGGAGACCCCGGAAAAGATCCGCTTCGTCGCCCTGCTGTTTGCGACCGGCGCGGCATTGGCCTTTCCCGTCGGGTTGTTCGCGGCGCGGCTGGTCTCGCTCGACCGGCATTGGGAGGTGGCGTTCGCCGCCGCCTTCGTCTGCCTGCTTGCCACGACGCTCGCCTTCACCGGCGGGTTGTTTGCGCTGCAATACCGCTCCTACTATGCCGAATGGCACGCGGAGGCCTTCACCGCCCGGTGGGCGTTCGAACTGGTCTTCACCTCGCTGACGGCGCTCTACCAATTCGTGGTGCTGGGTATCAGGCTCTATTTTCCGCTCGGATTCATCGCGCTTGCCGCCGCCAGCGTGTGGTTTGCGCGCCAGCAGCGTTGAGCATTCGGTCCGCCTCTGTTAGGACGCGCACTTAACCACGGACACATCAGGACTGACGGATGATCCCTCGCTATTCCCGGCCGGAAATGGTCGCCATCTGGTCGCCGGAAACCCGCTTCCGCATCTGGTTCGAGATCGAGGCCCATGCCTGCGATGCGCTGGCCGAGCTCGGCGTCATTCCCAGGGAAGCCGCCAAAACCATCTGGGAAAAAGGCGGCGCCGCCCAATTCGACGTCGGCAAGATCGACGAGATCGAGGCCGTGACCAAGCACGACGTCATCGCCTTCCTCACCCATCTGGCCGAATTCGTCGGGCCGGATGCGCGTTTCATCCACCAGGGCATGACCTCATCGGATGTTCTCGACACCTGCCTTGCGGTGCAGCTCAGCCGCGCCAGCGATATCCTGCTGGCCGACCTCGACGGCCTGCTCGCCGCGCTGAAACGCCGGGCCTTCGAGCACAAGGACACCATCACCATCGGCCGCAGCCACGGCATTCATGCCGAGCCGACCACGTTCGGCGTCAAGCTGGCGCAGGCCTATGCCGAGTTCTCACGCTGCCGCGAGCGGCTGGTGCACGCGCGGGAGGATATTGCCACCTGCGCCATATCGGGCGCGATCGGCACCTTCGCCAACATCGATCCCTATGTCGAAGAACATGTGGCGAAAAAGCTTGGGCTGAAGCCGGAGCCGGTGTCGACGCAGGTCATCCCTCGCGACCGCCATGCCATGTTCTTTGCCACGCTCGGCGTCATCGCCTCGTCGGTCGAGCGGCTGGCGACTGAGATCCGCCATCTGCAGCGCACCGAGGTGCTGGAAGCGGAAGAGTATTTTTCGCCGGGCCAGAAGGGCTCGTCGGCAATGCCGCACAAGCGCAACCCGGTGCTGACCGAAAACCTCACCGGCCTTGCCCGCATGGTGCGCTCCATGGCGCTGCCGGCGATGGAGAATGTGGCGCTCTGGCACGAGCGCGACATTTCGCATTCCTCGGTCGAGCGCATGGTCGGCCCGGACGCCACGATAACACTCGATTTCGCGCTGTCGCGGTTGACCGGCGTCATCGACAAATTGCTGGTCTATCCCGACAACATGCTGAAGAACATGAACAAGTTCCGTGGCCTTGTGCATTCGCAGCGCGTGCTTTTGGCGCTGACGCAAGCCGGCGTCAGCCGCGAGGACGCCTACCGCCTGGTGCAGCGCAACGCCATGAAGGTATGGGAACATGGCGCTGATTTCCTTGAGGAATTGTTGGCCGACAAGGAAGTCACCGCAGCGCTGCCCGAAGCCGAGATCCGCGAGAAATTCGACCTGGGCTATCACACCAAGCATGTCGACACGATCTTCAAGCGGGTTTTCGGATAGGATCTTCCATGCGGCTGGCTGTCCTTTCCGACATCCATGGGAACCTGCGCGCGCTTGAGGCGGTTCATGCGCAGATCAAAGACGCTTCTCCCGACATAATCGTCAATCTGGGCGATTGTCTCTCCGGGCCGCTATGGCCTGAAGAAACCGCGCAATATCTGATTGCACAGAATTGGCCGACCGTGCGCGGCAATCACGACCGTGTGCTGGTCGAGCCGCCTGCTTCCGGGTTGGAAGACGTCGATGCTTTCACCCACCAATGCCTGTCCCAGGCGTCATTGACCTGGCTCTCGGCATTGCCGGTCACCCTGTCGCCTGCCCAGGACATCCTGCTTTGCCATGGCAGCCCCAGTGACGACGACGTGTTCCTGCTCGAGGAAGACGGAGGCAGCCACTTCCACCCGTCCAATGAAAAGCAGATCAGGCACAAGCTGGGCAGCGCCGGCGCCGGGCTGACCTTGTGCGGCCATACACATACGCCGCGCGTTGTGCGCTTGTCGGACAACCGGACAATCCTCAATCCCGGCAGCGTCGGCGTCCAGACATTCCCCGGCCTGACCGTGACCGGCAGTCCGCATGCCCGCTACGCCCTCGCTACGCGCAAGGACGGACAATGGTCGTTCAGCCATCACGTGGTCAATTATGACTGGACCGAAGCATCCGGCCGCGCCACGGCGACCGGATTCGACAACTGGGCGCACGGGCTGCTGACGGGCTACGCCGCCGGCTCGGTGTAGGACCCGAACCGCCGCTCAGCCTGCGGTGCCCGGCACGGTGCGGATAACCGTGCCCCACGGATCTTCACGGCTCGTTTCCTCGGTTGCCTTGTCCGAGCGCATCTCGACCCAGGCCAGCCCTGAGCGGGACGGATCGCGGCGCCCGGCGCCGGCGCTGTGCCACGAATTGCCACCGATATGATGGTGGTAGCCTCCCGACGACAGGAACACCGCCTGCCCTCCATACTTAGCGACCGTGTCGAAGCCAAATTCGTCGTGCCACCAGGCCTCGGCATCTTCCGGCCGGCCGACGCGCAGATGGACATGGCCGACAATGCTGTTTTGCGGCGCGCCCTGCCAGCCGGCGTCACCGGCCGGCACGCTGCCAACCACGGCAGCCAGGTTCAGCCGCTCGGTCGCCATGGCGATCTTGTCGCCGTTCCACTTCCACTCCTGCGGCAGACGGTCCCTATAGATTTCAATGCCGTTGCCTTCGGGGTCGGTCAGGTAGAGAGCCTCGCTGACCAGATGGTCGGAGGCGCCCTCGATGCGGATCTTGTTGGCGGCGGCGTGGTTTATCCAGCGGCCGAGATCGGCGCGGCTGGGCAGCAGGAAAGCGGTGTGGAACAGGCCGGCGCTGCGCGGATCGTCGGGCTTGGCCGCTGCGTCAGGCTCGATCACCAGCAGCGGGCGCTCGGCAGCGCCCAGCGTGATGGCGCCCTCGGCGCGGCTCAATTCCTGCAGGCCGACAACAGCCCGGTAGTAATCGGCAAGTCCTTCGGCGTCGCGCGCCTTCAGGCCCACGCGTGACACGCTGACGGGGGTCGTCGCCGCAAAAGGCAGTTCGCTCATAAAACTCTCCGTTCAGCGCGTTATCCCAGGCCGCGCCACCAGTCTATTCTGTCGTCCATCTCTTCCTGCCTCAAATCGTCGATCCTGATCGTTCACACAAGATGGAAAGAATCGAACAGGTTGTTCACAATTGTGATGCACCGCATGCGTCAGCGCGGGTTGCAGGAGACACGGCCGCTCGCTATCTCAGCGCCATGAAAGTCAAAGACGCAGATATTCTGATCGTGCCGGGCTACACCAATTCCGGCCCTGAACACTGGCAGACACGCTGGCAGTCGAAACTGTCGACAGCGCGTCGGGTCGAACAGGCGGAGTGGTCGAAGCCGGTGCGCGAGGACTGGACGACGAGCGTGGCGAACGCTGTCAACGAGGCCGAGCGGCCGGTGGTGATCGTTGCCCATTCGCTCGGTGTGGCGGCCGCGGTGCAGGCAATTCCGCAGTTCAGGAAGCCGGTCGCCGGCGCGTTTTTTGTCGCGCCGCCCGACGTCGCCAACCCGGAGATAAGGCCGCGTCACCTGATGACCTTTGGTCCCTATGCGCGCGAACCGCTGCCCTTCCCGTCCATCGTCATCGCCAGCCGCAACGATCCGTTCTGCGCCTTCGAGGTTGCCGAGGACATTGCCGCTGCCTGGGGTTCGCTGTTCATCGATGCCGGCGAAACCGGTCACCTCAATGAGGATGCCGGCTTCGGCCCGTGGCCGGAAGGGTCGATGACCTTCGCCAAGTTCCTGACCGACCTCAAGGCCTGACCGGGCAAGGCACCACGCCTCAGCCCTTGATCGAATCGTTCATGCTTTTGATGAGTGTCTTTGCGCCGAGCGAAATCAGCGCATGGTCCGAGCCCATCGCCAGCAGCCGGTAGCCCATCGCCACGACGCGGCCGGCAATCGCCGGCTCAACGACGTAGATTGCCGCATGCTTGCCCGCCTTGCGCGTCCGCTCGGCGATGGAGGTGACGGTTTCCATCATGCTTTCCAGCGTCGAATTGACGGTGGCGCCATTCGACCAGGCGATGGAGAAATCCGATGGGCCGAGGAAGATGCCGTCAATGCCCGGCGTGTCGAGGATGCCGTCCAGCGCATCGAGTGCGGCGCGCGTTTCGACCATAGCAAAGGCCATGGTGCGTTGATTGGTGTCGCGCAGCCATTCGGCGTGGTCGCCTTTGCCATGGCGCGGAAAAGCATAGGTCGGGCCCCAGGAGCGCTCGCCCATCGGCGGATATTTCATCGCCGCGGCAAAGAGTTTTGCATCGGCCACCGAATTCACCATCGGTGCAATCACCGCCTCGGCACCGAAATCGAGGGCGCGGCTGGCCATGTCGAAGCGGCCGACCGGAATGCGCACCAGCGCCGGCTTGTTGGCGGCCAGCACCGGCACCAGGCCGCGCAAGACCGAGTCTTCGTGGTGTCCGCCATGCTGCATATCGAGGGTGACGGCGTCAAAACCCTGCTTGGCGATGATTTCGACCGTCAAAGCGTCCGGAACGCCGGACCAGGCGGTGAACAGCGTTTCATCCGCCGCCAGGCGTGACTTCAGGGACATGGGTGCTTTCCTCGTTGGGTAGAGCCTTGTAACAGGCCTACGCACAGTTTCAGCCGGAAAAGGCTGAAAAGGCAAAGAAAAACCGCCCGGCTGGACCGGGCGGTCGATTGGTCCAGCGCTACTCGCTCTAGGTGTTCTTGATCTGCTCGATCGCCTGCGCCATCAGTTCGTCCATGGTGCGGCGGATCTGGTGATCCGACTGGTCGACGCCGGCGGCGTCGAAATCCTTGCGGATCTTGCGGAATACGTCGTGATCGCCGGCTTCCTCGATATCGGAAACCACAACTTCCTTGGCATAGGCGTCGGCGTCAGTGCCGGATTTGCCCAGCTTTTCGGCGGCCCACAGACCGAGCGCCTTGTTGCGGCGTGCGGAAGCCTTGAAGCGAAGTTCTTCGTCGAAGGCGAATTTGCGCTCAAAACCCTCTTCGCGGTCTTTCATGCTGCTCATGGCTTCCCTCCGATGAAATCGATTCGCGTTGGCGATGGATATGTGTGTTGCCGCAGCACAAACCAAAAGGGCGCGGGCCGGTCAATATGCTACATCACTTGCTGCGCTGCGGCATTTCATTCCTGAAAGCGGTCGATGGAAAGGATTTGCCGATTGAGCAAACGCTGTGATTGGGATAGACCCGGCATTGAACCCCACCCGTCGCCGCACCAATTTAGGCAGACGGACAGGAACTGGTCGCTTGCCGCCTGCCCGCAAATCCAGAGAAAAATCAGATGAAAAATCGCCGCCGCATTTATGAAGGCAAGGCCAAGATCCTCTATGAAGGACCGGAACCGGGCACACTTATCCAGTTCTTCAAGGATGATGCGACCGCATTCAACAAGAAGAAACATGAGGTCATCGACGGCAAGGGTGTGCTCAACAACCGCATTTCCGAGTACATCTTCAACCATCTGAACCGCATGGGCATTCCGACCCACTTCATCCGCCGGCTCAACATGCGCGAGCAGCTGATCAAGGAAGTCGAGATCATTCCGCTCGAAGTGGTGGTGCGCAATGTCGCCGCCGGCTCGCTGTCCAAGCGCCTCGGCATCGAGGAAGGCACGGTTTTGCCGCGCTCGATCATCGAATTCTATTACAAGGCCGACGCGCTCGACGATCCGATGGTGTCGGAAGAGCATATCACCGCTTTCGGCTGGGCCTCCCCGCAGGAGATCGACGACGTCATGGCGCTGGCCATCCGCGTCAACGACTTCCTCTCCGGCCTGTTCATGGGTGTCGGCATCCAGCTCGTCGATTTCAAGATCGAATGCGGCCGCCTGTTCGAGGGCGACATGATGCGCATCGTCGTTGCCGACGAGATCTCGCCGGATTCGTGCCGGCTGTGGGATGTGGCGACGCAGGACAAGCTCGACAAGGACCGTTTCCGCCGCGACATGGGCGGCCTCGTCGAAGCCTATCAGGAAGTTGCCCGCCGCCTCGGCATCATGAACGAGAACGAGCCGCCGCGCCCGACCGGCCCGGTGCTCGTCGCCTCGACCGATGGCCTCAAAGGCAAGCCGCACTAAGTCTTCATTTCTTGACGCAATTCCGGACGGAAAGCCGCTTCACACATTTCCTGGAATTGCTAAGTCTTCGAACAGGAACCTGTCCAGCATGATCAAGGCCCGCATCACCGTCACCCTCAAGAACGGCGTGCTCGACCCGCAGGGAAAAGCCATAGAGCACGCTCTGTCCGGACTGGGGTTCGGCGGCGTCGGCCAGGTGCGGCAGGGCAAGGTCTTCGACCTCGAGCTCTCAGAGACCGACAAGGCCAAGGCTGAAGCCGATCTGAAAGCCATGTGCGACAAGCTGCTGGCGAATACGGTGATCGAGAATTACGCGGTGGAGATCGCTTGATATGAAATCAGCTGTCGTTCTTCTCCCCGGCCTCAACCGCGACCGCGACATGATTGCGGCGCTGACCAAGATTTCCGGGCAGGCGCCGGCGACCGTCTGGCAGACCGACACCGAAATCCCCGATGTCGACCTGATCGCCATTCCCGGCGGCTTCTCCTTCGGCGATTATCTGCGCTGCGGCGCGATTGCCGCGCGGATGCCGGTGATGCGGGCAGTCGCTGAAAAGGCCGCCAAGGGCGTCATGGTCATTGGCGTCTGCAACGGGTTCCAGATTCTGGTCGAGGCCGGCCTGCTGCCCGGCGCGCTGATGCGCAATGCTTCGCTGAAATTCGTTTGCCGTGAGGTGAAGCTGCAGATCGCCAACGCCAACACCATGTTCACCCGCCGCTATCAGCCGGGCCAAATCATCCGCACGCCGGTTGCGCATCATGACGGCAATTATTTCGCCGACACCGACACGCTTGCCCGTCTCGAAGGCGAAGGACAGGTGGTGTTTCGCTATGCCGAGGGCACCAATCCTAATGGCTCGATGAACGACATTGCCGGTATCGTCAGCGAGAAGGGCAATGTGCTCGGCCTGATGCCGCATCCGGAAAACCTGATCGAGGCCGCGCATGGCGGCAGTGACGGCCGGGCGCTGTTCGAAGGCGCACTCGGCATCGCCGCCTGATATCTCTTCGAATTCCTTTAAAAACGCGGGGGCGGTTGACCATGAGACTGACGACTGTTCGCCTAGGTCCCCTGGCTGCTGCCGGCTTGGCGTTGGCGTCCTGCCAGTCCAGCCCGAAGAGCGCGCCGGTCCCCACGGGCAAGAGCGCTTCGCTGCTGGCCATGGAGCAGGTGGCGATATCGGCCCACAAATGCTGGATCGCCAGCAAGGATCCCGCCTTCAAATCCTATCAGATGGCCAATGAGCTGAATTCGTTCAGCGGCACGCCCCGCTTCCTGCTGGTGCCGGCCAAGCATTATGGCGGCAAGCCGCTGCTGGTCGTCCAGGCGCAAGGCAATTCCAGCCGCGTCGACGTGTTCGGTCCGCTGATGGACGATCCGCTCGGCGCGCGCATCGGATCCGACATTGCGCGCTGGCAAACGGGCAACCCCTCCTGCAACGCGGCCGCCTGACGCCATGGGCCGCTTCCTGCAGTTTGCGGGATTGGTCATAGGTCTGGCCGGGCTTGTCCTGCAAGCGTGCATCACCATCCCGGCATCGATGGAGGCCGGCCGCAGTTTTCTCGGCTCCATCGTCTTTCTGTTCAGCTTCTTCACCATCCTGACCAACATCGGTGCGGTGCTGGTCCATGTCTCGCTGCTGTCGCCTTCGGGCTACGCCTGGCTGCCCGCCTTTGCCGGACCGCGGATGCGGGCCGGCGTCGCCGTGTCCATCGCGCTTGTCTTCATCGTCTATGCGACGGTTCTGGCGCAGCTCTGGCAGCCGCAGGGGCTGTTCCTGCTCTGCAACGTGCTGCTGCACTATGTGACGCCGGTTCTGTTCGTGCTGTGGTGGCTGATAGCAGGTGCCGACGGCAGAGCGAGATGGAGCGACATTTCCTGGTGGATGGCCTATCCGATCGCCTATCTCGCCTATGCGCTTGTACGCGCACCAATCGCAGACGAAGTGCCCTACCCGTTCCTCGACGTTGCGAAAAACGGCACGACCAACGTCGCGCTTGCGGCGCTGGCCGTCACCGGGGTTTTCCTGGTGCTGTGCATCCTCGCTGTGCTTGCCGACAAGGGCGTCTCACGCATAAGAACATCCGGCGCGCGCCGCTGACCGGGCTCCGGGTCAGTCCCAGAATCGCCTGATGCCTTCGCGGTGGGCGTCGTCACGCGACACACCGATGTCCCTGAGTTGCTCGTCGGTCATTTCGAGCAAAGCCAGGCGGCCGCGACGGCGCTCGATCAGCACGTCGATCCATCGCGCCAGCGATCTGACCACATTCACGATCCGGCCGACAAAGCCTCGCCGGCTGGACGGGCGCGGCCCGACCAATTCAATGCCCGCGCAGCGGATTGTCTCGATTGTATCCATTGTCTTTCTGCCAACCTTGCAAATTGTACCCATCTTGGTACGGTTCTGATATGCATTGACACACGATCTGGTGCAATATACAGAATTGTCACCATGACAAATTGGCTCCCTGACCTCACCATCGGTTCCGGCCCGCTTTACCAGCGCCTTGCCGACAGCATCGAGTCGGACATCGACAAGGGCGTCATCGATGCCGGGGCAAAATTGCCGCCGCAGCGCGATCTCGCCTATGATATCGGCACGACGGTCGGCACGATCGGCCGAGCCTATCAGCTGCTGCGCGAGCGCGGCCTGGTGAGCGGCGAAGTCGGACGCGGGACCTATGTGCTGGCGCAGCAATCGGAAGCGTCACCCGAATTCGCCGAGCCTGCCGTGCAAGGCACGCGCTATGTCGATGCGCCGCCCGGCAAGCTGCGTTTCGACAGCACTGCCGCGCCCGACATCGGCCAGGGCGCCATTGTCGCCGACATGCTCTCGCGCACGGTGCAGGATCACCCGCACGAAATATCGAGCTACACCAGGGATTTTCCGGAGCGCTGGTTCGAGGCCGGCGCCCGCTGGCTGTCGCGCAATTCGTTCCGTCCGGCTGCTGAAACCATCGTTCCCACGCTTGGCACACATGCCGCGGTGATGGCGGCGATCGCGGCGCTGACCACGCCGGGCGACTATGTCGCCTTCGAGCACCTCACCTATTCGCAGATCGCCCGCAGCGCCGGGCTGATCGGGCGGCGCATTGCACTTGTCGCATCGGACGAGGAAGGTCTCGATCCCGAGGATTTCGAACGCGTCTGCGCGCAAAAGCACCCGAAGATGATTTTCCTGATGCCGACGGTGCAGAACCCGACGCTGGCGATCCTGTCGGTTTCGCGCCGCGAGGCGATCGCTCGCGTCGCGCGCGCGTACAATGTCATCGTCATCGAGGACGATCTCTATGGCGGCCTGACCGAAGATCCGACGCCGCTCATCGCCGAATATGCACCCGAGCGCACCATTGTCGCCGGCGGTCTGTCGAAATCGGTCGCGGCAGGTGTTCGCGGCGGCTGGCTCTCCTGCCCGCCCGCCTATCGCCATCGCATCCGCGTCGCCCACAAGATGATGACCGGCGGGATGCCGTTCCTGCTGGCGGAGGTGAACGCGCGGCTGGTGCTGTCTGGGCAGGCTGGCGATATCCGCAAACGCAGCATTGCCGAAATTGCCGCCCGCATCGCCATCGTGCGCGAGACACTGGCGGGTTTCGCCTTCAAGTCACACGGCAGCGTGCCCTTCGTCTGGCTGACGCTGCCCGATCCCTGGCTGTCCGGCACGTTCAGGAGCGCATGCCTCGAAAATGGCGTGCTCCTCGACGACGAGGACGAGTTCAAGGCGGGGCGTTCCGAGCAGGTTTTTCACGGCGTGCGTTTCGGCGTCTCGCAGCCAAGGCGGCGCGAGGACATCACCGGCGGCGTCGCGGTGATCCGGCGGCTGCTGGAGGAAGGCCGCGCCGGCTACGACAGTTCGTCCTGACTCGGTCCTCCTGTATCCCGATCTCAGGTTCAGCCCTCTGCCTTGAAGTTTTTGGCTTCCTTTGCGCCCTTGTCCTTGCCGTGCTTCTCGGCCAGGTCCTTGGCCTGCTTGGGCGAAACGTCGGTGGTCTCGGCAATATGCATGGCCTCCTTGTCGGAGAGGCGATTGTCTTTCTTGCCTTGCTTGGTGGCCATGTCGAAATCTCCTGATTGGTTTGAGGCCTAACGGCCGGGATGCCATAGCGTTCCCCAGCGGCTCCCCGCTACCATCGTCGCCCTGTGGTTTTCCGGCGTTTTTCGTCATCCAATGGGGTGTATCACGCCAAAGCTTGCGATATGAGGGGGACTCAAATTCCCCTCTCCCATGGACATCAATCGCCGCCCATGACCATTTCCAATTCCGTGCCGATCACCCCGGAACTCATCGCCGCGCATGGGCTGAAGCCCGACGAATACCAGCGCATCCTCGACCTGGTCGGGCGCGAACCGAGCTTTACCGAACTCGGCATCTTCTCGGCGATGTGGAATGAGCACTGCTCCTACAAATCCTCGAAGAAATGGCTGCGCACGCTACCGACCACCGGGCCTCAGGTCATCCAGGGTCCGGGCGAGAATGCCGGTGTGGTCGATATCGGCGATGGCGACTGCGTCGTCTTCAAGATGGAGAGCCACAACCATCCCTCCTACATCGAGCCCTACCAGGGTGCGGCGACCGGCGTCGGCGGCATATTGCGCGATGTCTTCACCATGGGCGCGCGGCCGATTGCGGCGATGAACGCTTTGCGCTTCGGCGCACCGGACCATCCCAAGACCAGGCACCTGGTCAGCGGCGTGGTTTCCGGCGTCGGCGGCTACGGCAATGCGTTCGGCGTGCCGACGGTCGGCGGCGAGGTCAATTTCGACGCCCGCTACAACGGCAATATCCTGGTCAACGCCTTTGCCGCGGGCCTCGCCAAGACCGATGCGATCTTCCTGTCGGAAGCCAAGGGCGTCGGCCTGCCGGTCGTCTATCTCGGCGCCAAGACCGGGCGCGACGGCGTCGGCGGCGCCACGATGGCCTCGGCCGAGTTCGACGACAAGATCGACGAGAAGCGCCCGACCGTGCAGGTCGGCGATCCCTTCACCGAAAAATGCCTGCTCGAAGCCTGTCTTGAGCTGATGGCGTCTGGCGCCGTTATCGCCATCCAGGACATGGGGGCGGCCGGCCTCACCTGTTCGGCGGTCGAGATGGGCGCCAAGGGCGACCTCGGCATCGAGCTTCACCTCGACCAGGTGCCGGTGCGCGAAGAGCGCATGAGCGCCTATGAGATGATGCTGTCGGAGAGTCAGGAGCGCATGCTGATGGTGCTGCGCCCCGAGAAGGAAAAGGAAGCCGAGGCGATCTTCCACAAATGGGGCCTCGACTTCGCTATCGTCGGCAAGACCACCGACGATCTGCGTTTCCGCGTCATCCATCAGGGCGACGAGGTCGCCAATTTGCCGATCAAGGACCTTGGCGACAAGGCGCCGGAATATGAACGCCCCTGGGTCGAGCCGAAGAAGCCGGCGGCGCTCGCAGCCGGCGATGCGCCGAAGGCCGACGTTGCCGATGCGCTGTTGAAACTGCTCGGCGGGCCGAACCTGTCGTCGCGCCGCTGGGTGTGGGAGCAGTACGACACGCTGATCCAGGGCAATTCGCTGCAGCTTCCCGGCGGCGACGCCGGCGTGGTGCGCGTCGAAGGCCATCCGACCAAGGCGCTCGCCTTCTCCTCCGACGTCACGCCGCGCTATTGCGAGGCCGACCCGTACGAAGGCGGCAAGCAGGCGGTGGCCGAATGCTGGCGCAACCTCACCGCCACCGGCGCGCTGCCGCTGGCGGCCACCGACAACCTCAATTTCGGCAATCCGGAACGGCCTGAGATCATGGGCCAACTGGTCGGCGCGGTGAAAGGCATTGGCGATGCCTGCCGGGCGCTCGGCTTCCCGATCGTGTCGGGCAATGTCTCGCTCTACAACGAAACCAATGGCCAAGGCATCCTGCCGACGCCGACCATCGGCGGCGTCGGGCTGATTGCCGACTGGTCGAAGATGACCCGTATCGGCTTTGCCGCCGAGGGCCAGATGATCCTGCTGGTCGGCGCGCCCGCAAGCTGGGGCAGCCATCTCGGCCAGTCCGCCTATTTCAGGGACATCCATGGCCGCGCCGACGGGCCGCCGCCATCCGTTGACCTCGCGCATGAAAAGCGCGTCGGCGACCACGTGCGCGCGCTGATCGCGTCGGGCGTCGTGACCGCGGCGCATGACCTTTCCGATGGCGGCTTGGCGATAGCCCTGGCCGAAATGGCGATGGCGTCCGGCATCGGCGCCACCATTCCGGGGCTCGCCGGCGACCCGATCCCGGTCTGGTTCGGCGAAGACCAGGGCCGTTACGTCCTGACGCTGTCCGTCGATCCGCAGAGCAAGGAATGGGACGCCATCCGCGAGGAACAGAGCAAGCTCGGCATCTTTGCGCCATGGATCGGCTCGACCGGTGGAAACGAACTGAAGCTCGGCGATGCCAGGGCGATCCCGGTCAGCGAATTGACCGCCGCCCACGAAGGCTGGTTCCCGAACTTCATGGACAAGTCCAGTTGACCAGCCTGGCAGCCCGGACGCTGATCGCAGTCGTCTTCTGGCCGTCGCTGTTCTTCTTCTGGTTCCTCGGGCCGTTCGTCTTTTTCCTGCTGTCGACGACCTCGAGCGAGGTCTGTCCGCTGCTGGAAAGGCGTGACCAGTTCCTTGAGGCGGCCAATGGCACACTGCAGATGCTGGCCTTGCAAAGTCTGATCTATGCGATCCCCATCGTCTGCCTGGTGGTGTGGAGCCGCCTTTTGCCGAACCCGGCGCGCGCAAGGCATGTCGCCACCTGCATCAAGCTCTTTGCCATTGCGGTCATTACCGGCGCGCTGTGGGAATACGGGTCATCGCTGATCTGCGACGGCTATGGCCAACCATTCTTTTCGCCCTTGTGGCAGATGACCAGCTATCTCCCGATTATCAACCTGGCGCTCAACATCCCGCTCTATGTCCTGGTGTTCAGCCTTGGCCGGGGGTTCTCGACCCGCGACGACATTACCGAAGATGGTGTGGTTCACCCGCGGCAGGATGGCCCTTAGACACTGCGTCGCCGACAGAACGGCTTCAACCCGGACCAGAAAGGCTTTAGGCTGCCGTGCGAGTCACTCGTGCCTAGCCGCCCAGAACAGGATTTTGCCATGGCAATGGATGCCCACGACATCGAAAAACTGATCAAGGACGGCATTCCGGACGCCAAGGTGACGATCCGCGACCTCGCCGGCGACGGCGATCACTATGCAGCCGAAGTGGTGGCCGAGAGCTTCCGCGGAAAGAGCCGCGTCCAGCAGCACCAAATGGTCTATGATGCGCTGAAGGGCAATATGGGCGGCGTGCTGCACGCGCTGGCCCTGCAGACCAGCGTGCCGGACTGAAGCCAGACTGGCCTACTGTTTCTGCGGCTGCTTCGCCGACACTGACGTGATCGGCTTCGCCGACACTGAGATGATCGGGCCCGCCGGGTATTTTCCGCCGACGATCATTCTTTTCCCATCCGACAGCGCGGAGACCGCGCCGTCGAGGAACAGCGCGTTGCGGCATTGTAGCGCGTCGCGAAACAGCCGCGCAAAGCTGCCGAAACTGACCTCAGACCGCGAGATCGCCAGCAAAACGGTGTTTTCATCGCGCACGCCGACGCCGTTGCGGATGTAGCGCGAGGTTCCGTTCGGCTCGAAGCGTGGGTGAATCTTGCCATCGATCACCAGCATCGGGCCGGACTGCGTGGCGAAGGCAACATCGCGTTTGGTAACCGCATAGGCGTTGCTTTCCATGACAGCCGCCTTGCCGTCATTGCCCACCAGAAAGACGCCGTTCGGTTTCAGGAAGAAATTGCCTTCGCCGTCGGCAAGGTTGAGCGGCGACTTCTCGCTGCCGTTCTCGACCAGCAGGCCGACCGGCGACAAATCCTCGTGATACATGCCGCCATTCATGGCGAGCAGCACCGGCCTCCCCTCGCCCGCAACCGCCTTGCCGAAGGCCTCCAGCGAGCCGAAGGGCTTGCCGTCGGCACCGACGTGAAAGACAGCGAGGTTGTAGGTCCGCAGGTCGACCGTGCAGACGACATAGGTCACCGCCTCGAAGGCGACATTCCGGCAAGGCGCGGGCAGGTCACCGCCAATGACCAGCGGCGGCGGCTCCGGGCGTCTCGGCCACCAGACAACGGCAATCGCCGCCAGCAGGATGGCGATCGGAAGGGCGGCGCCATATCGTCTTTTCATCATGTTCCGAAGGCTGCAATCGGCTCGGATGCTTGGCCCAAGACAGGCGATCCTTTGCGCCATTTCCGCGACGGCGGCGCAAACATCTTGTTTCGGCCCATCTATGGGTTTATTTGATGGCTATGCTTCGAGCCTGACTCCCACAGGCGTGAAAGGATATCTCATGAGCGGCATCAACGACTACATCGACAGCGAAGTGAAGGGCAACGACGTCGTCCTTTTCATGAAGGGCACGCCCGGTTTTCCGCAGTGCGGCTTTTCCGGCCAGGTCGTCCAGATCCTCGATTACATCGGAGCCGACTATAAGGGCGTCGACGTGCTGACCTCGGCCGAACTGCGCCAAGGCATCAAGGAATATTCGAACTGGCCGACGATCCCGCAGCTTTACGTCAAGGGCGAATTCGTCGGCGGCTGCGACATCATCCGCGAAATGTTCCAGGCAGGCGAGTTGCAGACGTTGCTCGTCGACAAGGGCGTCAGCGTCAAAGCGACAGCCTGATTCTGAGTTGAGACGGGGCAGCCCCGCCCCGGCAAAATGTTACCTCCCCCTATCGGAGTGAGGACGAACTTATGCGCCGGCATGCCGGCGCATATTCGTTTTGAAGATCGGACCCGCCGTGGACCAGCCAGCAAAAGCGCCGCAACAGGCACGCAAATTGCCTATTCCGCGCTGGGAATTCATCGCGCTGTGCGCGGCACTGATGGCGTTGAACTCGCTGGCCATCGACATCATGCTGCCGGCGCTACAGCAGATCGGCGCCACGCTCGGCGTCGAAAATGAAAACCACCGCCAATATGTGATCACCGCCTATATATTGGGCTTCGGTGGCGGACAGCTTTTCTTCGGACCGATCTCGGACCGGTTCGGGCGCCGCGCGCCGCTCGTTGCCGGGCTGGCGATTTATGTCGTGGCGGCGGCAGCTGCCGCCATCGCCCCGTCATTCGCCGTCCTGCTGCTGTGCCGGCTGGTGCAAGGCATCGGTGCGGCGGCGACCCGCGTCATCGCCGTCTCGATCGTGCGCGACACGTTCGACGGTCGGCGCATGGCCGAGGTGATGTCTCTGATCTTCATGGTGTTCATGGCCATCCCGGTGATCGCGCCTGGGATCGGCCAGTTCATCATGCTGTTCGCAACATGGCACTGGATCTTCGTCACCATGGCCGTCGGAGCGCTGATCGTGTCGGCGTGGTCGCTGCTGCGGCTGCCGGAGACGCTGCATCCGGAGTACCGCCGGCCGCTGACAGTCTCATCCGTCGTCGGTGGCTTCCGCATCGTGCTCACCAACCGAATGGCGCTTTGCTACGCCTTTGCCAGCACCTTCATTTTCGCCGCCATGTTCGGCTTCATCGCCTCCGCACAGCAGATCTATGTCGACATTTTTCATGTCGGCGAATTGTTTCCTGTCATCTTCGCGGGTGTCGCCGGCGTTCTCGCTTTTTCGAACTACCTCAACTCGCGCCTGGTCGGCCGCATCGGCATGCGCCGCCTGTCGCAGAGCGCACTGCTGTTGTTCCTGGTGATCAGCCTTGCCTGGCTCACCGTTTCGCTTCAAATGAAGATGCCACTCTGGCTGTTCATCACCTTCTTCGCCAGTGCGATGCTCCCGTTCGGCGCGCTCGGCGCCAATTTCAACGCGCTCGCGATGGAGCCGCTCGGCCAACTGGCGGGCACCGCGTCGTCCATCCTGGGCTTCATGCAGACTTTTCTCGGCGGCATCCTCGGCACGCTGATCGGCCAGGCCTTCAACGGCACGGTGACGCCGCTTGCCGCCGGCTTCTGCAGCGTCTCGGTCGCGGCCCTGCTGATGATCCTGATCGCCGAGCGCGGCAAGATGTTCCAGCCGCACAACCCACCCATTTCAGGGCACGTCACCGACCTGCATTGAGCAACTGTTCTGCGCTACGAGTTTTATTTGTCTCAGACCGCAGCCACCTTCAAGCGACGCGTTTCAGGATGCGCCGCCAATCACTGCCGTGAAACGAGGGAACAGCGGGCGCCCTGCGATGGCGCCACCCATGCTGTCCGAAAGAGGCATCGGCAGAGCCTTGTCGAGAGCTTCGAGCACGGATGACACAAAGACCCGGTTGAGCGAGGCATCATCTCCCATATGGGAGAAAGTGGCGCGCGGTTTGCCCATCAGCGTGCCGTTTTTGCGAATTGAGAAACTCAGCGTCAGGGTCATGCCAGCACTTCCAGGCGGCGGCTGCCAACAGGCAAAGATCGCGGAAAACATCTCGTCTATGGTATCGACGGGATCGCGACTGCCGCACGCGCGTTCCTGCGATCTTGCCTCAGTGGCGCCAGCGGCGGCCAAGGCAAGTGCAAGCGCCGTTGCAACAATTGCGGACCGATGTTTCATTTCGCAGCTTCCGACTTCGCGAGAGATTGGACACTATAACAGAGCCAATATACTTGACGAAAGCCTCACCAGCAGTTGGACCGATTATTGCGCCCAGAGTTCCCTGCGCAACTCCTGCCAGCTTTCCTTGTCCGGGGCGACAAGAATGCCGCCGTCGATATGCGAGGGCAGATAGGCGCTGCCGTCGATCCGCGCGGTGTAGCCGCCGGCCTCGGCGTGGATCAGCACACCGACCAGATGGTCCCACGGCATCAGTTTGTTGTAGACGACGAAATGGGCATGGCCGCTGGCCAGAAGACGGTATTCATGTGCCGCGCAGCGATAGCCGAACTGCGACAGGGTCTTGGTCTGGTTGCGCGCCAGGAGCGAGCGTTGCGGTTCCGCCAGATATTGCCAGGAGACGGAGCCGGTCATCTGCGAGATCGGCACGGCATCGGCGACATGCACCGTCTCCAGCGCGCCATGCGCATGGCGGATATGGCTGCCGGCGCCCTTGGCGCCGATCAGCCAGTCCCGGCCTACGGGGTCATGGATGATACCGGCGACGGTTTCGCCCTTGACGACGACGCTCAGCATGACGCCGAAGAGCGGCACGCCGGAGGCGAAGTTGAAGGTGCCGTCGACCGGGTCGACGACGAAGGCGAGGTCGGCATCGCCGAGCCCCTGAAGCAGCGCCGGACTGTCGGAACAGGCTTCCTCGCCGACGATCATCGCCGTGGGATAGCGCTCGCGCAGCCTGGCCGTGATCAGCCGCTCAGCGTTGATGTCGGCCTCGGTCACCAGGTCGGCGGCCGAGGTTTTCTGCCTGATGTCACCCTCGCCCAGCCGGCGGAAGCGCGGCATGATTTCGGCCCTGGCTGCATCGGCGAGAAGCTCGGCCAGCCAGTCGATCGCTTGGTCGTCAAATATCATCGGAAACGTCTTGTCCTGTGCTGAGGCTGCCATTGAGGGCGGCAAAGTCGAACAGCTTTCTGTCAAGCAGATGCGACGGCCTGGTGTTGGACAGCGCGCGCAGCATCGTGTCCTTGCGGCCCGGCATGCGCTTTTCCATGTCGTCCAGCATCGCCTTCATGGCGTTGCGCTGCAGGCCTTCCTGGCTGCCGCAGAGATCGCAGGGAATGATCGGGAATTTCATAGCGGCCGCGAATTTTTCCAGATCGACCTCGGCGCAGTAGCTCAGCGGCCGCAGCACCATGACGTCGCCGTCGTCATTGAGCAGCTTTGGCGGCATGGCGGCAAGGCGGCCGCCATGGATTAGATTCATGAAGAAGGTTTCGAGAATGTCCTCGCGGTGGTGGCCGAGCACCAGCGCCGAACAGCCCTCCTCGCGCGCGATGCGATAGAGATGGCCGCGCCGCAGCCGCGAGCACAGCGAACAATAGGTGCTGCCCTGAGGCAGCTTGTCGGTGACCACCGAATAGGTGTCCTGATACTCGATGCGATGGGGAATGCGATGCGCATCGAGGTAATCGGGCAAAATGTGCTTCGGGAAATTCGGCTGGCCCTGGTCGAGATTGCAGGCCAGCAGCTCGACCGGCAGCAGCCCGCGCCATTTGAGATCGAGCAGCACGGCCAGCAGCCCGTAGGAATCCTTGCCGCCGGACAAGGCCACCAGCCAGCGGTCGCCGGGCCTCGCCATGGCGAAATCATCGACCGCCTGACGGGTCAACCGCAACAGCCGCTTGCGCAGTTTGTTGAACTCGACGGAAGACGGCACGTCGGCAAACAGCGGATGGAAGCCGCCTTCAGCAATCGGTTCAACTGTTTCGATGTCTGCCAGCATGTTCATGGCTTGTCGCTTTCCATAGCCGAGAGTGCCGGATTAGCGGACATGGCCGACAAAGAAAAGGCCGCCTCGACGGGCGGCCCTTTCCAGTATCGCAGAAAAGCGATCGCTTAGCGCGAATAGAATTCGACGACCAGGTTCGGCTCCATCTGCACGGCGAACGGAACATCGGCCAGGCCGGGGATGCGCGAGAAGGTCGCGACCATCTTGTTGTGATCGACTTCGATATAGTCCGGCACGTCGCGCTCGGCGAGGCCGACCGCTTCCAGCACGATGACCAGCTGCTTCGACTTTTCGCGCACTTCGACGACATCGCCCGGCTTGCAACGGTACGAGCCGATGTTGACGCGCTTGCCGTTGACGTTGACGTGGCCGTGGTTGACGAACTGGCGAGCCGCGAAAATGGTGGGCACGAACTTGGAGCGGTAGACGACCGCGTCGAGACGCGACTCGAGCAGGCCGATCAGGTTCTCGGAGGTGTCGCCCTTGCGGCGATCAGCCTCTTCATAGACTTTGCGGAACTGCTTTTCGGAGACATCACCATAGTGACCCTTCAGCTTCTGCTTGGCGCGCAGCTGCAGGCCGAAATCGGAAAGCTTGCCCTTGCGGCGCTGGCCGTGCTGGCCGGGGCCGTATTCACGCTTGTTGACCGGGGACTTCGGGCGGCCCCAGATGTTTTCGCCGAGACGGCGGTCGATCTTGTACTTCGCGGATTCGCGCTTGCTCATCGCATTCCCTTTCAAAACAAACCACCCGGAGCCTCATGGTCCGGGTGAAGGAAACGCGCCCTCCTCTGGCCTCCGTTTTCGAGGCCTGACAGGGTTTTCCCACGCAACGCGGCGGAAAACCCACGGGACACGTCAGTCTAGACAAAACCCAGGAAACGATAAACCTGCTTTCCCGGGCTTGCCATGCAAAAGAAACAACCGGGCATTGCGGCCCGGTGTTGGTGCGCTCGTTAAACGGAGATTTGAGCAGAGTCAAGCGCGTCGCTGGCGCTGGGCCCGGCAACCATATCACGTCTTTGGCGTTGAGTGCCGTGCCGGATGCGGCGGGAGGTTGTTGCGCCGACGGCATTTAGGAAGGGACTGGAGCCAAAGGAGCCCGAAGTCGCATGAAGAAGTTTTTCCTCTCGTTGGTCGGTGCGGCCGTCCTGGCCGGGACGATGTCGATCGCCGTGCCCGAGCCAGCGATGGCCAAGCATTGGCAGGGCCACAAGCATCGTCAGACCTGCCATGTCGTGGTGAAGAAGAAGGTCATCTGGCGGCATGGCCACAAGAAGGTCATCCGCTACAAGGTGAAGCGCTGCTGGTGACGTCAGGGGTTTCGGGCTTGGCCTGAACCGAAGAAGCCCGTGGTTTCGGCCACGGGCTTTGTTTATCGACTCGGTTCAAGGTTTCAGTCTGCCGATTTCTTCTCCGGCAGGCCTTTGCGCTTGGTCTCTGCGAATTCCTCGAGCTGTTTTTCGCTCATCGAATTGTACATCGACTTCGACGCGCCTTGAAGTTCGCTCTTCCTGGTCTCGCCGCGCTTGGCCGACAGGGCTGCGCCAGCGGCCTTTTGCTGTGCTTTTGAGGTTGCAGGCATATCGGCACCTCCTTTGCTGACAGAGGAAGAAACGTTGCGCTCCGGCGACGGTTCCAGCGCTGGCGGTCAACTTCCGTTCCGCGCTCATGTCTGCCCATGGTCGGCCAACTGCCGGCAAAACCACCTTCCCGTGCCCGCAACGCCGGTGTAGGACGGCGCCATGAAATCGTTGAACGATCCCTCGCAGGCACTCGCTACCGGCCTCGCGAAAATCCGCACCGAGTTCCATGTGCCGGAGGGATTTCCCCCTGATGTAATGGCCATGGCACAGACGGCGGCCAGGCGCGTGCCCGACCAGCATGCCGACCGCACGGCGATGCCCTTCGTGACGCTCGATCCCGCGGCTTCCACCGATCTTGACCAAGCGTTTTCGATCGAAGCGAGCGGTAGCGACCTTCTGTTGCACTATGCGATTGCCGACGTAGCCTGGTTCGTCGCGGACGGCGACGCGGTGGATCGCGAAGCCTGGGCGCGAGGCGAAACCCTGTATTTGCCGGACGGCAAGGCCGGGCTCTATCCCCGGGTGCTTGCCGAGGGCGCCGCGAGCTTGCTGCCCAGCGGTCCGCGTCCGGCTGTCATCTTCACGGTCCGGATCGTCGACGACGGAGCGGTAAGGCTGGATGGCGCGGAGCGGGCAATCATTCAAAGCCGCGCCAAGCTCGCCTATGACAGCGTGCAGGCCGCCGACGTCCCAGTCGGCTTCGCCGAAATCGCGCGGCGCATGGCGGCGGCCGAAGACCGTCGCGGCGCTTCGCGCGTCGACCCGCCCGAGCAGGAGGTGGAACAGCTTGCCGATGGCACGTTCCAGCTTGCGTTCAGACCGCTGCTGCAATCCGAGCAAGACAACGCAGCACTTTCGCTGGCCGCCAACATGGCGATTGCCGACGCCATGCTGGCACACCGGACCGGCTTGTTCCGGGTGATGGCGCCGCCCGATGCTTCCAAAGTGCAAAGACTGCGCAGCGCGGCACGGGCCTTAGGCCTGTCCTGGCCTCCTTCGACCAGCCTGCCCGACTATCAGCGAACCCTCGATCCTGCCAACATGCAACAGGCAGCGCTGATGCTGGAAATCCGCCGCGCCGGCTCCGGTGCGTCCTACCAGCCCTATGAGGAAGGCGTTGTCCCCTGGCACGAGGCGATGGCCGCGACCTATGCCCACGCCACCGCACCCCTGAGGCGGCTGGCCGATCGCTATGTCGTGCGCTGCGTGCTGGCCATCGTCAACGGCCAGCCGGTGCCGCAAGTCGTTAACGAGGCGTTTTCCAGACTGCCGAAGGTGATGGGCCGCGCAGGCGCCCGCGCCTCGCAGATCAACCACGCGGCCATCGACCTTGCCGAGGCGGTGATGCTGAGGGGGCGTGTGGGTGAAACATTCAAGGCCGTCGTCACCGACGTCGGTGATCAGCGTGCGCGCGTTCAGCTCTCGGACATGCCTGTCGTTGCGAATGTGAAGGCCTGAGGGTTCAGGCAGGGCGATGGCCTGACGCTAAGGCTTGTTTCGGCCGATCCGGATCGGCGCGTCATTGTCTTCGAACCTGTCTAAAGCGCGTCGGCGACGCGCTTTAGTTTTTTTGTTTTTATGCATGTCCTTGTCCCAAAACCGCTGCGCACTTTTGGGCGACATGCATTAGCGTGCGCTCAATCCAAAACCCTGCATCAGCCGGCTGATGGCGAAGTCCGCCTTTCCCGAGGTAAAGACGGCGATGTCGGGCTCGCTTTGCGGCAATGGCCCGTCGACAGCCGGAAGCAGCGACAGAGCGCGCCGCGCAATCGCCTCGGCCGGGTCGATCCAGTCGACCGGCCAGGGCGCGGTCTTGCGCATGCGATTGGCCAGGAACGGAAGATCGGAAGAGCGTCGTGTAGGGAANCCTCGCGCATGTAGGCCTCGGCCAGTCCGGCGAGATTGTTGCTGCCGACCAGCCGGACATGGCATTTCTGCGCCCATTTGCCGATCAGGTCGCGCGTGTACTGGCGCTTCACCGTGCCCGGCGTCGCCAGCACCGAGACCAGCCCGGACCGGGTGCGCTCGGCAGCCGGCTTGATTGCCGGCACCGTGCCGACAAAGGGATGGCCAGGGAATTTTTCCCGCAAGGCATCGATCACCAGCGTCGAAGCGGTATTGCAGGCGACGACCGAAATTTCCGGATCAAAACGGTCGAGCAGCTTGGCGAAGAGCTCGACTATATGGGCCTGCAGCGCCGGCTCTTCCCACGCGCCGTAGGGAAAGGCCTTGTCATCGGCGACGTAGACGAAGCGCCGGTCGGGCATCAGCACGCGCGCTTCGCGCAGCACGGTCAATCCGCCAACGCCGGAATCGAACATCAGGATCGGACGGTGGCTCATTGATATCGGACCATGAAAGAGGCTGGATCAGAAGGCTTGGCGGTCATTGGCCAATGCCGTTCTTCTATCTGCAACCATCATGGTCTTGAAGTGGCGAATGTCAGCAAGTTCTATGCAAAGCCGGCGAAGACGACCTTGCCTCGGTCTAGAGCCCGCGCTTGCCGAAGCCGGCGGGCCTCGGGCGGCCCATAGGCTGGGCGGACGGCACCGAGCGCGTGGCCGGTGTGGCGTTGCGCATGGAAGACTGTGCCGTGCTGCTGGCCATCCGACCGGATCCCGCAGGCATGGGCGTATCGCCATCGAAATCGAAAACCGATGTCAGTTCGTCGATATTGATGCCCGCCACCGGCTTAGCCACCAGGATCGTGCACCAAAGGCCAAAGATCGACAGCGCCAGCAGGTTCAAACCGCTGGACGTGCTTTCCGGGTTCTTGAAATCGATGACCAGCAGCGTGCCTGCCTGCAGAAAGGCGTAGATGGCGCAGAACACGATGTAGGACCACAGGATCCAGGCTTTGCCGTTGGCGTCGCGGCTGCGTCGCCAGGCGATGTTGGCACGCATGACCACGGCCAGGAGGGAAACGACCAGAACCGCGCCTGCCATGCCTTGCCGCGATGGACCGGGCGCCGAGTTGACCAGCCCCTCAAAGCCGATCGTGCCAACGATGCACAGCACAGCAAGAACGGCCTCGAGCAGGGCTACGCCGAGCGAATAGAAGAAGAAGCGCATACGGCCGATTTTGGACGTGAACATTTGCCACCCCACCGTTTTGACAACAATGGACGAGAGGCAAATAAAATTCGGTTACTTCAGCCGTTCGAAGCTTAGCGATTTCTAATCTTCTTTGTCTGCCTGGCGTTTTCGCGCAGCGGCCGGCAAACGCCTTGGATCGTCTCCCGGCGAGCCGTCACCGCGCGGCATGGCCGGCGAAAACCGGTCGAGCGACGAGATGATGCCACGCAGCACTTTCAGTTCCGGCTCGGCGAAACCGGCGCGCGTCAAGACGGCGCGCAGATTGTCGACCATCTTGGGTTTCTTGGGCGCCGGGCGGAAATAGCCGCGCGCTTCGAGCGCGCCTTCGAGATAGGCAAACAGCCCGTGCAACTCTTCCTTGCTTGCCGGCTTCATTTCAGGGCTGGAGAAATTGGTCGCCGTCTCGTCTTCCAGGCCCGACTTCATCCATTCATAGGACATCAACAGCACGGCCTGGGCGATGTTGAGCGACGAAAAGCCGGGATCCACCGGGAAGGTGACGATCTCGTCGGCCAGCCCGACCTCGTCATTGTAGAGCCCAAAACGCTCGCGGCCGAACAAGATGCCGGTGCGCAGGCCGGCCATCTGACGCGCCCTCAGCGCCCTGCCCGCTTCGACCGGACCACGCACGGGTTTGAAGCCGTCGCGCTCCCGCGCCGTGGTGGCGAAGACGAAGTTGAGGTCGGCGACGGCGGACGCCAGGTCGCCGAACACTGTTACGGCATCGATGACATGGTCGGCGCGGCTGGCGGCGGCGCGCGCCTTCTCGCTCGGCCAGCCGTCACGCGGGTTGACCAGTCTCAGTTCGGCAAGGCCGAAATTAGCCATGGCGCGCGCAACCATACCGATATTCTCGCCGAGCTGCGGCTCGACCAGGATGATCGCCGGCCCGGCGGCGGATGCGTTTTCAGGATGATCGACGGCGGACATGATCTCAATGAACTGCTGTTTGCGGCATTTCAGCGTTCCCTGCCACATCCGCTCGGCAAAATGAAGCTTTTGCAAACACCGGTCGCGGCACAGACGACCCATTCTGCACGGATGGTCGTTTGCGCGGCCAAATAGGCTTTGATATACGCTCCGCATACCCGGCCGAAGCCATGCGGGCGAGGCCGTTTTGTTCCCCAAAAGCGAGGCATTCTTTTCATGGCGAAGATCAAGGTGGCGAACCCGGTCGTCGAGCTCGACGGCGACGAGATGACCCGCATCATCTGGCAGTTCATCAAGGACAAGCTGATCCACCCTTATCTCGACCTGAAGCTCGAATATTACGACCTCGGCGTCGAGCACCGCGACGCCACCAACGACCAGGTGACCATCGATTCGGCCAATGCCATCAAGAAATGGGGCGTCGGCGTGAAATGCGCGACGATCACGCCCGACGAGCAGCGCGTCGAGGAATTCAAGCTGAAGAAGATGTGGAAGTCGCCGAACGGCACCATCCGTAACATTCTCGGCGGCACCATTTTCCGCGAACCCATCATCATGAAGAACGTGCCGCGTCTGGTGCCGGGATGGACCAAGCCGATCATCGTCGGCCGTCATGCTTTCGGCGACCAGTATCGCGCCACCGACTTCCGCTTCCCCGGCAAGGGCAAGCTGACCATCAAGTTCGTCGGCGAGGACGGCAAGGTGATCGAGCACGACGTATACGACGCACCCGGCGCCGGTGTTGCCATGGCGATGTACAATCTCGACGACTCCATCCGCGAATTCGCCCGCGCCTCGCTGAATTACGGCCTGCTGCGCAATTATCCGGTTTATCTCTCGACCAAGAACACCATCCTCAAAGCCTATGACGGCCGCTTCAAGGACATTTTCCAGGAGGTCTACGAGGCTGAATTCGAGGCCGAGTTCAAGGCGAAGAAGCTGTGGTACGAGCACCGGCTGATCGACGACATGGTGGCCTCCGCCCTGAAATGGTCTGGCGGCTATGTCTGGGCCTGCAAGAATTATGACGGCGACGTCCAGTCCGACACGGTGGCGCAAGGTTTTGGCTCGCTCGGCCTGATGACCTCCGTGCTGATGACGCCGGACGGCAAGACGGTGGAGGCGGAGGCCGCGCACGGCACAGTGACGCGCCACTATCGCCAGCACCAGAAGGGCGAGGAAACCTCGACCAATTCGATCGCCTCGATCTTCGCCTGGACGCGCGGCCTCGCCCACCGCGCCAAGCTCGACGATAATGCCGAGTTGAAGCGATTTGCCGACACGCTGGAGAAGGTCTGCATCCAGACGGTTGAGAGCGGCTTCATGACCAAGGACCTGTCGCTCTTGATCGGTCCCGACCAACCATGGCTGTCGACCACCGGCTTCCTCGACAAGATCGACGAGAATTTGCAGAAGGCGATGGCGTAAGCCGGCAGCCATGGCCAAGCCGGTCGTCTACGGGGCGGACTACAGCGTCTATGTGCGCATCGTCCGCCTCGTGCTGGCGGAAAAAGGCATCGACTACGACCTTGTGCCGGTCGATGTCTTTGCCGCCGAGGGCACTCCCGCCTGGTACTTCGAGCATCACCCTTTCGGCCGCATTCCGGCCGTCGAGCATGACGGGTTTCGCCTGTTCGAAACCAGCGCAATCGCCCGCTATGTCGACGAGGCGTTCGACGGCCCGGCACTGCAGCCAAAAGACGCCCGCACCCGCGCAACGATGAACCAGATCATCGGCATGCTCGACGCCTATGCCTACAGATCGATGGTCTGGGACGTCGCCGTCGAGCGGCTTGAGAAGGAAGCGCCAGACGAGGCACTGGTCGCCAACGGGCTGCGCCAGGCGGAAACGGTGCTGCGGGTGCTCACCGCACTCAAGCCTCCCGGGCCGTGGCTGCTCGGCGACCAGCTGACGCTGGTCGACCTGCATGCGGCATCCATCATCGCCTATTTCGTCAAGGTCGCCGACGGGCAAAAGCTGCTTGCGGCGTTCGCCGACATCCAGGCCTGGTGGGACGGCATCGCAAAACGTCCGAGCCTGGCGGCGGGCTGATATGGGTTCGGGCCATGGCTGACCCATCTCGCCAGGACGCGCTCACCATCGCCAAGAATTGTCAGGGTCAACCACGCCGGTGAGTTCGGTGCGATCAGGATCTATTCGGCGCAGATTCTTGTCGCCAGGCGCTTCTGGCCGGATTGCGTGCCATCCTTGTCGGAGATGCTCGGGCACGAGCGCACTCATTGCGCCGCCTTCCGTGCCGCCATGCCGGCGCGGAAGGCGCGACCGTGCCGGGTGATGCAATTCTGGAGCTGGGGTGGCTGGCTGCTGGGTTTTGTGACCGCCCTGATTGGTCCGCAAGGCATCTGGGCCTGCACGGCGGCGGTTGAAGCGGCGGTGCATCGCCATCTGGACGATCAGCTGTTTTTCCTCGCCAATCGCGACCACGACTTGCACGGCATCATCCTGGCGATCCGCGAGGAAGAGCTCGCCCATCTCCATCACGCCGAAGAGCAGCTGAAATCGTCCGGCCCGGCGCTGAACTTTTTACGGTCGCTGATTTCGATCGCCACGGACGTGCTGATCTGGCTGTCCACCTGGGGCGATTCCAGCAGAATGACGCGCGCCCTGAAGGCGGCGAAAAAGAACTAGCTAGACGGACCGTCTAAGAGCTGATGCCGGCTTGCCACTATCAGCCACAGAATGGCTAGCACGGCGGCGAAGGCCGGAAAGCCGCACACAAACCAGATACGGCATAGGGTGGCTTTCAGGCTGCCTCCAGCGCCGCCCTCACCGCGGCGATCGCATCATTGGCCTTCGAGGCGTCCGGGCCGCCGGCTTGCGCCATGTCGGGCCGTCCGCCGCCGCCCTGCCCGCCCAATGCGGCCGAGGCAACGCGCACCAGATCGACAGCGCTGAAGCGGCCGACGAGATCGTCCGTCACGGCGACCACGACNACCGGCGACGGTTTCGGTGGTGGCCGGAGCATCGGCCGCGGCACCACCGCCCAGCGCCAGTTTCTTGCGCGCTTCGCTCAGCTCCTTCTCGAGCTTCTTGCGCTCCTCGAGCAGCGTCTCGACACGCGCCGGCACGTCGGCCGGCGAGATCTTCAGCACAGCGGCCGTCGCCTTCAGGCGTCTGTCCTGCTCGTCGAGATATTTTCGTGCGGCTTCGCCGGTCAGCGCCTCGATGCGGCGCACGCCGGCGGCGACTGCGCTGTCGGAGACGACACGGACCAGGCCGATATCGCCGGTCGCCCGGACATGGGTGCCGCCACAAAGTTCGACGGAATAGGGTCTATTGGCCTTGGCGCCATGCACGCCGGTGCCCATCGAGACGACACGCACCTCGTCGCCGTATTTTTCGCCGAACAGCGCCATGGCGCCTTCGGCGATGGCGTCGTCGACCGACATCAGCCGCGTCGTCACCGGGCTGTTCTGGACGACGATTTCGTTGGCCATGCGCTCGACCTCTTCGAGATCTTCGGCCGAGATCGGCTTGTTGTGCGAGATGTCGAAGCGCAGGCGCTCGGGCGCGACCAGCGAACCTTTCTGCGCGACATGGGTGCCCAGCACCTCGCGCAGCGCCTCATGGATCAGATGCGTTGCCGAATGATTGGCGCGCAGCCGGGTGCGGCGCGCATGGTCAACCTTCAGCTCGACGGCTGCACCTGGCTTGACCGTGCCGTTCGTCACCTTGCCCAGGTGCACGAACAGGCCGTCGGCCTTTTTCTGCGTGTCGGAAACCTCGATCGAGAAACCTTCGCCGGAGATGATACCGGTGTCGCCCATCTGGCCGCCGGACTCGCCATAGAACGGCGTCTGGTTGACGACCACCGCCACCGCGTCGCCCTTGATCGCGCTGTCGACGGTCTTGCCGTCCTTGACCAGCGCCTGGATGAGGCCTTCCGCCTGTTCGGTCTCGTAGCCNGCCGGCCTTCTCGCGTACAGAAAACCAGATGGTCTCGGTGGCCGCGTCGCCGGAGCCAGCCCAATGCTTGCGCGCTTCGGCCTTCTGCTGCTCCATCGCATGGGTGAATCCGGCAAGGTCGACCGAGATGTTGCGCTGGCGCAGTGCGTCCTGCGTCAGATCGAGCGGGAAGCCGTACGTGTCATAGAGCTTGAACGCGGTCTCGCCATCCAGCATATCGCCGGCGTGCAGCGTATCCGTCGCCTCCGAGAGCAGGCCGAGGCCGCGCACCAGCGTCTTGCGGAACCTGGTCTCCTCGAGCTTCAGCGTCTCGGTGATCAGCTGTTCGCCGCGCAGCAGTTCGGGATAGGCCTGGCCCATCTCGCGCACCAGCGCCGGCACCAGTTTCCACATCAACGGCTCCTTGGCGCCGAGCAACTGCGCATGGCGCATGGCGCGGCGCATGATGCGGCGCAGCACATAGCCGCGGCCTTCGTTCGACGGCAGCACGCCATCGGCCACCAGGAAAGAGGACGAGCGCAGATGGTCGGCAATGACGCGGAAGGAGGCGACTGTCTCCTTGTCGGGGCCCTGCCCGAGCGCTGACGACGCCGCATCGATCAGGTGGCGGAACAGGTCGGTCTCGAAGACGCTCTCCACCCCTTGCAGGATGGAGGCCATGCGCTCCAGGCCCATGCCGGTGTCGATCGACGGCCGCGGCAGGTCGATGCGCTCATCCTTGGTGACCTGCTCATATTGCATGAACACCAGGTTCCAGAATTCAAGGAAGCGGTCGCCGTCCTCCTCCGGGCTGCCGGGAGGGCCGCCCCAGATGTGCTCGCCACGGTCGATGAAGATTTCCGAGCACGGCCCGCACGGTCCGGTGTCGCCCATCGCCCAGAAATTGTCGGAACTCGGGATGCGGATGATGCGGTCATCGGAGAAACCGGCGATCTTCTTCCAGAAGCCGGCCGCCTCGTCATCGGTGTGATAGACGGTGACCAGCAGCTTGTCCTTGTTCAGCCCGAACTCCTTGGTAATCAGGTTCCAGGCCAGTTCGATGGCGCGCTCCTTGAAATAGTCGCCGAAGGAGAAATTGCCGAGCATTTCGAAAAAAGTCAGGTGGCGCGCGGTGTAGCCGACATTGTCGAGGTCGTTGTGCTTGCCGCCGGCGCGCACGCTCTTCTGAGCGGTCGTGGCGCGCGAATAGGACCGCTTCTCCAGGCCGGTGAAGACGTTCTTGAACTGCACCATGCCGGCATTGGTGAACATCAGCGTCGGGTCGTTGCGCGGCACCAGCGGGCTCGAAGCCACGACCTCGTGACCCTCCTTGCGGAAATAGTCGAGGAATGTCGACCGGATCTCGTTCACGCCACTCATGACTGCTGCCTTTTCGCGAAAACCGCCGGCGCGGCCGGCGGACACTGGTCTCTGCTTTTTAGAAGATCGACTTGGCCTTTTAGCGGGCACGCCCCACCCTGTCCAGAAACACGGAATTGGGCCAATCCGGCAACTGCCAAGCCGGCTTCACGCTGCCCAAAAACGAAAACCGCCAGCGCGAAGGCCAGCGGTTTGAAACGCAATACTAAAGAACTCGGTTACTTAAGCATCGGATAATAGACTGGATTTATGGCCGAACTCTGGCCCTGCCCTACATGGCGCCGGATTCTTCCTCGAAGCCGTCGTCGCTTTCGCCGCGCTCGGGGCCGCCATTTTCGAGAAACTTCTCGGCAATCAGCCCGGCATTCTGCCGCAGTGCCAGTTCGATCTCGCGCGCCGTGTCGGGATTGTCGCGCAGGAACAGTTTGGCGTTTTCGCGACCCTGGCCGAGACGCTGCGAATTGTAGGAGAACCAGGCGCCCGACTTCTCGACCACGCCGGCCTTGACGCCGAGATCGACCAGTTCGCCGGTCTTGGAGACGCCCTCGCCATACATGATGTCGAACTCGACCACCTTGAAGGGCGGCGCCAGCTTGTTCTTGACCACCTTGACGCGGGTCTGGTTGCCGACGACCTCGTCGCGGTCCTTGACCGAGCCGATGCGGCGGATGTCGAGGCGCACCGAAGCGTAGAATTTCAGCGCGTTGCCGCCGGTCGTGGTTTCCGGCGAACCGAACATGACGCCGATCTTCATGCGGATCTGGTTGATGAAGATGACCATGGTGTTGGAGCGCGAGATCGAGGCGGTCAGCTTGCGCAGCGCCTGGCTCATCAGACGAGCCTGGAGACCGGGCAGCGAATCGCCCATCTCGCCCTCGATTTCGGCGCGCGGCGTCAGGGCGGCCACCGAATCGACGACCAGCACGTCGATGGCGCCTGAACGCACCAGCGTGTCGCAGATTTCCAGCGCCTGCTCGCCGGTGTCCGGCTGCGAGATCAAGAGGTTTTCCAGATCGACGCCGAGCTTGCGGGCATAGACCGGATCGAGTGCGTGCTCGGCATCGACGAAGGCGCAGATACCGCCTTTCTTCTGGGCTTCCGCCACCGTGTGCAGCGCCAGTGTCGTCTTGCCCGAGCTTTCCGGCCCGTAGATCTCGACGATGCGGCCGCGCGGCAGGCCGCCGACGCCAAGCGCGATATCGAGGCCCAGCGATCCGGTCGGCACGGTTTCGATCTCGACGACCTGCTCGTTGGCGCCAAGCCGCATGATCGAGCCCTTGCCGAAGGCGCGCTCGATTTGCGACAGCGCCGCGTCCAGAGCCTTTGATTTGTCCACCGCTTTGTCCTCTACAAGCCGCAAAGAATTCTGAGCCATGATACATCACCCCTTGGTCGTCAATGAAGGCCGGACAATCCGTAATCCCTGCCCATTTTGTACTACTTTTGTTCTCGTTTGGCAAGAGGGGTCAAATATCTGAAAAGCACTCTTTATCCGGATTTGTTCTTTTTTTGTCTCATGGTTTCGTTTCCGGATGTATCCACCATTGGGCCAGACGCTCCGGCTGTTTCGATCGGCCGAATCGCCGGCTCGCCTGCGAAGCTCCGTCGCACAGCCTAGCGCTTGTCCGGTTCGAAAAACAAAGGTCATATCGCCGGCATGGTGAAATCAGCAAAGATACTGGCGGTGGGCGGCGCCCATATCGACCGGCGCGGTCAGGTGTCCGGTGCTTACGTGCCGGCGGCGTCCAACCCCGGCACGATGCGCGAGGATGTCGGCGGCGGCGTCTTCAACGCGCTGCGCAGCCTGGTGCGGCGCGGCGTCTCGGCCTCGCTTTTGTCGGTGCGCGGCGGCGATGCCTCGGCCGAGACGGTTGCGCGCGCCATCGCCGAGGCCGGCATTGCCGATCTGTCGGCGGTTTTCCTCGACCGTACGACGCCGAGCTACACCGCGCTGATCGACAGGGATGGCGAGCTGATCACCGGCTTTGCCGACATGGCGCTCTACGATTTGGCGTTCCCCAAGCAGATCCGCCGCTCCAAGGTGCGCGAGGTGGTCGCCGAGGCCGATGCGGTGCTCTGCGACGCCAATCTGCCATCAACGGCGCTGGAGCGGCTGGTGGGGGTCGCCGCCGGCAAGCCGGTGTTCGCCATTGCCATTTCGCCGGCCAAGGTGGTGCGGCTGATACCGGTGCTGAAGGAACTCGCGCAGGTCTTCATGAACCGGCGCGAGGCCATGGTGCTCGCCGGCGTCGATGCCAATGCCACCGAGCGCGAGACCGTCGACGGACTGCGCTGCAGCGGCCTCACCAGTGGCGTGGTGACGGCGGGCGACGGCCCGGTGCTGGGATTCGACGAAGCCGGCGCCTTCTCTATCCTGCCGCCGGCGCCGAGAAAAGTCGCCGACGTCACCGGCGCCGGCGACGCGCTGGCCGGCGCCACCATCGCTGCCCTGCTGCGCGGCCTGGCATTGCGCCAGGCCCTCCGCGAAGGCGTTGCCGCGGCGACGCTCGCCATCGAAAGTTCGGATGCCGTGCCGGCCTTCACCGCCACGACCTTCACCGAGGCACTGGCTCTTGTGCCCGACGCGCAGGAAATGGCATGAGGGCGGCCAATTGCCATTGCCGGAGCGCGGCGTCCAAGCGGACGCGCGGATCTCCGGATCGGAGACCATCATGACACCGCAAAGCGCCCGCCCCTTCATCGACCTCCACGCGCCCGTGGCCGAGGCGCTCGCCGCTGGCCGCCCCGTCGTGGCGCTGGAAAGCACCATCATCACCCATGGCATGCCTTACCCCGACAATGGCGCCATGGCCGCCAATGTCGAAAAGATAATCCTGGACAATGGCGCGGTGCCAGCGACGATCGCCGTGGTCGCCGGCCGCATCAAGATCGGACTGTCCGACGGCGAGCGCGAGTCGCTGGCCATGACCGGCGATGCCATGAAGCTGTCGCGCGCCGACCTCGGCTTTGCGGTCTCGCAAGGCCGCACCGGCGGCACCACGGTCGCCGCCACCATGATCGCCGCTGACATGGTCGGGATAAAGGTGTTCGCCACCGGCGGCATTGGCGGCGTCCACAAGGGCGCGGAAAAGAGCTTCGACATCTCGGCCGATCTCGACGAGTTGGCGCGCACGCCGGTCATCGTCGTCTCGGCCGGCGCCAAGGCGATCCTCGACATCGAAAAGACGCTTGAAGTGCTGGAGACGCGCGGCGTGCCGGTGATTGGCCATGGCTGCGAGACGATGCCGGCCTTCTGGTCGCGGCATTCGCCGTTCCGCGCGCCGCTGACCCTGCACAGACCGGAAGAGATCGCGCATTTCTACAAGACCAGGGCGGCACTTGGCCTGGTCGGCGGCATGCTGATCGCCAACCCGGTGCCGCAGGACGATGAAATTCCGGCCGACGAGATGGCCGGCTATATCGAGGCCGCGCAGAAGGCGGCGGAAGTGCAGAATGTGACCGGAAAGGCGGTGACGCCGTTCCTGTTGGGCAAAATCCTCGAACTGACCGGCGGCCGGAGCTTGAAGACCAACATCGCGCTGGTCGAGAACAATGCGCGTTTGGCGGCGAGGATTGCGACGGCGCTGTAGGATCGCCTACGTCGGCGGGACAGCACCCCCCTCTGGCCTGCCGGCCATCTCCCCCGCAAGGAGGGAGATTAACAGCTTAGCCGCAGGCTCCCATTTTCAACGTTGGTGATTGGCGAAGGCCAATGTGACAACTGATCTCCCCCCTTGCGGGGGAGATGTCCGGCAGGACAGAGGGGGGTGGGAAGAAACGCGGCGGTCCCGGTTCACTTCCCCGCCCTTCGTCCCGCCTCATACGCCCGGCGCGCCCACACCCTCATCTCGTCAGGATCATCAAACGGGTCGTCGGGAATGCTCCAGTACGGCATCGCGACCAGCTTGCCGTGGCGGGTGCCGGTATAGGTCCATTGCTTGCAGCCGGCGGCTTCGAAGTCGGGCGCGCTTTGCTCGTCAGCCTTGAGCAGCAATTCGCCGCGCAGCACGATAGCGACGATGACGCCGTCGAAATAGATACCCTTGCCGCCGAACAGTTTTCGGATACTGACCGGGCCGAGGCCTTCGAACAGCTCTTCGATGCGTTCATTGTCCATGCCGCAATCATGTCACCGGGCTTGCCATGGCTGCAACCAAAAACCATGCTGGCAAGTTGAGAGCCATCCGTCGGAGTTCTGTCATGCCGCTGCTGCTCAAGGGATCCTGCCGCTGCGATGCCGTCCATTTCGAGGTGGAGAGCAACACGCCGGTGCCGTTCATGCTGTGCTACTGCTCGATCTGCCGCAAGCAGCAGGGCGGCGGCGGCTTCGCCATCAATCTCGGCGCCGATTACAAGACGCTGAAAATCAAGGGCAAGCGCAATCTCGGCGTCTACCAGGCCGAGATCGCGGACGACGAGCATCCAAAGTGTGAGATTTCGACGGGCGAGCGCAATTTCTGCAAGAAGTGCGGTTCGGCGCTCTGGCTCTACGATCCGACATGGCCGGACCTGGTCCACCCCTTCGCCTCGGCAATCGACAGCGAGTTGCCGAAGCCGTCGGAGAAGGTGCATCTGATGTTGAAATACAAGGCGAGTTGGGTCGAGCCGGTGATCGGCAAGAAGGACAAGGTCTTCGACGTCTATCCCGAGGAATCGATCGCCGACTGGCACAAGCGGACGAAGATGTGGGTGAAGTAAGCAGGGAGGCGCGGAGCGCGACTTCCGATGGTCAGCGCTGCCCCTCATCCGGCCCTTCGGGCCGTTCGTCATTCGAAAAGCCAAGCAATTGGCTTTTCGCCCGCTGCGTGGACCATTCCTCACCTCCCCGTGAACGGGGAGAAGGAAGATCAGGCCGAAGCGCGCGCCTCAGCCAGCGCCTTCAGGTCGGCGGGCTTCAGTTCGACGGATTCGCCGCAGCCGCAGGCCGAACTCTGGTTCGGGTTGTGGAAGGTGAAGCCGGTGCGCAGCGTCGTCTGCTCGAAATCCATCTCGGTGCCGAACAGGAAAAGGGCAGCCTCGGGCGCGACATAGACATGCGCGCCGTCGCGTTCGATATGGTCGTCCTTGGTATTGGGCTCGGTCACCAGGTCGACCGTGTATTCCATGCCGGCGCAGCCGCCCTTCTTGATGCCGAGGCGAATGCCATGCGCATTGTCGCGCGTGGCGACGATCTCGCGCACCCGGTCGGCGGCCTTTTCGGTCATCGTGATGACGGCGAAGCGTCCCATTCTTTTTCCTCTTCCATTCCATGCAGGTTCAAGGCCTGCCGAATGATTCCTCACCTAAAATGGTGAAGTTTTACCACTGGTGCAAGTGCACCAACCTCAGTCAACCTAGTACCAGCCCACCGCCACCTGCGCCTCTTCCGACATGCGGTCGGGCGACCAGGGCGGGTCGAAGGTCATGTTGACCTCGACGCCGGAGACGCCTTCGACGGCGCCGACGGCGTTTTCCACCCAGCCGGGCATTTCGCCGGCCACCGGACAGCCGGGCGCGGTCAGCGTCATGTCGATCTTGACCGCGCGGTTGTCCTCGATGTCGATCTTGTAGATGAGGCCGAGCTCATAGATGTCGGCCGGTATTTCCGGGTCATAGACCGTCTTCAGCGCCGAGACGANCGAGACGATGTCGTCGGTCAGCCGCGCCAGCTCGTCGGCGGGAATTGCCGAGGCGGAAACCACCGGATTGACGGCCGCTTCCGGCGCGGTGGTGTGGCTCGCATCATCCATGGTCGTCATCCAAAGAACCTGTCACCCGAAGAACTTGCGCGCTTTTTCCAGCGCATCGGCCAAAGCGTCGACTTCGGCCCTGGTATTATACATGCCGAACGATGCCCTGCATGTGGAGGTTACGCCAAAGCGTTTCAACAGCGGCTGGGCGCAATGGGTGCCCGCGCGGACGGCAACACCTTGCCTGTCTATCACCATCGACACGTCATGGGCATGAATGCCCTGCAATTCGAAGGAAATGATGGCGCCCTTGTCCGGCGCGTCGCCGAAGATGCGCAGCGAGTTGATGGCGCGCAGCCGCTCGTGCGCGTAGGTCTTGAGGTCGGCCTCGTGCGCGGCGATGCGCTCGCGGCCGATCTTTTCCATGTATTCCAATGCTGTACCCAGCCCGATCGCCTGGACGATCGGCGGCGTGCCGGCCTCGAAGCGGTGCGGCGGCTCGTTGTAGGTGACGATGTCTTCAGTCACCTCCTCGATCATTTCGCCGCCGCCCATGAAGGGGCGCATGCCCTGCAGAATGTCCTTCTTGCCGTAGAGCACGCCGATGCCGGAGGGCCCGTAGACCTTGTGGCCGGTGAAGACGAAGAAATCGCAATCGAGGTCCTGGACGTCGATCGGCATGTGCACGGCGCTCTGGCTGCCGTCGACAAGTACGGGAATTCCACGCGAATGCGCGATGCGCACGATCTCCTTGATCGGCGTCACCGTGCCCAGCGCGTTCGACATATGCGTGATGGCGACGAGCTTGGTCTTGTCGGTCAGCCGCTTTTCGAATTCCTCGATGTGGAAGATGCCGAGATCGTCGACCGGCACCCAGACCAGCTTGGCGCCCTGCCGCTCCCGGATGAAATGCCACGGCACGATGTTGGAGTGGTGCTCCATGATCGACAGCACGATCTCGTCGCCCGCGCCGATATTGGGCATGCCATAGCCGTAAGCCACGGTGTTGATCGCCGCGGTCGTGTTCGAGGTGAAGACGATGTTGTCGGTGCTTGGCGCATTGAGGAAACGGCGCACCGTCTCGCGTGCCTTCTCATAAGCGTCGGTTGCGGCATTCGACAGGAAATGCAGGCCGCGATGCACGTTGGCGTATTCCTGGGAATAGGCGTGCTGGATCGTATCCAGCACCACCTGCGGCTTCTGCGCCGAGGCGCCATTGTCGAGATAGACCAGCGGTTTGCCGTAGACTTCGCGCGACAGGATCGGGAAGTCGCGGCGGATCGCCTCGACGTCGTATGGGGTTGTTTCGATCTTCTGGTCCATTACAAGCTCTCTTGAGGCACCGCCTCACTTCGTCACGCACCCCTCACCCGACCGAGCTTCGCTCGGCCACCGCCCGGGGCGTGTCACTTGCCTCGCCCGTCCTTCGGACCCACAAGGGGAGAAGGGGAGGCGCTACCCATGCGCCACGAACCAGTCGTCCAGCCTTGTTTCCAGGGCCTCGACGATGGTTTCGTCGTCCAGTTCCTCGATCACTTCGGCGACGAACGCCTTGACCAGCAGGCCACGGGCGCTCTTCTCGTCGATGCCGCGAGCCATCAGGTAGAACAGATGGTTGTGGTCGATCTCGGTAACGGTCGCGCCGTGGCCGCAGATGACGTCGTCGGCGAAGATTTCCAGCTCCGGCTTGGTCGAGAACTCGCCATCATCCGACAAAAGCAGCGTGTTGCAGGCCATCTTGGCGTTGGTCTTCTGCGCGTATTGGTGGACGTTGATGCGGCCCTGGAAGACGCCGCGCGCCTTGCCGGTCACGACATTGCGGATCACTTCCGTCGATGTCGTATGCGGCACGGCATGGTCGAGCACCATGGTCACGTCGGTGTGGGTGTCGCCGGCGAGCAGGTTGATGCCGCGCAGTTTGAAGTCGGCGCCTTCGCCCGTGGTCTTCACCACGATCTCCTGGCGCACAAGCTTGCCGCCGGCATTCATGAAGAACAGCGTCAGCTTCGAATTCTTGCCGAGATGCGCCTTGAACTGCGCCAGATGGGTGGCCGTTTCCGGCTGTTCCTGGATGATCAGCCAGGTCACCTCGGCGCCCTCGCCCAACACCAGCTGGCTGACGGAGCTGGCCAGAGCCGCGCCCTCGCCCGCCTGACGCTCGACGATCGCAGCCTTGGCGCCGGCGCCGACACGCACGGGAAAGCGCACATGGGTCTGTCCGCCGGCTTGCAGGTTCTGCAATTCGATCGGCTTCTCCAGTGCTGCGCCATCGGCGATGTCGACGAAATAGCCGTCGGCGACGAAAGCAGTGTTCAGCGCGCCGATGGCGTCATCGCTGCCATAGGGGTCGAGGCCGGGCACAATCGAGCCGTCGGTCAGCTTTTCCGACAGGCGCTGGACGGTCACGCCTTCGATGGCAGGGAATTTCGCACTCGAGACGCCGTTTAGAACTGCCAGCACGGCGGAACCTTCGACGATGGGCGCCAGCCCCTTAGCGGCGGCCGTCGGATCGAACGCCGGCACCGCAGTCAACAGCCGGCGCAGGTCAGTGTAATGCCAGGATTCGATGCGCCGCGTCGGCAGCCCGTGCTTGATTGCCTCAATGGCGTCGTCGCGCTTCAGCATCACCGCGCCGTCACCCGGCAGCAACGACAGACGCTCGCCAAAGGCGTCGATCAGCGCCGTTTCGGCCTGCGTGCGCTGGGGTTGTGTATGCATATTCATCAGTTTTGCCCCGCCTTTCAGCATAAAATGGCCTTCTGGCGTCTCACGCGGCTTCGCCGATCACGCCGGCATAGCCATTGGCTTCGAGATCGAGCGCCAGCGACTTGTCGCCGGACTTGATCACCTGGCCCTTGTATAGGACGTGCACGCTATCGGGCACGATGTGCTCGAGCAGGCGCTGGTAGTGGGTGATGACGATGATGGCACGGTCGGGCGAACGCAGCGCGTTGACGCCGTCCGAGACGATCTTCAGCGCATCGATGTCTAGGCCTGAATCGGTCTCGTCGAGCACGCAGAGCTTTGGCTCCAGCAGCTTCATCTGCAGGATCTCGGCCCGCTTCTTCTCGCCGCCGGAAAAGCCGACATTGAGCGGCCGCTTCAGCATCGCCATGTCCATCGAGAGCGAGGCTGCCGCCTCTTTCACCCGCTTCAAAAATTCCGGAATTTTTAGCGGCTCCTCGCCGCGCGCCTTGCGCTGCTCGTTCATCGCCACCTTCAGGAACTCCATGGTCGCGACACCAGGTATCTCCATCGGATACTGGAAGGCGAGGAAGATGCCCGCGGTGGCGCGCTCGGCCGGATCCATTTCGAGGATCGACTGGCCATTATAGAGGATATCGCCTTCGGTGACCTCATAGTCCTCGCGGCCGGCGAGGATATAGGACAGCGTCGATTTGCCCGAGCCGTTCGGGCCCATGATGGCGGCGACCTCGCCGTTTTTCACCGTCAGGTTCAGGCCGCGGATGATCTCGGTGCCGTCATCGACGATGCGGGCATGCAGGTTCTTGATCTCAAGCATTGTTCTTTTCTCTGAAATAATCGTCGTAGGTGACTGTGTAATCGGTGTGCCGGCGCTGCAGGGTTTTGAACCGCCAGAAGGACAGGCCGAACCCCACCGCGAAAACCGCAAGGCCGACCATCGGATGGACGAACGCCGCCAAAACGGCGCCTACCAGGGCCGAGGCTACTGCGGCCGCGGCGTATTTCATCGTGGCGATGTTGCCCTCGCGACGAACCGCCCACAGCCGCCGCCAGCGAACCGCAAACCAGATCTCGTCGCGAGACAGCGTCATGGTCATCTCTTCAGCCATCAACCAAGTGGCGCAGAAACGGCAGTATAATTGCCGAGACNCGAGACCAGCCCGGTCACGGCGCCCGCCGCCATCCGGCGCGGCGTCGACTGGATAGAGGGCGCGACAGCGCAGAGCGCGCCGCACACCAAAGCGTAAAAAACGATCGGAACCGTATCCATCATTTCAACTTCCTTTCAAACGTCAGTTTCAATCCCATGCCTTGTGCACGGTCCTGAACGCTTGGCGGGTCGCTATCCTTCCAGTGTCCATCGCATTGCCTATCCGAGCGCCTACGCCCGGTTATTCTACATCTGCGTCAGGGCTTGCCAAAGTCCTCGCCAAAAGCCATCCGGCGAGTAGGCCGCGCCGAGCAGCACTATCCCCATCGCGCAAAACCAGAACGCAAGGCCCAGGCCCGCTTCCCAGTTATCCACTCGATCCCGCAGATAGACATGTTTTTCCACGGATTCGCGTTTGCGCGCCCTTGTCACCCCACGCTACCCTCAAGGCTGATGCCGATAAGCTTCTGCGCTTCGACCGCGAACTCCATCGGCAGCTGCTGGATAACATCCTTGACGAAGCCGTTGACGATCAGCGCGATCGCCTCTTCCTCGGGAATGCCGCGCTGCATGACGTAGAATTTCTGGTCCTCGGAAATCTTCGACGTCGTCGCTTCGTGCTCGAACTGCGCCGTCGAATTCTTGGCTTCCATGTAGGGCACGGTGTGGGCGCCGCACTGGTCGCCGATCAGGAGACTATCGCAATTGGTGAAGTTGCGGGCGTTGGTCGCCTTGCGGTGCGCCGAAACCTGGCCGCGATAGGTGTTCTGCGAGAAGCCGGCGGCGATGCCCTTGGAGATGATGCGGCTCGACGTGTTCTTGCCGAGATGGATCATCTTGGTGCCGCTGTCGACCTGCTGGTAGCCGTTCGACACGGCGATCGAATAGAACTCGCCGGAGGAATCGTCGCCGCGCAGGATGCAGCTGGGATATTTCCAGGTGATCGCTGAACCGGTCTCGACCTGCGTCCACGAGATCTTCGAACGGTCGCCGCGGCAGTCGCCGCGCTTGGTGACGAAATTGTAGATGCCGCCCTTGCCCTCGGCATCGCCGGGGTACCAGTTCTGCACCGTCGAATATTTGATCTCGGCATCGTCGAGCGCCACCAGTTCGACGACGGCGGCATGCAGCTGGTTCTCGTCGCGCTGCGGCGCCGTGCAGCCTTCGAGATAGGAGACGTAAGCCCCCTCCTCGGCGATGATCAGCGTGCGCTCGAACTGGCCGGTGTTCTTCTCGTTCATGCGGAAATAGGTCGACAGCTCCATCGGGCAGCGCACGCCCTTGGGCACGAAGACGAACGAGCCGTCGGTGAAGACAGCCGAATTCAGCGTGGCGTAGAAATTGTCGGAGGTCGGCACGACCGAGCCGAGATATTTCTGCACCAGCTCCGGATGCTCGCGGATGGCTTCCGAGATCGAGCAGAAGATGACGCCGGCCTGCGCCAGCTCCTTCTTGAACGTGGTGACGACGGAAACGGAATCGAACACCGCGTCGACCGCGACACGGCCCGATTTGTAGACATTGTCGCTGGGCTCCTCGAGATCGGAGACGTCGGTCTTCTGCACGCCAGCGAGGATTTCTTGTTCCCGCAGCGGAATGCCGAGCTTCTCGTAGACCTTCAACAACTCGGGATCGACGTCGCTCAGCGAGGTCGGGCCGGGCGTGCTCTTGGGCGCCGCGTAGTAATAGAGGTCCTGAAAGTCGATCTTCGGATAATGGACGCGCGCCCAGGTCGGCTCTTCCAGCGTCAGCCAGCGCCGATAGGCTTCCAGACGCCATTCCAGCATCCAGGACGGTTCATCCTTCTTGGCCGAGATAAAGCGAATAATGTCTTCGCTCAGGCCCTTGGGGGCCTTGTCCATCGCGATCTCTGTCTGGAATCCGTATTTGTACTGGTCGACGTCGATCTTTCGGACCCGATCGATCGTGTCCTGCACAGCAGGCATAAGCGTTCTCCATCCACGCCGGGGTCAAGGCCCGACAGTTTTCAAACTATGGCATCGCCGAGGGCTGCCCATGAGGCGCCGAAGGCGGCGTAAGTTTCATATAGTGCGTCTCGGCCGGGAATTCACCCGGCCACTTGCAAACGCACGGCTCTACCAGGCCGCGAGGCCTGAATTCTTTGTCGCCGCCTCAGGCGGCTTGTTCCCTGCCCGCCCGGCGCTGGGCAATACCGGCCAGCGCAGCACGGAACAGTTCGATATCCCCGGCACTCGTTGCGTGGCCGATGGACACGCGCAAAGCGCCCAGGCTGTCGCCGTAACCCATGGCTTTCAGCACATGGCTCGGCCCGACCTTGCCCGACGAACAGGCCGATCCCGCCGACAGCGCAACGCCAGCCAGATCGAACGCGATCTGCGCCGTCTCGGCCTTGATGCCGGGAATAGCGAAGAATGTCGTATTGGCAAGCCTTGGCGCGCCGGTTCCGAAGATTTCTGCGTCCGGCACCAGCGTTTTGAGTGTTTTCTCGACCTCGCCGCGGCGTTGCGCGATCGCTTCGACGTCTTTCAGTCCAGCCAAAGCCTGCCGCGCCGCGGCGCCAAAGCCGGCGATGGCCGCCAGGTTTTCGGTGCCGCCGCGATGGCCCTTTTCCTGGCCGCCGCCATTGATCAGCGGCTTCGGCATCATCAGATCGGCTGCCGCAACGACGGCGCCGACACCCTTGGGGCCGCCTATCTTGTGCGAAGACAGAATCAAATAGTCGGCGTAAGCCGCTGACATATCGATGGGAACACGGCCCGCAGCCTGCACCGCGTCGACCACCAGAATGCCGCCCGCCGCCTTGACGATCGCGGCGATGGCTTCAATGGGCTGGATGACGCCGGTCTCGTTGTTGGCCGCATGGATCGCGACCAACGGCAGGCCTTCGGCCTTGTCATGCGCGGCCAGAGCGGCTGTCAGATGAGCGAGCACAGCGATACCATCGGCGTCGACGCCGATCCGCGAAACCTGTGTTGCCGGGAAGCGGCCGCCGTTCAACAGGCAAGGGTGGTCGGCCTCGCAGACATAGAGCTGGCTCATGCGCACCGTGCCACGGCCCATCCGCCAATCCGGCGTCAGCAGCGTCGATGCGGCTTCCGTCGCGCCCGAGGTGAAGACGACATGCTCGGCCTTGGCGCCGACAAGTGCTGCCACATCGCGCCGGGCAGTGTCGATCAGGCGCCGCGCCGCGCGCCCCTCGGCATGCACCGACGACGGATTGGCGACGAGATCGAGCGCGGCAATCATCGCCTCGCGCGCCTCGGCAATGAGCGGCGCGCTGGCATTGTAGTCGAGATAGGCGCGTGCTGCGGCCATTTTCACCCAATCGATCCCGTCAAGACCCTTTCCGCAAGGATAGCGCGTTATTTCCTTGAAATTGCAAGGCAAGACGTCCTATTTACGCGGCTTGCGGCGAGGATGGCCGGGCCGTCACGGCTGGCTATCCAGTTTTGAACAATTCTAAACTAGCTTCTAAGAAGACGCTTGCCCTGCGTCAAGGCCAGGAAGGGCTGGGGCTGGAGTAAGAATTGTTCCGGGCGCCGCGCATTCGTATGCCATTTGGAGTATTTCATGCCTGAGGTCATTTTCACCGGTCCGGCCGGCCGCCTGGAGGGCCGCTACCAGCCTTCCAAGGAGAAGAGCGCGCCGATTGCCATCGTGTTGCATCCGCATCCGCAATTCGGCGGCACGATGAACAACAAGATCGTCTATGACCTCTTCTACATGTTCCAGAAGCGCGATTTCACCACGCTTCGCTTCAACTTCCGCGGCATCGGCCGCAGCCAGGGCGAATTCGACCACGGCACCGGCGAATTGTCGGATGCCGCCGCAGCGCTCGACTGGGTGCAGTCGCTGCATCCGGATTCCAAGAGCTGCTGGGTGGCCGGTTATTCCTTCGGCTCCTGGATCGGCATGCAGCTTCTGATGCGCCGGCCCGAGATCGAGGGCTTCATCTCGATCGCGCCGCAGCCCAACACCTATGATTTCTCGTTCCTGGCGCCCTGCCCGTCATCGGGTCTGATCATCCATGGCGATGCCGACAAGGTGGCGCCGCCCAAGGATGTGCAGGGCCTGGTCGACAAGCTGCACACGCAAAAGGGCATCACCATCACGCAGAAGACCTTGCCAGGCGCCAACCACTTCTTCGCCAACGGCGCCGATCTGCTGCTCGAGGAATGCGCCGACTATCTCGACCGACGGCTGGCCGGCGAATTGTCCGATCCGCGGCCGAAGCGGCTGCGCTAAGAGCAATTCCAGGAAAAGTGTAAACGGGTTTTCCGTCCGGAATTGCGTCAAAACAAAAACTCCCGGTCCGATGCCGTCACAGTCGTGCCCATCATGGGCGCGACAATGCCATTTCGGCTGATCCAAACGGTGAAGCCCGCCTGACATGTGGCGCGGCTCGGCTGAACGGTGCACAATNCGATCATGTACCAGCCTCCCCATTTCCAGGAAACGCGGCCGGACGTCCTGCACGGGCTGATCCGGACGCATCCGCTGGGGTTGCTGATCTCCAACGGCACCGATGGCCCGGTCGCCAATGCCATTCCCTTCCTGCTTGATGCAGAGGTTGGGCCGAATGGCCGGCTGCGCGCCCATCTGGCCAGGGCCAACCCGCAATGGCGTCAGCTGGCCGACAATCCGACATCGCCGGTGCTGGTCGTCTTCCAGGGCGCCGACGCCTATGTGACGCCGTCCTGGTACGAGACCAAGCGCGAGACGGGCAAGGTCGTGCCGACCTGGAACTACGCCATTGTCCAGGTGCGAGGAACCGTCAGAGTGATCGAGGATTCCGCCTGGATCGCACAGCAGATCACCGAGCTGACGCTGTCGCAGGAAGGCGCCCGCGAGGCACCCTGGGCGGTGACCGATGCGCCGCCGACCTTCATCCAGTCGCAAATCAAGGGCATTGTCGGACTTGAGATCGAGATCGCCGAAATCAGCGGCAAGTGGAAAGTCAGCCAGAACCGGCCTGTCGCCGACCGCGTCGGTGTCGCCGAAGGGCTGGAGAAGGAAGCCGCCAGCGCGCCTGACATGGCTCGGCTGGTGCGGAGCTGGGGTGGCATCGACAGCTAGCTGGGGTGGTCTTAGATGGTTCCAAAGGCGTCAGCAATTCAGTTGCTTGCCGGCGCTGCTCCAATGCGGAAATTCGTCTTGTCTCGGCGCATCGTTTTGGTTTGGTTTGCGAGCCCGACGGAATAGGCGGAACGTAGTTTTTGCCACCGGCAACCCCGACGCCGTGTAGCGGAAGATACATCCCAGCCGGCCAAGCACCATCGCGCAGACGATGGCAACAGCACAGCCAAGGCCGAATCCGGCGACAGTGTCGCTCGGATAGTGCGCGCCGATAAAGATTCGGGTCGATGCGACCGACAAGGTTGCAGCCAGCAGCACCCATCTGCGCTGGGGCAACAACAGCAGCGCAATGCCGAAAATGACACCCATGGTCGTGGCATGGCCGGATGGGAAGCTGGCAAAGCGCGCCTCCATGGAAAAAGGATGCAGCGACAGATCGCCGAGCTTGTCGAAATTCATTGGCCTGGCTCTGCCCACGCCATATTTCAGCACGTTGACGACCATGGCCGAGAGTGCGATCGAACCCAGCACCATGAAAGCAAAGCAGGTCCAGTTGTAGAAGGTCATCCGCGCGCGCCGGGAAAGGCTGCGCCAATCCGTCAGATTCGCAGCAATCAGCACCAGTACCGACGGGACAAGATACCAGCCGCCTAGGCCGAAGAAGGTAAAAAACTCGGCGATGCGGAAGACATTGGTCGAGCCTGAAGCCCACTGCCTCGCCATGGTGCCCGCAAGATGGTCGAACCGGAGCGACACCGCGATCGTCAGCAAAAGCCAGGCCACGACCCAGACCGACCACAGGATTTTCGGGTAGCGCGCCGGGCGCGTCGCCAGGCGATGCCGTACAATCCCGAAAGTATCGCGGAAATTATCGACAGACTGCCGGAGCATGGCAGGCATAGCGGCACGCGCCGGTGATGGCGACTTCGTCAACATGCGGAGCTCGAAGCGATCATCGAAGAGATATCAGTTCGCCACACGGTACAGGCCGAGCGACAATTTATCACCTGACGAATAGTTGATGCCGTCGATTTCAGCGACGCGGCTGGCCTTCTTAGATCGGAAGAGCACACGTCTNGACGTGTGCTCTTCCGATCTATCGACATCGGTCAGTACCGTCTTTGTGCCCACCAGAAATACCAGGCTCGGTTCGTGATATTGCGCGGAGGCGAGCACGCTCATCTCACAGGGACGATCGGCGCGAACCGCAGCCTCGATTTCCCGGCTCATCCAAATCGGTTTCAGTGACGGCACGATGACACCGAACAGCAGGGCGTAGGTTATACCGGCGCAAACCGCAGCCCCGCCGATGCGGACCAGCGGCACCAGCTTCTGGCGCGAAACAGCGAGGTAGCCGGCGCCCAATGCTGCCGCGGCGGCCGGAACGCTCCACCATAAAAATGTCTTCATGAGATAGATCGGCGCACCGACGCAAAGCACGGCGANCCGCGGCGGCCGGAACGCTCCACCATAAAAATGTCTTCATGAGATAGATCGGCGCACCGACGCAAAGCACGGCGAGACCGACTGTCACCAGGACGGTGCCGAATGCGGTCGCCCACCACAGCCATGTCTGCCAGCGCCTGAGCGGCGCATTTGCCTCTTGCGGTGTCAGCGTCACAAGCCAGCCGATGAGCAGGGCCATGCCGGGATAGGCCGGCAGCACATAATGCGGCAGTTTCGTCGGGATCAATTCGAAGACTAGCCAGAACGGAATGTACCAGGCGAGGCAGAAACGCAGGCGCGGATCGTCGCGCAATCGGTTGAGCGCCTGCAGTCCGGCGCCGAGCGCCACAAGGCCGAACGGCCACATGAACAGGCAATAGGTCAGCACGTAGAAGCCCGGCGGAACGCCGTGCGACTCCTCGCCTTGCGCGACCTTGCCGAGCATATCCTTGCCGACGGCCTGCTGCAGGAAGGCGCCGTTGCTCTTCCAGGTGATAAGGGCGAGCCAGGGCAGCACGATGAGCAGAACCAGAGCCAGCCCTCGCGCCGCTTTCAGCTTTGCCAGCCAGCACCAATCGCGCTCGAAGGCAACCAGCGTGAGCACCGTCAGCGCCGACAGCAGCGGTGCAATCGGCCCCTTGATGAGGATCGCCGCCCCCTGCGCCGCCCAGAAAATCCACGGCAGATGGCCGGCGACCGGCTCGTCGCGGCGCGATGCCAGATAAATCTGCGCCAGCGCGCCTTGCGCCAGAACGCAGCAGGCAAGCAGCATCGCGTCGGTCTTGGCGTCGCGGCCTTCGAAGGCGGTGGCGAAAATCGCCGCCATGACCAGGCCGGCGGCAAGACCGGCATTGGCGCCGAACAGATTGGCCCCGGTCCAGGCGATTGCGACGACGGCGATGGCGATGCCCAGCGCCGAGACCAGCCGGTAAATCCAGATCGGCGCCTGTGCCCCCTGGCCGCTCAGCGTCACCGCCGCCGATTGCAGCCAGTAGATGCCGATCGGCTTTTGGTAGCGCGACGCGTCCTGGAAGCGGATGTCGACATAGTCGCCGGTCTCCGTCATCTGCTTGGTCGCCTGGACGAAGCGCGGCTCGTCGCGGTCGAGCGGCGGCAAAGAGGCCAGTCCCGACGCCGTCATCATCAGGCTGAACAGGAAGAGAAAGATGTAGTTCCTGCTCATTTCGACACCGGACAGACTGAATTTGGCGGGACTGGTGGCTCAGTCGACCTTGGTCATCGCCGCCTTGCGCTCATTGGCGATGAGCCATAAATTTCTGACATAGATCACCATGCCCATGGCCTGGCCGGCGATGAACACCGGATCCTCACGCTGGATGGCGTAGACGAGCAGCAGCCCGCCGCCGAACAGCGAGAAGAACCAGAAAGCGATCGGCACGACGCTGCGCTTGGCCTTTTCCGAAGCGATCCACTGCACCAGGAAGCGCATGGTGAAGAAGAACTGGGCAACGAAGCCGAGCAGAACCCAGGCGTCGAACTGCTTGACGAAAACCTGGTGCAGCCAGGTCGCCAATTCCTGAAACACGTTAGCCATGCGTGATTTCCTCTACCTTTGGCATTCTGCGGCGCCGGCGCCGAAGCCACCAGACGCCGGCGAGATCGAGCGCGCCCTGCAGGCCGCGATCGAAGATGCCGTAATTCGACTTGCCGTGGCGGCGCGAGCGGTCGACGACGTCGCAATGGACGACGCGGTAGCCTTCCTGGATGACCAGGGCCGGAACGAAACGATGCGTGCCGTCGAAGAAGGGCAGTTTGCGCAGGATATCGGTGTGGATCGCCTTCAGGCCGCAGCCGGTGTCGCGGGTGTCGTCATGCAGGATCGCGCCGCGCAGCCAGTTGGCGAAACGCGATGCCAATTGCTTGATCTTGCTGTCGCGGCGCTTCAACCGCTGCCCCTGCGCGGCGCCGAAATCGGGCCCTGCCCGACGCAGCGCATCGACCAGCACGGGGATATATTGCGGGTCGTTCTGGCCGTCGCCGTCGATGGTGGCGATTATCGAGCCGCGCGCCGCCCAGGCGCCCGAGCGCACCGAAAGCGACTGGCCGGCGGATTTTTCGTGCCGAAGCTGCCGAAGCGGAAACGGACGTTTGGCGGCTTCAGCGGCAAGCACCGAAGCGGTGTCGTCAGTCGAACCGTCATTGACAACGATGATTTCGAAGTCGCGCCCGGTCATCGCCGCCTCGATCTCGTCGATCAGCAGCGGCAGGTTCGCCGCCTCGTTGCGGCAGGGAATGACGATGGATATCAATGCGTCCGGCATATCGCGTCGGGCTCTGTCACAAGATATGGCATTCGGTGGATGCCGTGCGGTGCCGTTCCAGCGGATCGAACCCGTTGGCGCGGCGCCTCATTACGCCAGCCGACAGGATGAAGCAAGCATGCGCGGCAGTGCAGAATAGGCTGTCCATGCCGGCGCAAAATCGGAAACCACTTTTGCTTGACGCGCTTGGATGCTAAACGCCCGCGTTCAGGCCATGCCGGGCCGTTCGGACCCGGCGCTTTCAGGAAGAAACAATGCCCGCCTTCAAGTCCGAATTCCTGCGCGTCATGAGCGAGCGCGGCTTCATCCACCAGATTTCGGATGAGACCGGGCTGGATCAACTTTTCGCGAAGGAAACCGTGACTGCCTATGTCGGCTACGACGCCACGGCGACCAGCCTGCACATCGGCAATCTGATATCGGCGACCATGCTCTACTGGATGCAGGAGACCGGCCACCGGCCGATCGCACTGATGGGCGGCGGCACCTCGATGATCGGCGACCCGTCCTTCCGTGACGACCAGCGCAGCCTTTTGACGCCCGAGGCGATCGCCACCAACATCGAGGGCATCAAGCGAATTTTTGGCCGCATCCTGCGCTTCGGCGACACTGGCAACGACGCCATCATGGTCAACAATGCCGACTGGCTGATGAAGCTCAACTATGTCGAGTTCCTGCGCGATGTCGGCCGCCACTTTTCGGTCAACCGGATGCTGACCTTCGACAGCGTCAGGCTGCGGCTCGAGCGCGAACAGTCGCTGTCCTTCCTCGAATTCAACTACATGATCCTGCAAGGCTATGATTTCGTCGAGCTCAGCCGCCGCCACGACTGCCGGCTGCAGATGGGCGGTTCGGACCAGTGGGGCAACATCATCAACGGCGTCGATCTCGGCCACCGCATGGGCACGCCGCAGCTTTATGCGCTGACCACGCCGCTGCTGACGACATCGTCGGGCGCCAAGATGGGCAAATCGGCCAAGGGCGCGGTGTGGCTGAACGGCGACCTCTTCTCGCCCTATGATTTCTGGCAATACTGGCGCAACACCGAGGATGCCGACGTCGAGCGCTTCCTGAAGATCTTCACCCGGCTGCCGCTTTCGGAGATCGCGCGGTTGGCCGCCCTTGGCGGCTCGGAGATCAACGAGGCCAAGAAGGTGCTGGCCACAGAAACCACGGCCATCGTGCACGGCCGCGAGGCGGCGCTCGCGGCCGAGGAAACCGCGCGCAAGACGTTCGAGGAAGGCGTGACGGCCGAAACCCTGCCGAGCGTCGAGGTGGATGGCGCAGCGCTGGAAGCTGGCATCGGCATCCTGTCGCTGCTGGTCACCGCGGGCCTTGCCGGGTCGAACGGCGAGGCGCGCCGGCATATCCAGGGCGGCGCCGTGCGCCTCAACGACCAGCCGGTGGCGGACGACCGGCGGATGGTGACGCCTCAGGATTTGAGTCCGGAAAACGTCGCAAAGCTTTCAGTGGGCAAGAAAAAGCACGTGCTTGTGCGGCCTGCCTGAGCCGTCTTCTGGGATCCTCAGCGATACTCGAAGATCGACCGGAAAATGCCCGGCGCGATTACCGATAGCGGGTTGATGTCCAGCACCGGCTTGTTGGCGTTGCCCTTAAGCCGGTAGGTGACGCCGATCAGGCCTCGGTCGCGGCCGTTGCCGAGCAGAACGCCGACCAACGGCAACTCGCCGAAGATGCGGTTGAGGCCATAGGCCGGCATGAAGGTTCCGGTCATGTCCATATTGTTGTTCTGGTCGTAGAGCGTGCCTTGGAAGGTGGTGCCGATGCGCGGGCCGCGCAGCACGCCATTCGCCAATTTCAAATAGCCCGACCCCTTGTCGATCTCGGTAAAGCCGCGCTCGAACTTTACCCGCGAAGTGTCGATCTTGCCCTTGACCGCTTCGTTCAGGCTGCGGCTGTCGCCGGCTGGCGTAGTCGATACGATGGACGCAAGCTTCGGTTCATTGACGATGAAGAAGTTGCTCGAATCGACCTGTCCCCGCATCGGGCCGTCGGCTGCGCCGCTGAGCGCCAGCGTGATCGATCCGCCTTCCATATGCTCGTAGATGTTGAGGAAGCGCAATATGGCGCCTGCGTCGGCCGACTTCATGGTGAGCGCGCGAGCACCATTGCCTGCCGTATTGCTGATGGTGATGGCGGCGCCGGAACTTGCCGCGGCGCTGACCTTGAGCCTGTTCACCCTGGAGCCGGCGGCACTGTAGTCGAGCTTCAAATTGGACAGGACCTCGTCATGGAACCCGCTTAGCGAATTGACGTCGGCGCTAACCGAAACCGCGTCCGTGCCGGTGGTTTTGGTGGCGGTATCGACATCGGAGGTGAACTGCTTGATCAGCGAGCGGGCATCGAGCGCGTTGCCGCTGACATCGACTGCGAAGCCCTTGCCCGACCGCTTCACCGTCACGGCGACATCGTCGCCCCGGTTCAAGGCGACTTTGCTGAAGCGGGCCGAAGACAGCGCGCCCTTGACCAGGACGACATCGCCTTCGACCGAAAAGCTCTTTCCGTCGAGGTCGAAGTCAGACAGCGTCGTGGTATCGCCGGACTTGCTCATGGTAAAAGTGGCATTGGCGGCAATGCCCGGCCCCTTGCTCCAGCCTGCCCAGGGAATGTCCAGCCTGGCGCTCGTCAGGTCAACGTCGACGTTCTGGCTGCCGCCTTCGCCGCTCTTGTCGATTGCCACCTTGATGGTGCCGGAAATCAGCGGCGACAGGCCAGGCATGGCGATGGCGCGCGTCTTGTCGTCGAGCACAAGCGCCACCTTGCGGCTGCGCGGCGGCCCGCCATCCCTGAGCGGCTCAACCAGATCGAGCTCGGCTGGAATGCCGTTCAGCCGCGCCTTGGCAGAGATCACCGCCTTGCCGGGCCCGACTTCGATCGAGCCGTCGGCATCGGTCACCATCTGGCCTTCGAACGGCTTGGCGAGCGACAGGTCCTTGTAGTCGAGCGATACCAGCCAATCGAGCTTCGACGTGTCGACGCCGGATTGCAACGGAATGTCGGCCTTGACGTGGCCGGTCACCGTGCCCGACAGGTCGTCCGGCAAGATGCCGACATGGCGCATGGCGTTGATCGGTTCGTAGGAGGCAAGTTCGGCGATGGCCGGCGCCTCGCCGGCGACGTCGATGTCGAGCGCGCCGATCACCGGCGGGTGGTTTGCCGCCTTTACCGACAGTGTGCCATTGCTTGCCGCCACGGTGCGGCCGCTCGGCATATAGACGCTGCCCGACGACAGCGCGACGTCGACATCGTTGCCGTGGAAGGAAACGACGCCGACGGCATCGCGTATCGGCGGGATGCGGCCGGCGGTGTCGAAACGCGAGCCCTCGACCTGGAAGCGGCCGAACACCTCGTCGGCCGAAAGCGGCACGCCGTTGCCGAGACGCCCCGGCACGACCTGGAACTGCAGGCTGGCATCGACGACGCGGCCGCCAAACAGGTTCTGCAGCACCCACAGCCGCGCGTTCTTGGCCGAGAACCAGGGCCACAATTGCTTGACGTGCGAGACCGCCATGTCGTGGACGTTGAGCGACACCGAGATACCCGGCGGTCCGTTGTCGATGAAGGAAACCGCAGCGGTTCCCAGCACTTCGCTCCCCGATCCCGACCTGATGCCGATCTGGTCGGCGACAAGCTTGCGGCTCTTGATCTGATAGACGCCGGCGATGCGGGCGAAGAAATTCAGCGCCGGCTCGGGCGATTCCGAAGGCGCCAGCGTCGAGCCGTCGCTGGTCAGGTCGTAACGATAGGAAGGCTCCTCGCCGGCCGCGCCGGTCGACGGCTTTGGCCCGATCGAGCCGGCGAAATTGAACGCCGAGCGCCCGGTCTTTAGAACCAGCCTGCCGACATCGATCTTGTTGGAGCCGGAGACAAGGGCGGCGTCGACATCGACATCGGCCGGCAACAGCCCGCGTGTGCCGAGGTCGAGCACCGAGCCGGTTAGCGACAGCGAGCCCGTCAGCCGCGAATCGGTCTCGCCCGAGCCTTCGGATCCCGTGAGCTTCAAAGCCATCGCGCCGGTTCGCCCGCCGGCCGCCGGCGTTGTCTCCGCGACATCCGCCATGTCGATGGCGGCGTTCAAGGCGGTAACGCGCATCGAGCTCGTATCGCGGGTGGCGGTGGCCGTGACGGTGAGCGCGCGGCCATCGACATCCGCCTCGGACGAGAACTCCATGCTGCCGGGGCCTGACTGCAGCACCGTGGCGTTGGCGATCGTGACCAGCTTGACCGATCCGGCCTCGGGCAGCTCGAACGCGACATTTTTGAGATCGATGCGGCGCATCGAATCCTCGCGCACGGCATCGAGTGCACGATTGACGTCACTGAAGACGACGGCGGCCAGTTTTTCCGGATCGATGAGACCGTCTTGATTGCGCAGGCGCGCTATCCAGTCACCACCCGACGGCATTGCCGCGGTGACGATATGGGCGTCGGAAATCCTGGCGCTGGTCAGCCGAACCTCGCCCGAAAGCAGCGGGACCAGCCGGATGCCGAAGCGGACGCGCCCGGCATCGGCCATCGGCTTGCCGTCGGCCGTCTCGACGCTGACATCCTTGACCTGCAGCGCAATGAAGCTCGATCCGTCAAGTGTCAGGCTGGCAGGACCGACGGCGACTTTGACGTCGAAACCGGCCAGTTTCTCGATCGCCGTTTCGGCTTCCAACCGCAGCCGTTCGCTGCCGATGCCGGTGGCGCCGATGACGTAGACGGCGGCCGCCGCCAGCAGCACAAGGGCTCCAATGCCGGCAAACAGCCGGGCAAGGATGCGAAAGCCGCGGCCGATCCGTGCCTTGCCGAGCGGCGGCACGCGGCAAGCGGACGGGAAAGCCCCCAGGTCGGTGATCTCGTCACGCCTGAACCGGATTTTCTCGTGCTGCGGTTCTTCCTGATCCACGCAATTTTCCGTTGTGCGAATTCGATCGTGGACGAATCCCCGCCCGACACTATAACGACGCAGGCTAGAGCATGATGCCGAAAAGTGTGAGGCGGTTTTCTCGGACAAACGGTTTCCGTTTGTCCAGACATCATGCTCTGTCTCTTTGATTTAGGGCCGCGTAACCTCAAACAAGGGCATCGATATGGCTGATCTCGACGTTGGCGACGTTGCGCCGCAATTCGATCTTCCGCGCGACGGCGGCGGCTCGATCAGCCTTGCCTCGATGCGGGGGAAGCCCGTTGTACTTTATTTCTATCCGCAGGACGACACCACAAGTTGTACCAATGAGGCGATCAGCTTTTCGCAGCTGAAGCCGGAGTTCGAAAAGGCCGGCGCCGTGGTGATCGGCCTGTCGCCGGACAGCGTGAAGAAGCACGACAAGTTCAAAACCAAATACGATCTCACCGTCGGCCTGGTTGCCGACGAGGAGCGCAAGGTGATCGAGGCTTACAATCTGTGGGTCGAAAAGACGATGTATGGCCGCAACTATATGGGCGTCGAGCGGGCGACGTTCCTGATCGGCAAGGACGGGCGGATCGCCGGGATCTGGCGCAAGGTCCGGGTGAAAGGCCATGCCGAAGCAGTGCTGGAGGCGGTCCGCGCGCTCTGAGGCGCCACCGATCTGGCCAACGCCGCGCAGTGCATTGGGGCATAAGACATATGCGGGTGGCTGACCGTTGGTCACTAGCGCGCCCGCGACGGCAAAACTTTGTTAACCCTAATAATGTGTAATCGGGCTTCGTTGGTGTAACGAAAGCTTGGTCCCGTGAACCTAACCGGTCAGTCAGCGGTCTTCGGCAGGCGCAAGGAGCCGCATACGGTCATCATTGCGCGGGGCAATGAAATACGGCATTTCACCATCCGGCCGTGGCTCGTCGCCTTTCTCGGCTCGGCACTGGCGGCGATCGCCATCGGCTATCTCTTGGCGACCTCCTATCTCGTACTGCGCGACGATCTGATCGGCGCCACCACGGCCCGGCAGGCGCGCATGCAGCAGGCCTATGAAGATCGCATTTCCGCATTGCGCGCGCAGGTCGACCGCATCACCAGCCGCCAGCTTCTCGACCAAAAACTGATGGAAACCAAGGTCAGCGAATTGATCGAGCGGCAGAGCCAGCTCAGCCAGCGCCATGGCCGCCTCGGCCCGATTCTCGAGCGGGCCGAAAACGAAGTCGGGACGCCGCCAACCGCTGATGCCGCAGCGACAACAAAACCCGACGAACATGCCGAACTGACTGGCGGCGAGCCACTCGCCTATTCGGTCGCCAGCCTTGGTTCGGGCGACACCAGGCCATTCTCGCTGTGGTCGACACGTTCCGATCCGCTGCCCAGCGAAACGGCTGCGGACCGCGCCGACAAATTGTTCGTCTCGATCAATGATTCACTGAAGGCTATCGAGAGCCAGCAACTCACCCGCATCGAAACCCTGGCCGACAACGCCTACAAGAACGCCGATGCCATCACCCAGGCGCTGGAAGCGGCCGGTCTGCCGGTCGACAGCGATTTCGGCAAAAACGAAAGCGATGTCGGCGGACCGCTGATCCCGCTTGACAGCTCGATGATGTTCGACAGCAAGGTCAAGGAACTGGACGAGGCGCTGGATACGCTCGACCAGTTGAAGAAAGAGGCGCGGCGGCTGCCGCTCGCCAACCCGGCGCCGGGCCACTCCGTCACCAGCCCGTTCGGCGTACGCACTGACCCCATCCTCGGCACCGCTGCCCTGCACTCGGGCATGGATTTCCGCGCGCCGGTCGGCATGGCAGCCAAGGTCACGGCGGCCGGAATCGTTACCAAGGCCGGCTGGAACGGCGGCTATGGCCGCATGGTCGAGGTCGATCACGGCAACGGCTTTGCCACGCGCTACGGCCATCTGAGCGAGATCGACGTTGCCGTCGGCCAAAAACTCGCAGCCGGCGACATCATTGGCAAAACCGGCAGCAGCGGCCGTTCGACCGGCCCGCACCTGCACTACGAGGTCCGCCACAATGGCGAGGCCATCGACCCGCTGCGCTTCCTGACCGTCGGCAAGAAGGTCGAGCAGTATCTGTAGGGTCAAGCCAGGCGGCTGGTTGCACGCCCCCGCCTCCTTCACCCGTTGTACCATCCTGTTGTTTGGCAATCCGACATCGCGTGCTCCGGCGTCGTGATCGTTGACTCACGCCCTGCGGCGTGAAGTTTCTGCAAGCTGGAAACCCTCTGAGGCACGCGCCCAGAAGTGTTTTGGAGCCTGCGGCTGCCGCGCGCTTTGCCGATGCTGTTCTCATCGCTGAGGATTGCCTCGGCCACCGCCGTGATCGGCGCCATTGTCGGCGAATGGATCGGCTCCGACCAAGGACTTGGCGTGCTGATCATCCAGGCGTCCTTCAACTACCAGTCGGACCGCCTCTACGCGGCGATCGTGCTGTCATCGGGCCTGTCGATCGTCCTGTTTTGTCTTGTGGTGCTGATCGAGCGCCGGACGATCCAATATTGAGCAGATGCGTCAGGCGGGTCGCGGTGGCGTCCGTCGTGGCTGACCGGTCAGGATTTGACATGGATGTCTCGCGGGAATTTGGTTAGCGTCTCATGGCCGGTCTCGGTCACCAGAATGGTCTCGCTGATCTCGATGCCCCAGCCATCCATCCACATGCCAAGAATGGAGTGCACGACATTGCCGGGTTGCAGCGCGGTCTTGTCGCCGGGCCGCAGGCTGATCGTGTGCTCGCCCCAATCCGGGGGATAGGCGGCGCCAATGGAGTAGCCGATGCGCGATTCCTTCTTCAGCCCGTAGCGCTGGATAACCTTGCGCCATGCGGCCTCGACCGCTTCGGCTGTGGTCCCCGGCCTGACCGCGTCGAGCACCGCATCCATGCCTTCGATCACCGCCTTTGCGGTGTCGGCGACACGGGCCGGCGTCTTGCCGAGCTGCATCGTTCGGGCTAGGCCGGCGGCATAGCGGCGGCAGACACCGGCAAGTTCGAGCGCAATCGTTTCGTCCTTGCCGAAGCGCCGATCGCTCCACATGATGTGCGGAGCCGATGCATTCTCGCCGCCGAGGATGGTCGGCGGCAGTGCCGTGATGTCGCCGGCGAAGTCTGGACTGCCGGCAATCTGCGCCGCCTGGATCGCGGCAATCGCATCGCATTCGCGCACGCCTGGCGCGATGACTTCGAAGGCCCGCGAAACCGCCGATTCGGCAAGTGTCGACGCCTTGCGCAGATAAGCAATTTCGGGCGCGGATTTGACGGCGCGGATCCAGTTCACCAGCAGATCGGCGTCGTGCCATTTCGCATTGGGCAGGCCGGCGACGAGCCGGGCATGCGCCTTCGGCGAGAAATAATAGGCTTCGAGCTCGATGCCGATATGTCTCGCGCCCCAGCCCTTGGCGACGATGCAGGCCGCTATCCAGTCCATCGGATGGCGATCGGCGCGCTGCACGTGGTCCTCGGGGAAGCCGACCACATTCTCCGGCTTCATCCAGGCCGTCAGCAAGCCGCCTGCCGCATCCATGGCGCGGCCGATCCAGACCGGCTCGGCCTCGTTTTCGATCGGGACAAGCACGATCTGCGGCGTGTAGAACGACCAGCCGTCATAGCCGGTGATGTAATGCTGGTTGGCGACATCGTTGACGACCAGCAGTTCCAGCCCACGCGCCGCCATCTCGGCGCGGATCTTCTTGAGCCGCCGCTGGTACTCATCGCGCGCAAAAGGCAATTCGATCATCGGTTTTCCTGCTGGATCACTGGTCGGGCGAGCCCCGCGCCCGCCTGACGTCATTCACCATTGCGGTGGTTTCAGCCCGGCTGCAATCGGCCAGCGCGGCGCATGGGACAGGTCCTGCACCGCGTCTGGGAACCATTCCGAATTATTTTTGAATTCCATTTGACTGAATAAATTGCCTGTGCAAGTCTTAGCCTTCCTAAAGGGCGCGGGACATGGCACTGCGGGGAACCAATCAGGAGTTCGGGCGGCCCTACAACCGGCGCATCGTGCTGGAGTCCATCCGCCTGCACGGCCCCATCGCCCGCGGCGACATTGCCAGCCGGGTCGGCCTCACCGTCCAGACCGTATCGACCATCGTTCGCGAGCTCGAAGAGCATGGCTATCTGTTGTCGCTGCGCGAAGAGCCGCGCGGCCGCGGATTGCCGCCGGCGACGCTCAGGATCAACCCCGAGGGCGGCTATGCCGTCGGGGTCCACCTCACCCCGATGGGCATCGACGCGGCGCTGATCAACCTCAGCGGCGATGTCATCGAGAGCACACACCGCGAGGCGCCGCATGCCACGCCCGACCATGCCTTCGAGCTGATCGGCGCGATGGTGCCGGAATTGACCGCGCTGCGGCCCGGCGGCCGCGTGCTTGGCATCGGCATGGCACTGCCCGGGCCGTTCGGCGTGGAATCGATGAGCTTCGTCGGCCCGACGACCATGGCCGGCTGGAAGGATGTCGCGCTGCCGGAACGGCTGGCGGCGTCGACCGGGCTGCCGGCCTTCTTCGAGACCGACATGGCGGCGGCGGCCATGGGCGAACGGCTTTACGGTCTCGGCTCCGGTTATTCCGAATACTACTACCTCTATTTCGGCGTCGGCCTCGGCGGCGTCATCGTCCATGACGGCGCGGTGATGCGCGGCGCCTGGGGCAATGCCGGCGAAATCGGACACATCCCTGCCGTTCCCGGCGGCGAACCTTGTCCATGCGGCAACAGCGGCTGCCTCGAACGGTATCTCTCGCTCGAAGCACGTCGCCGCCGCAACGTCAGCGACGCCGCCTGGGTGGCCGAGATCGCGCCGATCTTCCGCAACGCCATCGTCACCATCGAGAATGTGTTCGACCCCGAAACCGTCATCCTCGGCGGGCTTGCGCCCACCGAGCTGCTGGAAAAGCTGGTCGGCGCGGCGGGACAGCTTCCCAATTCGGTCTCGGCGCGGCGCGACCGCAAGACACCGCGCGTGACCGTGGCGACCGGCGGCAAGCATTCGGTGCTGCGGGGCGCTGCTGCATTGGCCGTTTCGGGCGTGCTGTCGCCGCGCTTCGGCCAGATGTTCATTGCCGAGCGCGAGCGCCGGTCAGACCTCATGCACAGCAAGGGAGTGGCGGCATGACCGAACCGCTGCTGGTACTCGAAAACGTCACCAAGAATTACGGCGCCATTCATGCGCTGAAGGGCATCAGCTTCTCGATCGGCAAGGGCGAAGTCGTGGCGCTGCTCGGCGACAACGGCGCCGGCAAGTCGACACTGGTCAAGATCATCGCCGGCGGCCTCGAGCCGAGCTCCGGCCGCATGCTGTTCGAGGGCAAGGAATTCCTGGCGAAAACGCCGGCCGAGGCCAAGGCTGCCGGCATCGAGACCGTCTACCAGGACCTGTCGCTCTGCACCAATGTCGACGTCGTCGCCAATTTCTTCATGGGCCGCGAAATCACCCGCAAGGTTCTCGGTGTCCCCATCCTCGACGAGCGCGCCATGGAGGCCGTGGTCGGCAAGGCGCTGGCAAGTGCCGGCACCCGCATCCCGTCGCTGCGCACCAATGTCGAGCATCTCTCGGGCGGCCAACGCCAGGCCATCGAGCTCAACCGCTTCGTGCACTGGGGCGGCAAGCTGGTGCTGCTTGACGAGCCGTTCGCGGCACTCGGCGTCGAGCAGACCAGGCGCGGTCTCGAGATGATCCGCCAGGTGGCCAACCAGGGCATCGGCGTCGTCATCATCACCCACATCATGCAACAGGCTTTCCAGGTCGCCGACCGGATCGTGGTGATCCGGCAAGGCGTCGTGGCCGGCGATGTCGCACGCAACAAAACAAGTCCCGATGCGGTGATCAACATGATCACCGGTGAGACGCTTGCCGGTGCCGGACCGGCAGGTTGAGGGACAAAAGAGGGGTCCGGTATAAAAGAGGAGCGAACGACATGAAGCGAATACTGGTTCTTGTCTTCGGTATCCTGGCACTGGCTCTTGCCTCGCTCACGCCGGCAATGTCCCAGACCAAGGGCACCGTCTATTACATGGTCCCGACCCTGCTCGATGAATTCCAGACCGGCTCGGTGAGCGCGCTGGAGCTGTTCCTCAAGCAGGTCGGCTATGAGGTGAAAACACTCAACGCCGACAACAAGACCGACGCGCAGCAATCGCAGATGAACGACGTCATTGCGCTGAAGCCGGCGGCGATCATCCTGGCCGCCGTCGATTTCAACGCGCTGAAGCCGTCCATCGAAGCGGCGCGTGCGGCCGGCATCCCGGTGGTCGAGTTCGACCGCCAGATCACCTCGACCCCGTCCGATTTTACCTCGGTGGCGGGCACGGTCGAGATCGGCTACGTCGCCGCCGAGCAGGCGCAAAAGCTTCTGACCGCCAAGAACGGTTCTGTGAAGGGCAAGATCCTGCAGGTGCTCGGCGATCCCGGCGATCCCTACACGCTCGACATCCAGAAGGGTTTCGAGGAGAAGTTGAAGGCGTTTCCTGACGTCAAGATCATCTCGCTGCCGGCCATGCAATGGGAAGCCAGCAACGCCGGCACGATCGTTGCCGACCAGATGCTCGCCAACCCCGACATCGACCTGATCTTCAGCCATGCCGCGCACCTGTCGGTCGCAGCCGTCGCCTCGCTCGAGGCCGCCGGCAAGAAGCCGGGCGACGTCATGCTGATGAGCTCGAACGGCGCTCCGGTCGGTCTCGACCTGATCCGCAAGGGCTGGCTCAATGTCGAAGTCGAGCAGCCGCTCTACGCGCAGGCCGCGGCCGTAGCGATGTTCATGGACAAGATCGCCGGCAAGCAGGAAATCAAGCCTGGCGAGTATGACGTGCTCGGCTTGAAGTCGACCGTGACCAAGGAGAGCTGGGGCCCCAACATCAAGATCCCGGGCGCCGCCATCACCAAGGAAAACGTCGACAATCCGGCCTTCTGGGGCAACCAGAAGCCGCCGACGGACACGATCAAGTCTGTCGAATAGTCGCCTAGCGAAGCGCTCCGGGCCATTGCGGCCCGGAGCCTGCCCATTCACGACGCCGCGTCCCAGGACACCGTGGCGAACCTAAACCCGCGCCTGAACCCGACGAAATCGAGTTGATTTCTCAGCCTGATTTTCTCGGGGGCGCCAACCGGATCAGCCCATGAACCCGCGCAGCCGCAAAGCCCTGGAGTTCGTCCTCGACAACCTCGTCTGGTTCATGCTGATCTTTGTGCTGGTTGTCTTTTCCGTCTTCGTCCCCAACTACTTCCAGCTCGGCATCTTCGCCAACATCATCGAGGCCTCGAGCGTTCTCGGCGTGATGTCGATCGGCCTGTCGCTGGTCATCATTGCCGGCCATATGGACCTGTCGGTGGAATCGGTGGCCGCACTCAGCGCCATGGCGGTCGGCATCCTGTTCTGCTCATCGGGCATCGGCATGGGCATACAGCTCAATCCGCAATGGCTGATGGTTCCGGTTTCGCTGCTGGTTGCGCTGGCCGTCGGCGGCCTCATCGGCGCCTTCAACGGCTATCTCGTGGTCAAGGTGAAGATGAGCGCCTTTATCATTACGCTGGCGTCCTACATCTGGGTGCGCGGCCTGGTGCTGGTGATTTCCGGCGGCCGCTCGGCACAGGATCTGGCGCCGGCCATCCGCTGGTTCGGCATCCAGCGAATGGCCGGCCTGCCGCTGACCGCCTGGATCGCCGTCGCCTGTTTCGTCCTGTTCTCGCTGATCATGGCCAAGACGCCGTTCGGCCGCCACCTCGTGATGATCGGCGGCAACGAGACCGCGACCTTCCGCGCCGGCATTCGCGTCAACCGCAATCTGATCATCGCCTTCGTACTTGCCGGCGCCATTGCCGGCCTCGCCGGCTGGCTGCTCGCCATCCGCACCTCGGGCGCCACCGCCAATCTCGGCACCGGGCTGTTGTTCAACGCCTTTGCCGCGGTCGTCATCGGCGGCGTCAGCCTGAAAGGCGGTGTCGGCACCTTGCCCGGCGTCTATGCCGGCGTGCTGCTGCTCTCCTCCATCAACACGGCAATCAACCTGATGGGCCTGCCGGCCAATTTCACCCAGGTGATCCATGGCCTGCTGGTGCTCGCCGCCGTGCTGCTCGACGCCTTCAAGCAAACCATTCGCCAAAGACTCGCATGACAGGACAGCTCACATGACCGGACGGCTGCAAGACAAGGTCGCGCTTATCGTCGGCAGCGCGCGCGGCATCGGCAAGGGCATTGCGCTGCGCTTTGCCGAGGAAGGCGCAAGGCTGGTCCTGGCCGACAGCGAGGCCGAAGCCGGCCAGGCGACCGCGGACGAGCTCGGCGCGGATTTCATTCGCACCGACATCTCGCAAATGGCCGATGCAGAAGCTGCGGTGGCGCTGGCGCTGAGCCGCCATGGCCGCCTCGACATCGTCGTGCAGAATGCCGGCATCTATCCCTGGCAGCTGATCGAAAACACCAGCCCGGACGACTGGGACCGGGTGATGGCGGTCAATCTGCGCGGCACGTTCAACGCCACGCTGGCGGCGCTGGCGCCGATGAAGGTGCAAGGTTACGGGCGCATGCTCTACACCTCGTCGATCACCGGTCCGCACGTCACCAGCCCCGGCCACGGCCACTATGCCGCCAGCAAGGCCGGCATCAACGGCTTCATCCGCTCGGCGGCGCTGGAATTTTCGGGCTACGGCATCACCGTCAACGGCGTCGAGCCCGGCAACATCCTGACCGAAGCGATCGAGCTGCATCGCGGCGCCGCCTACATCAAGAACATGGAGGATTCGATCCCGCTCGGACGCCTCGGCAGTCCGCGCGACGTCGCCAACGCCTTCCTGTTCCTCGCCTCCGACGATGCCAGCTACATCACCGGCACCACCATCGTCGTCGACGGCGGCCAGTTGCTCCCCGAAGGCAAGGATTTCCGGCTGCTGCCGCCGTGATCAGCCGGATTTCTTGTACAGCAGCAACTCAGGCCGGTACTCGAAGTGCATGGTGTCGTAGTGATACCAGCGCCCGCCCCAGATGAAGCCGTTTTTCTCGAACAATTCCACGATTTCCAGCGGAATCCGGTTCTTGAAGGGAATGTGGGCCTTCGGGTTGGTTTTGTTCCTGTTGTTGTACCAATAGTCGGAGAAGCCGACATTGATATCGAAGGCCGCTCCGAACGAGTGAACGCTCAACCGGTCGGTGCCGGCGATCGGCCGCCAGACAAAGCCGCCGCCGGGCTTGAGCCCGTAACGGCTCAGCTCCGCGGGCATCGCCTCAAGCGCAGCGGAGACCTTGCCCAGCTGGTCGTTGATGCCGAAAATCCTGGTGACCTGCACGGTCTTCTTGCCGAGCTTCGGCAACCATTTGACGTTGGCGATGTGCTTGCCCACCTCGGCGGCACTTGCCCCGTAGAGCTTCTCGAAGAAAGGTTCATTGCGGATACGGCCGGGATCGAAATCCTCCGCCGGGACAAGCGCGCCCTCGGCTGCTCTGGGATAGACGTAGCGAAACATGTCTTCGATGTCGGGGCTCTCAAGCAGCGCGTCGGCGTCGCGCTGCTTGCCGTCGTTCCACACCATGGTGGTGCCGTCGGTCCAGGTCAGGACATTGCCCGAAATGGTGAAAAGGCCGGGATAGGCCTTGAGCAAGGCTGCCTTGGCGGCGGGCTGGTCGACGCCGTCGCCCACATTCCCCGCATAGGCGAAGCGCCCAATACCAGAGATTGCCAATGCCAATAGCAGCTGTAACATCAGCCGCCGTGGATGGTCGATCATTGTGCTGCCTCCGCGAGGGCTTTCATTCATCGTGCATTTAACAAGGCAGCTGTACCATGCTGGTCGAATCGAACGGGAGACAAAATCATGTCAAAAACCTTCACTGCTTTGATCCGGATGACGTTTACATTCATTTGCCTGGTCGGCCTGGCCTCGTCAGTTTCTATCCTTTTCCCCGCCACCGCGTCGGCCCAGCGCATGCAGAAATGCGCCGATGAAGGCGGCACGTGCCGCCTGCCCTACCCCTCGGAAGTGGTCTACGGCGCGCGCGGCCAGACCACCTCCCGCTTCTTCGATCGTCGTTCCGTGCCTTGCTCGAATCGCGTCTTCGGCGACCCGGCGCCCGGGCGCGACAAGGCCTGCTATATTGCGAGGCGCGATAGCGGTAATGATTATGGTGACAACGACGACGACAATTACGGCAATGATGACAATTACGGCGATAATGATTACGGCCAGGGCCGCGGCAGATGGGTGGCCTGCGCCTCGGAGGGGCGGTTCTGCGAGTTCCGTGGCCGCAAAGTGGTGAGATACGGGGCGCGTGGCCAGTACGTCCAGGGCGTATTCAGGAACGGCGTCACATGCAGCGTCGACGCCTTTGGCGAGGATCCCATCCGCCGCGTGAAGAAGAACTGCTACGTCAAGCGATAGACTAGCGCGCCAGGAAAGAACGGCGGGTGCGGCTCATTGCGGCCGCGCCTGGCATTCGGGATATGCGGGCCGGATATGGTGGGCGATGACGGGCTCGAACCGCAAACATCTTCGCTGAGAACGCTATCGTCAACTCGACCGCTGTGAACCCTTATCGCGGCACGGTGACACGGCACCTACGCCGATATCGAAGCCGTATGCGAACAACGTCGACAAGTACACGCTTGCCCGCATCTGCGAGCCGAAACAGGAAGAAGTGGCGGAGCCGATCGTCGCGGGCGTGGGTCGAACTTGCTCTGCAGCTGCCATCCAGACGGAAGACATTTGTGTATATTCCGCTTTGGCGACGCGCCGTAATGGCCTCTTGTACTTAGTCCACCGTGCGACGCGAAGGGCCGGTGCATGTGTCCTCTGGCGAGACATGAAACGGACTGCACCCGCAGTAATGGCCAGTCCATCGCCAGACTAGCTGCGAGGTCACCGCTCATGCTATTTTGGGGCCTTCTCGTTGATGTGGGAAGAGGCAGGCCTTGCTTGGCGACGTATTCATCAACTACCGACGGCAGACCGATTCCGGCGTGGCGGGCCGCGTCTACGATAATCTGAACCGCGCGCTTCCTGATGCGTCCATCTTCATGGACGTCGACAAGCTCAACCCCGGCGATGACTTTGAGGTGGCGCTTGCCCGCAGTTTGGCCAGCTGCAAAATCATGCTGGCGATCGTGGGGCCGCAGTGGGCCGCGCTTACCGATGAGCAGGGCCAGGTTCGGCTGGAGTCCCCCGACGACTTCGTGCGCAAGGAGATCCGTACGGCACTCCAGGCTGGGGTGCGCGTCATCCCCGTGCTCGTCAACGGCGCCAGCATGCCAAAGAAAAGCGCCTTGCCACCCGATCTGCAGGACCTGACCAAGCGTCAAGCCATGGAGGTCCGCCACGAGCGCTTCAACGACGATATGGCGGCGATTGCGTCGGCGATAGCGAAGCCAGCGGCGCGGCGGCCGAGGCTCTGGCTGCTGCACGGGCTGGTCGCGATGATCGCGCTCGGCATCGGCGGGACAACGGTGGCGTTGTGGCCGAGGCCCTCCCCTTTGCCTTTGCCGTCGCCTATCGAGCCCGCAGCGATCGAGGCCAAAGGGTGCAAGGAAGGATTCGTCTGGCGATCGGCGATCTTCGGCGACAGCGTGTGCGTGAGTCCTGCCGACTACGGCGAGGTGCAGGCGCAGAATGCCAATGCCCGCAACAATCGTTCGCCGACCGGCGGACCTTACGGCGACAGCACCTGCCGCGACGGCTACGTCTGGCGTGAAGCGTTCGAGAGCGACTTGGTCTGCGTCACCCCTTTCGAACGCGACAAGGCCAGGAAGCAGAATGCCGACAACGCATACAACCGGATATGAGACCGTAACTCCGGGCAAGCACCGATTTATCAAGAAATTGAGTGGTGGGCGATGACGGGCTCGAACCGCCGACATCTTCGGTGTAAACGAAGCGCTCTACCAACTGAGCTAATCGCCCGCTCCGGCCGGACCTTTAAGCGGTCGCAACCGGCTTCGCAAGGCCAAATGAACAGCTGCGAGCTTAGCCGCACAGTGGTTTTCGCGGGCAAAGTGCCGCCCGTCAAAAAACCTTCTCCTGTTTGCGTTTATGCTGTCCAGCTGCGCTTGACACCCGGTGGCGAACCCCTTATCCACCGCCCCAACGACGAACACGGCTGACACGTGCTCGTCCAATGCGCGGGTGTAGCTCAGTTGGTTAGAGTGCCGGCCTGTCACGCCGGAGGTCGCGGGTTCGAGCCCCGTCACTCGCGCCATTAATTTCAAGGGGTTAGCTACCGCCCCTTGAAAAGTTTCAACTCTCATTCTCCGGAGAGTTTCAACTTTCTGTATTCGTTCCGTTCCAGGCCAAGCAGCGTTCTGCCCTTGCGGCGGCTGGCGTCAGCTGAGCGGACGGCGGCCAGATTGACCGGCATATAGGTCTTCTGCAGCGCCTTGTTCCCGTCGATCGAATTGCCCATCTTGGCCGAGATTGCCTCGACCGACGCGCCTCCGGCATTTGCCTCGACCGCGCCGGAACGCCGCATGTCCATCAGCCGCCGCTTCTCTGATGTCCCGAACACCAGCGTGCGCAGATCGGCAAAGTCGTCGACCAGAGAATCCTTGGTGTAAGGCACGCCGGCGCGCGGCCGGCCGCCCTTCGGGCCCGGCGCGAAACCGCGCGAGCGAAAGATCGGCGCATCGTCAAGCAGGGTGACGCCTAGTGATTCGACATAGGCCAGCACCAGGCGCTGCGTGCGTGACGACAGCGTGCCGAAAGCCGCCTCGCCACTCTTGCTGCGTGCAATCAGAAAACCCCATTCCTGTGCTGTCTGCATTGCCTGCGCCGGTGTGAGCGTGCGCACGTCGACGGGTGAGAAGCTCGTGTCCCACGCAACGGCGATGACGCAGGCCAGTCCGCGGTAGCCGGCGCGCCAGGCGCCCTTGACCATGCGCACCGCCTCGCCTGCCGTCCAGGTCTGGTGGCGCGGTGGTGGCGTCTGGCGGCGGATCGCCTGCGATGGGTCGGAGCCGGGCGGGCATAGCTTCATGCCGGCCATGACATTATAGAGCGAACGCCACGTCTTTACGGCACGGTAGGCGATGTCGACACCTTTGACCCGGAGCAGACGGCCATACCAGTCGTCGAGCAGCTCGAGGGTGATGTCGGCTGGCGGCAGGTCGGCGAAGTACGGCTCGATGAAGGTCCAGCCGCGTTCCCAATCCTCGCGGGTGCGCGGTGGCTTGCGCTTCCATGCATCCATGCGGCGATAGCGTGCAAAGGCGTCTCCGATGGAATCCTTTGGCCATACATGCAGGCGCGACGGCTCCCTGCCCTTGCGGAGTTCCTGCCAGCGGTCTTCCCACTCCCTGGCTATCGTCCAAGCCTCAGGCCCGTCGATTCCACAGGAAATGCATCTGAAGCCAGCTTCGACCATCTTCGGCGTCGGCAGCCAGTAGCCGTACCTGCCCTTACGGATGACGTAGTGCTTCAACTTGATCTTACCCAAGGGTCGCCAGCCTCGCTCTTGCAATGTCAATGCTAGACTGCCCGCCGGATCCCGATCCTGCAAGACCCGAGCGTCGATCGAGCCAGGAGTCGATCGCAACCATGTCGTAGTTGCCGGTGATTGGGCAGGCCTTGGGAAAGCCTTGATCCTGCAACGCGGGCAGCAATTCCATGAATTCCCGCAGCGTCAGGTGGAGATAACGCGCCGCCTTGACCGCCGGCACGAGCCGCGGCTGTACCGGGAAGCGGATAGATGACGGTTGTAATGTGTGGGTTTGGCTCATGGCACCAAAACTCTATCCACCGTCCATCGGGACAGCGGATGGGCGCTTGTCGTTGAGCGGGTGTGAATTTCGCCCGTGTCAGCACCTCCGCCGCACAGCATGCGATTTTCCTACTCCGTGATCTCGTTATTCCTGCATCGAGGGTGAATGAGGCTTAGAATAACGGCCTTTTTCCCCCATGCCTATTCGTCCAATCCTTAATTCGCAGAATCGGCGGCCACAGGGCGAGAATACTTGTAATCGGCGGCTTCAAAGCCGCTACGCCCGGGCAACCCGGATACCCTCGGCGATGTTGACGCCACTACCCATCAGGTCGCCATCGTGCTCCTGCACGACGTCACCCAGATGAATGCCAATCCGGAACTCAATGCGACGATCATCGGGCACCCCGGCATTGTGCTTAGCAATAGCGTTTTGACGCGCGCAGCGGACTGCTTCCACAACGCTGCTGAACTCGACGAGGCTCCCATCGCCGCGATAGACAGACGCGAGTGTTGCCTGCCGGTCGCCTGGACTGCCCCCCGCGCTCCCGCCCCACACAGGATGCCGGCAAGCAGACGCTGAGCCAGGCGCCTCCTCTCGGCTCGGGTGGAAATTGGCTACAGTGACAGGACACAAAGCCTGCTCCGCCACTTACTCGACGCTGCTGAGGAAGGCAGCTTTGCCGCTGTCGCACGAGACTGCGAAGTTGTTTCCCCCTTCGTCGCCCGACGCGTCGCTGCTCTCATAATATCCGAATTCTTGAAAGGCCCCGATATTCCCGAACTGGACGGCCGATGTTGCGGGCCAAAGAGCGTTAAAAAAACGAGGCGCCCGGACCAATCACATTGCCGAGACAGAAATTGCGCTGTCCGGGAATAAAACGCCGCTTGCCGTGGTCCTCCATGCATAAGCTGCTGATTGACCTTGAAGGAACACCACACTGCAAACCTACACATTGACGAGCACGACGGGGTCGGTCGGCGCATTCCAGGACCTCTGGAAGGCGAGAGGTCGGCCGCCTGCGGCCGGCTGACTCACCTGTCTACCGCAAGGTGCTGCCCCGGTCGGGATCAAGAAACCTCATGCGCTGCGGATGCGATATGGTCGTGAAATTGCTGCATTTCGAAAAGGATCTCGCCAAAGCGGGCGGCATGTTCGTCCTGGCCGTAGCCGGCGCCGGCGCGATATCTCTCGACAGGGTGCTGAACGGCCTCGTGAAGCGCCGGCAACAGGACAGAGAGACGGTTGCGGCGCTCATAGCGGCCGGTAGGCCTCTCTCGGTCGGCNCTCGTGAAGCGCCGGCAACAGGACAGAGAGACGGTTGCGGCGCTCATAGCGGCCGGTAGGCCTCTCTCGGTCGGCGAAATCAAGCTTCCATTCTAAACCGGCCAATACGCCGGGCATCATACAACCCGCCCGCCCAATCGGCACCCAGCACACTGCCTTGTGACGTCACCTCAGGGCATACCTTGATGTTATCAGCGATTACCCGTCGGCCAAGGCACCGGTTTTGAAATTCGCTTGATGGCGTCCCTGCCCTTGCCGTTCGACTCCGTCGAGTCCTTGTGTGTCAATTTGTTGCGACGAGAGCTAGTCCCTGTCGTGCTGGTCCGTCTCGTCTCATCCCGTGGCTCTGCAAAAACCGTAGCAGCATGTTCGCAACCTGTTCACCCATGTTGATTTCACGAGTTTCCGACTGTCGGCATATAAGAGGGAGAGGTCCGATGGATTTCATGTTGATGGTGAACATTGCCGGCGGCATCCTTCTGGCCATCGCAATCCTCTCGGTGTGTCTCGTCGGATGGCTGTTTTACCGTTCGGGATCGACAATTGAGAGGCGAAAGCTGTGACAATGAAAAGTCCGCCACCGTGAGCCAGACCAGAAAACTCATATTTTAGCACCTGCGAAACAAAGCTCGCTATTCCGCGTTGAGGCTCGTCGAACAACGGAGCTTCACGAATGGATCCGGCAACTGCAGCTGTGATGATTTTGCTTTCTTGCAGTCCCGCCCAGGGAGTCTGCAAGCCACTCGATACATCACCGTCCATGTTCGGATCCCTTGAGACATGCCAGTTAGCGTTAGCCGTGAGGCTCGAGGGCGCTCCCAACGGGGAGATCGTGGGGCGATGCAGTTCGATTGATCCCTCCGCTACAGGTTCCCTTCCAGCCGGGTATAGCACGATTGTCGTCACGCGGGGCACAGGGGCGGGTGCGGTGAGCAGTCGCTACATCGTGCCACACAAAAACTGAAGCCAGCCACCGTGAGGCAGCACCGGCCCGTTCTCAGCACGTCAGCCGGAACGGGCCATGAGCAGAAGCAGCCGACTAGCTAAAATCGCAAGACGACCGAAGGACCACGTCGGCGATAGCACCGGACCCGACGGCGCCCGTGTCGCCAGTAACTACGGCAGACTCTTCTCCAGCCGCGCCGGCGGCGGCGGCGCCGGTGGTAGTAATCTGGGTCGTAGTCTGGGTCGTAATCTTGGTCGTAGTAGCGCCGATGGTTGACCGGCTCCACTTCCGCGTGAGTACCTTCGTTGTCGAAGGCGTCTGGCGCGTCGAGTTCTTCGAGAATGCCGCTTTTTGCCGCTGGAACACCGGCCAATGCGTTGATAGGCCGGACCGCGCTTGCAAAGGCTGCTGCCCCTGCAACGCCAAATATCGCTGTCAAAAAGGATCGCCGATCCATAGTAAACCTCCCAAGTTACATGAGCTGAACGAAGCGCCCCGCCTGCTGAAGGAGCAGGCCCAGCGCACGGTAAAATAGAGGATTTGCCAGCCGCTCAAGCAACTCGCGAATCCTATCAGCGCAGGAAGGGACCTGGCTGCGCCGATCCAAGACATGTCAGCTAAGGACGACCGCCATTACCAGAAAGGTAACGGCTGTTGCAAAAATCGGTGCGAGCAACCATCGCGCCTGGCCAACACTTTGATCCATTTGTTCTCTCCCGTTGTGGAGAAACAACAAGCTGAAGCCCTAATCCGTTCCGCCTAGTCCAAAGGTAAGACCATTGCGTTGTACGGTCGGACTTTAGACCAATCGGATTAGACAAAGGTGCGTAGGCGGGAACGTTTACCCCGGTTCAAAGTTGGTTGCCGGGCAGTGCGGGACGATGGTCGTCGTGTGCCGGTCCTTGCAGGAGAGAAGATATGAAGATGCACTTTGTGAACACCGCCGCAGCCATGTTGCTCTTGGCGGGGATCGGCTCCGCCGCCGCTGACGACATTATCATCCAGCCGGAACAGGACACGGTCATCCGTGAGTATGTTAAGAAGCAGCCCTTGGCTTCGGTGAACCTTCCCGGCGTGGAATTGAACGTCGGGACAGCTCTGCCGGAAACTGTGGAGATCCACGAGGTCCCGAACGTCAAATACCGTTACGTGGTGGTCGACAACCGCACGGTCCTGGTCGATCCGGGTACCCGCAAGATCGTGAAAGTTTACGACTGAGATTTCGAACGAACCCACGCTCGCCACCCTTGGGTGGCGAGTGTGTGCATTCAAACGATACTCAGCCGGACAAATCGAATTGCCACTCAGCTGGACAATGAACATGACGAACCCTGAACTCGAGAGGACGCAAGCCCTGGTTGCCCGCTTGGCTGATCTCCAAGCAAGAATGCAGGCAGCACGTCTTGTTGGTGCCGAGGTAACAACCGTCCGAAAGGTTGCAGCCACAATCGATGACGGCTTGCGACAGGCCGGCCTCACACCGTTAGAAATCGCAGAAGGTCAAGGGGAACAGTTTAGCGATACTAAATGTTCGACTGGCTATGGACAGCCGAACCGTACTCTCAGCAGATCAAGTCAGAGCAGCACGAGCCCTACTGAACTGGCCGCGTGTGCGACTTGCCGCCAAGGCCAATCTTAGCGAGATGGTGATCAGCGCTTTTGAGAACGGATACAGGAAACCGCGTCCCCACAACATCGCCGCCATCCGCAAAGCGTTTGAGGATGCCGGAATCGTTTTCACCGTCCAAGGCACTCCATCGCTAGCCCGCTCAGAAGGTGATAGCGGCCTAGCCGCCGATGATAGACGGTGGCGGGGCCGGGAGAAAAAAGGATAGCGGGGAAAAGCCCGTGTACCCACTGCACCCGATCTCTAAAGCGGCCGCTAACAAGGGCGGTTGTTCACTGACTTTGTGCTGGCGCTCACCTTTCTAAGGTGCCGCTCGAATATGGCCAGCTTCTCTTCGTAGCCGATCCGCACTCTGGACCTGCAACTATCGCATTTGAAACCGGCAATCGTTTTCAGCCAGGATCCCCTTCTCACCATACGGCGTGAACAGGAGGGGCATTGGAATTCTAAAGGTACGTCGCGCAGTTCNCAGCCAGGATCCCCTTCTCACCATACGGCGTGAACAGGAGGGGCATTGGAATTCTAAAGGTACGTCGCGCAGTTCATCCAGTGGAATGGGACAGGACCGGCAAAGCCTCGCGACCGAACTTCTCGAGATTAGACGGATCCGTTGGCCTTCCGCAGAGGCCATGGCATAAGATTCGAGCTCGATCAGCTGTCTTCCTTGCCCTTCTCTATAACGCGGACCAGCCGTTCTCAGCAGGCTTCGGCCACTCCACACTGTCTGAGTTTGTGTTCTGAACTGTGCCGCCCATCGCAGTTCCCTCCACCTCCAACAGGCTAATTACGGATTATAAGACCTGGGGAATCGATCTTTCAAGGTGGAATCCGCATTAGCGCTGGATGTTGCATCGCGGCGCGGAGGGGTTTTATTAGCTCCCCCTCATCTTGACGCTGGCGCCGGCTGCTCCAAAGTCTTGGGCATGGCTCGGGGAACTATCAAAGTTGGCAACGAGGTCGCAGTCACGGCGATTGTGCGCGGCCGCGTGACGCCCGATCGCATAAGCGTGACGATCCCCTCCTACGACTTCCCGCATTCTGTTGTCGATTCGACTTCGAAGGCTGTAATTGGCCAGCATATGGAATTGATCGGCCCTGTCACACGCATCGACGGGGACAAGGTAACCGTCAGCCTCCGGCCATTGGTGACTGTCGACNATTGATCGGCCCTGTCACACGCATCGACGGGGACAAGGTAACCGTCAGCCTCCGGCCATTGGTGACTGTCGACGCCGAGCACGTGCGCCTGGTCGAAAGCCACGTGGCGCTTCCGCGAGCGCGAAAAAGGCCGCTCGTTGACAAAGTTTAACTTGCCTGCCCACCCAAGGAACGGCCAGTGAAACTTTACCCATCACATCGGCTCTGGTCGCCTCCCGCTAGCTGCCGGCGCGTTGCGATATCGGCGCAGTAGACGGGTTGGCATTTTCCGAACTTTCCGCCATGTCGTCGCGATGACGTTGGCGAAGGCGCTTCAGCAGATNATCGCCCTGCGCGATTGATCCATGTTCTGGCGAAACGTGGCGCGTTCCTCCATGGACTTCTGCCACTTCAGCAAGGTGGCCGTAGTCGCAGTAGCGGCTTGAGCGATTTCTATGGGCGTTGCAACCATCGCATCCTCCCAAAAAGGCAATGGTAAACGCAATCTCTATAGGCCCAACGAAGCCCTTTCTTCAATCAAAAACGACCATACAGCATACGGCAAAATGGCTATTCGGCGGGCCGCTCGACGGCGGCTTCGTCGACCTCGGCTTCCATCTCGTCTTTGACGGTCTTGGTCTTACCAAAACCAGCCATCGCCACACCGTCAAAGCCCTGCAGCCACGCATCGGCATGTTCCTGCCAGTAAGCTGGCGCCTCACGCTCCTTGCCATCCTTGCGCGCTTGGGCGCCGTACATCCAGGCGTAGGTGGCGCGCTATTTCTTAGGCACGGCCATTTCCATCATCCTCCCAGAATTCCAGCAGCCTTGCGTGCCGCAGCTTCTCATCGCCTTTTCCTAAGAAAGGAGAGGGTCTGTGGACAGCTGTGGCTCTATCCGGCTGTAAGTTGCCAGACCGCTACGCTGGCGAGGGCAAGGCCCGCTGCGCCTTCGATTGCTCGCGATATGGTATCGAACAGCCGTGGCCTGCTGTCGAAAAAATGCACCAGGTGCTCCCGAAACAAGATCGACAGTACCGCCACGCTGGACAGCGTTAGGGCCACGCCCACCATCATGGTGATTGCGAACAGAATTCCAGCTCCCGGCACCCCTCTGGAAATCGCGAAGGTCATGACAAAAAGGGTCAGCGGGCACGGAATCAAACCGGCCATGACTCCAACGGCCTCGCCCTCATGCTTGTGATGGTGGCCGTGGCTCACCGAACGCCAAAGCATCCAGACGCCGATCAGCCCGAGCAGACCGCGACTCACACCCTCAAGCAGTGGTGCGCGTCCAACGCTGCCCAATGCAATCGAGACGAGCGGCAGGGAGAATACGGCGATCAGCACCGCTGTCGCCACGTGAGTGAAGGACAGCGTAATCGACACCAGGAGGCCGCGCGAAACCTTCGCATCCGAACCTGCAAGGTAAGTCGCCAAGACAGCCTTACTGTGGCCGGGCGTCAGAGCATGTGCCGCACCGAACAGGAGGCCCATCGGCAGAAAGGCAAGGAACGCAAGCCAATCACCGCCAACTGACAGCAGCTTTATCTGATCTGCGAGCGCCAGGTATATGGAGCGCTGAAATTCGACAAGCGCCTGGAACATCAGCCGAGACCGGCAAAAGCGAGTGGTTTCCGGCAGTTGTCAGTGCTGGTGGCCGTGATGTTCGCCCTGATCATGAGAGTGCGGATGCTCGTGCTCACCTTGGTCGGTCGAAAACCGGATGTTGGCAGCTGCGAGCGCCGGCATGTGTTCGAACAGTTCGTTCTCCAGCGCCGCCGTGATCTTGTTTGCCTCTGAGAGAGGCAAGGTTCCGTCGGCTGCAATAGCGATGTCGGCATGCAACTTGTGGCCAATCCAGCGGGCCTTGGCGTCGACAACGCGAGCACCCTGCACATGCGCAGCGGCATGCTGAATTTCGGCCATCACGCCCGGCTCGACGCCGTCGAGCATGCGGGTGAGCACTGAGCGCGCCGATTGCCAGACGATACCGAATATAGCGACCGTGATGAGAAGCCCGATGATCGGATCGGCCAGTGGAAATCCGAGCCAGACGCCCATGGCGCCGATGACCACTGCAAGGCTGGTAAGCCCGTCGGTGCGGGCATGGTAGCCGTCGGCGACGAGCGCCGCACTGTTGATTTCCCTGCCGATACGGATGCGAAACACCGCGACGGCCTCATTCCCGAGGAAGCCGACAATGCCCGCCGCGGTCAGCCAACCGAGATGAGTCACTGCCTGCGGACTGACCAGGCGCTCGATAGCCTGGTACCCGGCGACGATGGCGCTGAACAGAATGATCAGCACGATAATGATACCGGCCAGATCCTCTACCCTGCCAAGGCCGTAGCTGAAGGTCCGTGACGGCTTGCGTCGTGCCAGCATGAATGCGATCCAGAGCGGAATGGCGGTTGTGGCGTCGCCTATGTTGTGGATCGTATCGGCCAACAGCGCCACGCTGCGTGACACCAACACCACGGCCATCTGCAATGCCGCCGTCATGGCCAAGATGACGAACGACCATTTGATGGCCCAGATGCCGCGGTCAGTGGTTGCAATCGTTGCGTCGATGACCCCGTGCGTATGGCCGTGCGAGCCATCGTCATGAGCATGCGCGTCATGATCATGTGACCCGAAGCCGAACCAATCCAAGACGCGTGCGCCGATACTGGTCATAGGTATTTCGCCAGTTGCTTGAGCTCTGCCAGCGAGTTGCCTCCCGCTTCCGTGTCGATCAGACAATGTTCGATATGATCGTGGATCAGTTCTCGCTTTGCGCTGCTGATGGCGCTCTCCACTGCATGGAGTTGCTGCGCCAGGTCCAGGCAGGATCGCTGCGCCTCGAACATGCCAAGCACGGATGCAAGATGCCCCTGTGCGCGCTTTAAGCGCTTCACGATAGCCGGATGAGAACTATGGATGCCTTCGGACATGCCCACCGGTATCCCCCCGGGGAGGATGCGTCAAGTATGATGTGAGCGCAGATCGGCTCTTGATCAGCCACCCCGCAGAGCGTGTATCCATGGCGCTGAATGGTTCCGGAAATTGGAATCTAGGCTTGAAAGGGCTGGCCCCTGTGCAATACAGGAACCAGCCATTAAACCTACCAACTCAATGAACCGTCCAACTTTATGGGGTCAGTTCACGACCGGGCCTTTCTTTGCGTGGTGAAACTGAAGAAGCCCGTCGGTCGGATCAGCGGGCTTTGTGATGGATGGCCCGCGCCTGCTTCCGAGGCTGCGCGGGCCGACCATGACGAGTGAGGGACGCATCTTGGTCACCGGCCGGACCGCTGAAGAACGAGCCGGGTGTGACCGAACTGCCTTGGAGCGGGAATGTTCCCGGCTGACGCAAAAAGCCCGCCAGCATGAGCCGGCGGGCAATCGATCTGGAGTAGCTGGACTCATCCAGCATAGTTCAACGACGGCGGAAGGTTCGGTAGCAACCCGCGCTCGTCGCTCCCCAAGGATCCAGGGAGCGGCGAGTTGTTGCCCAGCGAGCGCGACACAGAAACTTCGCCGCGCCATGAAAGGACGGCGTGGAGCGCGCAAGCTCTGCAACAAGCTGCCGGCGCTCTGGGAGGTCTGTCCGCTTTTCGGATTGCCAGTGCCAGTCCAGACGAGCACCCTGCCTGGTGAGAGTAATCCCGCAATTGCCTGCGCTTAAGGCGGCGTAGGGCCGCCCATTGGGCGAGACTGGACTTCTAGACTGGAAGCCACCAATTCCTGCACCGCTTCGGGAACGGCCAACGGCACCATCTGCGCCGGATAGGGGCCGTCGATCCAGCCGTTCGCGGAGCGCTCGCTATCAGTTTGGCCGTTCAGGCTAGCCATTCGCGCCACTTCGCAGAAAGCCTCCCGGTTGGGCCTTATGCGGCACGTCCCAACCGAAATAAACCATGGCCGGCTAGGACGACGTCTGGAGAAACTGTTGCTCTCTCGTCGGCGTCTTCGAAAACGCTGTGATTATCGCCTCGAGCGATACATTCAAGGCGTTGGAAAAGGTCCTGCCCCTCTGCCAAATCGCCACGTAGTGATAGAGCGCGGACGGTTCCACTGGCCTTACTCCCAACTGAAACGCCGCGTACTCACGTGCGATGATCTCGTTTGTGATCGAAATGCCCAGGCCAGCCGAAACGTATCCGGCTTCGTGACCGTTGCAATCGAATTCCACCAGTATGTCCGGCTCAACGCCGGCGAAGCGCAAGGCATTGAAGTTCATCTGGTGGGCGGCAAACTGGGGATCGATATCGACGATCGTTTCGCCTGCCAGGTCTTGCGCCTCGATGCAGGTCTGTTTTGAAAAGCGGTGGTCGGGATGAAAAATGCATACGTTTCGTGCCGACCCAAGCGGCGCCCATTCAAACAAGCCTGGATCCAGAGGCAGTCTCGAAATTCCAAGATCGGCGCGGCCGGCCAGGATGTGTTCGCCGATCTGCTCGTAGCTTCCAGAAATCGACCGGACATTCGAAGCGGTCTGTGAGCGGATAATCGCCACGACCTTGGGCAAGGTCACGAAACCGAAAACAGAGGGCGCGGCAATCGCAATCCGCTGCTTTTCCTCGTTCTTCATAGCGAAGATCGACGCGTCCAGGCGATCCAGCGACGTCAGGGCCAGTTCTACGTTTCGCAGGAGTTCCCAGGCTTCCTGCAAGGGGACGATGCGGTTGGCTGATCTCTTGAAGAGTGTGATGCCGAGCGTGGTCTCAAGCTGCTTCACATGTTGACTGACGGCCGGCTGGCTTATCCCGAGCGCAACCGCCGCCCGCCTAGTCGAACCGGCCCGCAACACTTCCCGGAAGACCTTCAGCTGACGGAGCTTGAGGTCGCTCTGCAACAACTCCATTCCCTGCGCGCCTTTCCCTGATAACCACCCGGCGGCAGACAACGCCAACCTGGGGAGCAACGAACTGCCTCAGTATATAACGACGCGTTATAGATAAAATAATAAAAGTTATAGATTGAGTGTGTAATTTCAAGCGTTAGAATTGGCCAGTATCTCAAATTAACTGCACATTAGAAATATAACAACTCGCAACCTTGGGTTATATGGCTTGGTCTCGGCAATAAAGACCGGCGTATCCTGCGGCAATTGCGGGCCGAGGAAAGCGCCCCATGGGTGGTTTTACTACTCAGTTTGTTGTCGCACTTACCGTGACCATAAGCCTGGCTCTTGTCAGCGGCTGCCTGGGTACGGCATTCGGGCTGTTTTTGGCGATTTCGAAGGGCACGGCAAAGCCGCGCCTCAACGCGGTCGTGGCCGCCTACACCACAGTCGTCCGTGGTGTACCAGAACTTCTCGTTATCCTGCTCATCTACTTCGGCGGAACCACGCTCGCCAGCAAGATCGCCGGCCGGTATGTCGAGGTGAACGCATTCACCGCAGGGGTTATCGCGCTCTCGGTCATTTTCAGCGGTTATGCGACCGAAGTGTTTCGCGGCGCGATTGCGGCAGTGCCAGCGGGCCAAACCGAAGCGGCAAAGTCGCTTGGGCTGAACGCCTGGCAGCGCTGGATGTTCGTCATCGGTCCGCAGATGCTGCGGCTGGCGCTGCCTGCCTATGGCAATCTCTGGATTTCGCTCTTCAAGGATACCGCACTGGTCTCGATCGTCGGCCTGACCGACATCATGCGCGTTGCGTATGTGGGGGCCGGATCCTTGCGCGCACCATTGACTTTCTACCTTGCGGCCTCCGCTCTCTATCTCTCGCTGACCACCGTCACGTTGCTGTCGATCCGGCTGACTGAGCGGCGCTATCCGGCTCTCGGCCGGTAGGAGGGAAGGCCCATGAACCTCGGCTTGATATTTGACGCAGTGGTTGTCTTGCCTTCGGGCGTTGGTCTCACTTTGACCCTGACGGTCTTGTCGCTGACGGCCGGATTTCTTCTTTCCGTGCCGCTGGCCTTCATCCGCGCGTTCGGACGTCCCGGCTTCTCGCTCGCGGTGCTCGCATACACCTATGTGATCCGCGGAACGCCGATGCTGGTTCAGCTCTTTCTGCTCTACTACGGCCTCGCTCAGATCGAGGCGGTGCGAACAAGCATCTTCTGGGTGATCCTGCGCGACCCCTTCTGGTGTGCCCTTCTGACATTTTCGCTGAACAGCGCGGCACACACCACCGAGATCCTGTGCCGTGGTCTCCAGTCCGTGCCTAAGGGTGTCACCGAGGCGGCCACTTCTCTCGGCTTGAAACGCTTCCAGATCGCTCGCCTGGTCACCTTCCCGATCGCTTTCAGGATATCGCTCCCGGCCTACGGCAACGAGATCGTCGGGATGATCAAGGGCTCGTCGCTCGCGAGCACCGTGACGCTGCTTGAGATCACCGGCATGGCGAGACAGATGGTGTCGACCACGTTCGCGCCGTACGAAATCTTCATCGTCGCCGGAGCGATCTACCTATCGCTCACCTCGATCGCGGTGAAAGCGATCCAGTTGCTGGAGCGATGGCTGTCGACCGACGGCCATCCGGTTCGCCGACGAAAGGCGCGATTGCGCCCCGCCCTACCTGACCCAGAGATCACGACGCCCCCCCTGCCCTGACGCCCAGGTTCTGGGCTCCCCTTTCCATCCAACCAACGAAGAGGTGCATCATGCGCATACCCCTGGCTATTGCTGTTTCTATCGTATCCCTGATGTCGGCAGTCCCGGCGAGCGCGCAAAGCGAGCGCGTCATATCGATTGCCGCTGAAGGCGCCTCGCCGCCCTGGGACGGCACCGACGCGAACGGTCAACTTTACGGTTACGATATCGATGTTGGACAGGAGCTGTGTCGTCGCATCGAGATCAAATGTACCTTTGTCCCGCAGGATTGGGACGGGATCATCCCGGCACTGCTTGTCGGCAAGTTCGACGTGATCATGTCTGGCATGGCGATCACGGAAAAACGCAAGCAGTCGATCGCGTTCTCGATCCCCTACGCCACCGGCTTCAACCAGTTCGTGGTGCGCAAGGACCTGGGTCTCGTCGCCGGCGACACCAAGGAAAAGGTCAACCTTTCGACCATCGGCGACAAGGAAAAGGCGACCATCGAACGCCTCAGATCGACACTCGCCGGCAGGGCGATCGGGGCCCTGCGCTCGTCGAATTCGGAAGCAGTCGTGAAGGAAATGCTGGGCGATGTCGTGACCATTCGAAGTTATGACAGCCAGGACAACATGAAGCTCGATCTTGCCGCGGGTCGCATCGACGGCGGCCTCGCCGACTATTTCACCTGGCGCGATTTTCTGGAGACGCCTTCCGGTTCGGATGTGGTGTTTTTCGGCCCTGAACTTAATGGCGGGCTCTGGGGGCCGGGCGTCGGCGCCGGCTTGCGCAAGGACGATACGGAGTTGCTCGCCAAGTTCAACGCCGCCATCGACGCGGCCACGAAGGATGGAACGATCAAGGCGCTGAGCCTGAAATGGTTCAAAAGCGATATCTCGCCAGCCATCTCGCAATAGAGGCAACCGACTTCGACATTGACGAGGTGCCGGCCGGAACGCCAGCGCCCTCCCCTCCTTCAAGGCGAGCTCCATGAAAGACCAGTTCTGCGCGGTCGTTACCGGCCAATCCCTGATCAAGCACGACATCCGTGACCTCAAAGACGAACGCTTCATCGCGGTTACGGATTTCCTGCGCCAAGGCGACGTCGTCTTTACCAACTTCGAGTCGACGATCCTGGGCAAGCACGGCGGGTGGCCGACCAAGGGCAAATACTTCGGATATTCCAGGGCTGAAGTGCTCGACGCATTGCAGGCCATCGGTTTCAACGCGCTTGCTCTGGCAAACAACCACGCCTTCGATCTCGGCGCCGGCGGTATCCTCTCGACCCTGGAGGAAGTGGAAGCACGCGGTTTCCTGCATGCCGGCATCGGAGCCGACGAGACTGACGCCAGGAAACCGGGTCGCCGCCGGCTGGGCGCGCGCGAGGTCGCGCTTCTTGCGATGGATGCAGGCCCCGGCCCGACCAACATGTATGCCGAAGACCGAACGGCCTTCCGGCCGGCTCGGCCCGGCGTCAATCGCCTGAACACCGTTCGCAAGATAGGGGTGCCTGACGGACATTTCCGGCGACTGGCAAGGCTGGGCGCTCATTTGCAAAGCTCCCCGTTTGAATTGGCCAACTATGCGCAACCGGAGGACCCGATGGAGGTGGCGGCCGGCAAGGAGATCAATTTCTACGGCACCGTGTTCACGCAAGCCGCCGATTTCGGCCGGCTGATCGAAGTCGATCAGTGGAGCGCGAGTGTCCATTTGTCCGCCATCCGGCACGCGGCGGCACAAGGCTATTTCGTCATTGCCTATCTGCACCACCATCATTGGGAACCAGGTTGGCAGGACGTGCCCCGCTGGGTGCAGACCTTTGCGCGGATGTGCATCGACGCCGGCGCGAACCTGCTCGTCAGCCACGGCGCTCCGGTGCTGCAGGCCGTGGAAATCTACAATGGCTCCCCGATCTTTTACGGCCTCGGAAACTTCCTATTCCACGTCCACCCCGACGAAACCGAATGGAACCCACCGGAAGTCTGGCAAAGCATCGTCGCCGCGTGCCGCTATGATGCGGGCGGAAACCTCGCAGGCATAGATCTCTTGCCCGTCGCGATCGGTTCGGACCCTCAGTCTCTCGGATCGGCAACAGGCAGACTGGTGCCCGTCGCCGTGACGGGAAGCGCGGCGAGAGAGGTCCTCGAGGGATTCGCGACCCGCTCGCGGGCGTTCGGGGTCGAAATCGAAGTGTCCTCGGCTTGCGGCCGCATCGCCGTGCCCGCTGCACGAAAATTCGGCTGACAAGCCGCCTGCCCTCAGGGCGTCTTTAATTCAGCCGGCGCGGATTCGCCGGCTGTCTCGCTATCCGCCTTTGTGTCCATCACGGCCAGTTCTTCTCCTAACGCTGTGATTAGGGACGAGACGCGACCGCGCACACGCGGCGGAAGTTTGACAAGCCCCTCGATCAGGCGCCGGCCCTCCGCGCTGGCAATGAAATCCAGGCGCTCATCGACCGGGAGGGGCCGCGCCTCGACGCGGGTCTCATCGTTTCCCGGCAGGCCTTCGAAGAAGCGGCTGACAGGAACGCCGAGCGAGCTGNACGCCTATGGATCGGGCAAGCTGGGCTTGCGATACGTCAGACTGGACGCGAACGGTCGCAATCTGCCTGCCGACATGCTGATCGGCGAGATGAGGGTCTCTGTCGATATTTGGCTTCGGCCCCGTCCGAAGGAGGACGGAGCGTTGCTGTTTCAACAAGGCCTTTCGATCCTCCACTAGTCAGCCGAACAGAGAGTCTGTCGCTACGCGCCGGGCTCTTCGCACCGATGTGATCTGCAGGTCGAATCGCCACTAAAAATACCTTATAGGGTTCAAAATTACCCTATTGGTGGCAAAGAAAAATCTGCCTGCCGATTGTGGACTTATGGTCAGTCCACGACAGATTCGAGCCGCACGGGCTTTGCTTGGTTGGTCGCAGCAGGAGCTTGCCGACAAGTCAATTGTGTCTTTGAATGCGTTGGTCCGGTTGGAAAACGGCACGGTAGATTCCCGGATCAGCACTTTGCAGGCCATTGAGGCGGCTCTGATAAAAGCAGGTGTCGAATTCTTGTCCGCTGGTCAAAAGGGTGAAGGTGTTCGGCTCTTAGATCCTCAGGTTTGAATGTCCCGTTGGCGGAAGGACAGGTCTCGTAGCTGCAACCGCCACAACTACCCCCCGGCGGGTGACGAGAGGCAAAGTCGTGATATTGTCGGAATCAGCCATGATCCGAGTTTCCTGAAGCTTGGTTGTGGTCAGGCTGGGATGCCCCCCGACGCACGTCCCTCAGCCGAGTCCAAATGTGAGCCCCTGCTCCTATGAAACTTTGGAAGCAGAAAAACTATGTGAGCGATTTCATATCACATGAGCCATAAGTGATCAACTTGAAATTAGATGATATGAAAGAAATTATGGGCGCCCAGATCAGAGGAGCGCGAGGATTAATACGTTGGAGTGCCGAAGATTTGGCCGATGCGGCGAGCGTGGGAGTAGCCACAGTTAGGCGCGCAGAAGCTGCGGATGGCGTCCCTCCAATCACAATAGCAAATCGGAATGCGATCCGTGGTGCCCTGGAAAGGGCGGGCATCGAGTTCATTTCGGAAAACGGCGGTGGCGCTGGCGTGCGCTTGGCGAAACGGCAATAGCGAACAAGGCGCAGCTTCGAGCGATCGTCTAAATCTCATCGCCGACGTCCGCTTGCTTTTTGCACTAGGTGCGGCCATCCGCACAGGTGACATTGAACGACTGAAAAGGGGCCGGAGAACGAACATGACGTAATCGCGGGAGCGGTGGCCACCTTCGATGTGGCGGCGATGTTCGAACCTCTAGCCGGCTGGCTGTCCCCCGATAGGATGAAGAACGGGCTCACGATCGACACCGGGCCCAGGCATCGAACGGAGGACAGCCATGGAACAGTATATCGGTCTCGACGTATCCATGAAAGAGACGGCAATATCGATCCGGCAGGGCGGCAAGAGGATTTGGCGGGGCAAGTGCGCGTCCGACCCGCAACTGCTCGCGGCGGTGATCCGCAAGCGCGCACCGTATGCCCGGCGGATCGTGTTCGAGACGGGGCCGCTGATGGGGCAATCCTCATTGGCACGTCCAAGGCGCGCCTGTCAGGCCCAATCCAAAAGTATAGGCTATACCAACGTGCAATGGCACTTCGTTCTTTGAACGGGCATCTGTCTGGGCATCATAAGCAAATGAAAAGGAGAGAGGTCATGATAAGGATTGCCATCTCAAAGCTTGGCATTCGGCGAGCAGGCATCGGGATGTTTGCAGCAGCCACGCTCCTGGCTGCCGCCGGCGGTTCGACACCGGGGCTGGCGCAGACTGCCCCGACAACAGTCGTTCTTGTCCATGGCGCATTCGCCGACGGCTCGTCTTGGGACAAAGTCATTCCACTGCTTCAGGCAAAGGGCCTGAACGTTGTCGCGGTTCAAAATCCGCTGACCTCGCTTGCCGACGACGTGGCCGCCACGCAGCGCGCCATCGCGCAGCAAAAAGGCCCTGTCATTCTGGTCGGCCATTCCTGGGCAGGGACCGTTATTACCCAGGCCGGCAATGACGACCACGTCAAGGCGTTGGTCTATGTCGCCGCTTTCTCTCCTGGCGATGGGCAGTCGACGTCCGATCTCAACAAAAATTACCCGACCCCGCCCGGATTGGCGCACCCGCAGGTTGATGCCGGGGGCTTTCTGACGCTGTCGCACGACGATATCGCCAAATACTTCGCTCCGGATGTTCCGAAGGCGGAGTCCAATCTGATCGCGGTCACACAAGGCCCAGTGCGCGGTGGGAACTTCGACGAGAAGGTGACGACGGCGGCTTGGAAGTCGAAACCGAGCTGGGCAGTGGTCACCAAGAATGACCAGATGATCGATCCCAAGCTGCTTGCAGACAGCGCGAAGACCATGAACGCCCATGTCAAAACCATTGCGTCCAGCCATGTCCCGATGCTGTCGCACCCAAAAGAAGTAGCCGCGGTCATTCTGGAAGCGGTCGAAGCCGCCAAATGACATCTGGCAGCGGGGGCAGGTAGGGCGCTTCCTCCCGGCCAACAGGAACCTGCCGAGGCGTCAGGCAGATCGTCGCGATCATAGCGCGACCTGGCATTGCAGAACTGAAAGCGCAGCGGGCGCCTCGACACCCGCTGCGCTGACGTCACGTCGCGAAACCGAATTCTAAAGGCCAGACATCTGCGCGCGGGGTGTGGCCCGGCTCCAGCGCCGACACCCGCACATTGCGTTTCGCAATCAGGCGTCGAACCAATCCAAAAGTATGACCGATACCTGGTGCAATAGCTGGTGACCGGCGCGCCGAAGCGCCGATCGCCCGCAACTGAAATGTGCGAGGCATTCGTCATGAACCCGGACAAGACTCGGTAGTGTGCTGAGAGTTCTGCAAATTCGCTGAGAGAGGGCGGTCATGGCAGGCTGGTGATGTTCAACGTCACCGATTCCCTGGAAGGAACGCCACCATGACCAAGACAGAAGGTAAATCGACCAGCGCTGCCGTCAAAGACATTCTGCTTTCGAACCCGGAGGGGCTGCACGAAGTGATCCGTGCGGTAATGCAGGAGGTTCTCGAGGCCGAGATGGAGGAGGCGCTGGGTGCTTCGAAGGGCGA